>JANMSX010000135.1:0-49082 GCA_031389785.1 Desulfobulbaceae bacterium | reverse complement strand
TCGGCTGCCACTAACCATAACGGCGGAGCCCTGCACTTCGGCCTAGATGGCAGATTGTACGTTGGGGTCGGCGAAAATGCCCAAAGGCTGCTCGCGCAGGATCTGTCCCATCCGTTCGGCAAGCTGCTGCGCTTCAACGATGACGGCACCATTCCGGCCGACAACCCGTTCTTTGCAAGCCAGACCGGCCTTGCCCAGGCGATCTGGGCCAGCGGTCTGCGCAATCCCTTTACCTTCAGCGTGCAACCGGAGAACGGCCGGATCCATATCAACGATGTCGGCGAATTTACCTGGGAGGAAATCAACCTCGGTGCCGCCGGCGCCAACTACGGCTGGCCGGCCTCGGAGGGGCCCGACAATCTCATTGCCGGTTTCAGCGCTCCGATCTTCGCTTACAAACACAGCGCGGCAGACCCACTCGGGTCGGGACCCGGCGGGTTTTTCACCGGCTTCGCGATTGCCGGCGGCGCGTTCTATCCCCTTGCCGGCAACTTTCCGGTCGCGTATCGCGGCAACTATTTCTTTGCGGACTTCGCCAGCAGATTCATCGCCCGTCTTGATCTGGCGAACGGCAATGCGGTCTATGCATTTTCCAGGGTCGCGGACAATCCGGTCGATATGCTGGTCGGTAACGATGGCGCGCTCTATGTCCTGACGCGCGGCGGCATCACGAGGATCAGCGCGCCCTGATGCGGTAATCAGAAATGGCAGGCTGAGCGCTGTTGATGGCTGGGTGCCGGGGCGGTGCCCATTGCCCCGGCTATAGTCCGATTTCCCCGGCTATCCCCTGCATGGCGGCAAGGCTGAGGGTGCAGAAATCGGCAAGCGGCAGGCCAAGCAGCTCACATTCGGCGATGATCTCGCGGTTCGCCCCCCGGGCGAAGGCCTTTTCCTTATAACGCTTGGTCACCGACTTGGTCTTGACCGAGGCGAGTTTCTTGTCGGGATAGACGAGGGCGGCGGCGGCGATCAGGCCGGTCACGGTCTCGCCGGCGGCGAGGGCGTGCTGGAGAGGGGTCGTTCGCGCACTGCCGGGGTGGGCCTCAAGGTTATGCAGGCGGATGGCCTCGACGATCTCGACATCGACTCCCAGATCAGTCAATATCCTGATGGTCTCGAGGGTATGGGTGGCGAGGTCGGGATTGCTTTCCGAATCAAGATCGTGCAAAAGTCCCGTCAGACCCCATTTTTCCGGATCTTCGCCCAGCCTTACGGCCAAAGCCCGCATCACCGCCTCGGAGGCCAGCGAATGATTGATCAGGTTGCGGTTGCCGAGATGCCGCAGGACGAGCTCCAACGCGGCCTCTCGTGTTATTCCGTAGCTCATGGTGTCTCCTCGCAAAGATTATCGATCAGTACTTCAAACCAACCCGGTCCCGGACCAGATCGAGGGTGACGGTTGCCTTGGCCCTGGCCTTTTCGGCACCTTTCTTGAGGATCTCCCTGACCATCTGCGGATCGGCCTGGAACTCCGCTTTCTTCCGGCGGGCCTCGGCGAAATAGTTCTCGATCAACTCGACCAGTTCCAGCTTGATATAGCCGTAGGCCGCGCCGCCGTGCAGGTAGAGGTCGCGCACCTCCTGCAGACGGGCGGGAGGGGCGAAGAGCTTGAAGATATTGTAGAGGGTGCAGGTGTCGGGATTCTTCGGTTCCTCCACCGGGGTGGCGTCGGTGGCAATGGCCATGACCCGCTTTTTCAGGTCCTTGCCGGAGATGAAGATCGGGATGGTATTGCCGTATGATTTCGACATCTTCAGGCCGTCGAGCCCGGGGACGATGGCGGTCGTCTCGCTGATCGCCGGCTCGGGCACGACAAAGGTCTCACCGTATTCGTGGTTGAACTTCTGGGCCAGATCGCGGGCCACCTCCAGGTGCTGCTTCTGGTCCCGGCCGACCGGCACCCGATCCGCCTGGTAGAGCAGGATATCAGCGGCCATCAACACCGGGTAGGAGAACAGGCCGTGGCTCGCCTCCAGGCCCTTGGCGACCTTGTCCTTGTAAGCATGGCAGCGTTCTATCAGGCCCATCGGGGCAATAGTCGACAGTATCCAGGTGAGCTCGCAGACCTCGGGGACATCGGACTGCACCCAGAACTGGCACCTGTCCGGATCAAGCCCGAGGGCCATAAAATCGGCGGCCGCCTCCAGGGTCCCGGCCGCCAGTTTGTCGCGCTGCCTGACCGAGGTCAGGGCATGCAGATCAACGATGAAGACATACAGCTCTGAGCTTTCCATGTGCCCAATCATTGTCCGCATCATCCCGAAATAGTTACCGATATGCAGTTGCCCGGAGGGCTGGATGCCAGAGAGGATTTTCATATGCAGCATAACCTGGTTGAAGTTGAACGGCAGTCCGTTGATGTGGTGAATAGAATTTTTCGACACCTTACCGTAAAAACACGAAAAAAGGGAGTACGGAAAATATTTTTCCGTACTCCCTTCGATTCCAAAAAGACTAGTCGCTGAGGAAGGAAACCGCTTACTTCACTTCCTCGAAATCGGCATCGACCACGTCGTCATCCTTCTTGCCCGAGCCGGCCGCACCTGCGCCGGCACCGCCGCCGCTTCCGCTGCCGCCGCTATCCGGGTTGTCTTTTGAAGCCTGGGCGTACATCAACTCGGCCAGTTTATGGGAGGCGGTGGTCAGGGCATCAATGGCGGCCTTGATCGCATCGATATCGTCTCCGGTCATAACCTTTTTAACGTTCTCGATCTCCTTTTCGACGCTCGCCTTGGTCGGGGCATCGACCTTGTCGCCGAGATCCTTCAGGCTCTTCTCGCTGGCATGGACAATGGCGTCGGCCTGGTTACGGGTCTCGACCAGTTCCCGCCGCTTCCTGTCCTCTTCCTTATGCAGTTCGGCGTCGCGGGTCATGCGCTCGATCTCGGCCTCGGTGAGACCGGATGAGGCGGTGATCCTGATCGACTGCTCTTTGCCGGTGCCGAGGTCCTTGGCACCGACATGCAGGATGCCGTTGGCGTCCAGGTCGAAGGTCACCTCGATCTGCGGTACGCCGCGCTGGGCCGGCGGGATCGAGGAGAGCTCGAAACGGCCGATGGTCTTGTTGTCCTGGGCCATTTCCCGCTCGCCCTGGAGGACGTGGATGGAGACGGCCGGCTGGTTGTCGGCGGCGGTCGAGAAGATCTGGCTCTTCTTGGTCGGCACCGTGGTGTTCTTTTCGATGAGCTTGGTGGTTACGCCGCCCAGGGTCTCGATACCAAGCGACAGCGGGGTCACATCGAGGAGCAGGACATCCTTGACGTCGCCCTGCAGAACGCCGCCCTGAATGGCCGCGCCGATCGCCACCACCTCATCGGGGTTTACGCCCTTGTGCGGCTCCTTGCCGAAGATTTCCTTGACCTTCTCCTGCACCTTCGGCATCCTGGTCATACCGCCGACCAGGATAACCTCATCGATATCGGAGGGGGAAAGACCGGCATCCTTCAAGGCGGTCCGGCAGGGACCGACCGTCCGCTCGACCAGGTCATCGACCAGGGACTCGAGTTTGGCCCGGCTCAGCTTCACGTTCATATGCTTGGGGCCGGTAGCATCTGCGGTGATGAAGGGCAGATTGATATCGGTCTCCTTGGTGGTGGAGAGTTCCATCTTGGCCTTCTCGGCCTCTTCCTTCAGGCGCTGCAGGGCCATCTTGTCGCTACGCAGATCGATGCCCTGCTCGCGCTTGAACTCGTCGGCCAGCCAGTTGACGATGCGCATGTCGAAGTCCTCGCCACCGAGGAAGGTATCGCCGTTGGTTGACTTGACTTCAAAGACACCGTCACCGATCTCGAGGATCGAGACATCGAAGGTACCGCCGCCAAGATCGAAGACGGCGATCTTCTCCTCGCCTTTCTTGTCGAGACCGTAGGCCAGCGATGCGGCCGTCGGCTCGTTGATGATCCTCATGACATTCAGGCCGGCGATCTTGCCGGCATCCTTGGTGGCCTGACGCTGCGAATCGTTGAAATAGGCCGGAACCGTAACCACCGCATCGGTGACCTCTTCACCGAGGTATTCCTCGGCGGTCTGTTTCATCTTCACCAGAATCATGGCGGAGATCTCAGCGGGAGTGTAGTTCTTGTCCATGACCGCGACTGCAACACTGCCGTGGGTACCCTCAACGATCTTGAACGGACTTATCCCGATCGAGCGCTTCACCTCGTTATCCGTGAATTTCCGACCGATGAGACGTTTGATGGCATACAGGGTACGCTCGGGATTGGTTACGGCCTGACGCTTGGCGACCTGCCCAACGAGACGTTCGTTATTATCGGTGAACGCCACAATTGAGGGGGTGGTCCTGTTTCCCTCGATATTGGCGATTACCTTCGGTTCGCCGCCCTCCATAATCGCCACACATGAATTGGTGGTGCCCAAATCAATTCCGATAATCTTACCCATGTCTTTTCTCTCCTTATAGCAATCTGTTCGGATACCTTCTTTTCCGAATTCCTCTTGTTTTCAATGTCTTTTGCCAATATTCATCAGCCTCTTGTAAAGTTGTCATCTTCACTGATTTGTCAAGAGAGGCCCTTTTTTTTTCCGCCCTACTGCTTTGTTTCCGGTTTTCCCGAGGAGACGACGACCCGGGCCGGACGCAGCAGACGATCCTTATAATAATAGCCCTTTTCGAACTCGGTCAGGACATGGCTGGCGGGTACCGTCTCGCTGGGTTCCATGGTCAGCGCCTCCTGTTTGTTGGGATCAAATGGCTGACCGATGCTCTCGATGGGCTTCACCTCGAATTTCTCCAGGGTTGAGACGAGGCTCTTGAAGGTCAGCTGTATCCCCTCCAGGAGGACCGCCAGAGTCTTCTCCGGGTCGGCCGCCTCAACCACGCCGAGGCCGATTGCCCTCTCCAGATTATCAACCACCGGCAGCATCTCCCGAAAGATCTGTTCACCGGCAAACTTCAGCCCGGAGACCCGTTCACGTTCCATGCGTTTCTTGAAGTTCTCCGAATCGGCCGCCAGACGCAGCATCCGGTCCTTCAGCGAGGCGATCTCCTCAAGGGCGGCGGCAAGGTCCTGCTCGACATCACGGAGTTCGACCTCTTCGGCCGTCTCCACATCTTCTGCGGCGGGCTCCAGTTCGTCCAAGGCTGACTCCAGTTCGTCGCGTATTTCCAGCTCTTCCTGCAGATCTTGACCATTTTGTTTCTTCTTGTCGCTCACCGATTCCTCCGTTCTCTGTGTATTATCTTTCGTGAAAGCCCGCAGCAATCGGGATTGCGGCGAACTGTTCTCTGTTATGGATGGGTAAACCTGTGCCAACAATAAGTAGCCGGTTTTTTCTTGTCAAGGTGGCAGGCAGTGCCGACCGGTTGGGCGACCGGTGCCGCGGCGGCCGGAACATGGTCCTGTCCCGGTCGCCTGGGGATGGTCAGGAGCTGAAAGGATTTTCAGCTCCTGAGATACTCTCTGATAGTGCGGGCGATGGTGCTGAAGATCTTGTAGAACTCCCCCTCATTGCGCTCCAGGAGGGTGATCCGGAAACCATGCAGGTCGGTGGCGAACGAGGTCAGAGGCACCACGCAGATTCCGGTGGCGCCGAGGAGATAGTAGACGAAACGCTTGTCCATGGCGGTGTCGGGAGGACTGACCAGCTGCTCCACCAGCTCTCTGATCTCTCGGTTCTCGATCGGCAGGGTCTGTCTGTCCGTGAGTATGCCCCACTCGAAACAGACGCTCATATAGAAGGCCCCGTTCGGCCGGTTGACCAGCACGCCCTTGACATCCTTCAGGCAGTTGTAGGCGATGTTGGAGAACCTCTCGTAGCGTTTGATCCTCTCGGCCAGGTACACCGGGTACTGGGGATGGGTGACGACCTTCGGGTAGACCATCTGCGGCAGGGTGGTCGAACAGACCTCGACCATCTTGGCATGAAGGATCGAGGTGATGTACTTGGTGAACATCGGATCCTTGTCGGCGTTGTAGATCTCGATCCAGCCGCAGCGCGAACCGGGCCACGGCATTTCCTTCGAGATACCGCGCATGGCAATCGCCGGCACATCGCCCACCACATCGGAGAGCGGTGAAGTGCTGGTGCCATTGTAGACCATATTATGATATATTTCGTCGCAGATCAGAAAAAGGTCGTAGCGATGCGCAATCTCGACTATTTTTTCTATAATTTCGGTAGGATAGACTGCTCCTGTGGGATTATCGGGATTGATGATGAGGATGCCCGCCACCGCCGGATTGTATTTGACGTGTTTCTCGATATCGTCGATATCCGGGTACCAGTGGTTGTTCGGGTCAAGGATATAGGTCAGCGGTTTATCGCCGACATGGGCGGCCTCGGCCGAGGAGTGGGTGGTGTAGCTCGGGGTCGGGACGATGACCCGGGCGGTGCGGCGCAAGAACCCGAAGACTTTGGAGATGGCGTCACCGAGGCCGTTGAAGAAGATGATGTCCTCGGCGGTGATCTGGACCTTGCCGCGTTTGTTGGTCTGCTCGGCGATGAACTCGCGGGTGGACAGCACCCCTTTGGTAGGCGAATAGCCGTAGGTGCGATCCTCCATGACCGCCTCGGCGACGATCTCCTTCATCCACATGGGGATAATTTCCCCCTTGGCGACGGGGTCGCCGATGTTCTCCCAGTTGACCTTCAGCCCGAGCTTCTCAAGTTTCGTGCCGACATTGACAATATTGCGAATTTCGTAGGTTAATTCGCCGGCACCGCTATGTACGATATCCGTTCTCATGCACCATCACTCCTTATATCTCTCTCACCCGGCCTGTATCGGGGTGGCGGCGATGCGCCACCAGAACCGGAAACCGACAGAATTACCACAGCGCTGCAGGCAAGTCAAGATGGCTTGCAGGTGCCTTTCCGATAAGATTGGAAGGCGGTTACCCGTATGGAATGAGGGAGAATACCTGAGACTCCGGCCCGGGTCCTGGCCAAGGCAACCCGATGTCGGCCTGCGGATCTGTAACTTTACAAGAGGCTCAGTCGAAATGACAATTCGGTCGAAATGACAAAGATGGGGTCCGAAAGCATCCCTGAAAGTTCTGCTCAAGGCTGGAGAAGCTCCCGCGGAAGGTTCAGGTCGGAGGCTGTCATCAGCCCTCGTCATACTTGTGCAGCTTGTTTTGCAGGGTCTTTCGGGTGATGCCCAGCCGCCTGGCTGCCTCGCTCTTGTTGCCGCCGGTCTCGTCGAGGGTCTGGAAGATCATCTCCTTCTCGATATCGGACAGGGAGGAAGGGCGGGCTCCCGGCATCGTCTCCTGGTCTTCGGCTATCTTCTGAACGGTCAGGGGCAGGCTCTTTTCGGTCAATTGCTCACCACGCATGAGGATGATGCCGCGTTCGATGGCGTTCTCCAGTTCCCTGACATTGCCCGGCCAGCTGTAGCGGCGGAGCAGGTCCATGCACCCCTGGGTTATCCCTTCCAGACGCCGGCGGTTCTTCTGGGCGAAGATTGCGGCGAAATGGCGGACAAGCAGGGGGATATCCTCGTCGCGCTGCCTGAGGGGAGGCACCAACAGCATCACCACGTTCAGGCGGTAATAGAGATCCTCGCGGAAGGCGCCGCGGCGAACCTCTTCCTCGAGGTTGCGGTTGGTGGCGGCGATGATGCGGACATCGACGCTGATCGTCTCCTCGCCGCCGACCCGCTGCAGTTCCTGTTCCTGCAGGACCCGCAGCAGCTTGACCTGCATGGCCTGGGTGGTCTCGCCGATCTCGTCGAGAAAGAGGGTGCCGCCGTCGGCCTGGACGAACTTCCCCTCCCGCCGCCGGTCGGCCCCGGTAAAGGCCCCCTTTTCATGGCCGAAGAGCTCTGATTCGAGCAGGCTTTCGGCCAGGGCGGCGCAGTTGACCTTGACGAAGGGTCCTTCCCGCCGCAGGCTGTTGTGGTGCAGGGCCTCGGCCACCAGTTCCTTGCCGGTCCCCGATTCACCGGCGATGAGCACCGTGGCTTCGGTGGGGGCGACATACCTGATCATCTCCAGCAGTTCCAGCATCGGCGGGGAGGTGCCGATGATGGCAGTATGGAGCGGGGTCTCTTCCTCAGCCCGCTGCTGTCGCCGTTCGACGACCTGGTGGCGGTCCACCGCCCGTTCCAGGGCCAGACGCAGGCGGTCGAAATCGAGGGGTTTGGTGAGGTAGTCGTGGGCGCCGTGGCGGATGGCCTCGACGGCAGCATCGACGGAGGAATAGGCGGTCATGATGATCACCGGCAGGGCCGGCTTGACGGCGTGAATGCGGGTGAAGGCCTCGCGTCCGTCCATCCTGGCCATGCGCACATCCATCAGCACCGCATCGTAGGCATGTTTCTCGACCGCCGCGACAGCGGTATCGCCGTCATCGGCCTCGACACAGCGCCAGCCCCACTCCTTGAGCATGGAACAGAGCATGTAGCGGTGCACCTGCTCATCGTCCACCACCAGGATGGTCGTCTGCCTCTCTTTCTTAGCCATGATTCACTTGTCACGATCATCGTCGAAGGTGATCTCCAACTCATTACCCTCATCGTCAACAAAGCGCTGACTCAGCAGGTCAAACTCGTCGATCTGTTTGACAAACTCCGGCGTCATCTGATACTCAGACACTAAATATGTTATTACTTCAAGACTTTGTTCATCAATCTCCAAAGTCTCGAAGCCCGCACAATCACCATCACGACGTACAAACCTGGCATACATCTTCAGACGCTCCCCGTTCGCGGTGATAATCTCGATCTGGTATTCCGACTCCGAAAGTTCTTCCGAAGGTCCGGTAATGCAGAATCCGCCCTGGCTGATATCGACGGTGCGCGCCTTGATAGCCTTTTTTTGCCCCCCCGACAAAGTGGCCTCTGCAGTCAACGGCACCCGCACAAATATTCTCTTGTGTCCCATGCTCACTCCCAAATAACTCCTTGCCCCTGCGGTTAACCGGCCAAGAAATTCCCCCGGGGGGTTAACCGGCGCAGACCGTCTACGCCCCTTCCTTCTGCGCAAAACTTTGACATATTGTCTGCCGGATGTCAAAGAAAAGATACATAATTTTGACAACTTCCCGACCTGACCAGCGGTTCGGTCCATCCTCCGGTCAGGCCTTCGAGATCGACCGGCGGCCGGAACTGCTCTCTTCGGCTGCAGTGGTGATCGGCGCCTCAGCTCTGCCCATCCCGACTCCGGCATCCGCCCTGTCCTCCTCATGCCGGAAATGTACTGACAAAGACCCGGTCAGGCTCAGCCATCCTCCGGACATGACAGTCCCGGGAGAGAAATATTTCTGCAACCAGTCCGGAATTTCCAGATTGACGATGGTCGGCGGCGGTGCTAGTGTGACTAATAATAAATTTGTAACACTGTTTTTCGCTGGCCTGCAGAGACAATCAGCCATGCCCGCCTTGTCGCCATTCAGATGGTTGGATTGTCCAAATTGGTCCGGTATATATTTCGTATCCCCTCGTTTCAGCTAAATAAATCAAAAATTTGCAAATTTAACCGGAAAAACGCAAAGGAGGCAGGGATGCATCTGAAACAATTTCTGACAGGAAGTGCTATTTTTATATGCGCAATCGGCCCGGCCGCCTCCGGGCAGGCCCATTTCGCAGCCCTTATCCCCGCCGACGACATCATCAGCCAGGGAGACGGCAAGCAACTGAAACTGGCGGTGAAATTCATCCACCCCTTGGATCGGCACTATATGGAGATGGCAAGACCCGTACAATTCGGCGTCCTGCAGAACGGCCGGAAAACCGACCTGCTCGCCACGCTGAGCGAGGGCAAAGGCAAGGCCCCGGAGCAGGACCGGGATTTCACCACCTGGCGGACCACCTACCAGGTCAAGCGCCCCGGTGATTATACCTTCTATCTCGAACCGGCCCCCTATTGGGAACCGGCCGAAGACCTGTTCATCGTCCATTACACCAAGGTCTGCGTCAATGCCCTCGGCCTGGAAGAAGGCTGGGACCAACCGGTCGACCTGGAAACCGAGATCATTCCGCTGACCAGACCCTATGGCCTGTGGAGCAACAACCTGTTCACCGGCCGGGTCATGGTCAAAGGTAAACCGGCGGCCGGGGCCGAGGTCGAGGTCGAATACCTGAACGAATCGCCGGGCAACCCATCGCTGGTCAAGGCCCCGAGCGACCCGTACGTCACCCAGGTGGTCAAGGCCGATGCCGACGGGGTTTTTTCGTACGCCATGCCCAGGGCCGGCTGGTGGGGTTTTGCCGCCCTCAGCGAGGCCGACTGGAAGCTGCGAAAGGACGGCCTTGAAAAAGGGGTTGAAATCGGGGCTGTGTATTGGGTACATACAACAGATATGAAGTAACGGAAAAAAATATTATGGCCGGCGACGGAAATTCCGCAGACCAGCCTTTCTTCAGGGACTGCCCATGCGCACGCGCTGCAATATTGTCCTCCTGCTGTCTCTCACCCTCCTCCTCATGGCTCCTTGCGCTGTCCTGGCGCATAAGGTCAACGTCTTCGCCTATGTCGAGGGGGAAACAGTCCGCACCGAGAGCTATTTTCCGGACGGCAGGCCGGTCGCCGGCGGCACCATCGAGGTCCGGGACCGGAGCGAGACCATACTGCTTGCCGGAAAGACCGACGAAAAAGGCCTGTTCAGCTTCCCGCTGCCGAAAAAAGAGGACCTGACCATCGTCATCAACGCCGGCATGGGCCACAGGAACAGCTACCTGCTGAAGGAAACGGAGATGTGATGGCCTCAAGCGGAAAATTCATCGGGACGGTACCGGCTGCGGTTCTCATTGCGCTGATCCTGGCCCTGCTGTCCTCTACTCCCGCTTCAGCGGCCGAGACGGCAGCAGAGCCTGCCGGAGCTACCGGGACGGAGACGGCGGTCGCCTCGGGACCGGCGGATGACTGCCGTGCCGTTTTGCTGCGGATGGCCGAACAGGACAGCAAACTCACCCGGGAGATGCAGATGCTCAGGAGGGATATCGCCGCGCTCAGCCAGAAGGTCGAAGAACCCGGCCTGCAGCAGGCAATCGCCGGCCTCGGCTACATCCTCGGCATTTTCGGCATAATAGCTTTCATGGCCTCGCGCCGGCAGCGCCGCCAGCCGGAGAAATGAGGCATGCATATATCCGACGGAGTGCTCCCCACCGCGGTCTCGGTGGCCGCCTATGCCCTTACCGCCGCCGGTATCGGCCTCAGCCTGAAGACCATCCGGCAGGATGACCTGCCCAAGGTCGCAGTGGTCACCTCATCATTTTTCGTCGCATCCCTGATCCACCTGCCCCTCGGGCCGACCTCGGTCCACCTGCTGATGCCCGGTATCGTCGGCGCCCTGCTGGGGCCTGCCGCCTTTCTCAGCATCGGCATCGGCCTCTTTCTGCAGAGCATCCTCTTTCAGTACGGCGGTCTCACCGCCCTCGGGGCCAACGCCATGATGATGGGCCTGCCGGCCCTGCTCTGCGGCCTGCTTTTCCATGCCCTGCGCGGCACCAGCCAGCTCAGGTGCACCGTGGCGGGGGCTATAGCCGGCGGTCTGGGCACCGCTCTGGCCGCCATCTTTCTCGCCGGCCTGCTCGCCACCGGCGGCGAGGACTTTATCGGGGTGGCCAAACTCGCCCTGGCCGCCCATATTCCGGTGATACTTGTCGAGGCGGCCATCTCCGCCTTCACCATTTCCTTTATCTACCGGGTCAGGCCTGAACTGCTCGGCCCCAGGAGACTGCAGGGACGTGCCGGGAATCAGCCTCGATCATAAAACCGGCCTCCAGCCTCCGTCCGTTTCCGCCATCGGTCCCCTGGCTGGCATCTACGCGACGCTGTCGGCGGCAGTTGCCTGCATCCCGGGCTTGCCGCCTACCCGACGGTCCGCCGAAACCTTTCCGTGTTGAACTGAAATCATGGCAGATCCCGGTCAAATCATCCATCTCTCCGCCCTCTCCGCCGGCCTGCTGCCCCTGATGTTTCTTCTCCCTGCCGCATTGATCATCTTCTTCGCCACCCGGAAAAAGCGGGGAAAGGACAGGACGGATGCCCCCGACTGGTCGATTCCGACCATCGATGCCGAGGCCGATCGCACCTCGTTGTTTCATCGTTGGGACCCGGCGGCGAAGGCCGCCTCGCTGATCATCTACTGTTTTCTCATCGCCTCCCTGAAGAGCCTGACCTGCAGCGCCATCGCCCTCGCCGTTTCGATCCTCGCCGTTTTCCTGGCAGGAATTCCCTGGCGGGGCGCACTCCGGCGACTCGCCGCGATGTCCGGCTTTCTCGTCATGTTCCTGGTGGTGATGCCCTTTTCAGCCTCGACCCGGCCCGGGGAGACCCTCCTCATCTTCCCGCTTCTCGAGAACCTGCCCTTTCACCTGCACGGCCTCATCCTGGCCCTGACCATCGTCTGCAAGGCCTGCGCCATCGCCCTGCTGATGGAGCCGATGCTCGGCACCGCGCCGCTGTCGTCCACCCTGCAGGGCTTTGCCCGACTGGGCATACCGGGGCCGATCATGCAGATGATCCTGCTCAGTCATCGCTATATCTTTGTCTTCCAGCAGGAGATCCTCCGCATGCACCGGAGCATGCGGGTGCGTGGCTTCACCGCCAGGACAGACCTGGCGACCATGCGGACCATGGGCAATTTCTTCGGCATGCTGTTCATCAGCTCCTTCGATCGGACCCAGAAGGTCTACGAGGCCATGCTCTGCCGCGGCTACCAGGGGAGTTACCCGACCTTCGAGAGGCCGGTGACCACCGCCGGGGATGTGACGAAAGGCCTGCTCTGCGCTATTATCGGTGTCCTGCTCGTTGTCCTTGACCGGCTGTTCTTCTCCCTGCCGATCTGAACGGCCCGGCAATCCCGCCGCCAATCCTGCAACCGGTACCGCCCGCATGCATCTCATCAACAGCCAATACCACGAAGATATTGAGGTACAGGGCGACGACCTGCTCTTTGCCGTCGAGCACCTCTTCTTCACCTACCCGGACGGCGGCGAGGCCCTGAGGGACATCAGCCTGACGGTGCGCAGGGGGGACCGCATCGCCCTGGTCGGCAAGAACGGTTCGGGCAAGTCGACCCTCGCCAGGCACCTCAACGGTCTCCTGCCGGCGCAGAGAGGCTCGCTCAGCTATCAGGGCGAACCGGCGGATGCAAATGTCCTCGCCGCCATGCGCCGCGATATCGGCATTCTCTTCCAGGACCCGGACAACCACCTGTTCTGCAACAGCCTCTACGAGGATGTCGCCTTCGGGCCGATGAACCAGGGCCTCGGCCGGGAAGAGGTGGAGAGCCTGGTCCACGGCTGTCTCGAGGCCGTCGGCCTCAGGCAGCTGATGTACAAACCGGCGCATCTGCTCAGCTACGGCCAGAAGAAACGGGCCGCCTTCGCCTCCCTTCTCGCCATGCGGCCGGAGGTGCTGATCCTCGATGAGCCCACCGCCAATCTCGACCCCCGGCAGGAACAGATCTTCAAGGAACTGCTGGCCGATTTTTCCGGCACCCTGATCATCATCGACCACGACCTGCTGTTCCTCTACGACATCTGCGAGCGGGCAATCGTCCTCGCCGACGGCCGGGTCCATCACGATTACAGTTTCCGCGATCTCGTCTCCCAGCAGCATGCCCTGCGCGAGCACGGGCTCGACTTCACCTTCCGTTTCAGCTGCTGCGGCGAGGATCACCACCACCACGAGCCGGCCAGCCACCGGCATTATCACCACAGCCACGAGCACGGCGACAACGCCCTCCATGCCCCGCTGCCGGACCCGCAGACGCCGGTTCTCGAACTGCAGCACTACAGCTTCCGCTACCCCGACATGTCGTCCGGCGTCACCGATGTCAACCTGATCGTCAACACCGGGGAAACCATAGCCCTGGTCGGTGAGAACGGCGCCGGCAAATCGACCCTTGCCGGCTGTCTGCTCGGCCTCAACCGCGGCGAGGGGTATTTTTTTCACAAGGGTCGGGAGGTGGACCAGAAATACCGGCGCAGCCTGTGGCGACAGGTCGGCATGGTCTTCCAGAACTCGGCCGACCAGCTCTTCTGTCCCTCCTGCCTCGAGGAGGTGGCCTTCGGTCCCCGGCAGATGCAGCTGCCGGCGGCAGAGGTCAAGATGCGGGTCGATGAGGCACTGGACAGCGTCCGGCTGTCAGGCTATGAGCAGAGGGTGCCGCTCAACATGAGCGGCGGGGAACGGAAACGGCTGGCGATCGCGGCGGCCCTGAGCATGCGGCCCGAGGTGCTGATCCTCGACGAACCGACCGCGAGCCTTGACCCGGAGAGCCAGGAACTCCTCCTGGAGATCCTCGAACGGCTGCAGATGACCAGGATCCTCATCACCCACGACATGTTCTTCATCCGCAGCCTGAGCAGCCGCACCATCGTCATGCACCAAGGCAGGATCATCCGCGACTACCCGACACTCGAGTTTCTTGCCGATGAACACCTGCAGGCGATCAACGGCCTCGATTACACCTACAAGAACCACTGTCTGGAGGAGATCCGCGACCTGCAGCACATTGGCCGCCACCACGCTCATTTCCCTCACCTGCTGCCGCACAGCCACCCGCCCCGGACCGCCGACTGAACGGCGGCAGGCCGGTTGCCCGACACGCTCAGATGGCGGTGACCTGGCCGCGGGCGTTGATATCCGGCCAGGTGCACCCCTCCTTGCTGCACATCCGGCCGGTGTAAGTGGACTCCGGCCGGTACAGCACCGGTTTTGGCTGCGCCTCGGCGAAGTGCTCCTCGAGATAATGGGCGCACCAGCCCGCCACCCTGGAAACGGCAAAGAATACCGGGAACATGTCGATGGGGAAACCCTGGCCGTAGAGAACCGGCGAGGAGTAGAAATCGACGTTCGGATAGAGATCGCGGTGCTTCTTTTCCTTCAGCAGGGCACGGCCCCGCTCCTCCACCACCAGACAGAGTTCAAACCACTTCCTGTCCTCCGGCCGCTGCAGCACCCTGTCGGCCACCACCCGCAGGATCGAGGCCCGCGGGTCCTCGGTGGTATAGACCGGATGACCTAGACCCATGATCCGCTGGCCGGCCTCGATCCTGCTGACAAGCCAGGCCCCGGCATTGTCGAGATTGCCGATATCGAGCAGCATCTGCATGACCTTGGCGTTCGCCCCGCCGTGCAGATCGCCGCTCAGGGCGCCCACCCCGGCGCTGACCGAGGCATAGAGATTGGCCCGGGTGGAGGCGACCTCGCGGACCGCGAAGGTCGAGGCGTTGAAGGCATGATCGGCATGGAGGATGAGGAGCAGGTCCATCAGCCTCGTCTCCTCCGTGCTCGGCCTCCGCCCCCACATACCGTGCAGAAAGGCGGCGGCATGGCTGTCGTCGTCGGCATCAAGGACCGGCTCGTTACCGCTGCGTATCCTCTGCCAGGCCGCGGCCGCCGTGGCGAACCGGGCGATCAAGCGCAGGCAGGAACGGCTGACCGCCTCGCGGCTGTCAGCCTGCAGGTCGGGGTCGAACTGGGACAGGGCGGCGACCATGGCCTGCATGACATCCATCGGTCCGGCATCGGCCTTGAACAGTTTCAGGGTAGCGACAAGCTCATCGGGCAGCCGGCGGTAGCCGCGCAGATCCTCCTGCATCTTCAGGATGAGTCCCTGGGTGGGGGCGGAACCGTAGAGGAGCAGATAGATGACCTCCTCGAAGGTGGCCAGCTCGGCGAGTTGCTGGATCGGATAGCCGCGGTAGAAAAGCCGGCCGCCTTCACCATCGACCAGACTGATATGGGTATCGGCGATGGTTATGCCGCGCAGCCCGATATTTTTCGTTTCTTCTGTTTTCATAACGGAGTTCCTCCCTGACGGTTATGTCGCGCACTGCGGATTTCATTGCCGTTCTTATTCAGAAATAATCACTCCCCCGGGCTTCCACAACAGGTGAGCTGAGGATGTTCGCAGGACGGAACCGGGCCGGCGGCCTCACCGCCCTTTTCAGCAGCAGTTCTGCTTCATCGGCAGACCGGCGATCTTGAAGGCCTGGTGGATGCCGGCGGGAAAGAGTGCATGGAAGTATTTGATCGTCGCCTTGTCCGGCCCCAGCGCCCCGGCCATCTCGGCGGTGATCATCCTGACCACCGGGTGGGTTCCGTGCTGCCGGTAATATCTGCGGAGAAAGTCGATGACGCCGAGGTGTTCCGCAGTCAGGGCGATATTTTCCCGGGCGGCCAGCCAGTCCCGCAGCCGGCTGTCCCATCTGCTCATATCGCTCAGGTAGCCCTTGTCGTCGAGTTCATACGCAGGATATCCCACGCGCTTGCCAAGTCGCTTGTTTTATGTTCTTATCGCCCTGGAAAAATCGGCTTCGATCGACTTCATCCGCCCGGGCCGTGGCAAGGTCTCCGCTGTCTTCGTGATCAGCGATGAGGATCTCAGGGAGATCAGGGAACATACCGCCGACGGCGGCAAACATCTGGCCAGATTTACGGTCAGGATCAACGACGGGCAAGGGGATCTGGTGGCCCAGGCCAAAAAGGTCCTCTATATCCGCAGGAAGACCGAATGAAAGAGGGGAACAGCATGCATATTTCGATCATCGCCGTCGGCGGCACCATCGACAAGGTCTATTTCGATGCCAAGAGCCAGTATGAGGTAGGACCTCCCAATATCGCCAGGGTCCTCGGCGAGCTGAATCTGGCCGTCAGCTACTCGGTCACCTCGCTGATGCGTAAGGATAGCCTCGATCTCAGCGATTTCGACCGGCAGATAATTTTCACGGCGGTGCAGGATGATCCGGCGCAGCGGATTTTGATAACCCACGGCACCGACACCATGGTCCAGACCGCGCTCCGCCTGAAGGCGATCAGCGGCAAGACCATCGTCCTGACCGGGGCACTGGAACCGGCCCTGTTCAAGACCAGCGACGCCGTCTTCAACATCGGCTGCGCCCTGGCGGCCGTGCAGATCCTCGGCCCGGGGGTCTATATCGCCATGAACGGGGCGGTGTTCGCCGCCGACAGGGTCAGGAAGAACCTGGCGACGAACCGCTTCGAGGAGATCGCCCCGCTATGATGCAGAGGCCCTGACTGCAGTAAAAGAGGCCTAACGCTCGATGGAATAGAATAGATCGGCCCCGTTCGATTCCGCCGAACTGCTGGTCTCAGCGGAGAAACCGTAGCCCAGGTCATAGCTCAACCGAAACGCCCCCTTCTGGTCGAAGAAGTTGTGGTCGTAGCTGATATACAGCCGGTCCGTCAGTTTCTTGCCGACCACCAGGGACATATTGCCCTCATCCTCAGTCCCGGCAAGGTGCATCTCATCGACCGGCAGCAGGCCGGTAAGCGTCGTCACCATCCCCACCCCTTCCCCCAGGCCGATGGTCGAGGCCGCAGCCTGCAGGATGCCGCCTTCTTCCTTGTTGGTGTCCGACATCGAGTGGCCGACCACCATATAGGCAAGGATATCGCCCTCATCCATGCGCGGATCGGAAAAGAGTTTGAATTCCAGGTCCTGCAGGGTGCCGCTGACATTGACACCGATGACCAGATCGCCTGTTCGAGCGCTTTTTTCCTTGATGAGCTGCAGCGCCCGGGCATCGATGCCGGGGTTGTCCACCGGCCCGCCGCCAAACAGGATCCGGCCCCGCTCAATGGCCAGATTACGGCCATAGAGGGAGAAAATTCCCTCTTCCATGGACAATTCCCCCTTGCCGCTCATGAAGGAATCCGAGGTATCGCGGATTGCCAGTGTGCCGTGGAGTTTACCCTTCAAGCCATAGCCGTCGAACCGCACATCATCGCCGAGGCTGACCTCGATCTGCGACTCGAGCGGCCAACCCCTGGCCATTTCCTCCTCTTGCATGTCGGTATAGGTCACGTCCTTGGAGACCGAGACGGAGTCCTTCATCTCCTCGGGGGTGAGGAGGGCGTGGGGGATGGCGAGTTTGCCGGTCACCTCCCCCTTTTCCCTGGTGAATTGGAAACGAAGATCCGGGTCGACCCGTATCTCATACTCCGGCAGGCTGACGGCCTCGAAATCTTTCCCGGTGACCATGAAATCACCTTCCAGGCCGGTGTCCTCGTTATAGGCAAGAATCCCCTCCGCGTCCACCCGGCCGGGCCCGGAACGGCTGCTGCCGGTAATCTTCACCTCTTCGCCGGCGGCGGTAAGCGAGACGCCGACATCCTCGAGAAAGATGCCCAGAGAGGGCAGTGCGATCCGTCCCTTCCGCAGGTCGAGACGTCCCTCGAAGACCGGCCGGCGGAGGGTGCCGGTGATGGCCAGAGAACTGTTGAGACTGCCGGTCGGCCGGAGCATGTAACCGGTGAGGGGACCGAAGGGACTGAGGTCCTGCATATCGATTATGAGTTGGCCCGTCAGCGGCCGGCGCCAGATGGGCTCGGTGAAGGTGCCGTCCTCTTCGATCGCCACCTGCAGCAGGATGGAACTCCTGTCCTGGAAGACCGAACTGAGATCCGCATTGAGCCGCTGGTCGGCCAGATGCAGATCCAGGGTGGTCTCACTCAGGAGCAACCCTTCGAACCCTTCTTCCGCAAGGCCCGGTTCGATGCTGCTCCGGGGGATCGAGACCGAGAGCTCGCCGGTCAGGACACTTTCGGCATCACCGGTTGCTGTCAGGGAGGCGGCAAGCATGCCCTCTACCGGCCAGGGGAGTATGCCCTGGTCACTGAATATTGCCAGCGGCAGGTCCTTCATCTCACCCGCCAGCTGCCAGAGGGCCTTCCCCTTCTCTTTGTGCCAGCCGACATCGAGACAGATCCGCCCCTGCCCCCGTTCGAGACAGAGACCGCCCAGGTCCGCAGCCGCCGCGGAAATCTCGAGCTCCGCGGCCTCGCTCTGCCGCCAGTCTCCAAGACTCGGCTGGGCCAGTCGCATATCCTGCAGCCGCCCCTGCCAGAGCTTCTCCTCGAGACCGCCGTTGAGGTCGAACCGCAGGTCGCCCTGGTCGGTTTGCAGGCGAGCGGTGAAATTGTGATCCTCGGTCGAACCGGTAAGCCTGATCTCCCCGTTGTGCAGCACCAGGCCGGACCAGGTGATCTGCTCGCCGCTGACGGTGGCCGTCATCTCGGCACCCGGCCGGGTATCGGCATGGACCGTGCCGGTCAGCCGCTCGATGATGTTATCGGCATAGCGCACCCCGGCCGCATCGAGATCCAGGTCGAGGGAAGGGTAATCGCGGCTGCCGCCGACCCTACCGTGGGCACTGATCTCCCCCTCGCCTCCCGGCAGGATCTCGCCGATATCGGGGGAGGCCAGATCGAATTGCAGGTCATAGTCGGCGGCGATCGTGCCCGCCGCCTGCAGGAATGAGGCGCCGCTCTTGAGAAAGACCTCTTCCAGCTGCAGTTGCCTGGCCTGAGAAAGGATCCGGCCCTTGCCGGTAACCGGGAATTCGCGGACGGTCCCCTCAAGGGAGCGGATATCCGTGGTCGTCTCCAGATGATGCTCATCCCCATAGCCCAGATGGCCATCCGATACGAGGTCGGCGGTGAGGAAGCCGGCAAACCTCTTGTCAAGGCCGGCGGGGTTGAAGGATTCGGTCCGCACCTCGCCATGCCAGCTGAAGGCATGCCACCAGGCGAGAATGAGATTGGAGATATTGACCGTGCCGTCCGGTGATTCGAGCTGCAGCGTCCTGGAGGTCAGGCCGCGGCCGTCGCCGTGGACCACGGCGGACCCGTTGATATCCTGAAATCCGAGAAAGGAGCCCCGCGCCTCGACCGTGCCGTGATAGACGCTGAAATCGCCGGCGGCCTCGATTCCGGCATCGAGCAGCAGATCGGGCCAGGAGGAATGAAAGATCGGGAACCAGACCTGCCGCCCCCTGGCCTGGGCCTGCCAGTGCGGCCGGCCGGGAAGATCATACAGTGTGCCGGACACCCGGACATCGGCCGGCTTGTTCGCCGCCGCCTCGACCTGCAGGCGATCGATCGGCCCCCTGGCTGAAAAGGTGCCCGTCATCTCGGCGTATTCGCCATGGGGCGTAATGCGCCAGGAGCCCATGAGATCGGTTGACCAGTCGGTGCCGGCGTTGATGACCCCATGCAGGCTCATGCCGTAGAGATCGGCCTCTATCAGACCGTCGTGGATCTCAAGACGGCTCCGGTCGCCGCCGAGACCCAGGCCGATCCGGTGGATGTCGGTCAGCAGTTCGCCTTTCGCATCGAGGACCTGCAGGCCGGCGATATCGAGGCGGCCGATGACCAGGGGAAAAGGCAGCAGGGTGGCCGGCAGGACCGCAGGGGCAGCGGTTTCTTCCACCTTTTCATTTCCGCCTTCCTTCAGGGAGATGACCACCCCCTGGGCCGTCAGGCCGGCGATATGCAGGGTCGGGTCCGCCAGTTTCTCAGGCAGCCAGCTGACGGAGAGCTCTCCGACCCTGATATCGGCGCCGGCGGTGGCAATCTTCAGGTCCTTCAGTTTCCAGGCGGAGAGAAGACGACCTTCAACCCCCTGGATACTGAAGGATCGCTGCGAGAGGATCTCGGCTGTGCGCAGCAGGGCCCGCAGCCCGGAGGCCGAACTGAGAATAAATACGATGCCCGACACGATCAGGACCAGAAGGATCGCCAGCAGGGCCTTCCTCATAGGTCGCCTCCGACGGAAAAATGCAGCCTGAGGGGGTTCCCGGACTCGGAAAGGGCCGATGCCAGATCCAGCCGCACCTGCCCGAAAGGCAGACGGAACCTGAGGCCGAACCCGGCCCCCTGCTCCAGATCGATCGTCAAATCATCAATGGCGTTGCCGACATCGAGAAAGGCGGCAAGGCTCCAGCGTTCATTAATGATCCGTTCAAGCTCGGCGCTTCCCAGCACCAGGTAGCGGCCTCCCACCACGGCGCCCGAGGAGTCGCGGGTTCCCAGCTCCTTATAACCGAACCCCCTGACGCTCTGATCGCCACCGGCATAGAACCGCAGAGAGGGCGGCAGGTCATCGATGGCGTCGACCAGGGTCGCGCCCAGGGCCCCGCGACCGATCAGCCGCCAGGACGCAAAAGGGGAAAGGATGAGCTTCGAGGTCCCGGTGATCTGCAGGAAGGTGGAGTTGGAGCCGATCGACTCGGCCGCGCCGTTGACGTTGACCGCTACCTGCAGGCCGTTTTTGGTGTGCAGGAGGTTATCCGCCCAGATCAGGCCCAGATTGGCCCCGGGCATCAGCAGACTGCTGCTGCCGCTGGTGGCGCCGACGTCGTACTGTTCGTCCCGGATCTCGATCGAACCGCCGTAGCGGAAAACCGGTCCGGCATGATCAAGGGTCAGGCCGGTGGCCAGAAGACGGGTCTGGGTGTCATTCCAGGACTTGTCGTGATAGGTGGCGCCGACAAGATAGCGGTCGTAACGGGGATCGCCTCGCGGCATATCGTAACGGAAGGAAAAGACATTCTCCGTCTCGGCGATCTGCAGGTTGCCGCGGGCCTTGTGACCGCTGCTGTTCAAGAGGCGGTTCCGCCACTCCAGCTGCGTCCTGGCCCCGGTATCCGTGGCATAGCCCAGACCGAAACTGTAGCGGTTCAGGTGTTCCGGCGTCTCGAGTTCGACCTGTACCGGAATCTGCAGGTCTCGGGCCTGCCCGATATCGCCCCGGACCGATACCCGGCTGAAAAAATCCGTGCCGTAGAGCACCTTCTGCAGTTCGCTGGTCTTGGCGGGAGACCAGGGATCCCCGACCTGATAGGGAAGATAGCGGGCCAGGAGTCCCGGTTTGATGACCTCCTGATCGGAATTGGTGAGTCCGAAGAGGTAACGAGGTCCGGTATCAAGACCCAGATCGATCTCGCCTGATTTCTCCTCCCGATTGATGCGCAGTTCCTGCCGGGAGAAGCGGGCGGTCAGGAAGCCCTTCTGCAGGACCGAGCGGATAAGTTGTTTCTTGCCCTGTTCATACTTGCGCTGATCGAGGACATCGCCGACCTTGAGGGGGAAGTACTGGCCGATATCGGTGATTTCCGACTGGCCCTGCCCTTCCGTGGCGATCCGAACCCCGGTCACCAGGACCGGATCACCGGCGGTGATGACATAGACGGCCTTCCAGACTTCCCCCTGCTCTTCCAGGGTGTCGATGACGGTCGGCCGATAGTAGCCGAAGGGGGCGAGGGCCTCTTCGATATCGCTGTTCGCCTGCCGGTGCAGACGTCGGATCTCGAACGGGGTGAGGCGGCGGCTGTCCTTGTGGAGAAAGATTTTCAACCTGGCCAGGACGTTGTCATAGACGGCGTCCTTCACCCCCCTGACCTGCACATCCACGGTAACCGCGGCAGCAGGAAGACAGGGAAGAAGCAGGAGCAGCGCGAGGAATATGATTCGACAAGACAAGGATGTTATATTATGAAAGGTTGCATATTCAGACGGAGAAACGGCGAAGGAACACCCGGCCGATCGCCCGCCTGCGCAGTTTTTTCCGATATTACTGTCGATAGTTTACACCACTGACCCGTATTTGGAAGATGAATATCCACCACCTCACCATTAAAAAGGTAATCAACGGCGGCTACGGCCTGGCCCGGCTTGAGGACGGACGGGCGGTCATGGTGCGGCAGGCCCTGCCCGATGAGACGGTTGATATCTGCGTCAGCGAGGAAAAGGGGGCCTACCTGCACGGAATTGCGACGACAATCCACACGGCCCATCCTCAGAGAATAGTCCCGCCCTGCCCCTATTACGGCACCTGTGGCGGCTGCGACCTGCAGCACTGCGACTACCCCGGCCAGCTGGGCCTGAAAAAGGCGATCATCGCCGACCTCCTGGAACGGCAGCCCGCTTCGGCCCTCCGGCAGGCCGCCGAGCTGCTCGAGGAGCCGCTGCCCTCGCCGCAGGAGTTCGCGTACCGGCAGCGCATCCGCCTGCAGGTCGATGCCGGCGGCAGACCCGGCTTCCGGCGATTCCACTCCCACGAGATTGTTCCCGTCTCCAGGTGCCTGGTGGCAAGAGAAGAGCTGAACGCCGCCCTCGCCGACCTGCTGTCGCACAAGGGGTTTTCAGCCCTGTTGCCGCAGGTGTCCGAGATCGAGCTGCTGGCCGATCCGGGCCGCGGCACGGTGGTCTGCCTCTGCCATCTCAAGCGCCGCCCCCGTCCGCGCGATCTCGAACGGGCCGGGGGCATCCGCCGCGACCTCCCCGGCATCGACCGGATTTTTTTCCAGGGAGAGGCCTTTCCCCTTACTCCTGTCGGCGGCACGTCCGATCACCGTACCGGCGACCGGACCTTGTCGGTCCTCTACCCGCCGACGGAAGGGACGCCGGCCCTTCATCTCAACTGGGAGGTCGGCGGCTTCTGTCAGGTCAACCTCACCCAGAACCGCCGTCTGATCGATACCGTGACCGCCTTCACCGATCCCGGGCCCGGCGATACGGTCCTTGATCTGTTCTGCGGCATGGGCAATTTCTCGATACCCCTGGCCCGCCGCTGCCGCAGCCTGCTCGGTATCGAGGGACAGGGCTCGGCCATCCGCAGCGCCCGCAACAACAGCCTGCGGGCCGGCCTGGCCAATTGCGAATTCCGCCGGATGCCTCTGCACACCGCCTGCGAGGAACTCGCCCGCAGCGGCAGGGACTTCGACTGCGTGGTCATCGATCCGCCGAGGCAGGGGGCCCCGGGCCTGGCCGGGCACTTGGCGAGCTTCACCGCCGGCCGCCTGGTCTATATCTCCTGCGACCCGGCGACGCTCTGCCGCGACCTCGCCGATCTCGTCGCTGCCGGTTTTGTCATCCGGCGCATCCGGCCGGTCGACATGTTTCCCCAGACCCACCACATCGAGACTGTTGTCCTTTTGGAAAAGAATTGACAGAATGGGCGTTTGTCGGTAAGTCGTAGGATACCTTTTTATCGGAGAAGCGGCAGGTTCTGCCGCTTTTTTTTATAGTCGCCGGACCTCAATCCAACCACCCCGGAACCCCGTACAATGAACAAAGATAACCAAATCCTGAGCCAGCGCCGGGAAAAGGCGGAGGCCCTCGCCGCCCTCGGCGTCAACCTCTATAGCAATACCTTCAAACCCGCCAACAAGGTCGGCCAACTGCTGCCCAAGGGCGAAAACCTGGCAGCCGAGAGCGCCGAGCCGGGCAGCCCCGGCTACTCGATCGCCGGCCGGGTGATGTCGATGCGCAAGTTCGGCAAGGCCGCTTTCTGCCACCTGGCCGACACTACCGGCCGGATGCAGATCTACCTGCAGCGCGACACCCTCGGCGAAGAGCAGTTCAATGTCTTCAAGAAATGGGATATCGGCGATATAGTCGGCGTCGAAGGCTCCCTCTTCAAGACCAAGACCGGCGAACTGTCGCTGCTCGCCGCCGGCATCACCATGATCTCCAAATCGCTGCGGCCGTTGCCGGAGAAATGGCACGGCCTCACCGATGTCGAGACCCGCTACCGCCAGCGCTATGTCGACCTGATCGTCACCCCGGAGAGCCGCGAGACCTTCCGCAAGCGGGTGGAGATCATCCGCCTGGTCCGCGACTACCTGAACAGCCGCGATTTCATCGAGGTCGAGACGCCGATGATGCAGCCGGTACCCGGCGGCGCCACCGCCAGACCGTTCAAGACCCATCACAAGGCCCTCGACATGGACCTGTACCTGCGCATCGCCCCCGAGCTCTATCTCAAGCGCCTGCTCGTCGGCGGTTTTGAGCGGGTATTCGAGATCAACCGCAATTTCCGGAACGAGGGCCTCTCGACCAGGCACAACCCGGAATTCACCATGCTCGAATTCTACCAGGCCTACGCTACCTATCATGAACTGATGGACCTCACCGAGGAGCTGATCTCCTCGATCTGCGAGAAGGTCAACGGCACCATGCAGATCGTCTATCAGGGCGTGCCTGTCAACCTGGCGCCGCCCTGGAAACGCCTGACCATGGATGAGGCCCTGGTCGAGGTCGGCGGAATTGCCGGCGACGTCCTCGCCGACGAGGCGAAGGTCTTTGCCCTGGTTAAGGATAAAGGCATCACGCTCGAGGAGCAGGCCGGCATCGGCAAGGCCAAGACAGAGCTTTTCGAACTGCTGGTCGAGGAAAAGCTCATCGATCCGACCTTCATCACCGCCTACCCCACCGAGGTCTCGCCGCTGGCCCGGCGCAACGAACAGGATCCGACCGTCACCGACCGTTTCGAGCTGTTCATCACCGGCCGGGAGATCGCCAATGCCTTCAGCGAACTGAACGACCCGGTCGATCAACGCAGTCGCTTCGAAAAACAGATCGCCGAGCGCGGCGCCGACGAAGAGGTCTACCCGGAGCTCGACGAGGATTACCTCCGGGCCCTGGAATACGGCATGCCTTCCGCCGCCGGCGAGGGCATCGGCATCGACCGTCTGGTCATGCTGCTGACCGATGCCCCGTCGATTCGCGACGTCATCCTCTTCCCCCACCTCAAGCCCGAGAACAGAGGGCAGGCGAAGGACAAGGGCCAAGAGGCCGCAGGCTGCAAGGGCTGATATGTACGAGTGGTTCATCAGCCTCAGATACCTGAAGGCCAAGCACCGGCACGGCTTCATCTCCCTGATCTCGCTGATCAGCGTCGCCGGCATCACCGTCGGGGTCATCGCCCTGATCGTCGTCCTGGCGGTCTATTCGGGGTTCACCGACGGCCTCAGGGACCAGATCCTCGGCATCAACTCGCATATCATCGTGCAGCGGCTCGGCGGCGGCATCGCCGACTACCGGCAGGTGCGGGAACGGATCCTCGGCGCCAAGGGGGTGGTCGCCGCTACCCCCTACCTCTATGCCCAGACATTGCTGAGCGGTGCCGGCGGCGGCACCGGTGTCGTCCTGCGCGGCATCGATCCGGAGACCGCCGAGGGGGTGATCAAACTGCCGGAGCAGTTGATATCGGGCGAGCTCAGCGACCTCGACCAGGATCAGGAGACCAGGGTGCCCCATATCATTCTCGGCAAGAACCTCGCCGCGGAACTGCAGGTCGGCGTCGGCGACCGAGTCCGGCTGATCTCGCCGTCCGGGCCGCTGACCCCGACGGGGGTCATTCCCAAGGTCAAGACCTGCCTGGTCTCGGGGATCTTCGAATCGGGGATGTTCGAGTATGACTCGACCCTTGCCTACATGTCGCTGGCCAACGCCCAGGCCTTTCTCGCCACCGGCGATATCGTCCACGGCATCGAGGTGAAAATCGAGGACAAGGAGCTGAACCGGGCCGATCAGGTCGCCAACCAGATCATCGATCTGCTCGGCCCCGGCTTTGTCGGCAAGGACTGGATGTCGATGAACCATAACCTCTTCGCCGCCTTCAAGCTGGAAAAGATCGGCATGTTCATCGCCATGACGCTGATCATCCTGGTGGCGGCCTTGAACATCATCAGCGCCCTGGTCATGGTGGTCATGGAGAAGGGCCGGGATATCGCCATCCTCAAATCAATGGGCGCCACCTCGGTCTCGATCATGCGCATCTTCTTTTTCCAGGGGCTGGTGATCGCCATCGCCGGCACCGCCCTGGGAGTCGCCGGCGGCCTTGGTCTCTGCGAGATCCTGTCGCGTTACCAGTTCATCGAACTGCCCTCGAACGTCTATCCGATGACCACCCTGCCGATCAAGATCCTGCCTCTGGATGTGGTCATTGTCGCCATCAGCTCGATCGTCATCACCCTGACCGCGACCCTCTATCCGTCCTGGAAGGCCTCGCAGGTCAAGCCCGCCGAGGTGCTGTCATGAGCCCTTTGCTCGAGGCCAGGGCCATCTCCAAGACCTTCCCGGTCGGCACTGAGCAGCTGACGGTCCTGCACCACATCAACCTCGCCATCGAACCGGGAGAGATGATCGCCATCGTCGGGGCCTCCGGATCGGGCAAGAGCACCCTCCTGAAGATCCTCGGCACCCTCGACACCCCAAGCGGCGGCGAACTGTTCTTCGAGAACACCCCGCTGATCAGGAAGGGCGACCGGGAACTGGCGCAGTTCCGCAACCGTTCGCTCGGCTTCATCTTCCAGTTTCATCATCTGATGCCGGAATTCAGCGCCCTCGAGAATGTGATGATGCCGGCCATCATCGCCGGGGGCAACCGGAAAAAGCTGGCGGACTCCGCCAGAGAACTGCTCGCCAGGGTCGAACTCGATCACCGTTGCGAACACCGGGTCTCTGAACTTTCCGGCGGCGAACAGCAGCGGACCGCCCTGGCCAGGGCCCTGATCATGCAGCCTGCCCTGCTGCTGGCCGATGAACCGACCGGCAACCTCGACAGCCGCGCCGGCAACCTGGTCTTCGAACTGCTGCACAGCATGTGCCGGGAACGGCGGCTGGCCACCATCATGGTCACCCATAACATGGAACTGGCCGGACGCATGGACCAGTGCCTGACCCTGAAGGACGGCGTACTCCTGAACAATCAGGAGCTGATGAGAGGAATCGAGAGACAGAACAACGTCACGGGAGGGATACCGGCAGATTCCCTCTGACAGGAAATACACCCCCGGCAAAGACCATGCATACAAAAACACTCCGGCAGTGGCAGCACAGCCATGATTTCACCGTGATCAGCCGACATGGCGAGAAGCGGACGAGATGGGTCCTCTTTCTCACCGCCTCCACCATGGTGGCCGAGATCGCCGCCGGCATGATCTTCGGATCGATGGCCCTGCTCGCGGACGGCTGGCATATGGGCACCCACGCCGCCGCCTTTCTCATCGCCATATTCGCTTACCGCTATGCCAAGAAGAACGCCGGCAACCCGGCCTTCGCCTTCGGCACCGGCAAGGTCAGCGTCCTCGGGGGTTTCGCCAGCGCTGTCGCCCTGGCCAGCGTCGCCCTGCTGATGATGGTCGAATCGATACAGCGCATGGTGCAGCCGCAGCCAATCCACTTCAACGAGGCGATCGTCGTCGCCTGCCTCGGCCTTGCCATCAATATCATCAGCGCCCTGCTGCTCCAGGACCATCATCATGACCACGGACACGGGCACGAACAAGATGGACACGATCACGACAGGCATGCACACACCGACCATGACGACCACGACCACGTCGACAACGTCGACCATGACGATCACGGCCGGCATGAAGATGATCATCACCGGCACGGGAGCCGCCATGACCATAATCTCAGGGCCGCCTATCTCCACGTGCTGGCCGATGCCCTGACCTCGGTCCTCGCCATCACGGCCCTGGTCTTCGGCAAATATCTCGGCTGGAACTGGCTTGACCCGCTGATGGGCATCGTCGGGGCCCTGGTGATCAGCCGCTGGTCCCTGTCGCTGCTCCGGGAGACCAGTCCCATCCTCCTAGACGGCGGCATGCAGGAGTCCTACCTTGCGGCGATGCGGGCCGCCGTCGAGGCGGACAGCGACAACAGGATCGCCGATATCCATGTCTGGCGGGTCGGCCCCGCCGACTATGCGGCGATCCTCTGCATCGTCACCCATGCCCCGCAACCGACCGACCACTACAAGCGTCTGCTGCATGATTTCAAGGAATTGAGCCACATCACCATCGAGATCCAGGCCTGCGCCGACGCCCCCTGCCTCCCCCTTGCCCACTGAAGGCTCTCCGGGAAAGCTCCGGCTTCGGTATACCCACCTCAGGCCTTTCGTACCTGACCTTCATCCGGGCAGCGATCGCTTTTCATTGCCGGATCATGCCAAAATCGCAGGCCAGGCGGATGCCTGATGCGGGAATGGCGGAATCTCGCCCTCAGGGCCGGGCGCCTTCCGAGGAGTCCACGGTATCACTGTAGGTGAGGCTGATCTTCCACATCTCCACCTCGATTTCTCTGAAGGCGTCGGCAATGGCCGGATCGAAAATCGTCCCCCGTCCCTTCAGAGACTGACACAGCAACATTCCTTCAGGTAAAGACCAGTGGTTGAAAAGCTGCCGGAAACATTTTTCTTCTCTCAGGGTTCATCGGCAGGGCAATCGGACGGGCCGGAAAAACGCTGATCTCCGCCAATCGAACCAGTTCCCTGTCCGCCGCCGCAGGCCTTCGTGATTTACCCGAACCAGGCAGTCTCGGCCACGCAAAAATTCGGTCGTAACCACCCGGTACCAGAGACCTTCACCTGTCTTTTCCCGGAACCCGCCGGCAGGTCTTTTCCCAAAAACCCATACCCTCTAAGGTGCGGAGAGGACAGAATGCCGCGGCAGTGCCGCCGCGGCCAGCCTCCATCCGCGCGCCAACCTCTTTGACAGCCGCTGATCCATCCTTATGGTATGCAGATATCCGTAGCGGCAAGCTGCGCTACCTGCTCTTTCAGTTACTGCAAGGAGGAACTATGAAGAATAAGGCCCAGGCCATGGTGCTCGCCTCACTGGCTGCCGATTCTCTGGCACTCGGCGCCCACTGGATCTACGATACGGAAAAAATCGAAAAGGATATCGGTCGGGTGGATCGTCTGCTGGCCCCTCCCGAGAAATCCTACCACCCGACTAAAAACCGCGGCGAATTCACCCATTACGGTGACCAGACCCTGCTCCTGCTCGAATCCATCAGCGAAAAGGGCGGCTTCGATCTCGAGCACTTCGCCGCCAGCTGGCAACGTTTCAATGAAACAACCAGCGGCTATCTCGATCGTGCCAGCAAGGATACCATGCTGAATTTCTCCCAGGGCAGATCGACCCGGGAGAGCGGCTCGGGCTCGACTGACCTGGGCGGAACTGCAAGGATTGCCCCGCTGGTCTGCCGCTACCGGGACGATCTCGAAACCCTCCTGCAAGCCGCCAGGGAGCAGACCGCCATGACCCATACCGGTCCTGGGGTGGCCGGCGGCACCGAGTTTGTCGTCCGGACCGCCTTCGCCGTGCTGCACGGTGCCTCACCGGCTGAGGCAGTGAACGAGGCCCTGGAGCGGGGGGTGGGCGATATCGATCTTGACCTCCGGCTGCGCGCAGCCGCCGATTCGGCCAGCCGGCAAAGTCGTGCGGCAATCAAGGAATTCGGGCAGATGTGCGCCATCAATGCCGCCTTGCCGGGTGCCGTCCATCTCATCCTGCGCCATGCAGACGATCTCCGGGAGGCGCTCATCGAAAACGTCATGGCCGGCGGCGATTCGGCGGCGAGGGGGTTGGTGGTCGGCATGGTCCTCGGGGCCGCCGGCGGAACGGCCGCGATTCCCGAGAACTGGCTGACAGATCTGTCGGCCCTGCCGACCATCAAAGGTTATCTGGCGGCCATACCCTGAGCCTCGGCCGACTTGGGCCCTGCCGGCCGCTGCCTGTTAAATTGGAAAAAAGAGGGAACGAACGTGTCGGGGACTTTCCCGGCGGGCCTGTGACCGGATTGAACCAGTGAATTCAACTGGTCCAATCCGGTTTTTTCATTTCACAGCATGACCAGGAAGAGCAGGCTGAGGGTTACCAGGAAGCCGAAGGGCAGGATGAGCATCTGCGAGGTCACGCTCTCCCCCTCAAGCAGGCGGTCGATGATCCGATAGGTGGCATACATCGAGGCGAGCAGGCCTCCGAGGACCGTCAGGTTCTGGAGCACGGAGGTACTGTCGCGGCTGATCAGTCTGATATCCTCATAGGAGGCCTGAAACCCCATGGCCTCCTGCAGGATTAGGACCAGGCGCCAGGCATCCTTGACAAAGAACTCCAGATGCACCGACAAATAGCCGGCGAGGATGATCGGGATGAAGCCGTAGCCGAGCAGGGGCAGCAGGGTGGCCTTGTCAATCTTCAGGTAGCGGGCCTCGGCCCGAACCATCGTATAATAGACGGCCTGAAAGATCAGGATGGCCAGAAAGAAGATCAGGCTGCCGACCACGAAGGCGGGAATCTGCAGCCCGCTTGCGGCCAGCATCGTCTGGAGGCGGACGGTCAGGTCCAGATAGTTATGATGCAGGGCGAAGGGAAAGAAGATGGCGCCGAGAGAGACGATAAGAAAGCTGTCCTCCCATCTCGGGGTCTGCAGTTCCCAGAGTTCCTGGGGGGCGAGGCGCAGGTTGAGATGGATCGAACTATTGGTGCAGCTCTTGATGCAGTCGCCGCAGAAAATGCAATCCCGGTTGTTGTCGACCAGGTAGGGATGCCTGAACATCGGGCAGCCCACGTTATCCTCGGAGCCGTCAAAACAGGCATGATGCTGGCAGCGGTTCAGGCAGACATGGCGGTTCGAGCGTAGTTCGATGATCGACGGCATGGCGAAGATGGCGTTCATCGCTCCCAGCGGGCAGAGATACCGGCACCAGGCCCGGCGCGAATAGAAGACGCTGGTCAGCAGCGAACCGACGGTGATGGCCAGGATGATCCAGCCGGTGAGCAAGGGACTTTCATAGGCGTTCCAGATGATCTCGCCCCAGAGCACCAGGATGCAGAACACCGCCATGATCCAGCCCGAGTAATTCTTGACCCACTGCGGCAGTTTTCGCTGGGGTTTGACCAGATCCTGGACGAGCATGCCGGGCACGGCCAGGGTGCAGACACTGCACCATGTCCTGGCCAGAAAGAAGAAGGAGAAAAACATCAGCGGCCAGCCGATTGACCAGCTCAGGGTGATGCCGATATTTTTTTCGGGATCGTCGGGACCGAGGAAGAGGGCGATCACCGCCAGCAGCAGTATCGTCCCGATAATGAGCTGGGGTACACGGGGAAAGACCGGACTCTTGAGCAACCTCCGGACCCAGTCGATGCGCAGGATGTTAAACTCCCATTTACCCTCTGTTTTCGGCAGCCCGAGGAGAATCTGGTCGGCGAGGATTTCATCATTTTTCGCCAGCATCACCGCCCTCCTGACCACGCTGGAAAGTTCGGTGAGGTTGCCGGGCCAGTCATAGTTCATCAGCAGCCCCATGGTCTCCGGGGAGACCCTGCGGATATTCTTGCCGAACTCCTTGCTGAACCTCCCGAGATAATGTTCGATCAGGCGCGGCAGGTCCCTTTTATGCTCGCGCAGGGCCGGTACCCGGAAATGCTGCTTCTTGAAGATTTCCAGGAGCTCGGGGATAATCCTGGCGGTAGATTCGATGTGGTCGAGTTCCTGGTTGCAGATAAAAACAATCCTCACCTGCAGGGCGATCTGCCTCTCGCTGTCGCTGTGGGTGAAGGTGCCGCTCGTGATGGCCCCGGCCAGTTTCTCCTGGAGGTTGCGATGCATCAGCTGGGCGTGGGTAAAAACGAGGGTGCCGCCGCAGGTCTGTTCGAAAATCCCGGCCAGCTGCGACTGGGCGAAGGGGAAGGCGCTCTGTTCCGTACCGACCAGTTTCTTGTAGAGATCGATGGGATCATGTTCCCTGAGGTCGATTTCCACGTACGGTCCGTCGCTCCTGGCACTCTGATGGTGAATCTGCCGGGCGATGATGATCTTGCCCGTGCCCGTCTCGCCGGTCAGCATGAACGGCTCGTTGTTGGCGGCAAAACGGTTGATGATGATATAGGTCTTCTTGCCGGTCTTCGATTCGCAGACCTCCTCCTGCCGATCCCCCGCCAGCCTGTTTAATCGAAACAGGGATGGCTTTTTCTCCTTGAAGAGAATGACATCCTCGAGCCCGCTCGAGGCATCGGCGGCCGAGCGCTGGCTGTAGGCGGTATCGGCCTGCTCGAGAAAGGCTAACCGCAGGCGTTCCGCCAGGGCCACATCGAGCTGGCGGTGGATGCGGCTGTTGGCGAGCAGCAGGGTGCGGAATACGCGTTTGTCGAAACAGATCAGCTCAAGATCACGGAGGGCGCGGGCACTTACCGACCGGGGCTTGCCGGTGAGCAGCCCGGTCTCGCCGAAGTGTCCGCCGGGGCCGATCCGGCCGATGATGCTGTTGCTATCCCCTTCCCGTTCGTGGATCAACTCGGCATCGCCGGTGGCGATGATGTAGAAGACCTCGCTTACATCGCCCTGGCGGTAGACGTACTTCCCTTCCGGCACGAGCTGAACACGGCAGACCTCGCTGAAGGCGGCAAGTTCAGAGGTATGGATATCCTGAAAGAGGATCGAACGCTGCAGGTTCTGTTCTATGGCTTCCTTATTCATACCCTTCTTCGTCGCCTTGATTCACACACGCCAAACCGCATTCGCCCTGAAATTCCGGCAGGAGGGCTGCCTTGCCGCTCCTCAATCGATAGCCTTGGTTCCCTGCCGGAGATCAAAGCTGCAGGTGGTCCTCGAGGATCTCAGCCAGAAGAGGGGCGACCGAATAGACATCGAGGAGGTCGTCGCTCTCCCTCGCCGGGTAGGTATCGGAACCGATGACCCTGGCGATCGGGCTCTTCCGGAAACGTTCGCGGGAGTCTCCCGCCAGCACCAGGTGGGTGGCCATGACCACCACATCGACGGCCCCCGCCTCGAGGCAGCGCCGGGCGGTCTGGATGATCGAACCGCCGGTGCGGATCATGTCGTCGCAGACGATGGCCGTCCGGCCGCGCACGACACTGGAGACCTGGCTGACGATGGTCTTGTCGGTATCGTAACGGTCCTTGTCGGCGGCGGTATGCGGGCAGTCGAGCATGCTGGCGAGACGGGCGATGCGTTTGGAAAAGCCGTAGTCCGGTGAGACCAGGACAAAATCGGAGATACCGGTAGCCAGGATCTTCTCCACGGCCAGGCTGTCGGTCCAGACATGCTTGGTGCTGATTTCGCCGCTATGGGCGTGCAGCACGGCCTCGGAATGGAGATCGACGAAGGCGACGAAATCGGGTCTGGCCCGGAAGATCTGGCGGGTACGGGTGATGCCCTTGGGAATCTCCTGCGAGTAGGGTTTGGCCCTCTCCATCGTCGAATAGCCGAGGTAGGGGATGATGACATTGATCGATGCGGCGTTCCAATAGCGCCCGCCCTGGATGAGGTCGAGCAGTTCCTGGTGTGATTCCTCGTTATGGGTGGCGGCGATGATGATCAGGTTCTTGCCGGAGATCGGCCGCGGAAAGGCATGGTAGGACTCTCCGTCGGAGAAATGCCGTCTGACCATCTCGGAAAAGGGGATGTCCAGCCTCTCAGCCACCTTGCAGGCGAGAGCGGTCGAGGCCTCGTTGGCCACCAGGATGAGATCTTCTTTTGCTGACATGGTTTTCCTTCTCCTTTTAGCGAAGGAGGGCGAGGCCGGCTGCAGCCCCGCCCTCCTTCGCGTTCCCATCATGATCCGGCAATGGCCTTATAGGGCCGCGACGATGGCGTCGCCCATCGCGGCGGTGCCGACCGCCTTGGTCTTGTCGACGGCGATATCGGCCGTGTATATACCTCTCTCCAAGGTGTCCTCGACGGCTTTGTCGATGGCAGCCGCCGCCTCGTCCCAGCCGAAACTGTAGCGCAGCATCATCGCGGCGGAGAGGATCTGGGCGATCGGGTTGGCGATACCCTTGCCGGCGATGTCCGGGGCCGAGCCACCAGCCGGCTCGTACAGGCCGAAACGGTCCTTATTGATCGAGGCCGAGGCCAGCAGCCCCATGGAACCGGTGAGCATGGCCGCTTCGTCAGAGATTATGTCGCCGAACATGTTGCCGCAGAGCATTACATCAAACTGATGCGGGTCGCGGACCAGCTGCATGGTGGCGTTGTCGACATAGATGTGGTTGAGCCGCACATCCGGGTATTCCTTTGCCACCTCGATCACCACCTCGCGCCAGAGGACCATCGTGGTCAGGACGTTGGCCTTGTCGACCGAGGTGACGAGGCCTCGGCGCAGCCGGGCTGCCTCGAAGGCCATGCGGGCGATGCGCTGGATCTCAAAGCGGGTATAGACCATGGTGTCGAAGGCCCGCTCGTCAAGGCCTTCGCCTTCGCGACCCTTCGGCTGACCGAAATAGATGTCCGAGGTCAACTCGCGCACGCAGAGGACGTCGAAACCCTCCCTGACGATATCGGCGCGCAACGGGCAGGCTGCGGTCAGCGATTTGAAGACCCGGGCCGGACGCAGGTTGCAGAAGAGATCGAAGTGCTTGCGGAGGGGCAGCAGGGCTGCCCGCTCAGGCTGCTGCGCCGGCGGCAGGCCCTCCCACTTGGGGCCGCCAACCGAGCCGAAAAGGATGGCGTCGCTCTGCTCACAGAGGGCAAGGGTTGCCGCCGGCAGGGCCTCACCATGATGGTCGATGGCGATGCCGCCGACATCGGCTGCGGTAAAGGACAGGTCCACGGCAAACTTCTTCTGTACGGCCTCAAGGACCTTGATCGCTTCGGCCATCACTTCCGGGCCGATCCCGTCTCCGGCCAGGACTGCTATCTTTTTCATGCGTATCACCTTCTACAGACTATAATCGTATTTTTTCCTTGCGGAATGCCATTTCACCAAAGAAACAAAGAGAGATTCTCTTTAACAGAAAGCAGCCGGTTTGACCAGTGCTACATCCCCCCGGCGGAGGTGAAGACCAGCAGGGCCCGCAAGGCGCCGCTGCCGGGCAGCCGCCGTTCTACAACCTCCTCGAGGGCGAAGGGCAAGCCCTCGATGACAGCAGCGGCGGCGGCAAGTTCCTCCTGCCATTTCGGCCCTTTCATGCAGATGACTTTGAGGCCGGGCCGGGAAAAGCGTTCGATCATCCCGAGAAAACCGGCGATATCGCTTACCGCCCTGCTGGTGATATGGCTGAAGGCCGAGGACGAAGGCAGCAGTTCCTCGTCCTCGATCCTGCCGGCGACGATCTCCACACCCGGCAGAGCGAGAGTCCGGACGATGTGGCGAAGAAAAGAGACCCGCTTGAGCCGCGGCTCAACCATGGTGAGGAGGAGATCCGGCCGTGCCGCCCGGCAGGCCAGACCCGGAAAACCGGCGCCGCTGCCTACATCGAGCAGATGCGCTCCGACCGGCAGCAGCGACAGCAGCGTCAGCGAATCGAGGAAGTGGTTCTCGACCATCTGCGCAAGCGAGGTGTTTTTGGCGACCAGGTTCATCCTGCCGTTCCAGTGCGTCAGCTCCCTCTGGTAGAGGGCAAGGCTGGAGACGGCCTGCCGGTCGAGTTCCAGGCCAAGGGCCGCAAGCCCCTCGACCAGCCCGTGTTCAAATGTCCCCTGCACCACCACCGGCCTCCTCCTCGTCCTGCAGACGGACGGCCACCGAGGCGGCATGGGCGGTCAGGCCTTCGAGGCGGGCCAGCCGGATGATATGTTCGGCATCGTTTGCCAGGGCTGTCCGCGAATAGCTGATGATCGAGCTCTTTTTCAAAAATGTCTCGACCCCGAGGGCCGATGCGAAGCGGGCCGTGCCCATGGTCGGCAGGACATGGTTCGGACCGGCCAGGTAATCGCCGGCCGCCTCCGGCGTATGGTCGCCGAGGAAAATCGCCCCGGCATGGCGGATAAAGGGGATCTTCGCCCAAGGGTCGGCAATCATCAGCTCCAGGTGTTCGATGGCGATATCGTTGGCCAGGCCGATCGCCTCGTCGATATCCCCGGCGATCAGGATAATCCCGCGATCGGTCAGGGATCTGCGGGCGATATCCCGGCGGGACAGCAGGGCCAGCTGCCTTTCGAGCTCGTCCGGCACCTGGCTGGCCAGATTCTCGTCGGTGGTCACCAGGATGGCCAGGGCCTGCGGGTCGTGTTCCGCCTGGGCCAGCATGTCGGCGGCGATATTGGCCGCCCTGGCGCGGTGATCGGCGATGATCAGGACCTCGGAGGGGCCGGCGATCATATCGATGCGCACCATGCCCGACACCTGGCGCTTGGCCTCGGCGACGAACTGGTTGCCCGGACCGACGATGACATCGACCTTGGGGATGGTCTCGGTGCCGAAGGCGAGGGCGGCAATCGCCCAGGCCGAGCCGACCTTGTATATTTCAGTGACGCCGATCTCCTGCGCCGCCACCAGCAGATGGGGATCAATTTCGCCGCGGTTGTCCGGCGGGGTAACCATGACCCGCTGGCCGACCCCGGCGATCGCCGCCGGGATGCCGTTCATCAGCACCGACGACACCAGCGGGGTGGAACCGCCCCTGCCCCCCGGCACATAGAGCCCGGCGGAATCGACGGGCCGCACCAGACGGCCGACGATGGTCCCGTCTTCGCGGGTCTGCAGCCAGCTGTCCTCCATTTCACGTTCATGGAAAGCCTGGATCCGCTCGATGGCGATCTCGAGCGTCAATCGGAAGTCCGCATGGACCTTGGTATAGGCGGCCTGCAGCTCGGCACTCGATACCTGCAGGCGTTCGACCGACATCCCCGGCGCATCGAAACGTCGGCAGAATTCGAGAACGGCCGCATCCTTTTCCACCTGCACCCGCTGCAGGATCTCCTCGACGGTGACCCGGCAGGAAGGGTCCGAGGACTGAAAACGCCGGAGCAGGCCGGCAACGATCTTCCGGCCGGCCGGACTGGCTGTGGTGGCTGGGGTAATAAGCATATTCTTTTATATAGGGTGATGATTCAAGGCAGGGCAACGCCCGCCCAAGGAAAAGTTGAATGATTCTCTGGATTCTTCGGGCTGTGGATCTCATCCCGAAACTCCGCGGCCTGGCAGACCCGCCAGTTTTCAGCGGCCGGACCGTGATGACGGGGATAGAGTATATTCAACTTCGGAAAAAGTGTAAAAAGAAATCCGTTCGCGGCCCGACTGGCGACATCGTCCACGGGATGGGCGTCGTTTTCCCCCGCCCTTTCTGTCTCTTCTCTTTATTTCACCCCGAGAAATGCTTAAGGTTGCCACGTAGCTGATCGTTTTGTCTTTCATGTTCAGGGAAAAGACAATATACTGAGGGACTTGAGGGATGGCCTCGGCTGATTTCGCCGGTTGCCCGGCCACAGCGGCCGGTCGTCCCCCACTTTTCGTTCTTCTGCCGGAGTATCTATGGAATTCGTGCCGAAATGGATCGCCTGGGAAATTACCCGCCGATGCAACCTCAACTGCGTGCATTGCCGCTCTTCGTCGATGCTCGACGCCGGCGATCACCCTGACTTTTCCTTCGCCCAGGCCACCGCTATCCTCGACGACATCGCCTCCTACGCCAGTCCGGTGGTGGTGCTGTCCGGCGGCGAACCGCTGCTGCGCCCCGACGTCTTCGACATCGCCGCGTACGGCACCGGCAAGGATCTGCGAATCTGCCTGGCCACCAACGGCACCCTGGTGACCGACGAGATCTGCCGAAAGATCAAGGAGGCCGGGATAAGGATGGTCTCTCTGAGCCTTGACGGGGCCAAAGCCGAGACCCACGACAACTTCCGCAACCAGCAGGGGGCGTTTGCCGGGACCATGAACGCCATCCGTCTCTTCAACGAGCACGGCATCCCTTTCCTCGTCAACTCCTCATTTACCGTCCGCAACAAGGACGAGATTCCCGAGATCTATCGCCTGGTGAAGGGGCTTGGCGCCAAGGCCTGGTACATGTTCATGATCGTCCCCACCGGCCGCGGCGAGGACATCAAGGGCGAGCTGATCCCGGAAGAAGTCTACGACGAGATCCTCGAATGGCATTATCAGGTGGAAAAAGAGGAGGACGAACTGCTCATGCGGCCGACCTGCGCCCCGCATTACTACCGGATCGTCCGCCAGAAGGCCAAAGAGGAAGGGAACTCCTTCAAGCGGCGGAACCTGCAATTCTCCACCGGCGGATCGAAAGGCTGTCTGGCCGGTCAGCTGATCTGCCTGATCGACGTCGACGGCGAGGTCCTGCCCTGCAGCTACTTTCCTAAATCGGCGGGCAATATTCTCACCACCCCCTTCAAGGAAATCTGGGAAAAATCGGAACTTTTCCTGCAGCTCCGTGACTTCAAGAGCTACAAGGACAACTGCGGCCAGTGCGAATATCTCAATGTCTGCGGCGGCTGCCGGGCCCGCTCCTATGCGATGACCGGCGACTTCCTGGCCCAGGAACCCTTCTGCAGCTACATCCCGGTGAAACTGCGGAAATAAGACGGGAACAGCAGGATCGATACCGGCAGCGGCCCCGCCGCCTGCCGGCAACCATTGAAAAAAGACGGAAAAGGTCGATATGAACGATACATTTCTCAGGGCATGCCGAGGAGAAGAGACAAGCTACACGCCGATCTGGATGATGCGCCAGGCCGGCCGCTATTTGCCCGAGTACCAGAAGGTCCGGGGCAACGTCACCTTTCTCGAACTCTGCAAATCACCGGAACTCTGTGTGGAGGTGACGCTGCAGCCGGTCGATCTCCTCAACATGGACGCCGCCATCCTCTTTTCCGATATCCTCATCCCCATCGAGGCGATGGGCGCCCGGCTGGAATTCCATGAAGGCCATGGGCCGGTATTCCCGGACAGGATCCGCAGCCAGGAGGCGGTCGACCGCCTCATCGTCCCCGATCCGGAGGAGGCCACCTCGTTTGTCATGGAGACCATCCGCCTGCTGCGCAATGAACTGCAGGTGCCGCTCATCGGTTTCGCCGGCGCCCCGTTCACCTGCGCCACCTACCTGATCGAAGGCGGGTCGTCGAAGGTCTTCTGGGAAACCAAGAAGATGATGTACACCCAGCCGAAGGTCTTTCACAAGCTGATGGACAAGATCACCCAGTGCACCGTCCTCTACCTCCTGGCCCAGGCCAGGGCCGGGGCCCAGGCCCTGCAGATCTTCGACAGCTGGGCCGGCATCCTCGCCCCCTGCGATTTCGAACACTTCGCCCTGCCCTACGTCCAGCGCATCATCTATAAACTGCAGGACGAGACCGACCTGCCGATCATCTACTTCGCCAACAACGGCGCCACGCTGCTTGATCTCTCGATCTCGTCGGGGGCCGATGTCATCGGCCTCGACTGGCGCATCAATATCGGCGAGGCGGTGCGGCGGGTCGGGCAACGGGCGGTGCAGGGTAACCTCGACCCCTTCGCCCTCCTGCTCCCCAGGGATGAACTGCGGGAGCGGATCAAGGGGATACTGGACGGGGCAAAGAACGCCTTCGGCCATATCTTCAATCTCGGTCACGGCATCCATCAGTTCACCCCGCCGGAACAGGCCCGGTTCGCGGTGGAGGCCGTGCACGAGTTGAGCAGCCGGTGAGCCGCCCGCCGCCCCCCGCTGCGGCAGGACGCGATCAGACCATGACCACCCCCGTCCCCACCATCCGGCAGTGCCTGTCCTATATGGACGACTTCGCGATGCTGGACAACATTCGCCAACATTCCTTCATGGTGGCCCGCTGCGCCTCGGCCCTCCTGACAGGACTGCAGCGGGCGGGAAAACCCGGGGCGCCCCTGCCCGCCGAGGAACTGGTCGTCACCGGGGCCCTGCTCCACGATATTGCCAAGACCCAGTGTCTGCAGGGCAATTGCCGACATGCCCAGGTCGGTCGGGAAATCTGCCGCGAACTCGGGTTTCCCGAGATCGGCGAGATCGTCAGCGAGCACGTCATCCTCTCGGATTTTTCCCCCGAGCGCTACAGGCAGGGCATCTTCAACGCCAAGGAACTGGTCTACTACGCCGACAAGCGGGTGCGGCACGACCGGATCGTGCCGCTTGACAATCGCCTGGTCTACATCCTCGAGCGGTACGGCGATAACAATCCGCTCAAGGAAACGCTGATCATCGCCAATTTCAGGCACTGCCAGGAACTCGAACGCCACCTTTTTTCCTTCCTCGACTTCCCTCCCGAGGATCTCCCGCTGTATATCATCGAAGACTCCTTCTCCTAACCCGGATTTCTTATGAATTGATAGTGAAGTTACTGAGAAAGAGCGACATGCTGCGGATCAACGGATGGAGAACTTCGCCGACCGGGTCATGACCGCTAAACCTGGCCTGCAGGAACCAGGCGATCAGCAGGAACGGTCCGGCCAGGCGGAAATACCTGGCCGCCGTCCTGATCACCTTGTTATCCGGCAGCAGAAAGGAAACAATAGAGGCGCCGGGCAGCGGGGCGATGCAGATCAGCCCATAGACAGCCATCGTCATATTGACTACGACCAGGGCGGTGAACACCTTATCGCCGATACCGAAACCGCCGAGGATGGCGACAACGCTGGCGGCGATATTTGCCATGACGAAATTGCCGAGGGGACCGGCAAGCCGACTCAGCATCAGGTAGAGTTTCGGGTGCTTGAAGTTCGCGGCCTCGACCTCGACCTCTTTTGCCCAACCGAAGCCGGCGATGTAAAAACACAGGGTGCCGAGGATATCGAGATGGAGAAAGGAGTTGAAATGGAAACGCTTGGTGGTGCCGGCCTGGGCATCACCGAGAGAGGTGGCGGCAAAACCCTGGCTCTCGGCGCTGACGGTCACGGCCACCAGCATTGAGACGGTGAAAATGGCGACATCCTCCACCGTTGATCCGCCGATGTTGAGAAGAAAGGGAACGGGCACATTGAGCGAAGGCGTCATGATTTGATTTCCGGGAAACGCACAGGGGATGTAAAAAAATAGCGGAGACCGCATGCGATCTCCGCTATCAACAACAGGGAGGCTACCTGTTACAGGTTAACCGACCATCTTCTTGATTTCCTCAACAATCTCAGGATTGGCAAGGGTCATGACGTTGCCGACATCCCCATGATTGGAGATGGCGCCCAGTACCCGGCGCATGATCTTGCCGGAACGGGTCTTGGGCATATCCGGCACGATCCAGATCTTGCGGCATTTGGCGATCTTGCCGATCTGGTAGGTGATGGCGTCATCGATCTTCTTGATAATCTCATCCGATGCCTTGAAACCAGGTTTCAGGGCGACATAGAGATCCGGTTCCTTACCCTTGATTTCATGGGCGACCGGCACGACTGCGGCCTCGGCGACCTCGTTTACGGTCAGGGCTGCGGACTCGATCTCCTTGGTGCCGAGACGATGGCCGGAAACATTGATGACATCATCGATCCGGCCGAGGATGCGGAAATAGCCATCCGCTGCCTGCACGGCGGCATCACCGGTCAGGTATGGCCAATCCCTCCAGTCTTTGCTGTTCGGATTCTTGTTGTATCTGCCGAAGTAGGTTTTGACAAAGCGGTCACGATCGCCCCAGATGGTCATGAAACAGCCCGGCCATGGGTTCTGGATGCAGATGTTTCCGGCCTTGCCTGAGCCGGAAGGCAGGATCTCGCCGTCCTCGTCGAAGATGATCGGATGGATGCCGGGAACGCCGGGACCGGCACTGCCCGGTTTCATCGGCTGGATACCCGGCACGGTGCTGCAGAGGAAGCCACCGGTCTCGGTCTGCCAGTAGGTGTCGACGATGACCGCCTTGCCCTTGCCGACCTCCCTCTCGTACCACTTCCAGACCTCAGGCTCGATGGGCTCGCCGACGGTGGTCATGTGTTTGAAGTTGTATTGATATTTCGCCGGTTCATCCGGACCGACCTTCCGCAGGGCGCGGATGGCCGTGGGGGCGGTATGGAAGATATTGATATCGAGTTCCTGGGCAATTCGCCAGCTGCGACCGGCATCGGGATAGGTCGGCACGCCCTCGTAAATAACCGTCGAGGCACACAGGGCCAGCGGACCATAGACGATGAAGGAATGGCCGGTGATCCAGCCGATGTCGGCCATACACCAGTAGACATCCGAGGGATGGATATCCTGGATATACTTGGACATTGCCGTGACGTACGAAAGATAGCCGCCGGTACCGTGCTGACAGCCCTTCGGCTTGCCGGTCGTGCCGCTGGTGTACATGAGGAAAAGCGGGTCTTCCGACAGCATCTGCTCCGGCTCGATCCGTACTCCGTAATATTTCTTCAGTTCAGTGTTGACGACAACATCCCGGCCCTCAACAATAGGTGAAGCCGAGGAGCTCTTGCCTGGATAGCGTTGCCAGATCAGGAGATTGTCGATTTTCTGGCCGCCTTCGGCGGCGATCTGGCAGGCCTCGTCGTCGACGGCTTTGTGGTTGAGTAGCTTGCCGCCGCGGTAGTAGGCATCCATGGTGACCAGAACCCGACTCTGGGAGTCGACGATCCGGTCGGCGCAGGCGCTGGCCGAGAATCCGCCGAAGACCACGGAGTGAATGACGCCTAACCTGGCGCAGGCCAGCATCGTGATCGGCAGCTCGGCCGACATCGGCATATGGATGGTCACCCGGTCGCCGCGTTTGAGTTTGGCGGTATCGCGAAGGAGGGCCGCGAACTCATTGACCCGGACAAAGAGCTCCTGATAGGTGATATGCTGGATCGCTTCCTCTTCGAGCTCCGAGACAAAATGAATGGCGGTCTTGTTCTTGTTTTCTTTCAGGTGACGGTCTATACAGTTGTAGCTGGCGTTCAGTTTGCCGCCCTTGAACCACTTGAAACAGGGGGCGTCGCTTGTGTCCAGCACCTCGTCCCAGTATTTGTACCAGGTGAGCAGTTCTGCGAATTCGGTGTAGTAATCCGGGAATTTATCGAGACTGAACCGCCTGAAAATATCATCATCCGTCAGGTTCGCCTGGCCGATGAATTTCGACGAGGGGGGATAGTAGCCTTCTTCCTGCCAGTGGACAGCGATCTGCGCTTCTGAGGTCTCGATAACTTCCTGTTTCTTTTCAGACATATACGCACTCCTCTAACATGTTGGTTGAAAATACTCGAGAGCGGATCACGTTGATCCGCTCTTCTGGCTTCCATCAAGCGGTCGTGCCGACCAGCGTTTCATCCTGATACATCGGCCGCCTTGTCATCTTGGCAAGGATAACGGCCGCAACCAGCAGGGCTCCGGAAATATAAAATGCATAGTCAAGGCTTCCGGTTATATCTTTGATAGTACCGCCCAGTCTGGCCATGAAGAAGCCAAGGCCCCAGCCGATAAATATCAGACCGTAGTTCATACCGAGATTTTTCGGACCGTAGAAATCCGCGGCAAAGGACGGCATCAGCGAAAGTCCGCCGCCATACTGCCAGTAGGCTACGCCGATGGCCGCAAACAGCAGGACGATGCTGCCCGACGCCGAGATATAAGGCAGGGCGAACAGACAGAGGGCCGACACCCCGCAGTTCAGGCAATAGGCATTGAGCCGGCCGATTTTATCGGAATAAAAACCGGTTCCCACCCGACCGAGGGCATTGACTAGGCCGCCAAAAGATACAAGGATCCAGCTGTTCTCGATAAGGAACTGTGAACCTTGTGCCGCCTCTTTTAAGATCTTGCTGGCATTGGCGATGATCAGAAGGCCGGACTGCGTGGTCAGAATAAACATGAAAACAAGAGCATAGAACTGCCAGGTCTTGACGATCTCAAAGGGTTCCCAGTTGGTGATCGTGGCCCCCCTTGTCGCCACATTGCCGCCGGCAAGGGTCGGTGCGACATAGCCGGCAGGCGGGGTCTTCAACAACTGGCCGGCGATGATGCAGACCACGGCGAAGAGGACGCCCAGGGCCACAAAGCTGCCGGTGAGGCCATAGCTTTTGATCAGGTAATTAGCAAGCGGACCGACATACAAGGCGGCTCCGCCGTATCCGCCGACAACGAGACCGGCAATCAGGCCGCGTCTGTGCGGACCGAACCATTTCAGGGCCGCGGGGGTCGGCGCGGCATAGCCGATACCCATACCGATACCGCCGAAAATACCGAAACCGATGATCAGGCCGGTGTAGCTCTTCATCAATCCGGCAATGATGCAACCCACCGCCAGCAGAAGACCTCCCAGTGTCGCCCCGAATTTCGGACTGATCTTATCCTGGATACGACCGCCGGGGATCATCAGCAGGGCGAAAATGATGACACAGAGAGAAAATGGCGTTGAGGCTTGGGCATTGGTGAGATAGGTCCAGCCCTCATTGAGGCCCGTCATCGGCTGACCGACCTGTTCGACATTTACCAGGGCCGCCCCCCACATGCTCCAAGCATAGAGGATGCCAAGACAGAGATTTATTGACATTCCTGCAAAAACGGTCACCCACGCCTGCGTTGGTTCTTTATGAGTCTGTTGCCCCATATCTCACTCCTTTTCTCTAAAGGTCAGATTTGAAATAAATCAAACGGGTCGTTTATCCACCTGCGTTGTAGTGTTCCACCTCCTTTTTTAATTCCATCTTTTTTGATTTTCCTGCTCCACTCTCGCCAAAACCCAATCATACCATGCTATATTACTGATTATATTAAATATTACCAGGTGATCACGATCAAACAATTCTCCACTTACCTGAAAACCAGGCTTCTCTCGGAAAACACGGAACGTTTACTGCTGGAAGAAAAGTATGTTCGGGAGACCGGTTTGTAAAAACCGTTCAGGCTAAACCCCGGTCCCTTTTTGGTTGAGCAACAATCGGATATCACAATCCGCAAAGCTAAGCTTTTCGTGCTACTGCTATAAATACCCCCTGGATTCAGGGTGTCGATGTCGCCGGGTCCTCTATATCATACACCCTGCAGGTAGATATCAATTTAATGAATGATTTATATTTATCAATTTTACATATACTCTGCATTAAGTATATAGATACACCAATATTATATAATAATTTATTCGTCAATATTTTTATTGCAAGAACATTTGAGAGTATATCTCAAATGTTCAGCACTAAGCGGCCCGCCAAGGATCCGAGCATTCTCACCTACATGCGGGCCGCTTGCCCGAATAACGGGACCACAGCTCGGTTATCGTATTCCATAGGCAATAATTTTCTCTGCTCTGCAGCTTTTCCATCTTTACGGGGCGATACCGAGATGCTACTATGTCACACATGATACCACAACGTATCACTATGTTCGCCGATTGAACACCATCCGGGGTTCCACCGGCAAGCCGTCCCGAGGATAACGCGTCGCACCATCTCCCGTCGATGCCCTGCAACATGACGATACAACCTGCACGGGCATCAAAACCGAAGAGAAGAAATATGAATGAAGCTTTGATTCTGGAAAAACTGGACAGTCTCACGTTCGAAATACGCTCGCTCAAAGCGGATGTCCTGCAGGAAATACGCAAGGACTTCGGGACAACGCCGCAGGTTTCGCCTGCGCTCCAGCAGCCCGTCAGCGGGACGACCGCCAATATCGGCAATGACGAACTGATCCAGCTCGTCCAGGATCTTCATCAGCGGCTTGCCGGGATCGACTCCCTGCTCTTTGCCGTGAAGGCCGGGGTTGAACTTACAGACGACCTGGGACCGGTGATGAAGCAGGCCCTGCCGAAGACCGTTGAATTCTTCGCGGATCTCGACGGTCAGTTTGACGCCGACGCCCTGGTCGTGGTGATCCGCAACACCTTGGCCAACCTCGACAATATCAACGAAGGGCTGAATCTCCTGAAAATGGGGGTCGAACTGCGCGATGAGATGATACCGGTCGCCCAACTTGCCTACCCGAAGGTGTTAAAATTCCTCAACGCCCTGCATGAAGGCGAGTTCCAGGCCGAGCACCTGGGCACGCTCCTTCACACCATACTGATCAATATCCACACGTTGAGCGACCTTCTGAACATGCTCAAACCGGTGACCGAGCTGGTCAAGGAACTGCAGGTGGTGGTGCGGGAGACCGACGTCATCTCCAATATGAACCAGTGGCTCGACGGCCTGCAGAACAGCAGCGGCATCGTCAAACTGGCCGGCACCGCCGCCTCGGCCCTCAAGAGAATCGACTGCAACGAGACCCAGGTCGAGGCGATCTGCCAGGCCATTTCCGGCCTCGACTTCACCAAGATCGAACCGGTAAGCCCGCTCGGCATGTTCAAACTCCTCAGGGACCCGAAGATCCAGGAGACGCTTGGGGCCTGTGCCATGATCATGCGGACGGCCGGAACCTGCCTGCATGCCTATCAACTTGAAAAAAGACAGCAAAACGGGTCACTGGCCTGATCCACCGGCCAGTGACTCAACAATCCCATCAAACCACCACCTGTTAACCTGACAGAAAAGGAGACAACAGACATCATGAAAAAGCTCGTCATACTCGGTGCCGGCAGCGGCGGCACCATGATGGCCAACAAGCTGCGGAGGGATCTCGACGATGAATGGTCCATCACCTTGATCGACAAAGACAATGTCCATTATTACCAGCCCGGATTTCTCTTTGTCCCCTTCGATATCAATAAACCCCAGGACATCCGGAGAAGTCGCCGGGAATTCATCAAACCGGGAATCGATTTCATCATCTCGAAACTCGTCAATGTCGACTGGGACAAACAGGAGATAACCACCGCCACTGAAGGCAAATTCAAATATGACATCCTCATCATGTCCACAGGCTGCGATATCCGGCCGGATGAGGTTGAAGGCATGCAGGAGGGATGGGGCAAGGACATCTACGGTTTCTATCGCTTCGACGATTGCCAGGAACTGGGCAAGGCCCTCAAACGCTTCAAGGGCGGCAAACTGGTGATCAATATCGCCGAGATGCCGATAAAGTGTCCGGTGGCGCCTCTGGAATTCGCCTTTCTCGCCGACTGGTTTTTCCATACCCGCGGCATCCGCGACAAGGTGGAGATCGAGTTCGTCACCCCGCTGGCGGGGGCCTTCACCAAACCGGTGGCGACCAGGGTACTGACAGCGGCCTTGGAGGACAAGGACATCAAGATCACCCCGAACTTCGCTATCGGCTCGGTCGACCATGTGCAGAAGGTTATCAGCGCCTATGACGGCACCGAGGTCAACTATGACATGCTGGTCTCGATCCCGCCTAATTTCGGTTCACAGGTGATGATCGATTCCGGGATCAGCGACCCGATGGGCTATATCCCGGTCGACAAGGGAACCCTGCAGCCTCAGGGCCGCGACAATGTCTGGGTCCTCGGTGACGGCACCAACGTCCCGACTTCGAAGGCCGGGGCCGTCGCCCATTTCCAGGGCGATATCCTGCAGGAAAACATCCTCGCCTATATCAATGGAGGTGAACAGCACGCCCGCTCGGACGGGCACGCGGTCTGATTCATCGAATCAGGCTTCGGGAAAGCCTATATCATCGATTTCAACTACGACACCGAGCCCTTTGCCGGGAAATACCCCTTCCCCGCCATCGGGCCCCTCAGTCTGCTCAAGGAGACCGAGGTCAATCATATGGCCAAACTTATGTTCAAGTGGGCCTATTTCAACCTCCTCCTGGCAGGGACCTGGCTCGGACCGCCGGCCCTGATGCTTGAGGGCAAGCAGATAAACCTGGCAGCCTGATCACACACCAGGTCAGACCGCTGCAAAAACCGCCGGAAACGTCATCGTTTCCGGCGGTTTTTTTGTATCGATGCAGCCCGGTCGGCGCTGATTGCGCGCTGCTGCAAGCTCCGATTCTTCACCGCTGCCGCCCCCTACCCGTCCACTCCACCGATGTTTTCCCGCCCATCCGACCAGGGGCGAATGGGTTGACCTCGACCTTTCGTTGTGGTATCACTAGACTAGTCCGCCAGGCCTGCCGACACGTCGCGACAGCAGATGATATCATATCGTTTTCGCCATCGCCCCGCGGCTCACAGGCAGCATGCAAACAGCAACAGTGGAGAAGATCGCAATGAACCTACAGGAAAAGATCCAGGCGGAACTGCAGACAGCCATCAAGGCCAGGGACACCGCCAGAACCGGGGCCGTCCGCATCCTCATCGGCGAATTCCAACGCCAACCCCGGAAGACCCTGTCCGACGACCAGGTCATCGCCATCATCAAGAAACTGATCAAATCCGAGAAGGAACTGCTGGCCTCGGCCAATCAGGAAGGGTCCGATTTTCTCACGATCATGGAAGGCTACCTCCCCCGTCAGGCCGACCGGGAAGAGATTGCCGCCTGGATCGCCGCCAATATCGATTTGTCGTCCTTCGCCAACCCCATGCAGGCGATGAAGCAAATCATGGCTCACTTCGGCAGCGCCACCGACGGCAACACCGTCAAGGAAATCCTCCGCAGCATGTCCTGAACGAGCCAGGACCGCCTCGCAAAGGCAATGAGTCGAAGGGACGAAAAAGGCCCCTGGTTGCAACGAAACGGAGATGAGGGAATGCCGAAGACAGGACGACAGCGGACTTTGCATCATCCTGCCGGTTTATCCGTGGCTGTTTCAGTCTTTCCATCACTCCACCGGGATTTCACACCATGAATACAGGCAAACTCCTGACCTGGAGCGCAACCGCCTCGGTGATCGTGGCCGTCGCGTTCTTTGCTTATATGGTAAAGGCCTCGCGGGCCTTGTCGTACCTGTCGCATGACCCCAAGGCCTGTATCAACTGCCATGTGATGAACACCCAATACGCCACCTGGCAGCACAGCTCGCACGCCCAACGGGCCACCTGTATTGAATGCCACCTACCGACCAACGGTTTTTTTAAAAAATACCTGGCCAAAGCCCGGGACGGCTGGAACCACTCGACCGCCTTTACCTTCAACACCTTCAGCCAACGGATCCGGATCAGTAGAAATGGCGCCGACAGGGTCCAGGCCAACTGTATCTCCTGTCATGCCGCAGTGGTGTCCCAGATCAGGGAGAACAGCGACAAATATCATGATTTCCGCAACCTCCAGCAGTACGATGAGGTCCGCTGCTGGGATTGTCATCGAGACGTTCCCCACGGCAGGGTAAGAGGTTT
>JANMSX010000105.1:0-11830 GCA_031389785.1 Desulfobulbaceae bacterium | reverse complement strand
TGGGGCAGAGTTTCTATACTACAGTTACTCTCAGAAAATTCCTGCAATTCTGGCATGGTATCCATGAATCGATCAGCCTACCTCAGCACCGGTCTCGCAGTCAGGGCCCTCTCCCGGCTCAGCAAGGCCGATATTGCCATTCATGGCCAGGAAAACATCCCGAAAGGACCGACGATCTTTGTCGTCAACCATTTTACCCGCCTTGAGACCCTTCTCCTTCCCAGCTATATATTGACGCTCACTGAAAGGCCGGTCCGCTCCCTGGCGGCGGCTGACCTGTTCAAGGGCGGGGTCGGCAGGTTCCTCGAGATGGTCGGGGCGATCTCGACCAAGGATCCGCAAAGAGACCAGTTCATCATCCGGACCCTGCTCACCGGTGAGGCGAACTGGATCATCTTTCCCGAGGGGGTCATGGTCAAGACCAAAAAGATCCTGCACCGCGGCCGCTATATGATCGCCGACCCGCAGGGCCTGCGGACACCGCATACCGGCGCCGCCAACCTCGCCCTGCGGACCGAACTGTACCGCAGCTACCTGCTCGGCCGAAGCCGTCAGTCGGCGGAACATTACCTGGGCATGCTTGACTACCTCGATATTGATAGCCTGGACTCGGTGAGGGAGGAGGGAACCTCGATTGTGCCGGTCAATCTTACCTACTATCCGATCAGGGCCAGGGAAAACATCGCCTCCACCCTGGCCTCCCGGCTGGTTGACGATCTTCCTGAACGGCTGGCGGAGGAGATCATGACGGAGGGGACTATGCTGTTCTCGGGTGTCGATCTCGATATCCGTTTCGGCAGACCCATCGCCGTCGATTCCTATCTTAATTCCCCGGATTTTCGCCGGGAGATGCAGACACAGGAAAAGGGGGGCTTCTTTATGACGGCCCCGCTCGATTCCTTGATGCGCAGGGCGGCGCATACCCTCATGCAGAAGTATATGCATGACATCTATGCGATGACCACGATCAATCATGAACATCTCATCGCCCTCTTCCTGCGTCTCTATCCCTTTAGGCGGATCAGGGAAAAGGATCTGCGCAGGCGGGTGTTCTACGCCGCCATGTTGCTGGGCGACAAGGCGGGAGGCGGTTGTTTCCTGCACAAGTCCCTGACCTCGGACCAGTCCCATCTGGTTGCTGACGATCGTTTCAAAAAGTTCGACAATTTTCTCCGGCTGGCCCTTGAAACCGGCGTTCTGAGGCGGGATGGGGATGTTCTCGTGCAGGACCGCTCGAAGCTTTCGGCCCCCCTCAGCATCCACCGCAGCCGGATCGAGAACCCGATCGAGATCATTGCCAACGAGGCCGAACCGCTGACCGGCCTGCGCCGTCTTCTCTCCTCCCTGGCCTGGAGGCCGGACCTGCTGTTGCGCCTCAATCTGGCCCGGTATCTGCTGAAAAAGGAGATGCAGCGTTTCAGGGAGGATTCAGCCGCCCATACCCCTGACCGCAAGGCCGGGGATGAGCTGACCGGTCGGCCGATTTTCCTGCCCGGCCTGCCCGGCAGGGCCGGGGTGGTGCTGGTGCACAGTTATCTGGCGGTCCCTGCCGAGGTGCGGCAGCTGGCCTCTTCCTTGCAGCGGAGGGGACTGTGGGTCTATGCTCCGAGGCTGCCGGGCCATGGCACCAGTCCCGAGGACCTTGCCCGGCGGACCTTGACGGAATGGCTCGAGTCGGTCGAGAGGGCCTATGCTCTGTTGAGCGTTCTCTGTCCGAGGGTGGCCATGGGTGGGATCTCGGTGGGGGCGAACCTGGCCCTCGATCTGGCGTCCAGGGTGAAGGATGTCGCCGCGGTCTTTGCCGTCTGTCCCCCCTTCAGGCTCCATGATTTCTCGGCCCGATTCATGCCCGCGGTCGATGTCTGGGAAAGGCTGCTGCAGCGGATGAAGGGCGAGGGTCATGATAAATTTCTGCCGTTTTCCTCGGATAACCCCCTGATCAATTACAGCCGCAATCCCGTTTCGGGGATACGGGAGGTGGGCAGACTGCTGGCGGGGCTTGAGGAAAAACTTCCCGAGATCAGCCAGCCGGCCTTGATCATCCAGGCCGATGGGGACCCGGTGATCGATGCCCAGGGTTCGCAGCTCCTCTATTCACTCCTCGGCAGTCGCCGCAAGGAATACAGCCTCATCCATGCGAAACGGCACATCCTCGTGCAGGGAGAGGAGGCGAAAAGGATACACAGGCAGATCTTTCTGTTTCTCAGGGAGACAATCTGATATCCTGACCCTGTGAATGAGGCCGCACAAATGCGGTCTCCGGCGGGCGGAAGCTGATCAGGGGCCGTTACGAAATAACCGTTACATTTTTCACCATTTCGTTACGGCCCCTTATGCCGGAAAGGTATTTCTGCGTAACGGTTATTGTTTGACGACGGCTTACGGAACTACAAGGAGATATATTCATGCTGGCTGGCTCTGCGGAACTCTTTCCGATCTCGGGAGAATCCATCTTTCTCGGCCACTGCTCGGTCTCGCCCCTCTACCGGGCGGCGGCGGCGGCCATCTGCGACTTTGCAGGGGACCTGTCGGCAGGCGGGGTGCGGGCCCTGCCGAAGTATGTCGATGTCCTGCCCCGGCTGCACGAAAACGGGGCGAAGCTGCTCAGGTGCGGTGCCGCCGATGTCTCGTATGTCAACAACACCGCCGAGGCCCTGTGCCTGGTGGCGAACGGCTACCCGTTCGCTGCCGGCGACCAGGTGATCAGCTATGTCCATGAGTATCCGAGCAATCATTACCCCTGGGTCCTGCAGTGCCGGAGAGGGGTCGAACTGATCCTGCTGGCCGACCGCGATCCTCTCGGAACCCTGGCCGATATCGACCGGCCGAGGGGATGGTCGATGGCCGATCTGGAGGGGCTGGTGACCGAGCGGACCCGGGTGATCGCCGTCAGCCATGTCCAGTTCTCCTCCGGCTATGCCGCTGATCTCAAGGTCCTCGGGGCCTTCTGCCGGGAGCGGGGGATCGACCTGATCGTCGACTGCGCCCAGAGCCTCGGCTGCCTGCCGGTTTTTCCGGAAGAATGCAACATCGCCGCCTTGGCATCCTCCGGCTGGAAATGGCTGCTGGGGCCCTGGGCCAGCGGCCTGCTCTACACCCGGGCGGACCTGCGGCAGAAGTTGCAGCCGGTCATGGCCGGACCGGGCCTGATGCGCCAGCACCTCGATTACCTCGACCATCGCTGGAATCCTCATGACGACGGGCGGATGTTCGAGTACTCGACCCTGTCCTGGGACCATGCCGCCGGCCTGAACGCGGTGCTGGCCGAGGTTTTCCTGCGTTTCAACATCGAGGCGATCCGGGCCGAGGTCTTCCGCCTGCAGGATGTCTTCCTGGCCCAGTGCGACCCGGCCCTGATCCGGCCGTTGCGTTTTGCCGAATCGAACCGTTCGGGGATCGTGGCCATGCTTGTCGGCGGCGATCTGCACAAGATCATGCGGCGGCTGGCGGAGATGGGGGCGGTGATGACCGGACCGGTCGGCTACCTGCGCCTGGCGCCCCATTTTTACCAGGATGACGGGCAGATGGTCAGGGCGGCGGAACTGTTGAACAGGGCCTGTGCTGAAAATCCAATTACCTGAAGGAGAAAGACTGATGACCAAGACAATCGTGATCACCGGAGCGACGTCGGGGTTCGGCAGGGCCTGCGCCGAGATCTTCGCCGCCGACGGCTGGCAGCTGGTCCTCTGCGGCCGGAGAAGAGAGAGGCTGCTGGAGCTTGAGGAGAAACTCGGCAAGGCCGCCGTTCATTGCGCCTGTTTCGATGTGCGAAGACTGGCCGAGGTGGAGGCCATGGCGGCAGGACTGCCGGAGAATTTCAGCTCCGTCGATGTCCTGCTCAACAGCGCCGGTCTGGCCCTCGGGCTCAACCCCGCCCAGACAGCTGATTTCGATGACTGGGAGAGGATGGTTGACACCAATATCAAGGGGCTGTTCTACATGACCCGTCTGCTGCTGCCGAAGATGGTGGAGAGAAAACAGGGGCATATCATCAATATCGGCTCGGTGGCCGGAACCTGGCCCTATCCCGGCGGCAACACCTACGGGGCGACCAAGGCCTTCGTCGCTCAGTTCTCCAACAACCTGCGCTGCGACCTGCATGGCAGCGGGGTCCGGGTCACCAATATCGAACCGGGTCTGGCAGAGACCGAGTTCTCGGTGGTCCGATTCGGCGGCGACCAGGCCAAGGCCGATGCGGTCTATGCCGGGACCAAACCGCTTACCGCTCAGGATATTGCCGAGATCGTCTTCTGGACCGCCGGCCGGCCGGCCCATGTCAATATCAACAGGATCGAGGTGATGCCGGTCTGCCAGAGCTGGAGCCCGCTGGCCATTCATCGCAGCACTGAATAGATGCGACAGGTTATTTCCGTTGAAAAGAATATTGCCAATATCATCAAAGTGTTGCATAAGGAGATGGCAGTGGAGGCAGTTGATGGCCGGGCCTGAGACTTCTCGCCCGGGTGCATGAGATGGATAACAAAAAAATGGAGGGAGAGGGAAATGAAACGATGGAGTCTGGCGGCGCTCTGCTGCCTGCTGTGCATCCTGCCGGTGTTGGCCATGGCCGGGGAAAATCCGTGGCAGAAGAAACTGCCGTTTGCGAGCGCGACCGTGCATTATACCCTGAGCGGCACCCAGGAAGGGACAGAAGACAGGTACTTCAGGGACTATGGCCGGGAGACGGCAACCTACCGCCGGGCCACCACGGTGATGATGGGCATGAAGGGTCTCCTCGGCAAGTGAGATTTGCCGGCCCCGCCGGCGCTTCGTGTGCGCCTTTTGCAGCAGCGGGATGAGGCGAAAAAAAGATTGACACTGTCTTCCCGGCTGGCTATATTGTCGGCCTACGATATTCCAGCGTTAGCTCTTCAGCGGCGTTGATTTCGCATACTCCTCGGTAGCTCAGCTGGTAGAGCAGGTGGCTGTTAACCACCTTGTCGGCGGTTCGAATCCGTCCCGGGGAGCCAGATCTTTCAGGCCCGATTTTTATAATCGGGCCTTTCTTTTGAGAGTCGGGGCGTAGCGCAGCCTGGTTAGCGCGCCTGCCTTGGGAGCAGGAAGTCGAGTGTTCGAATCACTCCGCCCCGACCATTCTTTGCATTGTATAATTAAAAGGTTATAGAGATTTATAAACCATTTAATTATTTTCAGACATGTCCGGTTTCATGCCGGTTTCATGCTACGCAGTTAATCAGTCAACACCTCTTCACTCAAAGGACATTTAAAAGAATGGTTCATAGCACAGGTTCGTTGCAAAGACTCTGAGGAGTTTCTTGTCATGAAAAAATCAGCTTGTTGAGGCCTGTTTACCCTTACATATAATGTAAAATGCTATATAATCGTTTGTAAAGAGTGTATTTTAGTTCGCACTGTCCATAAATGGACATCCAAAAGCTTCTGGCTAAAAGGTATTCTTCTTATGAGCCGCCCAACAAGAATCACTCCTGATCCTATAATTGATGCAGTTGTGGAGTTACGCTACGAGAGCAAAGTGCCTCCTGATGCAATTTTAGGAATGATTTTTGCTCAAGTGAAATCTAAATATCCTGATTTCAAAAGCCTTCCAATTACAGCTATCCCTGAAGAAATTAGAAAAAATGATCCGAACTTTTTGTTCAGCCCCTATTATCAGGCAGATGATCCACCTTTTAAATTGAACATTGGCCCTCGTGTGATTTCATTATCCAACACAGGGGCTTATAATGGATGGAAAGAAAAGTTTTTTCCAGAAATAAAGAATTTGCTTGAAAATCTGAAAAAAACAGGGGTTGTTGATCGCTTCTCACGTATTGGTATTCGCTATATTGATTTTTTTGAACTGAATATTTACGACTATATAAATTTGTCAATTACTCTAAACGACAAGCCATTAGAATCCATACAATCTGTTTTTTCAGCTATTTTCAATAAGGATGGATATTCAACTAGGGTTCAAGTCGCCAATAATGCAACTGTCAATTCATTAGGTGTAGAGAAGGTTGGCTCAATTATAGATACGGATACCTTTTTTGAGCCAAAGGATGGTTTTTCTTTTGATGGAATAAATGATTTAATCGACAAGTGCCACGAGGAAGCAGTGGATTTCTTTTTTAGATTGTTGAGGAAAGAATTCGTCGAAACCTTGAAGCCGGAGTATCCAGCATGAAAAATACAAACGAAACATATATAGGCAAGTCCTATTCAATAAATCATAATCTTGCGGTGACATATTTGTTATGTGGTGCCCTGATTTATAATGGCGGATTGTTAGCGGCAAACAAGTCTATACCGCTTGAAAAGATCAGCCTATATGGAAGTGAGATTGAAAAACAAGGAAGCAAAATTCAAGATGAAATTTACAAAATTGCTCCTTCCACATGGTCTCCACTAAAAAATGTGACCCTGTTGGAAAGAAAAAAATCTGTAAATTCAAAAATAAACGTTGAGAATTCGCTTAATATTATTAGTAAGTTAGCATTCTTACCAGTTGATGAAAAAATCGACAAAGAAGTTGAATTGTATTTCGCATCAAAACCAGTCAAAACAAAAACTATTTTTCTAAATAACCGAATCCACAAAGGATGAATAACCTCGAATGTGAAAGCCGATGGCCTCCAGTTTATGATTTTGACGGACTTGGAGAGGAGATAAAAGGGCTTGTTGCTTCTAAAGAGATATTCAATTTATTTTTTTTTGAAAGGGATCTTGAGCCAGATTTATGTCAAGGCGACATCTTAAAATTCCAGGGGCAATTTCCATTTATTGATGAACAAGGCAATATAAAAATAATTGAGGAAGAGTATGATTATTGGATGATTCTTGGTAACACTTGCGATCTTCAACGTGATATACAATCACCCCATTTCTCACATATTACCCCACTAATTCCTTTAACAGCAGAAATACCAAGTCAAATACTTGAAAGTCTTCAATCTTATAGCATTTATAAAAAATTTTATATCCCAACGTGGAACAGTGATGTAGCACAAGGTTTTTACATCGATTTTACATTAATATGCTCAGTCGATAAAAAATGTCTGTCTACATATACAGAATTAATTACCAGATTGAGGATGAAATCGTGGCTGTTACTTCATTCGTGTTTGGTACGCTATCTGGCTAGAGATGATGGCAGGCATGACTAGGTGAACTCGTTATTTCCTTTTTTTTTCAATATCCCTCCTTTTAAGCTATTTGAGTGATAAAAAATTGCCTCACTCCGTACATGCCAAAACGATTAACGCATAAAACATACGCGCCGAGCGTATATTTATGCGTGGAGCGCATATATTAACGTTTGCGCTCGTAAATAGTCCCTTTTCTTTCTCCCAGTTTGACTATTCTTCCTCTCTTGTTTGATCGCTTCAATAAATCAATCTTCGGCCTTATCACTCTTTCCATTCGAGTTTCTGGATCAGATCTCGGAAAATGTGCCAATTACGGGTAAGGAACTGGTAGCGCCCAGCGACTATACCGGGAGTAATTCCAAGTTCGTCAGCAAGTTCGATTACTTCTCGTCTAGATTGAAAAGAACAAATCTTTGAATCATATTTTGAGGGGATCAATAGTTCCGCTGCGAACTTATCAGCTTGTTTTTCGCGAGGGTCATCGTGGCTCCCATCATTGATGAGAAGATCTTTTTTCTTGTCCTTTATGACGTGACAAGCTTCGTGGAAAAATGAAAACCAGAATTTGTCTTCTCCTTTGCCACGCAAACTGAGAAGAAGCATGGATTTGCTAGGTGTTAGCCACCTGGTTGCCCCATTCCAGGGCACTTTTTTCATTTCACGAACGAGAGCAACGGCAACTCCTGCAGCTGCACAAAGTTCTATCATTCGAGGCACGAAGACACTAGGATCTTCCCGGGTGAGACGGCGGATTTCTTGCAAGGTTTGAGAGAATTTTAATTTATCAAAGGGTGAGCATTTAATCTTATGCGCCTGCAGTTCTCCCTGCCGAATCCATGCGGCCGCTGCCCCTGGTTGAGAATCAAAACAGCTCGATCTTCTGGCCGCAACAGCAGGGGTTTCCCAAATTTCATGCCACGCATCAACACTGCTGACAGCAAAGAAAGCTAAAACATTACGCAACAAACTCACCTTGTCCCGCTCAGCCTCCAGATAACCACGTTCTGTTAATTCTTTGACGGGTATGGTTTTGAGCCATGCTTTTTCAACCTCAAGCCGCTGTCTTTCTTCCAGCTTGGCAAGCTGTTCCCGATACTGAGCCTCGAGGTTGTTCCACATACTAGCCGGCACTTGCGTAACTAATTCCAACCGATTAGCGGTCTCGTAGGAGATTGGTTGACTGCCCTTGAAGATACGGATCAATGTTTGCTCTGTTAACCCCGTCCTTATCGCCAGCTCTTTCTGTGTCATCTCGAATGATTCCATGACTTCGAGTAATGTGGCCCCGGGTGGTATGGCGTAATCAGGTTCAAATTCGTATTTTTTCAGTGCTTTCAGCATGGCACCCTCCTTATTCGTTATGGGTGTCTGTAACTTCTATGATTTCGATTTCCGTGACTTCTTCCCTTGCCAAACTGCCATCACGTAGCGGAATTGGCTCATTAGCGGGAATGAATATGAGGCGATATGGATGTTCCAGATCAACAGACAGCTGCCCTTTTCTGTTGTTTGTCAGTTCGTGGCACCTGGCTGGCGGTAATCGAGAGATGTCGGCAAGACTATTGGCTGCCTTTAACTCAGTCATCCGTTGTTGGAGCCTCAGTCCACGTTTTGCACCCAGGTGCTTAATGCTTTCCTTAGACTCAGAACAGATTTTCTGCAGCTTTCTTGTTCTAAAGAATATACGCATATCTCTCGCTCAATTCAATATTTTTATTAACATGATGTGTTAATAATTTTTACATTTGTCGTCACGTTGATCTTTGCATGCCGAAATATAGGGATATTCATACCGGTTTCGTGATTTTTAATTTTTGGAAATACGTGTATTTAGCACAAGAAAATAATGGACGGTCTTATTTTGAAATCATCGGAACAAGCCGACCATCTCAGAGTGCTAAAGATTATTGTGTCTTCGCTTATCCTGTCCATCGCCACCGGCTTGACGTTCACCCTGTATACCGATCCGTTCGGCGTGACCAACATGTTGGGTCATTTGGTTCAGATAGGTTCCTTCTACTTGGTGTATCTCGCGTTTATCGAAACGAGCCTGACCAAGCCGCAGGAGATACTGTTCCGAAAGGTGACTCCTCAACCGGGTTGCTGAACAATAATGGCAATAAAAAAGGCAGAGCCAAATGACTGACTCTGCCTTCGCGCTTCAATGTGGATCTGGCCCGGACCCGGTAAACAATCTCATTATTACAGGGTTGTTTCCCGGTAGTTGCTTTCACCTGTCATCCAAAACTTCTGTCATGCCCCCTCATCCCTCGCCACTAAAATCTTTGATGATGACCAGCCGGTCTTTGCTTTGCTCGTTGTCGGCCTTGAACATGCCCAGGTGTCTTCCCAGAAGATCACAGCCTTTCAGGACATTGCCTGCGCCAACTCGTAAGCCGGGGCAAGCTCGCCGGTCGGTGTCTCCACCAGGACAATCTCCCCTTGCCGATCCACAACCTGTTTACTCTGCCGGCACCGTTCTATCGTGTCCCTGATGGTCCTCAACACATAATCTTGAGATATCTCAGTCCTCTCGGATCTTGATCTTATCCCCTCATGAACAGCCAGCTGAGCCTGTGCTCCGACACCTGATCGCTAAACTGGTTCATGGGCTTAGGTTTCCTGACTGCCGGCGCTCAATTTGCGGAGAGCGGCGATCCGAGCCAGGATAGGTGGATGGCTGTAATGGAGAAAGACGTTGAACGGGTGAGGCGTGAGGTTGGCGAGGTTGCTGACGCTCAGTTTTTTCAGACCGCTGATCAAGGCCTCGCCATCTGCACCTGTTCGGGCGGCAAAGCGGTCGGCTTGGTATTCGTTGCGTCGGGAAAAGGCGTTGAATCCAATAGCGATCAGGGTTGATATGGGGGCGTAGAGGAAACCGAAGAAAACCAGCCCAGCATAGACGGATATGTTTTCCATGCCAAAGGCCGCAAACAAACCGGGATTGTCAAGGAAGAAGGAGAGGATGAAAAACATGAAACCCATCTGTAGGATGGAGAGCGCCATCATGCTGAAGATGTGTTTGAGTTTGTAGTGGCCCATCTCATGGGCTAGGACGGCGACGATCTCGTTGGTATTCAGCTTATTCATCAGGGTATCGAAAAAGACGATACGGCGGAATCTGCCGAATCCTGTGAAAAAGGCGTTGGCGCGGGTTGAACGCTTGGAGCCGTCCATGGTGTAAATTCCCTGCAGGGCAAACTGCTGCCCGACTGCATAGCCGGTGATGGCCTCTTTGAGTTCACCTTCGGCGAGCGGAGTAAACTTGTTGAACAGCGGCATGATCAGCACCGGGGCGAGGAATTGGACGACCAGGATGAAGACCACAGCAGCGATCCAGCAATACAGCCAGGCAAGCGAGCCGCCGGTTTCGAAAAACCAGAAGATACTGGCCAGCAGCGGTCCGCCGAGCGCCACAGACAGCAGTACGGCCTTAAGGCCGTCAGCAATAAAGGTGGCCATCGTGGTGGTGTTGAAACCGAAGCGCTGCTCGATGACAAAGGTGGCGTAAATGGAAAAAGGAAGATGTAGCATTGCCGAGAGCATGGCCAGCAGACCACAGAAAATCAACCCGGTGGGAATCGAGGACAAACCGAAACCGCGGGCCACTTCGTCGATTATGTTGAAACCATCCAGCAAAATAAAGATCAGGGTCAGAGCAAGAGTCACCGTGGCCTGAATCTGGGAGAAACCTGTGGTTGCCCTGATGTATTTCTGTGAGCGGGCATACTCTTCGGCATTGTAGACATCGACGAATTCGACCGGCAGCTCGGGGCTGAGTGAGCGGAGGTTGAGCATGGCAACCGCTAGCTCGAGCAGATAGCTCAGCAGGAGAATGGCCAAAATAAAAACAAGGTAAATGTTCATGGTAGACATCAATTCACTGGTTATGGATTTTCAATCACGCGAGGACCTGCGGATTCAATACTGGAGATCACCTGATGTGGCAAGTTTATAATAAATTGTCCCATCAATATATTTGCGGCACCTGTGTAACAGGAAATTAGAAAATACTTTTATACGAACCTTATACGATTTATACCCCCTTCATGGGGTTCGCTTCCAAAAATTTTGTGAGGACCGTTTTTTCCCCTCCACAGTTTTTGGGCCAGTTGAGAGTCCACCATGCAGCCGGCACCTGCCATTAATTTGTATATCATGGCGTTTACAGGTTCCACCCGATCTCGTCTTGGCACCACAAATAGCCCATTCATAGCTCCGAGGGAGAGGCTGTATCGTCATTTCCATGGCGATTCGTTCGGCGCCGATGCCGAGCATCAACATTATCTTGCCCTCGATGGCGACGATGATCGGCGGGAGTTCGCCAGGGGATACCATGCAGAGTTTGCCGGTGAGAGGGTCGAGGCTATCGTGCAGAAACTGATGATGGGAGCATGAAGATATCTATTTACCTGCACCGCCTCGGAAGTATTCGGCAAGAGCACCGAGTCGAATCCCCCGGTTGACGTGAAGGCCATGCATGCCAAGATCGGGCAACTGACGCTGGAAAATGATTTTTTAGAGAGCGCGCTCACCAAGGTGGGATTGCTGAGCGCAAAGCGATAATCATCCGCAGGCACGTACTCCCGATCAAACGGCAGGCCGAATTGGTTGGCATAAGCCGCAGCAGCGTCTATTATCGGCCTAAACCGGTCAGCACTACCGACTTGGCACTGATGCGCCGCATCGACGAACTGCATCTGGAACACCCGTTCATGGGC
>JANMSX010000104.1:0-7980 GCA_031389785.1 Desulfobulbaceae bacterium | reverse complement strand
GCCCATGACCATGCAGGACTGGGAAATCCGCCTCAACCGCTTTATCGCAGCCACCGACCGCGAAATTTTGCAGGATGCAGGAAAGGTAACGGCGGAAATTGCCAAGGCCCATGCCGAAAGCGAGTTCGAGAAGTACCGCATTGTGCAGGACCGGTTATTTGAGAGCGACTTCGACCGAATGTTCAAACAGATAGAGGCATTGCAGAAACCGGAGGGCGGCGATGAATAATCAGACCGCCCAACTGTTGGAACAGCACTTCGACACCGCCTTTGCCGCGCCCGACGGTATTAAAAAACTACGCGATTTGATTTTGACTTTGGCCATGCAGGGGAAGTTGGTGGCGCAGGACCCGAATGATCCGCCGGCGAGGGAGTTGCTGAAGGAGATTGAGGCGGAGAAACAGCGGATGGTGAAGGAGGGGAAGATCAAAGCGCCCAAGCCATTGCCGGAAATTAAACCGGAGGAAATGCCATATGCTTTGCCGGTGGGGTGGGAGTGGTCGACTTTGGCGGAGGTTTCATTGATCAATCCACGAAACAGTGTTGAGGAATCGACAGAAGTGGCATTTGTCCCAATGACCCTAATTGGAACGGGCAACGATGGCACTCATAAACAAGAGTCGCGAATTTGGTCCGATGTGAAGTCAGGATTTACTCACTTTGCAGAGGGAGACATTGGTGTAGCCAAGATAACGCCTTGCTTCGAAAACAGTAAAGCATGCATATTCTCTAAACTAAAGAATGGTGTTGGCGCAGGCACAACCGAACTGCATATTATCCGCCCCTTGGGCAAATCACTTGCACCGAGATATGTTTTGGCGTATTTGAAATCGCCACAATTTCTTCTGGTTGGGCAAACCAAGATGACCGGTACAGCTGGTCAGAAACGCTTGCCAAAAGACTATGTCGAATCAAATCGATTTCCACTCCCCCCTATCGCAGAGCAACACCGTATCGTCGTCAAGATCGACCAACTCATGGCCCGTTGCGATGAACTGGAAAAGCTGCGTACCGAGCGAGAGCAGAAGCGGCTTGCCATCCACACCGCCGCACTCAGGCAATTACTGGATGCACAGGAGCAGGACAGCTCCGCTGACGCTTGGCAGTTCCTCACCCGCCACTTCAGCGAACTCTATTCGGTAAAGGAAAACGTCGCCGAACTGCGCAATGCCATCCTTCAACTCGCTGTTATGGGCAAACTTGTCCCCCAGAATTCCAACGACCCACCCGCCAGCGAACTGCTGAAAGAAATTGAGATGGAGAAACAGCGGTTGGTGAAGAAAGGGAAGATAAAAAAGCCCAAACTACTACCTGAAATTACTTTGGAGGAGGTTCCTTTTCAGTTGCCAAAGAAGTGGTTATGGATCAGGGTTTCGAGCATCGCAGAGACAATAGACTATGGGACATCTCAAAAGGCAGGCGATGACTCTTCTCTGGTTCCTGTATATCGGATGGGAAATATCGTTGATGGGAAATTAGTCGATCACGGTTTTAAATATATTGCTCAGAGCATAGGTGACCTGCCACGCTTGTATCTGAAAAATAACGATATTCTATTTAATCGTACAAATAGCTACGAGTTGGTTGGCAAATCGGCAATATATACTGGTCCAGATGAGCATGCGACGTTTGCGTCTTATTTGATTCGAATAAGACTCTTTGAAGAGCAGTTATTGCCTGCCTTTTTCAGTTTTGCAATGAATTCGACATATTTTCGCTCAACACAAATTGAGCCAGAGATAGTCCAGCAGTGTGGGCAAGCAAATTTCAATGGAACAAAACTGTCCTCATGTTTAGTTCCGCTCCCCCCTCTTTCCGAACAACACCGCATCGTTGCCAAGATTGACCAACTCATGGCCTTATGCAACACGCTGGAGCAGCAGATCGATGAAGTTACCGGCAAGCAGACCGATTTGCTGAACGCCATTATGGCACAAGTGTAAAGAACTGCCATGCGACTGAAATCGGTTTACATCGGCCAATACAAAAACCTCCGGGATTTCACCCTAAGGTTTGACGGTAGTAGCTTTATCGATGTCTTTGTCGGCAAGAACGGCACCGGCAAATCGAACTTGTTTGAGGCACTGCTTGAAATTTTTCGGCACGTTGTCGAATTTGATCGGGAAAAAGCCGAACTCGATTTCAACTATCGACTGAGTTACGAACTTGATGGCACGGAGACTGATATTGCATGGAACTCCGGCAAGCTCAGCATAAATGGCAAAGAACGCAAAACTGTTGGTAAGACGTCGCTTCCCGACAATGTACTGATCTACTATTCCGGCCACAACGGCACCGTGGCGAGGCTGGTCGAGCGATACGAAACCACCTTTCGCAAGCGAATAAAACGGGCTGACTTCGACGAGAGCCGATTTTTTCTCGGCATCGGTCCGGAATATAAAGATCTGTTACTGGCCGTGCTATTGATGCAGGTTGCAGTCAACAAGGCTCGCCAGTTTATCTGTCAGAAACTGGGCATCGAAACCGTCGCCCGCGAATTGCGCCTGGTGTTGCAGCGGCCACCTTATGCCGCCGATTCCAAATATGACATTGAATACAATGATGAGTCCGACCGCTACTGGAAGCCGGAAGGGATTGCCAAGGCCTTTCTTGACCGTCTATCGGCTTGCATTAGCACTGCCAGCGGAAGTTCAGTGCGCTCTGAGGGCTATTTCCCCTCAGAGGATCGCTACATTCTCTATTTCAATATCAGCACAATACAGCAGGAGTTTAACGATCTCAGCGCCCAGGAGCTTTTCCGCCAGTTCGATAACTTGAAAACTTTGGGGCTGTTGGCTGAAATCTCAATCCCTCTGCAACTGACCGGCGGCGTGGACGCCACCATCGCCCACTTCAGCGACGGCCAGTTCCAGTCGGTCTATATCTACTCCATCGTCGAACTGTTCAAGGACCGCAACTGCATTACCTTGCTTGACGAACCGGACTCCTTCCTCCATCCTGAATGGCAGTTCGATTTCCTCAAACAGGTCTTCGAGATTACCGACAGCGCCGCCAAGAATAACCATGTGCTGATGAGTAGCCATAGTGCCTCAACGATCACCACGGCAAACGAAAGTGTCATCAACCTGTTCGAGTTCGACGGCACCAATGTGGTGGTGACCAAGGTAAAAAAGGCGGATGTCATTAAATCGTTATCGGCAGGATTGATCGCTTTTTCCGAGAGTGAAGCCCGCCTGAATATTCACCACATCTTGAAGAACACAGCAGGCGCGGTTTTGTTTACCGAGGGAATTACCGACGAAATGATCCTCGAAACGGCGTGGTCCAAGTTGTACCCCGATGATGAGCGTAACTTTGAAATCCAGAACGCGTTTAGTTGCGGGTTCCTGCGCAACCTGGTGAAAGATCACACCCTGTACCGGAATCACCCAGGCAGGACATTTTTCTCACTTTTCGATTTTGATGAGGCTTACAACGACTGGAATCAGCTCGGGCAGGATGTTCAGACCGACCCTTGCCGATGCATGATCAAGAAGCACAACACCCATGAGAGTTATGCGCTTCTCCTTCCCGTACCAACCAATGGTCAGATTCATCAGCAGGTAATCAATCCGCATACCGGAGGCAACTATGGCAACAGATCTCTGCTGACAATCGAGTTGTTGTTTCATGGTGTCTCAGGTTTAGAAGGCTATTTTGTCGTAGATACAGAGCGAACTGATGGGTTTATCAAGTTTGTCAGTGACAGTCAGAAGGTCACTTTTGCCAAGGATATCGTGCCGACGATAGATGCCGCACATTTTGAGGTCTTTCGTCCAATGTTTGAATTCATCAAGTCAAAAAGCCCGGCTTCCAGTAATGCTGATAATGTTAATGGTGGATGACGGCATGAGCGACAATCCCAAATACCAACCGCCCTATACCATCACTCCGGCCATTGTAAATCTGGTCGCTCAGATCAGCGAAGCCGTCGGACGTTTGACCGTACTGACCGATGCCGCCAAGGCGCTACGGTTGCGGCGCATCAATCGCGTTCGCACCATCCGGGGGTCGCTGGCCATCGAGGGGAATACCCTGAGCGAGGCGCAGGTCACTGCGATTCTGGACGGCAAGCGGGTCATTGCCCCGCCTCGAGAGATTCAGGAGGTGCGTAACGCTATCGCCGCCTATGACTGTTTTGCACAGTGGCAATCGGAAGGTCAGTCGGACTTACTAGAAGCACATCGCATCCTGATGGCTGGGCTCATAGATGACGCCGGCGTCTATCGGCGGGGCGGTGTGGGTGTGATGGCGGGCGGTCAGGTGATCCATCTGGCCCCTTCCGCGGATCGCGTACCGGCTCTAATGAACGATCTCTTCCGCTGGCTGGCCGCCTCCGATGAGCATCCCCTGATCGCCGGTTCGGTGTTTCACTACGAGTTCGAGTTTATTCATCCCTTCGCCGATGGCAACGGCCGCATGGGGCGACTGTGGCAGACATTGATTCTGACCCGCTGGAAGCCACTATTTGCCGATATCCCGGTCGAAAGTCTGGTCCATGAACACCAGGCGGATTATTACCAGGCACTGCAAAAGAGCACGGATCATACCGACTCCACGCCCTTTATCGAGTTCATGCTCAGGATGATCCTTGATGCTATTTCGTCTGCTACCCCCCAAGTTGCACCGCAAGTCACCCCTCAAGTCGAGCGATTACTGAAAGTGCTGGAAGGCGAGATGACCCGCGAGCAACTCCAGAGAGCGCTTGGGTTGCAGGATCGTAAATCATTCCGGGAGCGTTACATCCTACCTGCCCTGATGGTTGGGTTGATCGAAATGACCATCACGGGCAAGCCGAACAGCCGCTTGCAGAAATATCGTCTGACCGAAAAAGGGCAGCAGTGGTTGCAATAGCAAGGTGGCAAGTAACGGCAGCGAAGTTTGTGATACCTTTGCAAGATAACTGACGATAAATTGTGTGACACAGTTTGTGACATTTTACGGGTAAACCAAAGATGACCAAAACGACCAAGAAAAAGCCGTCCTGGACAGACCTTAAGCGCAACCTTGCCGACCTTGACCGCATTGCATTGCTCGGATTGGTTCAAGATCTCTATGCTGCAAACAAGGACAATCAAGCTTTCCTGAATGCCCGCTTTGGCTTGGGCGATGATGTCCTGAAACCTTACAAGGCAACCATATCCCGTTGGGTCTGTCCGGATGTGATGCGCAACCAGGATATTTCCGTGTCCAAGGCCAAGAAGGCGATCTCCGACTACAAGAAAGCCGTCGGCCACCCTGATGGGCTTGCCGAGTTGACGGTATTTTATTGCGAGTCCAGCGCAGACTTTCTCGGGGGTTGCAGCATAGATGACGAGGTTTTTTTCAATGCCTTGGTCCGGATGTTCGAGCAGGCCTTGAAATTTATCAGTGAACTCGATCCAAGTCAGCAAGAGCAATACCTGGAACGCCTCGATGTTGTGCAGCATGAAGGTCATGACTGGGGATGGGGAGTCGGTGAAGACATGGATGGCCTGATGGCGGAGTATGGATTTGGTGAGGGTGAGGAGTGAGCAGGAAACAGAATCGTCGGAGGAACTGCCGCAACTGCGCGAAGAAAACGCCAATCGGAACCGACCTCACCACCGCGAGGGGAGTGATGTGTGATTCGCTTATGCCTACCTCATCGGCATTTCCCTACGAACACATCTCCTGCTCAGTCCGGCTAATGATCTCCTCCTGGTGTTCGCGGTCGAGGTCGATGAAGTAGTCGCTGTAGCCGGCCACCCGTACCAGGAGATTTCGGTAGTCGTCCGGGTGTTCCTGGGCCAGCCGCAGGGTCCGGCTGTCCACTACGTTGAACTGGATGTGGTGGCCGCCGAGGCTGAAGTAGGTGCGGATGAGCGCGCCGAGTTTGTCGAGATCGCTGTCGCTTGCCAGCACGCTTGGCAGGAAGCGCTGGTTGAGCAGGGTGCCGCCGGACTTGATCTGATCCATCTTGCTGAGCGACTTGATGACCGCGGTCGGTCCGTTACGGTCGGCGCCCTGGGAGGGCGAGGTGCCGTCGGATTCGGGCAGATGGGCCAGTCGGCCGTTCGGCGTGGCGCCGAGCATCTTGCCGAAATAGACGTGGCAGGTCGTGGACAGCATGTTGAGGTGGTAGACCGTGCCCTTGGTGTTGGCCTTCCCGTCGATGGCAGCGTAGAGGCTGTCGTAGACCCGCCGCATCAGGGTATCGGCCCGGTCGTCGTCGTTGCCGAAGAAGGGGGTGCGGTTCCACAGGCGCAGGCGCAGGGCCTCCGCGCCCGCGAAATTATCCCTGAGAGCGACGAGAAGCTGGTCCATCGATACCGCGGCCGTCTCGTAGACGTGGGTCTTGATCGCCGACAGGCTGTCGGTCACCGTGCCGATGCCGCAGCACTGGATGTAGTTGCTGTTGTAGCGCGGCCCGCCGTCGTAGTAGTCACGGCCTTTTTCGATGCAGTCGTGGATGACCACCGACAGGAAGGGGGCCGGCGAATATTTGGCGTACATCCTCTCGATATAGTTGTTGACCCGGATCTTCAGGTCGACGACATACTCGAGCTGCCGGCTGAAGGCCTCGTAAAGCTGATCGAAGGAAGTGAAATCGCGGGGATTGCCGGTCTCGCTGCCGACCTTCTGACCGGTCAGAGGATCGACACCGTTGTTGAGGGTCACCTCGAGAATCTTCGGCACATTGAGGTAGCCGGTGAGGATATAGGCCTCTTTGCCGAAGGCCCCGGTTTCGATGCAACCGCTGGTCCCGCCCTGGCGGGCGTCCTCGACGCTCTTTCCCACCCGCATCTGTTCCATGACCACCGCATCGCTGTTGAAGACGGAGGGATAGCCGTAGCCTTTGCGGATTACTCTGGCGGCGGCCTTGAGAAAGCGCTCCGGGGTCTTGCTGCTGATATGGACGCTGGGCTGGGGCTGCAGCAGGTGCAGCTCGTCCGCCACCTCCAGGGCGATGTAGGAGACCTCGCCGCAGCCGTCGGAGCCATCCGTTTTGAGGCCGCCGAGGTTGATCTGGGTGAAGTCGTTGTAGGTGCCGCTCTCCTTGGCTGTCACCCCTACCTTGGGCGGGGCGGTGTGGTTGTTCACCTTGATCCACAGACAGCTCAGCAGTTCCTTGGCCTTATCTCGGTCGAGGCTGCCGTCGGCGAGCTCCTTATCATAGAAGGGCTGCAGATGCTGATCGAGGTGGCCGGGGGTCATCGCGTCCCAACCGTTCAGTTCGGTGATGGTGCCGAGATGGACGAACCAGTACATCTGCAGGGCCTCGTGGAAGGTTCGCGGCCGGTGCGCCGGTACTCGGCGACAGATGAGGGCGATCTCTGCCAGTTCCGCCCGGCGGCTGGCATCGGCCTCGGTTTGGGCCATCTTCTCAGCGAGATCGGCATGCCGCTCGGCAAAGAGGATGGCGGCCTCGCAGGCGATGGCCATGGCCTGGAGCTGCTCGGCCTGGTCGGAGGCGCTGGCGTCGCCAAGATAGTCGAGGGATTCCAGGCGGCGGGCGATACGTTCCTGAAAATCGCGCATGCCGTAGCTGTAGATCGTGTCGTCGAGGGCGGTATGGCCGGGGGCCCGCTGCTCCATGAATTCGGTGAACAGCCCGGCCTCGTAGGCAGCCCGCCACTCCGGCGGCACCTGGCTGAAGATCCGATCGCGCATCGAGCGGCCCTGCCAGTAGGGGATGACCAGCTCCTCATAGGTCCGGATATCCTCCTCGGCCACCTGGTAGCTGGTCATGGCCCGGTCATTGAGGATGCGCAGGTCCGCCGCGCTGTGACAGGTCAGCTCCGGGAAGGTCGGCACCGCCTTGGGCGCCGGTCCCCGCTCGCCGACCAGCAGTTCGTCGGTCCCGATATACAGCGTCTTGTGCCGGCAGAGATGCTGGAAACAGAGGGCGCGCAGGATCGGCAGCGGGTATTTGCCGCTATTTTCCTGATAAAATCCGGTCTCAAGGACTGCCCGCTCAATGGATATCGAGGGCCGGGCCGCAAAACTCTCCTGCCGCAG
>JANMSX010000036.1:0-7802 GCA_031389785.1 Desulfobulbaceae bacterium | reverse complement strand
GACACCGGTCTCTCCTCCGGCGAGGAATTTCCGGCGTTTGTCGAATTCTGGCTGGTGCGGCCGTCTCCCGAGGCGAAAGAGATGCTGCTCTATGGCCTCCTCGATGGCAAGAGCATGACGGGGGCCTACGCCTTCACGATTACTCCGGGACCTGTCACGACAGTGGCGGTCAAGGCTGAAATCTTCGCCCGCACACAACTGAAACTGCCCGGCATTGCCCCCCTGACCAGTATGTTCTATTACGGCGAGAATACCGGCCGACCGGTCGGCGAATGGCGGCGGCAGGTGCACGATTCTGATGGTCTGTTGATCCGAAACGGTACGAGCGATGAATGGCTCTGGCGACCGCTGCTCAATCCCAAAACCCTGCAGATGGACGCATTCGCCACCGAGAATGTGCGCGGCTTCGGTCTCATGCAGCGGGACAATGATTTCAGCGATTACCTGGATGCCGAGGCCCAGTACCATATCCGGCCAAGCGTCTGGGTGGAGCCGCGGGGTGACTGGGGCAAAGGTCAGGTGGTGCTGGTGCAGCTGCCCACACCGGGCGAGACCAACGACAACATCGTCGCCTTCTGGACCCCGGCAGGGCAGATCGCCCCAGAAAAGCCCCTTTCTCTTGAATACACTCTGAAATTCGGTGATTCTTTGATCGCAGGCGAGACCATGGGGCGGGCGATCAACACCCTGGTCGGAGACGGCAACCGCACCGGTGGCGGCAGTTCCGGCGGGGCCTACCGGCTGATTGTCGATTTCGCCGACGGCCCTCTTGATAAACTCTCCTCCCGCGCCAAAATACATGCCACGGTCACCGCTCTGGAAAAAGGGGAGGTGCTCGATCACTACGTTGAATATATCCCTGCGCAGAGCTGCTGGCGACTGTCTATACTGGCTAAACCCTTTGCAGACAGCCCCCTTGTCCTCCGCGCTTACTTGAGTGGAGACCGGGAAACACTCACCGAAACCTGGACCTATAGGTTGGCGGGAGACAACGATATTCGTCCTAAAGGAGATTGAAATGCAGGAAATAGTCTATGAAGATCTTTTTTCCCGGACCTTCGGCTATCTCAGACAGGGGGGCGTAGCGTTGACTCGGGACAACGCCTTATCCACCCTGCGGCTGATCGAGGAACTCCTCGTCAGCGATTCCAGGGAAGCATTGGAACGTGTGGTTGTCGAATTGCCCGGACGCCTGGAAATTTCGGATATTTCCCTGCCCCTCCCCTGTCCTCCTGTCAATCGGGGTAGCATCGGTTACTGGGATGAACGATGACTGCAGAGACCTCCGAAGGGGCAGACTCAAGCCCGAAACAGGACCGCAGCCCTCCCGCCCCCTGGCGCACAAGGGCGAGACTGCGCCGCATCGTCCTGACCCTGCTGGTCACCGGCCAGTGCGGCATCGCCACCTATGGCATGATCAGGGTTCTGCCCTACCACGGGGGTGATCCCCTCGAAATCAGCCTGGCAGTGGTCTTTGGCCTGCTCTTTTTTGGCATTTCGGTGGGATCCTGGTTCGGCATCTACGGTTTCATTGTACGACTGTCGGGCGGCGACCGGCTGTCTCTCGTGCATCGGCATCCGCCCGACAGCCTCAAGGAGGTCCCGCTTACCCGCACAGCCGTCGTCATGCCTATCTACCATGAGCCGATTGACCGGACCTTCGCCGGCCTGCGCGCCGTCTACCGTTCCCTGGAGGCTACCGGATGTCTGGAGCATTTTGATTTCTTCATCCTTTCAGACAGCCGCGACCCGGAGGTCTGGCTGTCCGAGCAGACCGCCTGGTACCATCTCTGCAAAGAGCTGGGGGCCGATGGTCGCCTGTTTTACCGCCGCCGCCTGCTCAATATGAATTATAAGAGCGGCAATATCGCGGACTTTTTTCGCCGCTGGGGCCGGAATTACACCTATACCCTGGTGCTGGACGCCGACAGTCTGATGACCGGGGAGACCATTGTCCAGATGGTGCGCCTCATGCAGGTCGAGCCCTCGGTGGGCATCCTCCAGACCTGCCCGGCCCTGGTCAATGCCAGATCGATGTTTGCCCGGACGCAGCAGTTCGCCAACCATCTCTTCGGACCTATTTTCACCGCCGGTCTTGCCGCCCTGCAACTCGGCGAAGCCGCCTACTGGGGCCACAATGCCGTCCTCCGCAACGAACCGTTCATGCGCCATTGCGGCCTGAGGCGGCTGCCGGGCTGGGGCCTCTTCGGCGGCGCCATCATGAGCCACGATTTTGTCGAGGCGGCATATATGGCGCGGGGCGGCTATGAGGTCTGGCTTGAACCGGGCTTGGGCGGGTCCTACGAAGAATCCCCCCCCACCCTGGTGGAGGATCTGACCCGTGACAAACGCTGGGCCAAGGGAAATCTGCAGCACCTCTGGCTCATCTTTTTTGCCGGAAAAATCAAGATGGCCCATCGTATAGCATTCTTGAATGGGGTAATGTCGTACTTGGCATCTCCTCTGTGGCTGACCTTCCTGGTGTTGAGCACAGTTGAGGCGACCCGCCTGGTGCTCTGGCCGATCAACTACTTTCCCGCACAGTACAGCCCCTTTCCGGTTTGGCCGGAATGGCGGCCCGAACTCGCCATCGCCCTTGCCTCCAGCACCTTTTTTCTCCTCTTCCTGCCGAAATTTCTAGCCGTAATCGATGTGCTGCTGCACAGAAAGACAGCGGGTTTCGGAGGAATTCTGCGATTGCCGGTAAGCCTGGCCCTGGAGGTTCTGGTCTCCGCCCTTCTTGCCCCGATCCGTATGCTGGCCCACACTCGCTATGTCATGGAGGCCCTGTTCAACCTGAATCTGCGCTGGGCCGGCCAGAATCGTAACAGCGAAACCGGCTGGCGGCCTACCCTCATCAATCAGCTACCGGGAACGGCCATCGCCTTCTGTTGGGCCGGATTCGCCTTCTGGCTGGATGTCCAGTTTTTTCTCTGGTCACTGCCGGTGGTCATTCCTCTTATTCTGGCGGTGCCTACCTCAATACTGCTTGGGCGAGTGCGTCTCGGACAGATTCTTAAAAAGCTCGGACTGCTCTGTGTCCCCGAAGAGGAGCAGAGCTGTGACCTGCTCGACGACATGCAGTCTTCCCCTATAGCAAGAGCCAGGGTAAGGAGATTAACAGCGTTTCAAGAAGCGGTGATCGATCCGGCCCTGAACAAGCTGCATCAGGCCCTGGGGCGTCGTCATCATGGCGGAGCCAGACATGAATTCCTGCACAAACTCCGGCGCCTCTGCTTGCAAGAGGGCCCTGCGGCCCTGACAAACAGGGAGCTCAATATACTGGCCCGTGACCGGGAGTCTCTCAACTGGCTGCACCAGGCGGCCTGGCAGGCAGATCAGGACAGCTATTGGGCAGCTTTCTATACGGCAGGCCTAAAATGATATGGAAAACGAAAGAAACCCCGGGATATATCGAAAATCCGTACCGGTATAACTGCATTCCACTCATAGGTATCGAATTTACATTGAGGAGGACGGGCAAATTGACTACGATGATCGGGATAGACTTTCCCTCATGGATGCCGTTCAGGCGAGACATCGCGTCACGCGTCCAGCATATCAACTAAAACATCGGAGAAAACGTGAAACGGTTATTGCCTCAACCAACGCTCACTGTCCTGCTTGCCTTGTTCTGCCTTGCTCTTTCCCCCCTGCACTCCCACGCCGAAGAAAATAAAGCCTGGGTGCATGAAATACGCTTGGGAGTGCTGGATCATGACACAGATAACCTGTGGAGCGGTTTTTCACGGGAGACCGGCATCGATTTGAATGCCGAACTCATTTTCACGCCGAATTATGAACTCTGGCATGGGCATATTCGCCCGAATCTGGGTGTTTCCATCAACAACCAGGGCGATACCAGTAAAGTCTACGCTGGCGGTGTCTGGCAATACCTCTGGAAGAATGGCGTAATTCTTGACTTCGGAGCGGGACTGGCAGTGCATGACGGTGAAATCGACAATCCAGCGGCCGTCGATAAGAAGGAACTTGGCAGCAGAGTCCTGCTGCACTTTTCGCTGGAACTCGGCTACTCCTTGTCAGCCCACAGCCGGGTTTTCCTGATGTTCGACCATATCTCCAACGGCTATACAGCCGATCCCAACGAAGGCCTGGATACAATCGGTATCCGTTACGGCTACCTGTTCTGATTTAAAAATAGGGACACTCCCTAGTTTTTCAAAAATAAAATTGGGGAGTGTCCCTATTTTATGCTACGAGGGGATACATGGCCAGCCGGGCACCCATGAGACGGTCGTGCAGTTGACGAAGGAGTTGCAGAAACGCTGATCGCCTGCTCTACAGATGCTCCCGGACCAGCTGGAAGGAAAGCGTTGAGGTGGTGACGGTGCTACGGCCGAAGACGGTGAAAAAAATCAGCCACAGGAGCTGCAGGCCGATGATGATGCCGGGTTGCCAGAGCAGGCGGAGGCCGTGGCCGATGTTTGGCTCAGCGAGTTGCGGGGCCGGGTTGGACACGGCAATGACAAGGATATAGAGCACGGCCAGACCACCCATCTTCTGGTAGGCCGAGATCCTGGAAAACCCCCGGAAGTCGGCACGCAAGGTCTCCGAGAGGATCCGCCAGATCTGGGTTACGCTTATGCTGAGGATGAGGGCCGCGGTGCAATGGCCGCGCAGAAAGAGGAAGCTGCCGGCGATGGCGGTCAGGCAGTAGAGAATGCAGGTTATGGCCTGGATCGGTATCAGCGGTTCGCCGCTCAGCTTGCCCTCGTAAATGGCCTTCTTGGTCTGGCCATCGAAGATGAACGCGGTCCCGGCAAAGAGACGTTGGAGAAAAGGACTGCAGTCCTTGAGCCTTTTGCCGTAGCAACAGCCGAAACTGATGCAGCCCAGACGGCCCAGTCCCTCTCCCAGGGTATAGGCAACCGCTATGGCTGCCAGTACTGGCAACATCGGCAGGTGGCGCTCGGAAATTCCATTCATAACTCTCTGCGCCAGCAGGATGCACCAGGGGGCGATGAGAATCCCGACGAAGGAGGCCCCGCCGATTGTGAAGGTATGGTGTTTCTTCTCGACCAGGATAGCGACGATACGGGCGGCGGGGATGCAGACGAGGAGGATCAGAGCGGTCGTCAGCAGGGTGCCGGCGAGTGAGATATGGGCGGCGCCGAGCAGGATCAGGAGCAGGCAGATGGCCAGGAGTTGGCTGGAGGCGATGAAAAAACCGTAATAGGTGAGGTTGACGCCCTGCCATTGCCCGTCTTGCCGTTTGGTTAAGGGAATGGCGGCCAGCATCTGCCAGCGTTCTCCCGGCAGGTGCGAAAAGCCCCAGGCCAGCAGGAGGGCGAGAACACCAGTCATGGTTGCGAGAAAGATCAGATCGGACATGATTGCGCCATTATTTTTGGGAGTAACTCTTTTCTTCGGGCCAACGTCGAGCGGACCCGGACATCGGTTTCGATCAGCGGACCGCCGGAGCCACTGAAACGGCTGTGGATGCCGCAACGCCTGGAGTTGCCGATTAGATCGGCGGAAAAATCGATTCTGCCCGGATTGAACAGCAGGACATCGGTTGAACTGCCGGGCCGGTACAGACTCTTCGGGCTTCCTTTATGGACAAAGAGTCCTGGCCGAACCGGTTCGGCATCGTCATAAGCCGTTTTGCTGTACCTCTGGACAATATCGCCAATCATCAGGGCGACAATCTCGACCATGATGACGAGGCCCACCTGCGAGCCGCCCGCGACATCGGTATCGATGACGGTGACCACCCGCCGGTTCTTCGAATAGATCGAGGCGACGGCGACGGAGGCCAGGGGGTTGCAGGAGTGGTGTCTGCCGTCCACCTCATAGATGTCCAGCACCCGGCCAGAGACCGGCAGATGGTTGTAGTGGTATTTGTCCGGGGTGAGACGGCAGACCGCGAAATCGCCTCCGGTAAAGTGGGGATACCATGGGCTGCCACGGCCGAGCAGTTCTTCGAGATCAAAAAATTTCTCCTTGATAAAAAGCGAGGATGTCTCGGAGAACGAGCCGATCAACAGGCGCGCATCGGCCGGTGCGACGATGACTGCCGGATCGTCATCCATCGGCCGCAGTTCCCCGTAACGGATCTGCCGCTCAAAGATTCGGCGCATGCTGCTGTAGTAGCTGAGGGGTTCGAGGCATTCCCGCGGGTCGATACCGAGACGCTCGAAGATACTCCGGGCCTGATGGCGGTTCCAGCCGGGTATATCGTAATGGCAGAAACCAAGAAGACTTGACATCCGGGCCGAGGTCAGGGCCCTGAACATCGTCGGGGCGTTTTCCCGCAGACTGTTGTAGAGAAAGGCGACGGCCCGGTCACCGAGCAGTTTTTCGGTCATGACCCGGCCCGATGTGCGGTCGATATACTGGTGGGTCAGGGCTGTAGGAGGCATGATAGTCATCTTTTCTGCTGCCGTTCATGATGGATGACGGCCAGGCAGATCTGCAGCAGGTTGTGCAGGACATCCGGGGCCGCCGTCTCGTCGAGGAGCCTCTCGGAGTTTTCCCTGACGTAGGCGGCGGCAGAACGGTCAAGGCCGGCCATGATCTGCCTGAGGTGCGAATCACCCTGCCTTTCCAGACCTTCGCAGTCTTCGGCCAGGACTATGAGTCCTTCCCCGCTATGCAGCCTCTTCAGAGTGGTGCGATAATAGTGCTCGGTGGCGCCGTTGAAGACATCCGCCGGGGTTTTATGGGGTTTCGCCCGACAGTTTGCGGCCTGCATAGCGCCCTTGATCAACTTGTCAAGGGCCGTGCCGCTGTGATCGGTGAGGCGGTGTCTGAGATTGTCGATAGTGCCGGCCAGACCCAGTTCTTCAATCAGCTCTCTGCCGTCGATCTCGATCACCTCGAGCAGGGCCAGTCGGTATGCATCGATCCTGATCCGGATATATCCCTTGTAACGACTGCTGTTACGCTGATTTTTGACGTGGCTGAGGATCTTTCTGAGGAAACGGTTGGGGGTGTCGGCCCGGATAAAAAAGGTCGGGATGCCGATGGCCCCGGCAAAGAAGATCTGCCGGCGTTCGCTTTCGACTGAAGGCCGATCGGGGATATCGCGGTGATGTACCCGCTCTTCGATGACATAGCGATAGGCCAGGGCCGTGATCAGGTTCTGCAGGTCGACGGCTTCGGCCATATCGCCCAGCAGGCTGTGGAAGAGCGAGTAGCTGCGCCCCTCGAAGCCCGCATAGCCGATAGCGCTGAATTCCCGCTGCCGGTAGGGCAGGTACATGGCCATGCGTTGATCGAAGACCCCCAGTTCGGTCAGCTCCTGCTTGAGCCGGAGCTGGTTGCCGGGCTGGCCGTCCAGGGCGGGACAGGTCTCGGTCGAGAGCAGGGTCACCAGATAGTCGATGAGGCGGAAATCGGGCACTAGATCGCCGTGCAGGCCCTGACACCTGGCCAGCAGTCGATCAAGCGAGCGGGGGCCGAAGGGGGTGAAGGAATGTCCGAGAAAACCCAAATCGGCCTTGTTCCGCCAGCGTCGCCAAAGCATACGCAGGTGGGTGTAATCGAGTTCATGGGGCAGAAAACCGAGGACCTTTTCCGGGTGAAAATCGGCAAAATCAATACGATAGGGCGCGGCGGTGTAGGTGGTGACAAAGAGCGGCAGGAAGTGCTCGATGATCTTGATCACCAGATCGCCCATATACTTTTCGACGGACGGGGTGAAACCGGAGCCGCTGTCGGCGGCGAGCGAGGTGAGGAAGGTGCTGCCTAAAGAGACATGGGTGCCGTTATTGGCCAGGCAGGTGTTGGAGGTGTTGGGCAGGGTCACCAGATTGCTGGTAATAATGCCGGCATCTTTG
>JANMSX010000116.1:0-2836 GCA_031389785.1 Desulfobulbaceae bacterium | reverse complement strand
GCAAGGTGTACGGGGCCAGGACGCTCTTTCGCAACATCGATCTGACGATCAGCCCAGGGGACCGGATAGGCTTGATCGGCCCCAACGGTTCCGGCAAATCGACCCTACTTCGAATAATCTGCGACCTGGAGGATGCCGATGAGGGACAGGTCCTGCGTCAGAAGCATGTTCGCGTCAGCTATCTCGCCCAGGCCGACACCTTTGTTGAGGAATTGACCGCCGGCGAAAATCTGCTGCTTGCCCTGCAGGAGTCTCATCTGACCGAGACGGAGCGATATACCCGTATCCAGACCCTGCTCAGTCTGGCTGAGTTTCCCGAAGACCAGCGGCTGGTCCGGCTGCTTTCCGGCGGTTGGCGCAAGCGGCTGGCAATCTGTCGGTCCCTTCTTGACTCCCCGGATGTCCTGGTCATGGATGAGCCGACCAATCACCTCGATATCGAAGGGATACTCTGGCTGGAAAAGGTATTGACCGGCATGCAGGCGATGGGTCCCGCCGCCTTTCTCCTGGTCAGCCATGACCGGCGGTTTCTGGAAAACTGCACCAATCGGCTGATCGAGCTTGCGGCGACCTATCCCGACGGACTCTTCCAGACCATTGGCAATTATTCCCGATTTCTGGAGGAACGGGAGGCCTTCCTGGCCCTGCAGCTGCATGAGGAGGAACGTCTCACCAACAAGGTCCGCCGTGAAACCGAATGGCTGCGGCGTGGGCCGAAGGCGAGGGCGACCAAGGCCAAATACCGGATTGACGAGGCCTATAAACTCCAGGAGGAACTGGCCCAGGTCAGGGCGAGAAACCGGGCCTCCTCGTCGGTGCAGATCGATTTTGAGGCGACGGGAAGGAAAACTAAAAAACTCCTCGAAGGGACCGGGCTTGCCAAGGCCTTTGCAGACCGGACGCTCTTCTCCGATCTCGATATTACCCTGTCTCCCGGCACCCGGATCGGTCTTCTCGGTAGAAACGGCTGCGGTAAATCGACCTTGATGCAGATTCTCGCGGCCTCGGCCGGCTCCTCAGGACCTGTCCCGGACCGCGGTGCAATCCGGCTGGCCGACACCGTCCGCATTGTCAGTTTTGACCAGCGGCGGGAGCAGATCAATCCGGAAATAACCCTGAGGAGGGCCCTCGCCCCGGATGGCGATGCCGTCGTCTATCAGGGGCGATCCCTGCATGTGGTTTCCTGGGCCAAAAAATTCCTCTTCCGTGCCGACCAGCTGGAGACCCCGGTCGGCCAGCTCTCGGGCGGCGAGCAGTCGCGCATCCTGATCGCCGCTTTGATGCGACAGCCTGCCGACATTCTGCTGCTTGATGAACCTACCAACGACCTGGATATCCCTTCTCTCGATGTCCTGGAGGACAGCCTGCAGGAATTCGCCGGGGCCTTGGTCCTGGTCACCCATGACCGGTTCCTCCTCGACAGCATCTGTGATCAGATCCTCGGTTTCGACGGCAGAGGGGGGGTGGTCTGGTATGCCGACTATGAACAGTGGCTGCTGCACATGCGGGAGTTGGAAAGACCGGAACCGACACTGGCGAAGGGGGGCAAAAAGGAGGAGTCGAAAGTCGAGGCCGTAAAGAAAAAGGCAGGGAAGCTCTCCTATATGGAACAACGGGAGTATGAACAGATGGAGGAGCGTATCTCAGCCGCCGAGATAATTCAGGAAGAGCTGCAGCAGACCATGGAACTGCCGGAGACGGTGGCCGATCCGGCCCTGCTCGCCGAGTGCTGGCAGGGGCTCGAAGAGATCCGGCAAGAGATTGATGGTCTGTACGCCCGTTGGCAGAAACTCGAAGAGAAAAAGAGCGGAGGCGTGGGGTGACAGCGGCCAGGCGCGGGTGGGCCGGAACTCCGGACCACCCGCAGTTGATGTCGCTGCCGGAAACGCCCGGGGGCAATGATTATCCCTCCCGAACCTCTATTCTCCGGGGCTTTACCGCATCGGATTTCGGCAGGTGCAGCTTGAGGACTCCCTCGTTGAGCTCGGCATCGACCTTGACCAGATCGATGCCCTGCGGCACGGAGAAGACCCGGCGATACTGGGCTGAACCGAACTCTTCAAGCTGCAGGTCTTTGCCGGCCGGAATGTAGCGATTGCCGATCAGGGTCAACTGGCCGTTATCCAGATCGATACTGATGTCCTCTTTCTTCACTCCGGGAAGATCGGCATAGACCAGGATCTCCTCGCTGTTTTCGTAGATGTCGACACTGGGGACAAGCACCGCGAGTTTCTGGTCTTTTTCAGGTATGGCCTTTTCCACCTGTGTACTGGTATGTTCTTGAGTCATAGCGAACCTCCTGATGCGAGATCTTTTCGTTTAGGTTAGCGGATGGAAATCTGCTGCGGTCTGGCTGCAACGTTTTTCGGGAGAGTGAGGCTGAGTATGCCATTCTTGATCGTCGCCGTCGCATTGCTGCTGTCCACTTCGATGGGCAGCGTCATGCTCCGGGTGAAGGTCGGGTTCTCCCGCTCCTGGCGATGAATGGTATAGCCATTCGGTCCGGTGGTTGTTCGTGATCCGCTGATCTCGAGATAGTTGCCCTGTACCTTGATATGGATATCCTCCCTGGCATAACCGGGGAGTTCGACCTTCAGTTCAAGCTGTTCGCCGTTGTCGTAGAGGTTCATTTTCGGCCAGTTGTCGGCAAACCCCCATACCCCTTCTACGCTCGGCAGCCGGTCGGAATAGTCACCGGTGAGAAGATTAATCCTGTCGCGCAGGGCATCCATTGATGATAACATCCGCTGAAGATCATAAAATCTTGTAAGCATAGTTGCACCTCCTGGTGGTTTGGGTGAAAATGACGAACAAACTCCTGTCCTGCCATGTCCTG
>JANMSX010000010.1:0-18969 GCA_031389785.1 Desulfobulbaceae bacterium | reverse complement strand
GGGCGGGTGAACGGGACGGATCAACCCTGCACCAGGCGCGCCTCACCCTGCAGATGCCCCGGACAGTGGCAGACGCCCACCCTGCCCTGAATCTGCCGCCCCTCCATCAGACAAAAAGCCCTTGATATTTGACTTTCATCTGTGCTAGGTTTGGCTGTTTCAGTGTCCCGGACGGTTTTTCACAGGAGAACGGCCCCCGGGACCCCAGGCTCGGCAACCATCCCTGAAGACCGGATAAGACGCGGACCTCCCCCGCCGATCGGGCCTTCCTTACTCCTCATTTTCCACAGCTGCCCATGAACGCCAAAAACCTTCGCATCGAGAAAATCGGCGGAACCTCAATGTCCCGTTTTCCGGAGATCATCGACAATATCATCCTGAGAAACCCTGATGACATATTTGGCCGGATCTACATCGTTTCCGCCTATGGCGGCATCACCAACGACCTCCTCGAACATAAAAAGACAGGGAAGCCGGGCATCTATCAGCTGTTCAGGGAGCAGGAAAATTATCCGCGCAAGATGCTGGAACTGCGCGACCGTCTGTTCGAATTGAACCAGGGCCTGGTTCCGGCCGGACTGGACCTGGAAGAGGCCAACGATTTCATCGGCGATCACATCGATCTGGCCATCAATATCCTGCGCAGCATGGATAACGTCCTGGCCTCCGGCTACGTCTCCCGCAAGGCCCTGCTGCTCGCCGCCCGCGAGCTGCTGGCCTCGCTCGGGGAGATGCACAGCGCCTTCAACTCTGCGAACATCCTGCGGAACCGGGGCTATGACTCGACCTTTGTCGACCTCAGCGGCTGGGAGGACGGCCGACAGCTGACCATCGATGAACGGATCAAGGAGAGCTTCAAGGGTATCGACCCCTTCTCGACCATCTGTTTCGCCACCGGTTATACCAAGGGGACGGAAGGGATCATGCGGGAATTCGACCGCGGCTATTCGGAGGTTACCTTTTCGAAAGTGGCGGTGCTGCTCGGCGCCAGTGAGGCGATCATCCACAAGGAATACCACCTCTGCTCCGGTGATCCATTGATCATCGGCGAGGACAAGATTCACCCGGTCTGCAATACCAACTTCGATGTCGCCGACCAACTCGCCGACGTCGGCATGGAGGCCATCCACCCCAAGGCCTCCAAGCCGCTGGAGATCAACAATATCCCGATCCGGCTGAAAAGCGCCTTCGACCCGGACCACTCCGGCACCCTGATCACCAAAGACTTCATCGCACCCAGGTCGAAGGTCGAGATCGTCACCGGCTCAGACAAGGTGAGCAGCCTGGAAATCCACGACACCCGCATGGTCGGCGAGGTGGGCTTTGACCTGCGCATCATGCAGATCCTCGCCAAACACCAGATTTCCTATATCAGCAAGGCCACCAACGCCAATACCATCGCCATGATCATCGCCGACCGCGACAGCACGCCGGAGTTGCTGGCCGACCTGAGCGACAAGTTCGAACTGGTCACCAGCACGCCGGTTGCCATTGTCTGCGCCATCGGCTCGAATATCGGCCAGCCCGGCATCCTGGCCAAGGCCGCCCAATCCCTGGCGGTAGACAACATCAATATTCTGGCGGTCTCCCAGACCTCACGCCAGACCAATATGCAGTTCATCGTCGAGCGGGCGCAGTTTGCCCAGGCCCAACGAGCCCTGCATGGGGCCCTGTGCATGTAGGCGGCCGGCGGCTGCGATTTTACATCAGGATAAGGACGTGAAGGCAGGCGAACGGCAACGGGACAGTGCCTGGGAGTACGGCGGGAAGCCGCACGGCGCGGCCGATTCGATCCTGTCTGCCGTTGTGGAGGGGTAAGGCTTTCGTTTGCTGCGGGATCGGCAGGAGAGACGCACCCGGACCGGCAGACAGTTCAGCCCGGACCGGGTTTTTTATTGCAGACAGGCTGGTTACCAGGAACCTCCGGTCCATTCTTTCAGATGTTCCCCTGAGGGCACCAGAGTACCACGTTTATCGAGATTGAAATAGATCCAGGCCTTCTCCAGATGCTGCCCGCCGCCTTTATCCTCGACCAGGACCTCCACCTCTTCCCGCCGATACCAGTCGGGATGTCCTTCCAGGCTGTCGAGGTAGGTAAGCGTCACCTCATCGACCCGATACAGTTCTCCGAATATCGCCGAGATCGCTTCCTCCTTGACGACAATCGGTACGCCCGTTGAATACATGGCGTATTTTCTTACCGTCCGGGCCTTTCCAAGCAATTCCGAGGAGGCAAGGAGGCGATGATTGCTGAAACCTTTTTTCAAGGTGCCATACACAAAAACAAGTTGCTCCATCCGGCCATTCATCCCTGCTTGAGATTTTTCTGTAGTTGATCATGTATTTTTTCTACATATATGATCAATCGTTTTGATGAAACCTTTTCACGACTCTAGCTGATGCTTTACTGAAAATCAAACGAATATCAACCTCCCTGCCCAAGAAAACCCTCATTCGGGCAACCGGTATATCGTACCCCGGGAGAAAAGCAGACCGGAAACGAATCCGGTGAGCCTCCCCCGGTCTCAACGATCCTCCCCATCTTCCGATTGCCGATCAGATATTCCTGTGGTATCACAGGAAGTCAGTTTTTCATCTATTCCCCTCAACGACAACGGTTGCCGTCCATGCCCGCAGAACCTGCCCACGATACCTCCATGAACATGCCAGGGATCATCGCCGCCCTGTTATCCGCGCTGCTCATGGGCACCATCGGCGTTTTTTCGAAGATCACCGGACTGCCCGCCGAGACCATCACCTTCTTCCGGCTGATGCTCGGTGCCGGCTTCATGTTCCTCCTCCTGCTCGTGACCCGCCAGACCGGCTGCCTGAAACAATGGCCGACCTGGCCGGTGCTAATCAACGGCGGCATGCTTTCGGGCTTTATCATCTTCTATGTGCAAGCCATGAACCTCACCACCATGGCCAACGCCATCATGCTGGTCTACCTGGCGCCCCTCACCGCCTCCTTCTACGCCCATTTTTTCCTCGGCGAACGGCTGAACCGCGCCAGCATTGCCCTGATCGGGGCAGCCCTGTTCGGCTTCGCCATGATGATGGAGTTCAGGATCGACTTCAGCACCGGCAGCAATCACCTTGTCGGGATATGTCTGGCCCTCCTCGCCATGTTCTGCTACGCCGGTTTCATTCTGATCAACCGCGTAATCCGGGAGGATGTCCATGTCTATACCCGGACCTTCTACCAACTGCTTACCGGCGCCCTGATCATGCTGCCGTTCCTGCTCCTGAACAGGCCGGCGATCTCGACGGAAAACTGGTTCTGGCTGCTCGGTACCGGCCTGTTCCCCGGTTTTCTCGCCATCCTCTGCGCCGTCATTGCCCTCAGCAGGTTGCCTGCCGCGACCTTCGGCACCCTGGCCTATTTCGAGCCGATCGCCGTCATCCTGTTCGGCTGGCTGATCTTCAGCGAAACCCTGTCGCCGCTGCAGATCGCCGGTTGCGGCCTGATCCTCGGCAGCGGCGTGGTCAAGGCCTGGCTCACCGCCAGGACCCAACCGGCCTGCCCTCCTGCTGCGGTGACAACGGAGACGGTTGCCGAGGCCTCCGGCCCCTGTCAATCGTAACCCGCCACCCGCGTCCGCCGGGGCAGCACCCTCTCCGCTTTGAACCCTGCTGCCAGGATGTCCCGCTCCGGCTCGTAGAGATCGCCCCTGACGCCGAGAAGACCCAGGATCGTGTGATCAAGGACATCGGCCTGATACGGTCTGGCGACCAGGTCCGCCGCCGGCACCTCGCTGCCCCGGTCCCCTGACTGCCAGAGCACGAAGGGCACCTCCCACTGCTGCCTGACCCGGATATTATGCCCGGAATAATCGCTGTTATGGGCCACATCCTGGCCATGATCCGCAACATAGAGCCAGGTCGCGAAGGCCTGCTCCTTCTCCATCAGCCGTCGCAGCAGCTGCGCCAGGATATGATCTTCATAGCGGATGGCGCAGTCGTACATATTCCTGAAGAGGATGGCCAGGGGCGCCCGGCCCTGCTCCTCCAGCCCCCTGGCGACCCGGTCGTCGTAAACCTCTTCGAAGATCCCGAAATTTTCGGGATAACGGAAGTTGTAGGCCGGGTGCGCGCCGTGGAGATGGACGACGATCAGTTTTTTCTCGGCCGGGTCGTCGAGGGCCCGACGGTACGGGAGGAGCAGGACCTCATCGAGGGAACTCTCCCCCCGGTCTATGCCGGTGTTGGTGAACACCGTCGTATCGGCCTGGGAAGCCAGGATCGGCACGACACCACGGTCTTTCAAGCCCTGGTTGCCGATCCAGAACACCTTGTAGCCGAGATGACGGGCGACGGCCATGACGGTCGGCTTGCTCTTCCAGAGGTCCGGTTGATCTGCCGTCGCCGCCGTCAGCATCTTGCTGATCGAGCCGACCGTCGCCCCGTCCGCCGCCACCACATCCCGAAAGATCAGCAGCTGATCCCGCAGTTTTGCCAGTTCCGGCGTGGTCTCACGGCCATAGCCGTAGAGCGACCAGTTGTTCCGGGTGTCGCTCTCGCCAAGCACCAGCACAACCGTCCGCCGCCGCACATTTCTCTCCAGAGAGACTCCGGCCAAGAGACCTGAGGCCCCGCCGCCGGCCAGTTTTTTCCCGAGATCCCTGGCCATGGCCATATCCCTGTCGGACTTCTGGTAGTTATAGGCAAAGTAGAAGAGCGGGTTGGACATCCTGACAGACGAGTTGCCGTGCACCAGCACGACCAGGAGGGTGAAGAGCGAGGCAGTGATGATCCGCCTGCTCCGCAAGGCGGCCGCACCCTGTCGTCCAGTTGGAAACCGCAACGGGTCGGCGAGCAGAAACCAGTAGCCGGCTACAAACAATCCCGCCAGCAGAAGATGGACGGCAATATGGCGGAGATGCTGGAAGATGAAGCCACGCCCTTCCTCGACATTGGTGTTCAGCAGGGCCTGCACCACCAGCACATCGTCCTGCTGCATCCCGAATATCTGCCTGATGCTAACCTGAAAGACGATGCCGGCGCTCAGCAGCAGGAGTGATATGAAGAGCAGAACGCGGATGGAGCGCAGCCGGGGGAATATCTCCCGCCAGCAGAAGAGCATGGTCAGGGTGGAGAACCCCATAAGGGCGGCCTTGCCGGCCTGGGAAGAGTTGAGAACGCCGGTCAGGTAATAGGCCAGGGGCAGCAGGCAGAACAGCATCCCCTTGAGGGGCGGCCATGCCCTGCTCAATTCATTTCTTATCATCGTTGTATTTTCAATGCCTTGTCACACGTGGCGGAAAGTATTTTCTCCTCCTTATTCGGTAACACCGGCGCCGGAATATACCAGTTTACGTCGCCGAGCACAATATGCTCCATGCGGCAAAACACAGTGACTGGCTTGATAAGCAGCGGATTTTCCCGTCCGCCGTTTTAAAAAATGGCATTTTTCCCTGAGAGTACCTACAATTTCAGCGAAGAATCGCAGTCCGTCTGTCCAGCATCCTGAACTCTCCGCGGGAACTACAACCTATGCACAACTGTGATGGACCGATACTGATCATCGAGGACGACCAGAATACGGCGACCCTGGTCAGCACCTATCTCGAACGTGAGGGTTTTGCCGTCATCACCGCCGCCGATGGCGAGAAGGCCCTGCAGCTGGCGCGGCAGGAACAGCCCTGTTTCATCATCCTCGATATCATGCTGCCGAAGATTGACGGCTGGGAGGTCTGCCGGCAGCTGCGAACCTTCTCCGACGTGCCGGTGCTGATGCTGACGGCCCGCGAAGATGAAATAGACCGGGTCACCGGCCTGTCACTCGGCGCTGACGATTATGTCGTCAAACCATTCAGCCCCCGGGAACTGGTGGCCCGGGTCAAGGCAATCCTGCGGCGGGTTCGTCCGCTTGCCTCCAGCCAGGGTGAAAAACTGGTCTGCGGCGGCCTGGAGTTGGATCTAGCAAAACACCGGCTGAGCCTGGACGGCCGGGTCATCAGCCTGACCGGCTCCGAGTTCAAGCTCCTGCAGACCCTGATGCAGGCCCCCGGCCGGGTCTTCTCCCGCAATGAACTGCTCCAGGCCTTCTACCAGCATGGCGAGATCGTCGTCGACCGGGTTATCGACGTCCATATCGGCAAGCTCAGGCAGAAGATTGAGCGTCAACCGTCACAGCCCCGGTTGATTCTCACTATCCGCGGTTTCGGCTACTCCTTCACCGATCTGGAGGAAAAATGAAGCTGATCCGGGAACGCCTGCTCTGGAAACTCCTCCTGTTCAACGTGGTGCCGGTGATCGCCGTCATCCTGGTCATCTGGCTGGCCATCGATCAGCTCGCCGCCGGTTATTTCATGGCCCTGATGAAAAAATATGAGGTCCCGCCGACCGATATCCATGAAATGTTTCTCGCCTCGATCCATTACTCCCTGATCTGGGCCAGCCTCGCTGCCCTGCTGCCGGGCTTTTTCCTCAGCTACCTGCTGACCCGCAGGGTGCTGAAGCCGCTCTCCCAGATGACCGCCATCAGCCGTGATATGGCGGCGGGTAAATTTACCGCCAGGGCCGAGGTTGCCACTTCCGACGAGGTCGGACAGCTCGGCCTCGCCTTCAACCGCATGGCGGACAGCCTGCAGCACATCGAACAGCTGAGAAAGAAAATGGTGGCCGACGTCGCCCACGAACTGCGGACGCCTCTGACCAACCTGCGCGGCTATCTCGAGGCCCTGAACGACCAGGTCATCACCCCCTCCCCGGAAACCCTGAAAATGCTCCAGAAGGAGACCCTGCGCCTGGTCAAGCTGGTCGACAGCCTGCAGCAGCTGGCCCGGGCAGACGCCGCCAGGACCTCCCTGCAACGGCAAGAACTGGTGATCTCCGAGCTGATAGAGGAGATGCTCGCCCTCTACCGGCCTGGCCTTCAGGAAAAAAATATCGAGGTGACGACCGATTTCCCGAACGGGGCCGATGTGGTCGAGGCCGATCGCGACAAATTCCTGCAGGCGGTGCGCAACCTTCTCGACAACAGCGCCAAATACACCCCGGCACGGGGGCGTATCGCCCTCTCCAGCAGGCGCCGGGGAAGCGAGATACAGGTTCTCTTTTGCAACAGCGGCCCGCAGATTTCCAAAGACGACCTGCCCCGGATCTTCGAGCGATTCTTCCGCACCGACCGTTCCCGCTGCCGCGATGCCGGCGGCGCCGGAATCGGCCTGGCGATTGCCAAGGAATTGATCGAGGCCCATGGCGGCCGGGTCGGGGCGGAAAGCAAGAAAGGAGAAACTTGTATATGGTTCATCCTGCCGGTCTGAAAAAAATTATTTCCGGTCCTCTTTACCTGATCTTTACCCAGGCTTTATTCTTTCTTTATATCTATGCCTTAGGGTTGCTGCAATGAGGGTGATCATTCTGCACCCGCATTCACCGAACTCTGGTGGAGGCGGGGGAAATCGTTGGTAACCGGCAGAGATGTTTCTGCGTCTCCGAGTTGCCTGAACTATACTTGTCGAGGGCTTGGCAGCGCGGTGTCCCGGTCCGGCCGGTTCCCCTGCCCGTGGGCGGTGGGGATTGCAGCAGCCAGGAGAATGAAGCCCATTCCTGCGAAATATCGCGACAAACAAATAAGACTGCGGGACGGCAGGCTCTCTATCCTCAAAACTGAAAGGAGCTATCCATGAAAAATTTTGCGGCAGGCGCCGCCACCATCCTGCTGTTTCTGCTCACTGCCGGTCTTGCCCTGGCCGCAGACGAGGGAAAAAAGACCGGCGCCCAGGCGACGGAAAGGGCCCTCTTTGCCGGGGGCTGCTTCTGGTGCATGGAAAAACCGTTTGAGATACTCGATGGGGTCATCTCGGTTATATCCGGCTATGCCGGCGGTACCACCGACAACCCGACCTACCGGGATTACGGCCAGGGCGACCATATTGAGGTGGTGCAGATCGTTTATGACCCGGCCAAGGTTTCCTATGAAAAGCTGCTTGATGTCTTCTGGCGGCAAATCGACCCGACCGATGCCGGCGGCCAGTTCGTCGACCGGGGACATGAGTATATCTCCGCGATCTATGTCTACAACGATGAACAGCGCCGGCTCGCCGAGGCCTCAAAAGACAGGCTGGCGGCAAGCGACATCCTGAAAAAACCGATCGTCACCGCCATCCTCGATGCCCCGACGTTCTGGCAGGCCGAGGAATATCACCAAGATTACTACAAAAATAACCCGATTCGCTATAACCTCTACCGATCCCGCTCCGGTCGCGACGATTTCCTGAAAACGACCTGGGACGGGGTCAGCCTCGACCTGACCGCAGGAGGACCGCCGCCGATGGACCTGAAAAAAAAGCTGACGAAACTGCAGTACCATGTCACCCAGGAAGACGGCACCGAGCCGGCCTTCAATAACGAATACTGGGACAACAAGGAGGCCGGGTTGTATGTGGATATCGTATCCGGCGAGCCGCTTTTCAGCTCCCTCGATAAATACGATTCCGGCACCGGTTGGCCGAGTTTCACCAGACCCCTAATCAAGGAAAATATCGTCGAACGCGAAGACCGGAAACTTTTTTCCGTCAGGACGGAGGTCCGCAGCAAGGCGGGCAACTCCCACCTCGGCCATGTCTTCAACGACGGCCCGCCCCCGACCGGGCTGCGCTATTGCCTGAATTCCGCCGCCCTGCGCTTTATTCCGGTTGATAAACTGTCCGAGTCGGGGTACGGGGAATACGAGAAGTTGTTCAACTAGGCCCCCTCGCCACCCCGGGAGCAGCGTTGCCGCCCTGGGAGACTGCGTCCCGCTGGAAACGCCGGGACCGGGTGCAGCCAAACGTCTTCGTCGACACCGCGATGTACTATCGAATCCTGAGCGACCTTGTAGTAGTCCTGCACCTGCTGTTCATCGTCTTTGTCGTCGCCGGCGGCTTTCTGGCCCTGCGACGGCCATGGCTGGCGCTGCTGCACCTTCCGGCCGCGACATGGGGCGCCTACATCGAATTCTCCGGCACCTACTGCCCGCTCACCCCGCTGGAAAACCACTTCAACCGCCTGGCCGGCGAGGAGGGCTATACCGGCGGCTTTATCGAGCACTACCTGATCCCCATCATCTACCCGGCCGGCCTCACCGCCGAGGTGCAGATCTTCCTCGGTCTCTTCGTCATCGTCATCAACCTTGCGGTGTACGCCATTGTCCTCCGCCGCACGTTCAGCCGTCCAGGGAGATAAGCGGTCCTGGCCGCCTGCCGCCTGGCCCGGCCCGAATCGGTCCCCTGACAATGAACACTTGAGAAATTCTCCATATTCCTTTACACAAAGGAACCGCCTGGGCGGAATACGATGGACAATCGCTAAAAAAATTCAAAGGAAACCATGCCCCTCACCGTCAAAACCATGCTGCGGGTTTTTGTTCCTTTTGCCGCCGCCTATTTCCTGTCCTACGCCTTTCGGGTGGTCAATGCCGTCATCGCCCCCGACCTGATCGCCGATGTCGGCCTCGGCCCTTCGGCACTCGGCATGCTCACCTCGATCTATTTCATCTCTTTTGCCGCCTTTCAGCTGCCCCTGGGGGTCCTCCTCGACCGCTTCGGCCCGAGGCGCACCGAGGCCATTCTCCTGCTCTTCGCCGGGGCAGGGGCGTTCCTGTTCAGCCGGGCCGACTCCCTCGCCGGCTTGGTGATCGGCAGGGCATTCATCGGTTTCGGCGTCTCCTCCTGCCTGATGGCCGCCTTCAAGGCCTATGCCCTGTGGTTTCCCCGGGAGAAATGGCCGGTAATCTACGGCCTGCAGATGGCGGCCGGCGGCCTCGGGGCCCTGGCCGCCACCTCGCCGGTCGAGTTTGCCCTGCAGCAGACCGACTGGCGAGGCCTGTTCTTCGCCCTGATGCTGGCGACCCTGCTGGCGGCCGCCCTGGTCTTCCTGGTCGTCCCGGAAAAACCGGACGAGGGTCACGGCGAAAGTCTGAAGAACCAGTTGCAGGGGATCAGGGAGGTCTTTACCAGCAGCCGTTTCTGGCGCACGGCGCCGCTGACCACCATGACTCAGGCCGCCTTCCTGGCAATCCAGGGACTGTGGGCGGGGCCCTGGCTCAGGGAAATCTCGCGGCTGGACCGCCCGGCCGCAGCCGAGACCCTGTTCTGGATCGCCGTGGCCATGGTGACGGGCTTCATCGTCATCGGCGGCATAGCCGAACGCCTGCAGCGGCGGGGGATCGACATCCTGACCACGGCGGTGGTCGGGATCTGCCTCTTCATGCTGGCCCAACTGCTGATTATCATCGAGGCGGTCCCCTGGATCAGGCCTCTCTGGCTGTCCTTCGGCTTTTTCGGGACATCGAGCATCATCACCTACTCCGCCCTGAGCCAGAGTTTTCCCCTGCACCTGTCCGGCCGGGTGACCACCGCCGTCAACCTCCTGGTCTTCGTCGCCGCCTTCATCGGCCAGTGGGCGATAGGCGCAATCATCGATCTCTGGCCTGCCGGCCCGACCGGCGGCTACTCGGCCATCGGCTTCAAGGCCGGATTCATCCTGATGCTGGTCCTGCAGTTCATCGCCCTGATCTGGTTCGTCGTTGCCGCTAAGCGGTTTCCGCAAAGATAGACTTCTGGTATATTTCAAATTTTCTATCCGGCAGGCAGCGCATGTCCGCCGGAATACCCCGCTTCAGAGCCAAAAGGTGATAGATGCACAGCTCGATAACCAACGAAACCCTCGATACGATCTCCCGGCGGCACAGCATCCGCCAGTTCCAGGACCTGCCGGTCGATGACAGCCTGATCAAGATTATCCTCGATGCCGCCAATCAGGCACCATCCGCCCATAACCAGCAATCATGGCGTTTTGTCGTATTGCGGCAGAAAAAGCGCCTGGCGCTGGCCTCCCTGGTCGCTGCCCGGGCCAATGATTTCCCAAAACCCTCATCCGCCATCCTGCGGATGGCCTCCCGGTGCCTGGCCAGCGCCCCGGTGGTGATCAGTGTCAGCAACACCGGCAGTCTCATCGCCCATGGCAGCGAACTGTTCAATCTCGAACACGAGCGATCGCTGGATTTCTTCCGCACCATGGAGATCCAGAGCTCCGCAGCCGCCGTCGAAAACCTGCTGCTGGCTGCCACCTCGCTCGGTCTCGGCAGCGTCTGGCTCGGCATCCTCTATCTGATCAAGGACGAAGTCCTCACCTTTCTCGACGAGACCAAAGGCGAGTTCATGGCGGTCATTCCCCTCGGCTATCCGAAAAAGGACCAGGGCGGCCCGCTCAAGAAACCGCTGGAATATGTGTTGAAGGAATACGACTGACGGTGAAAGGGGGTGTGTATCGGCTGAGTGCGGCAGGGACCTTCAGGCAGACGGGGCCAGGAGATCGGCAATCGCGATCCTGCGCCCCGGCTCCAGGCCGTTGAGCCGGCAGTAGCGGAGATTCAGGGCCGCCAGGCGTTCATTGAAGCGGTCCATGAAGAGCAGGTCTTCATGCTCGAGCGGGGCATCTTCCGGGAAGTTGAGGGGACAGGCCGAGACCTCGATGCGCTCCTCCGCCTCGTCGATATAGGCCAGGGCCAGGCCCTGGGTGCGGCAGATCACCGGCCGCAGGGCATAGACGGTGCAGAGGTCGTCTTGCAGAAAGGGGCAACAGCCGGGCGACCGCGCCGCCGTCAGCGGCTGCCGGGCCAGGGTCTCGGCCAGCAGGGCCGCCTCCAGCGGCAGGACGGAAAAGGCCATGCAGCAGGTCGAACAGCCGGGCGTGCAGCCTATGCGGGCAGACAGCCGACCCTCCGTCATTTCCCGGACGCAACGCTCAATCTCCCCGACCAGTTCCAGGTACTCCCGGCGGATTGCCTCATCCGGGGCGGGGAGATTGAGCTGTCCGGTCATTCGCCCGATGCCTTACAGGGCAAAGCGCAGGGCTGCTCCCAGAAAGACGGTATCGGTATCGATGTCCGAGTCGTCTCCCTCGAATTGCGCCGAATCGTTAAAGCGGTAGTTTGCGGAGATGTCGACAAAGACGCTGGGCAGGAGTTCAAGGTTCAGTCCCGCCCGTAAGGCATAGAACGGATCATCGGCAAAGTCGCCGTCGGACCGCACCAGCCCTATACCGACACCTCCGTAGATGGTGCCGCCGAGCAGCAGGTAGGCCTCGGGGGCATAGGCCGTTTCACCGAAGCGGTCGGGAAGTATCTCCATATCCAGCTCTACTCCGAGGAAATCCATCCAGTACTGGTAGCTTACCAGATAGGAAAAGCCGTCATCATCGATATCGTCATCGTCGATATCGTCAATCGCCACCCAGTAGTTGGCGCCGCCGCCGATCCGGTGTTCACCCGCCCAGACCTGGCCGGCGGCCATCACCATGCCCATGATAAGCGCCGTCATAAACAGTTTTTTCATCGTCTCTCTCCCATTATTGTGCAATGCGGTGACGCATTGCAGGATGAACTGATTTTTCCGCTATTCCTCTGCCGACCGGCAGCAGGCCCGGCGAAAGCCACGTCGCGGCCCGGCGGAATGCCGATCGCAACCTCATTATACCCACGTGCCGGTCAAGGGTACCAAAGAAATGGGAGATTGACAATCCCAAGCAACAGCCAGGCTGCACGGCAGTGCCTTCGGCGCCGTGTCTGAACGGGGCTTACACGGCGTCGCCCCGAGCCGCGGCCGAAACGGACGGCCGCCCTCCCGGCCCCCGGGATCAGGGCTGACGCAGGGTGACCAGACGGGTCAGCAGGAACCAGGCGCAGAGGGTGAAGGCAGAGGCTCCCACCCCCAGCCAGCCGAGGGTGGTGATCTTGTCGCCCCAGTCGAGGGAGATGGCCCACATCGAGCAGGCGCCGGTAATGAAAAAGATGAAGACCATGAACGCTGAGGCGGCGCCGACATCGCTGTCCACCTGTTCGAGGATGAGATTGTTGCCCGGCGGCCGGGTAAAGGAAAAACTGAAGGTGAAGAGCCACATCGGCACGGCGATCCGCCAGGGCAGCGGCAGCAGCGGCATGGTCATCAAGGCGGCCGAGCACATCATCCCCAGGTAGCCGGCCGGCAGCAGTCTCATCAGGTGGACGTGCCTGGCGAACTTTGAGAAGGCCATCGGCGCCAGCATGAATGCCAGCGAATTGATGCCGAAAAAATAGCCGTACTGGCGCTCGCTGTAGCCCAGTCGGGTAATGTAGATATCGGCCGAGGCGGCGATGAAGGCGAAAAAGGGAATGCCCATGACGGCAAATGTCAGGGTCAGGAGGATATAGCGCGGATTCCTGAACAGGCGAAGGTAACTGCCGGCGACCCTCGACAGTGGCTCGGTCGAAGGGACCTTCAGGGGCTCTTCCGTGCGCAGGACACCGACGATGGCGACCAGCCCCAGCAGGGCCTGGATGACAAAGATCAGCCGCCAGGAAGACAACTCGATGATCCAGCCGCCGATGATCGGGGCAAGCATCGGGGCGGCGGCGACGATGATGCCGATCTGGATAAAGACCCGCTGGCGCACCGCCCCGGTGAACAGATCCTTGCTGATGGCCAGGGCGACGGCGGAGGCCGAGGCCGCTCCTGCGCCCTGCAGGGTCCTGGCCGCAATCATCATCCCGACGCTGTCCGCCAGCGCGCAAAGCAGGCTGGCCGCCACATAAAGGCTGATGCCGAAGAGCAGCGGCGGCCACCGGCCGATGCGGTCGGACACAGGGCCATAGATCAGCAGACAGCCGCAATAGGTGGCGAAAAAACAGACCAGGGTCAGGTTGACCGTGGCCAGTGGGCTATGCCATCTCTCTACCAGCATCGGGATGGCCGCCAGGTACATGTCGGTCGACAGCGGCGGGAAGGCCGAGAGCAGGGCCAGGAGCCCGATCATTTTTTTCATGTCTGTTCTCTCCGGACAGGGGCAACCACTGGCGGCAATATGGAAAAAAGGTCGCTGCGGCCGACCTGCCGGGCGATCGCAGGGCATGGCGGCCAGTGCCTGAAGTCCTTTTGGTTGTACAGGGTATGCAGCCCGCTGAACCGGCACAGAATACCATATTCATCTGGCATCTTCACTACCGCATGGGCCGCCGACGACGGCCTACCCGAACCGGCCTGCAGGTGATGTTCCCTGCCCGGCTGTTTTCTCTCTAAAAAATACCCGACATGGACCCGACATGGACCCGACATGAGGCTATCCAGGACCCTATCTCTCCTGATGTCCTCTGTTATTCGACCGCGTCCGGAATTATAGTTACTTTAAAGGGAGATCACCCATGCAGGGACTGTTGCGAAATAACCACTTCATTTGCGGCTGCTTCGATTCAGCCCCTTATGGCGATCACAGCATTGCATTTTTACAGGTATTTTTTGACGATGGCCTGTTCTGGCCATCAGGGAGGAGCACCGATGAGATCGCTGAAAATGGTACTCATACTTGTAATGCTTACAGCACTTTCTGCAACCCAGGCCAAGGCCCGGGACCGTACTGTCGATGACCTGCTGATCGGCACGGCAGTCGGTGGCATGATTGGATATATCGTTGGCAACGAGCTGGACAAAAACAGTTACGGTATAACCTATGCCTATGGTCCGCCTGCCGTCTATCATCAGGAGGCAACGTATTCGTATTCGCCGCGACGGTATTACGCACCTCGCCATCATTACCGTGATCGTTACCGTGACCACTACAGGTCATTCTCCCGTTCGGGTAAGTTTTGCCGGGATATTGTGGTCGTCAATGAACGGTACGGGCATTCCTACGAAACCGTGAAAACGGTATGCAGAGACAGGGGTAACTTTAATCGTCCCCATTATCGTGACCGTTATTACGATCGCGGGTACGGACGGCGCCATGGCCGTTGGTAATCCGGAGTTTCTGAAGTATGCCTATTGCCCGGCAGCCCATTGACAGCTTACAGGACGCGGATTTCGTACGTATGAGCGTGCCGGCTACGGTGGCCCTTCACCCATCGTGAGAGGATAGCTGTACCCGCAATGTACCCTACGGAAATCGCACAGGAAATTTCGGCACGACCGCACCTAACAAGCTTGAGAGCAGGGGAAAGAAATGGCAAATGTCTTGATTGGCAAGATACGACAGCATGATTGACAGGGCATTGGCCCTGTCAACGAATTTGAAATACTCGATAACCGAACAAATTACAGAAGGGGAAATTTGATGAAAAAAGCAGAATGTGCCGCCCTCGTCCTTGCAAGCACCTTGTTCCTGATGTCCTCAGCGGCTGTTGCCGCCGAATGTTCCGGATCCTGGGACTACCTCCCGAACTACAGTCCCGGGGCCGGAGGACCCTGTGCGGCCATCGGTTTGAACACGCATCAGGCCGTTTGTGAACCGGGTCAACGGTACGCAACCTATTGCGATGATGCCTCCGGCGGCAGGTATCGCACCTGCCAGAGCAATGTCCCATGCTCGCGCGACCGGCAGAGAGGGTATGGCTATGATGATAGCTCTCGCTACGATTCGGGAGGAGACCGAGATCATCGTCGAGACTATCGGGGCGGGCAGCGGGACGATCGCCGGGACTATCGCCGCGATCGCTATGAAGATCGTGGGGATTACCGGGATAACCGCCACGACAGCTATCAGGACCGCTCCCGCGACTGCACCAATTGGGATTACAACACCAATCGGCCGTGTGCGCCCGGTATGATAAACCGGGATTGTCAGAAGGGCTGCGACGGCAGACTGTAGTGATCAGGTTCCACGCATCGATCGCCTGGATCTATGCCGATTCCGGATTATTTAGGAAATATCAAGGCAGGCAGCGGATCTTGACCGGCCAGAGGAAAACGAAGAGGAAGGCGGAGCAGGCCCGGGTGCAGCCCGGTCGCCGTATGCCCCCGGAACGACGTTCGCCGGTCCGGGGTCATGCGGCAGGGCATGTCTAATCATCCTCCGAAACGGTGAATGAGCGCTTTGCAAAATAGTTGCGGGCCTGCTACAGCGGTCGCCGGGCAAACTGCTCCTTGAGCTTGTTTTTCAGCAGTTTGCCGCTGGCGCTTCTGGGCAGGCTTTCCACCCAGAAAACCTTCTGAGGGATCTTGTATCAGGCAAGTTCCTTTCTGCAGAAAGACCTGAGTTCATCTTCGCTGACCTGCGCGCCGTGCTTTTTCACCACGAAGGCGGTAACCGCTTCACCCCATTTTTCATGCTGGATGCCGATTACCGCCACCTGGCCGACGGCCGGGTGCTTGTAGAGGACATTCTCCACCTCGGCCGGGAACACATTTTCGCCGCCGGTGATGATCATTTCCGTTTTCCTGCCGTCAACATAGATGTAGCCGTACTCGTCTAGATGTACTGTGCGTGGGGGGAGAGAGGAGTGTTATCCGGTTCAGGGTGGCCGCCCTGACAGGGAGATGGCGTTGCAGGGCAAAACCGAGAGGATACCCGAAGGTTTATCAGCGAAGTTGATTGAGAGAACAGGATGGGTTGCGGGGAATCAGGGGTGATATGGTGATGCAGCAGTAACAATGGGTGGCAAAGAGGTAAACAGTGGGTTACCAGGACCAGATCCTGCAAGTCGTCAAACCGGCTATCGGCAAAGTCAGGAAGGCCGGGATCCCTGCTGCAGTTCCGGAGTGGGCACATTCCTCCCCGCTGAGAAGGCTCTGGATAGGCGATTGCGGGGTTCATACACAGCCCGGTTGGTTCCGCCTGGAGACATGAACATGGAAATCACCGGCATTTTCGTTGAGTTGGATTATTAAAAATGAAGCATAGTATTTATAAAAATTTCTTCAAAAGCAAAAGGCAGACCTGCCCCCTTCCTCAGGCGATGCATCCTGGCGCCTCCATTTCGCAGCTACCGGTCGTGTTGAGTCTGAGTCGAAGATCACCGGATCCTGACCGACCTCGACCTCGCCGTACCTGAGGGCGCCGGCGCGTTCATAGACGTGCAGGACAGCACCGGTAGCGGTCTGTTGTGTGTCGACAAGCCGGAAGCTGCACGGGATCGTGCCTTCGCCAAACAGTCGCTTGCCGGTGCCGAGAACTACGGGAAACAGCCAGAGGCGCAGCGTATCGATGAGATCGTGCCTGAGCAGGATCTGGAGAAGGTTGCCGCTGCCGTGGACCTGAATCTCGCCGCCCTCTTGAGCCTTAATCTTCGCGACCTCCCCGGCGACGTCGCCCTTGAGCAAGGTGGAGTTGCTCCAGTCAACCTTAGCGAGCGTCCGCGAAGCGACGAACTTCGGCCGAGTATTGAGCGCCGTGGCAATCTCGTCGGCCGGGTCGGTGGCCTTCGGCCAGTAGGCGGCGAAGATTTCATACGTCTTGCGACCGAGGAGGAAGGCGTCGGCACGCTTGGTCCACTCGGTCATGATCGCGCTGAATTTCTCGTCGAAAAAGGGGACGAGCCAGCCGCCGTGCCGGAAGCCGCCGTCCCGGTCCTCATCGGGACCACCGGGCGCCTGCATGACGCCGTCCAAAGTGAGAAAAGTGCCTGCAACCAGTTTTCTCATGTTCTTCATCTCCTCACTTTTGATTAAAATTACAGGCTTATTGGGTGAATTGGTTTGTTAAAGCCAGGCAATGTATGCCAATAAATTTAGCCAAAAGCCAAAAGAAGACTTGACCCCTTTTTCTAATCCTTTTTTCTTGGCATATCTGGTTGTTGCATTGTTGATATTAAGTATTTTTTCTTTGATTGCTCGTTAAAAGACAACGGAAGACCTGACCCCATACCGAAAACCCCATTCCGCCCTCCGTACCTTACTTTTCATGAGTTTTTTTGTTTGGCCAGGCGGTTCGCGCCTCTGTGATCGGCTCTCAGGGAAACGGCCACCCCGGTTGCCAGGATCGCTAATACGACCGTCAGCAGATACAGGTTAAAGTGCTTCCCGAGTGCAAGCTTCAACCATTCGGCAAGCAGCATCTTTACGCCAACGACCATCAGGACGAGGGCGAGCGAGACCTTGAGGTACCGGAACTTCTTCACCATCCCGGACAGCGCAAAATAGAGCGATCGGAGACCGAGGATGGCAAACACATTGCTGGTGAAGACAAGGAAAGGATCGCTCGTGATGGCAAATATGGCCGGGATAGAGTCCACTGCAAAGATCAGATCCGTCGATTCGACCATGACGAGGGCCAGCGCCAGCGGCGTCAGAAGCAGCGTTCCCGGCCGAGCCTTGTCCACGACCTCATCCGGCATAATGGGCGCACCTGGGACTTCGCCCTCGTATGAGGCTGGCGTACCGGTACGAACGATGAAGTGCTCACCGTGAAATCTGGCGGTCACCGGAAAAATGGACCGCGTCATCCGAACGACGAGGTTCTTGTTCGGGTCGGTGGGTTTCGTCTTGAGGAACAGCATTTTGATCGCCGTCAGGATAAGGAAGACTGCAAAGAGGTACAGGACCCAGTGGAACTCCGCGATGAGCTGCGCCCCTAGAGCGATCATCACACCGCGTAGGAACAGGGCGCCAAGGATGCCCCAAAATAGCACACGGTGTTGGTAGAGCGGCGGTACCGCAAAAAAGCTGAATATCATGGAGATTACAAAAATGTTGTCTACGCTGAGCGACTTCTCGACGACGTAGCCGGTCAGGTACTTCTCCACCGCCATTGCACCGTCGTTTAACAGTCCGTCGACCGCGTCCACTACGGTGCCAAGACCGAACCATCTCCCCTCATAAGCGAAATACACGAACACTGCAAAAATGGAGCCCATGGCGAGCCAAACGGCTGACCAGCCGATGGCCTCCTTCACGCTGACGACATGGGCTTTGCGGTGAAAGACGCCCAGGTCCAGTCCCAACATCAGTAGGACAAATGCGATAAATGCTATCCAAATCGAAATCAAGCGAAGATTGCCCTCTTGTGGATTTGCAGGGTCTAATGCCGGACTTTTCACCTAATAGCCAACTTCGTGGCCTATCCGGCAATAGTAAGCGTCTAAGGAACCCCATCTTCCGTTGAGGCGAGAGATATGCTTCACTATGCCGAAACATTTTCAAGGAGGCATGGATGAAGTTCACAGAATTGACAAGGAAGCTGGACAAGGAACATTACTGGCAGAAACACGTTGCATCCTGGCGTCAAAGCAATCTCAGC
>JANMSX010000101.1:0-89716 GCA_031389785.1 Desulfobulbaceae bacterium | reverse complement strand
GAGAAACTCTCGATTGCCGAAAGGGTCAGGCGAAACCTGGAGCTGATACGGGATCTCGGTCTTATCATGGATTTCAATCTCCGCGCGCTTGCCAAGGGGGCGGTAGAACCCTACATCGCCAGCCCGATCTTGAAGCTGGCCAGCGAATATGGCATTGCCGTCGTGCCGGGGGATGATTCCCACGGCGTCTCCTCTGTCGGCAATTATATCGCAGAGGCTATTGAGATCCTGCAAAAACAGGGTTTCAGCACCGAGTGGCGGAAACCTGTAGCATGACCTTTTCGGAGAAATCCGTGCCAGCGGAGGCCGACCCAACTTCCCGAAAGGGAGAGCTCTGCAACTCGTCTTGTGGCCGGCGGATGAGGTATCTGCCCTGTTGCCCGGAAGGAATTTTTACGAACTGAACGAGATGACAACGTATTCTCCCGTATGGTTGGGCTGGCTGATGTGGGGCCTGGTGGCAAGCCTGTATCTCCTCGGCTTCTTTCAGCGTATGGCGCCTGCCGTCATGGTCGATGAACTGATGCGTGATTTCAGTATCAGCGGGGCTGTAATGGGCAATCTTTCCGCGACCTATTTTTATTCCTATGCGGCAATGCAGATCCCCAGCGGTCTGCTTGTCGACAAAATCGGCCCCCGCCGGCTCAGCAGCTATGCCTGCCTCGTCTCCGCCATCGGTGTCCTGATCTTCGCCTGGGGGCCGACTCTCTGGTTTGCCTATATCGGCAGGTTGCTGGTCGGCGCCTCCGTGGCGGTCGCCTTTGTGACCTGCATGAAACTCGCCGGTCACTGGTTTCCGAGCAACAAATTTGCCACCGTTACCGGCGTGGCCCTGTTGTTCGGCAACATCGGCGGGGTGCTGGCCGGGGTCCCCCTGTCGGAGGCGGTGGCCGGCATCGGCTGGAGGACCGCGATGGCTGCCAGCGGCTGCCTCACCCTGGTCACGGCGGTGGTGATCTGGCTGTTTGTGCGGGATGATCCCGGTGAATATGGTTTCAGGAGCCACGCCCATGCCTCGGTGCTCGAGAACGGAAACCTGCCTGCCGGCGCGGCCCTCAGGTCGGTGATCTGCCGCCGGGACACCTGGCTGCTGTTCTTTGCAGGGGGCCTTTCAACAGCGCCGGTCCTCGTTTTTGCCGGGCTCTGGGGGGTGCCGTACCTGACCCAGGTCTATGGGCTTGAAAGAACACAGGCCGCAACCATCACCTCGACCATGCTTATCGCCTGGGCCATCGGCGGGCCATGTCTCGGGGCCTTGTCGGATCGAATCGGACTGCGCAGGCTGCCCTACCTCATCGGTACGGTGCTCACGACCTTGCTGTGGGCGGTGTTCCTCTTTGTCGAACTTACCACCCGCCTACATCGAGACGATCCTGTTGCACGACAAGACGAATCCCCTGCGCTACATCACCATCGATCGTTGGCGAAACGTCGATGCCTATATACCGCATTGTGGTCTTTTTTCAGGAAAACAGGACCCGACATGCACCCGACATGGCCTCGACATGAGGCTATATGGGACCCTGTACCTCCTGATGTCCGCTATTATTCCTCTCTGTCCGGAGTTAAAAATAAAGAAAAAGGGAGCATCTCTCATTTTCTTTAACCAAACATGGAGGAACACAAATGAGATCATTGATACCGGCACTCATCGCCTTAATGTTCACAGGACTTTTTGCAACGCATGCCGATGCCCGGGACCAGGCTGTGCATGTCGGTTTTGACGGCGGTGGAGTGACAGGATACCTGGTCAGTTATGACGACAGGGACAGGTACGGCAGGGACCATTACCGGCGCGGCCACCGTTCCGATGTGGTCTGCCGGGATATCGTGGTCGTCAGGGAGCGGCATGGACGCTACCGCGAGGTCATCAAGACGGTCTGCAGAGACAGGGATGATTGGCGTCGCCCGCACTACCGCGATCGTTACCGCGATAGCAGATACGGACACAATGACCGTTGGTGATCGCCTCAAATATACTGTAGGCCCAAACAGTGCTTATGGTATATTGTGTATGGGAGTTCCGCAAGGGAAGCGGTGGGCTCAGGCATCGCGAAATTATACTGGAAAGGGGTGATGGACATGAAAATCAAGGTCGCAATTTTAGTCTTTATGCTGTGCATAGCAACTACGGCCAGCGCGTTTGCCCGTGGTGGTCACTACGGAGGTCGTGGCGGCTATTATGATGGATATCACGGGAGATCTAACTATTATGGGCATTCTTACCGCAGTCGTCATCACGATGATGGTGTCGGGATTGCGGTTGGTGTCGTGGGAGGCCTCATCCTCGGCTCCGCATTGGCCTCGGCGGCTTCCCCGCCCCCGACAGTCGTCTATCGAGAGCCCTATAATACAGTCTACCAGCCGCAAGTAGTTGTCCAGCAGCCGAGATTCTGTGTGGAAGAACGCAGCGTCAGCGGGGAGTGGCAGATCAGCCAGTTTGACGGCCGTCAGGTCTGGGTAGAGTTTCCGTATCCAGTCACCCAGAGAATCCAGGTTCCATGCTACTGATGGAGCGAATAGAGGTTTCTTGATCATGACCGGGCGTACTGGGGATTGATCTTACGTTGAGGGTTATTCTGCATCGTTGGGCGGGGTAGTTGTCTGCCCGGCGCGAGAGTGTGCGGAAATGCGTAGGATCAATCCTGCGGGTGGCGTTGCCGCAGGATTGGATGACGGTCGACAGAATACCAACTCAAGCCCGTGTCATCTTGACGGGGATCTGTTCCGCTGCCGGTACTTCCTGAGTTTCTTCGCCAGTGGTCAGCCCGGCGGCGCCCATTCATTGATGTCCCGGGTTGTGCCTCTCCAACCCCGCGTTATACCGCCCGCCTTTGTGCAGATTGCCGCGTTTGCCGTCACATCGGCAAACGTCCGCAGCCGCTTTCGCTCTGCCCCCCCCTTGAAATTGATCCGGTCCAGGCCATAGCCACCGGCATCTGGATGAAATCCAAAAAATAACAAACCGGGCTTGGGGCTGGGACCCTGAAGAAAGAAAAGCGGGATGCCGAAAAACCCGCCCGTCCCTTTCATCTGTCGAACGTCCCCGGTCAGCCGGCATGAATTGATTCGGGCGGCAGTCCATGAAAAGCCCGAGGAATTTCAGGGCGTCGGTATTATAATTATCTCAACAGGTGCAAGGTAAACGGCTCCTCAATCCCGGCTGCAAGGAGAGAACCATGGATACGCTCAGCGAACTGACCGACTACATGAATTTTCAGGACCTGCTGGACGACGAGGAAAAGCTGGTGCGGCAGACTGCCCGTACCTTCGTCAACGAGCAGGTGCTGCCGATCATCGATCACCATGCCCAGCAGGAGACCTTTCCCGGCCGCCTCGTGCCGGTCATGGGGGGGATGGGCTTTTTCGGCCCGACCCTGCCCGGGGAGTACGGCGGCGCCGGGCTTTCCCAGGTCGCCTACGGGCTCCTGATGTACGAGCTGGAGCGCGGCGATTCCGCACTGCGCAGCCTGGCCTCGGTGCAGGGCTCGCTGGTCATGTACCCGATCTATGCCTACGGCAGCGATGTCCAGAAACGGCACTGGCTGCCGAGGCTGGCCAGGGGGGAGGCGATCGGCTGTTTCGGCCTGACCGAGCCGGATTTCGGCTCGAACCCGGCCGGCATGCGGACCATGGCGGTCCGCGAGGCGGGCGGCAGATGGCGGCTGAACGGCACCAAGATGTGGATCACCAACGGCACGATCGCTGATGTCGCCCTGGTCTGGGCCAGAACCGATCATGAAGTGCGGGGTTTTCTGGTGGAGCGGGGGACTCCCGGTTTTTCGGCACCGCAGATGAAGGGGAAGTGGAGCCTGCGGGCCTCGGTCACCTCGGAGCTGATCCTCGATAACGTCGTGGTGGACGAGGCCAGGAGCCTGTTGCCCGGGGCGGTCGGACTCAAAGGGCCGCTCGGCTGCCTGAACCAGGCCCGGTACGGCATCGCCTGGGGGGTGCTCGGGGCCGCCGATCACTGTTACCAGACGGCGCTCGCCTACTCTTTGAGCAGAATCCAGTTTGATCGGCCGATTGCCGGCTTCCAGTTGCAGCAGAAAAAACTGGCGGAGATGGTCACCGAACTCACCAAGGGGCAGCTGCTGGCCCTGCAGCTCGGGCGGCTCAAGGAGAAAGGCCATGTTTCCCCGGCCCAGGTGTCGATGGCCAAGATGAACAACGTCAAGGCGGCACTCGATATCTGCCGCACGGCCCGGACCATGCTCGGCGCCAACGGTATCATGGGCGAGTACCCGGTCATGCGTCATGCCAACAACCTGGAGTCGGTCTACACCTATGAGGGCACGCACGACATGCACACCCTGATCATCGGCCAGGAGGTGACCGGCATCGCCGCCTTCCGTTAGATATGCGCCGGCCTACAGGTCGAACCTGATGCCCTGGGCCAGGGGCAGGGCAGTGCCGTAATTGATGGTGTTGGTCTGCCGGCGCATATAGCCTTTCCAGGCGTCCGAACCCGACTCCCGGCCGCCCCCGGTCTCCTTTTCGCCGCCGAAGGCCCCGCCGATCTCCGCCCCTGATGTGCCGATATTGACATTGGCGATACCGCAATCGGAGCCGGCCGCCGACAGGAAGATCTCCGCCTCCCGCAGGTTGTCGGTGAAGATCGACGATGACAGGCCCTGGGCCACATCGTTGTGGATGGCGATTGCGTTTTCGACCCCGCCGGCATATTTGATCACGAAGAGGATTGGGGCGAAGGTCTCCTGCTGGACGATCGGATAGACGTTTTCGGCCAGCGCCAGCACCGGTTCGACATAGCAGCCGGAGGCAAAGCCCGGTCCTTCCAGCATCCGTCCGCCGCAGAGGACCTCTCCTCCCTGTTCCCGCAGGGTCTGCAGGGCCTCCTGGTAGGCGGCGACTGCCTGCCGGTCGATCAGCGGCCCGACGTGGTTCTTTTCATCGAGCGGGGTGCCGATCTTCAGCGTTCCATAGGCCTTGAGAAGCGCCTCGACGACCTTGTCGCAGATCGATTCATGGACGATCAGCCGCCTGGTCGTCGTGCAGCGCTGACCTGCGGTACCCACGGCGGAGAAGACGATGGCAGGCACCGCCAGCTTGAGGTTTGCCTCCGGGGTCAGGATGATGGCATTGTTGCCGCCGAGTTCGAGGATGCACCTGCCGAGCCGGGAGGCGACAATTTCGGCGGCGTGGCGGCCCACCCTGGTGGAGCCGGTGATCGACAGGAGCGGCACATCCCGGTCATGCAGCAGGAGATCCCCGACCGTAGAACCGCTGCCGATGACCAGGTTGAACAGGCCCTCGGGCAGACCGTTGGCCCTGATAACCTCAGCCAGGATATGCTGGACGGCGATGGCGGTGAGCGGTGTCTTGGAGGACGGCTTCCACACCGAGGTGTCGCCGCAGGCCGCGGCCAGCATGGCGTTCCACGACCAGACCGCAACCGGGAAGTTGAAGGCGCTGATAATCCCTACGACGCCTAAGGGATGATACTGCTCATAGAGGCGATGCTCGGGCCGTTCCGAGGCCATGGTGACGCCGTAGAGCTGGCGCGACTGGCCGACGGCGAAATCGCAGATATCGATCATCTCCTGGACCTCACCCAGGCCTTCCTGCAGGGACTTGCCCATCTCCCAGGACACCAGGGTGCCGAGCGGCGTCTTCCTGGCCCGCAGCGCCTCGCCGATCCGGCGCACGACCTCGCCCCGCTTCGGCGGCGGCACGGTGCGCCAGGTATGAAACGCCGCCTTGGCGGACGCAACACATTGCCGGTAATCCTGCTCCGAAGCGAGAGAGACCGTGGCCAGCAATCTGCCGTCGACCGGCGAGATCACCGCAAGTTCGCCGCTGTCCCTGGTGGTGCTCCAGGCGGTTCCTGTCGAGGCGCCCGGGTTTTTCTCCTTGATGCCCAGTTCGTTGAGAATTTCCATATCTCCTCCCTGAAATGCTGCAACATGTCGTCTGATTACACCTGCGGAACGGGCGGGACCGAGGGGCGGGATTTTCCGGGCCGCAGGCCAGGCGTAGTCGAATCCCGCCTTGTTCATCCCTTGAAGGCAGGGGATCCAGGCCCCTCCGGCAACCCGCAACATCGCAGCCCCTCCGGCATCCCTGTTTCAGCCGGCCATGTGGTAATCGTAAACATCGCCGCGCCCCGGTCAAGGATGGTCTTCCGCCTGATTTCGCTGGTAACCTCTTCCGAAAGGGCTTGCCGCGGCCGGCAAAACTGAATACGATGGAGAATCTCCCCTGCAGACAGCAGCAGATGGCGCTAGGCCGTTGTGTTGAGGGTCAGCGCAGAATTCATATGCATATCACTACTACTTACCCCTCCACCGTGCAGCTGCCGCAATTGCCGATTCGCTACGTCCTGGCCGAGCTGAAAGAGGCCCTCGCCGAAGGCTCGGCGGTACTGGCGGCGCCGCCCGGATCGGGCAAGACCACCATCGTGCCGCTGGCCCTGCTTGCCGAGCCGTGGTTGGCGAACAAGAAGATTCTCATCCTGGAGCCTCGGCGTCTCGCAGCCAGGGCGGCGGCCGCCCGGATGGCCTCGTTGCTGGGGGAGCGGGTCGGTCAGACCGTCGGCTACCAGATCCGTTTCGACCGGCAGATCTCCCAGGCCACCCGCATCGAGGTACTCACCGAAGGGATACTGACCCGGCGGATTCAGAATGATGCCGACCTGCACGGTGTCGGTCTGATCATTTTCGACGAATTCCATGAACGATCCGTCCATGCCGACCTGGCCCTGGCCCTCTGTCTCGACCTCTGCCAGATCAAGGAGGATCTAGGCCTGCTGGTCATGTCGGCGACGCTGGATACCTCCGCCATCGCCGGCCTGCTCGGCGGGGTCCCGGTCATTACCGGCGAGGGACGGAGCCATGAGGTCAGGGTTGAATATCTCAGCCGGCCGGTAACGGGCCGGATCGGCGAGACAACCGCGGCGGGGGTCCGCCGGGTGGTGGTTGAACTGCAGGGCGATGTCCTGGTTTTTCTGCCCGGCACCGGCGAGATCAGGGAGGTACGCCGGCTGCTCGACGATGAGCCCGCCTGCCGGGGAATGCTGATCTCACCGCTGTTCGGCGACCTCTCCCAGGAGGAGCAGGACCGGGTCATCCTGCCCGACCCGGCCGGTCGGCGGCGGGTGATTCTCGCCACCTCGATAGCCGAAACCAGTCTTACCATCGAAGGGATCGGCTGCGTCGTCGACAGCGGCTGGTCGCGACGGCCCCGGTTCCAACCGGCCAGCGGTCTGAGCAGATTGACCACCGTCAGGGTCTCCAGGGCCGCGGCCCGCCAGCGGGCAGGCCGGGCCGGGCGTCTCGGGCCGGGCTATTGCCTGCGCCTGTGGACCAGGGGGGAGCACCACGGCCTGCCGCCTTTCCACCCCCCGGAGATCGTCAGCGTCGACCTGGCCGGTCTGGCCCTGGAGCTTGCCCTGTGGGGCGTCGACGACCCCAATACCTTACGCTGGCTGGATCCGCCCCGCCCCGGCCCGTATCGCCAAGCCAGGGAACTGCTCCGTTCCCTGGCGGCAATCGACGAAGCGGGACGGATCACCGGTACCGGCCGGCAACTGGCCGCCCTGCCGATCCACCCCCGTCTCGGTCATATGCTGCTGATGGCCGGGAAAATCGGTCAGGCCCCGCTGGCCTGCGATATCTCAGCCCTGCTGTCGGAGCGCGATATTGTCAGGCGCGATGGCCGCATCCCCACGGCCGATCTGCGCCTGCGCCTGGATCTGCTCGAATTGTGGCGCAGAAAAGGGGCCGATGCGGTCAGCCGGGAGGGCGGCGATCCGGCGATCTGCCGCCGGATCGACCAGGCCTCGCACCGGTTTCAGCTGCTTCTCGCCGGCCGGAACGGTGCACGCGACCCGGATGCCATCGGTACCCTCCTGGTCTATGCCTACCCCGACCGGATTGCCCGCCGCCGGCCGAACGAGCGGGAACGCTACCAGCTCGCCACGGGACGCCTGGCGCTGCTGCCTCCGGCCGATCCGCTCGCCGCCGGCGAATATCTGGTGGTCCCGAACCTCGATGCCGGTCTCAAGGAGGGGAGGATTTTCCTGGCCGAGACCCTGGGGCTCCCGGAGCTCAAGCGGCATCACGGCGAGCTGTTCACGGAGAGCAGACAGGTTTTTTGGGATGACGCGGCCGCCAGGGTGGTAGCGAGTCGCCGCCTGAGTCTCGGAGAGATTGTGGTCGAGGAGAGTCCCCTGTCCGAGGTGGATCCCGAAGAGATCCGGGAAGCCATGCTGTCCGGCATCCGGCGGATGGGCCTTGCCTGTCTGCCCTGGGACCGGGAAGCGCGGCAGTTCCAGGCCCGGGTGCACTTCCTGCGCGGCCGGCAGCCGGAAGCGGACTGGCCGGATCTGAGCGATGGCCGCCTGCTGGCCGATCTCGGCTGGCTGGAGCCGTACCTCGGTGGGATCGCCAGGGCCGATCAGCTCAAACAGCTCGATCTCACGGAGATATTCAGGGCCATGCTGGGCTGGGAGAGACAGCAGAAGCTCGGCCGGGATGCCCCGGCAAGCATCGCCGTCCCCAGCGGTTCGCAGATCCGTATCGAATACCGCATGGATGAACCGCCGCTGCTGGCGGTGCGCATCCAGGAGATGTTCGGCCAGGCCGACACACCAGTCATCTGCGGCGGCAAGGTGCCCCTGCTGCTGCACCTGCTCTCCCCGGCCCGTCGTCCCGTCCAGGTCACCTCCGACCTGCGCGGGTTTTGGCAAGGCAGCTACCCGGAAGTGAAAAAAGAACTCAAGGGCCGCTATCCGAAACACTTCTGGCCGGACGATCCCCTGTCGGCCGAGGCTACCAGGGGTGTCAAAAGGAAAAAGATTCCTGGATCACATTCATGAGAAAAATAGCTTTCGGATACTCGACCCGCTGCAATATCAGGTGCGGCCATTGTGTGGCCGCCGGCGATATCGTCGACACAAAAAAAATGGAGCTGGCCGAGGCCAGGGAGATCATCCGGGACATGGCCGATGCGGGCGTGACCGGCATAAGTTTTACCGCCGGTGAGCCGTTTCTCTATTTTGACGATTTCCTGGAATTGGTGGATCTCTGCCGGCAAAAAAATATCTACACCAGGATCGTAACCAACTGTTATTGGGCGACGACCCCGGAAAAGAGCCGGCAACTTCTCGGTCAGCTCAGGCAAAGCGGACTCTGCCAGCTGCGCTTGAGTTACAGCAGATGGCATCAGGAAAACGTCCCCCGCCGGAATGTGCTGAACGCGGCCCGTGCCTGCAGGCACACGGGAATTGCCTGTTTCATTTCATTCGTCACCGATTTCTCAGAAGAAGATGATGCATATGAGCAGTATCTCCGGGACCATGAGCTGACATTTTTCCCGGAACCGGTCATCTATGCCGGCCGTGCCGACTCTTTCCAGCAAAAGGCGATCTTCACCGATTACCAGGAAAATCGCTGCGCCATGAACCCCTATCTCGCTCCGGACCTGTCGATGTACGCCTGCTGCGACGCAGGCAGTCACTTTCATACCACCAATTTTTTCCTGCTCGGCAACCTCAGGACCCATTCCATCGAACAACTCTTTACGAAGAGCGAAACCTCCACGCTCTACAACTGCATCCGAACCATGGGCATCACCAATATCGCCTCATTTGCCGGGGTCAAGGCCCGTGATATCGTCACCTACCGCAAATGCGAGCTGTGCAAGCGGTTGTTCGATTGTCCTGAAACGCTGGAGATCCTCCAGGAAGCAGCCGGAGCAGGGCTGCAGAAATGGATCAGGTAACGATGTTGCCTACCCAATACTGCCAAGAGGAAAGCTGTAGCGCAGGTACAGCCCCCCTCCAGAGAGGGTAGCCGGAGTCAGGGCGTCAGTTCGACCGCTTTTCGATGGCAAGCATAACCGGCTGGCCGATGAGTTCTGCGAGCGTTACGACGTGGTGCAGCTCCTGCAGGCGGGAGAAGAGGCGATCGAGCTCCATGTGCCAGCAGGCGAATTTTCCCGAGGTTGGCGGAGGATTGTCATGGAGGAGCAGGATGTCCCCCGGGCGGAGTTTTTTCAGTATTCTTGCCGCGAGATTGGCGACATTTCTGTTGCCGCGGTCCAGGGCCCGGCAGCTGAAGGTTACGGTCTGCAGTCCCAGACCGGCGAGCGCCGGCTTGAGGCGGGGACTAGTGATGCCGATCGGCGGCCGGAACAGGAGCGGTTTGATCCCCGCCTGGGCCAGGATATCCTGGGTCGCCCTGATATCTTTTTCCAGAGCACTGATGCTTCTGCACATCAGGAAATTATCATGACGGTAGGAATGGTTGCCGATGGTGTGACCGTGCGCCAGAATCAGGTCGATGAACTCGGGATATGCCGCGGCCTTCTCGCCGATGACGAAGAAGGTGGCCTGCAGCCGATGTTTTGCCAGGAGTTCGAGAAGCAGCGGGGTGGTGGATGGCGAAGGGCCGTCGTCGATGGTGAGGGCGATAGCATCGCTCTCCGGCCTGCCGCTGCTGATTACAGGCAGAAAGAAAGAGCACTGCGGGCAGAACGGCGCAGCCAGGCAGGCCAGCAGAAAGAGCAGGAGCGGCAGGCCCGCCAGAGAGGGGGCGATAAACCCCAGCGGCAAGGCGAGCAGGAAGGCGGCAAAACCCGATTTTTCGGCTAGGCTGCATCCGTACCGGTTGTTCCGGCTCTTCCGGCTGTTCATTCGGCCACCTCCTCCGCCCGGCCGACCAGCCAGAAAAGTTCGTCGTTGCTGGGTGTGGGTGACAGGGTCAGGACAACGAAACCACACCTGGCCATCAGGACGGCCAGGTCTTCAGGCCTGCGATACCATGTCCGCCTGCCGGCAACCCTGACCCTGAATTCCTCGAAATACCAGGAGAATGACCGCCTCCCTATTGGCCGGACGACAAACCTGGCAACCAGGATTCCACCGGGCGCAAGCAGTCTGCAACTCCGCTCCAGGGTGGCCGCCAGTTGTTGGTCGTCAAGATAGTGGAGCATATCCAGAAGGAGGACGACGTCAACCGGTGCCGGGACAACGGGCAGGTCGGGGGCGAGCCCCGTGCTTATCGTGCCCCTCTCCCGCAGCACCCTGCCGGCAATCCTGACCCGTGCCGGGTCGGGGTCGATGCCGATTACCCGAGCCTTCGGCAGATACTCCAGGCACCAGCAGGCCGGCAGGCCGTATCCGCAGCCTATATCAAGAATTACCCCGATATCCTTGCGCTCCGCCAGCATAAGCGGCAAATCCCTGAAAAGAGGGTCAAACCGCAGTTTGAGGCGGGTAAACATGCGGGGATAGGCCTCCAGCAGGCGATAGCGCCGCAGGATGCGCTGCTGCAGGGTGCCGGTCCGGGTGCCGTTTTCCTCTTCCGGCCGGAAGTAGGCCTTGAGCAGCGGCGGGAGGAGCAGGAAGGTGCCGAGCAGGGAGTAGCCGATGCCGCAGAGTGAGGTTATACCGACGCTGCGCAGTGTGGAATGTTTGGCAAAACAGAGTACTCCGAAGCCTATGATGGTTGAGGCTGCTGCCATGAGAATCGCACTGCGCAACAGTACATGGGAAGGGTGGTTGATCGTTCCATACCATTGACAACCGCAAACGGTGTAGATAGCGTAGTCCACTCCCATGCCGAGGATGACAACAGACAGCATCAGACCTGGGATATCAAGGGGATGCCCTATGAGATTCAGTGTGCCCAGTGTGCAGATATAGGCGAAAACGAGTGGAGCCAGGGTAATAAGGGTCAGCTGCCAGTTGAGGAACTGCAGAAACAGCAGCAGGGTTACCATCGCCGCTATAATGATCAACAGGGAGGAAAAGGTGGAAAAGAGGATATCTCCCAGCCGTGCGGAAAAATAGTTGGCGTCGAATATCCTGTTGTTCGGGCCGTAGTCTTTCAAGAACAGGGATGCATCATACCTCTTGCCGGGTATAACGGTGACAAACTGCACCAGCTCACCTGTCTTCTTGGCAGTTATGCCGAGTAGATTATTGTATCGAGAAGAAAGCGGAGATGAAGTGATGGACTGAGAGGGATCAAGCAAGGCAAGGAAGGTGTCAAAGGCATCGTTCTTGAAACCAAGGGCAACACCCTCCCGGACCAACTCTCTTTTCACCTGATCCACCCTTTCACGTGTCCAGAAATTCCGCCAGGCAGCCAGGTTTTCCCCACTGCGCTCCTGGCCTGGAAAAATCATTGACGGTGAAAAGGTGGAGTGAATGCGGTGCAACTGGATATCCTTTTCCATCTGCTTCAACAGACGATCATTATGCTGTTGCAGGTCGCCTGTGGAAGCGGCCGTGTTCATCAGGTATACCTTTTTGCCGATATCTCCCCAAACCTCGGAAAACAGCCGATCGGCGGCAAGAGTCCTGTCACTGACCGTATTCATATCGCTGAGACTGATGCTGAATTCAGGTTTGGCAAAAAAAGCCAGCACCAACGCCAGGAGAAGCGCGGCCACAGCCCCGGGTTTGCCGGCACTGAAGAGCACCCTTGCAAGCGTAAGAAGAGGGGGAACCCGGTCGCCTGCCGATGGCATAACCGGAAAAATTTTCGGGCAGATGAAGTGAATGAAGATGTAGGTGAACAGAAATCCCAGGGCCGTAAACTGACCGAGCTCTGCAAAAACCGGGAAACCGCTGAAACTGAGAATGATGAAGGCACCGATAGTTGTGCACAGGGCCATGGTCCCGCCGACCGATTGAACCTCTCTGGCTGCAAGTGCACCCTTGGTTGCATGGGGACGATCGAGGAATAGCAAGTAGGTAATGCTGTGATCATCCATAATGGAGATGAGGGCTCCTGAAAAACCAAGGACCATGATGGAGATGGAGGAATGGAAAAGTGAATACACGAGAAGCGCTGTTGCGGCTCCGGCCAGTGGCGGCATCAAGGATAAGAGGCCGAGTAACGGGCGGGGAAAGGCGAATAACAGCAGCAGGGCTATGCCGGCAGTCGTGAATCCCAGAGCCAGCTGGACATCGTGGCGGATGATCTCTTCATTGTCCAGGGCCGCCCTGAATCCACCGACAGGCGTAACTGTGACCTGCCTGCCTGATTGACCATATTTTCTGGTCAGTTCCTGGCCCGCGGTTGCAAATAGTTCGGACAACTTCCGGGCCATGGCAGTATTGGTTCCGGTTGCCACCGGTCTGCCCGTGATGAGGAGATGGCGTCTGTCTTTGGAGATGAGGTTGCCTTTGTAGACCGAGGCGTTTGGCGACGGTGCCAGATTGATCAATTTTGCCAGTACAATATCCTTGAGGCCGAGAGGGTCCGAGCCGATGAATGAAGATTGACCGATACCTTCCAACCCTCCCATTTCTTCGACAATTTCCTGAAACCGTTGATGGATGGAATCACTCTGCAGGCGGGGTGAGATCTTCTTTTCGAGATCCTCCTGTGAAAACAGCAGAGGGAGATCTCTGGCGATCTGGTTGGCCAGCTCAGGAATGAGGGCACCAACCTCTCCCATCCCTACCTCGGAGAAGAGGCCGCTGGCCCGCATCCTGTCCTGCAGGAATGCACCACATTCCACCAAGAGGTCCGGATCGCTCGTATCGATCATAATATCCACCGCCACTTGATCGTGGATGGGGTGATTGTCAAAAATTTCCAGCGCATCGACAATTACTTGCTCGTGATTCGGCAGTGATTTTACAATATCGGTATCAATATCCAGACGTTGAAGGCCGACTACGGTAAATAAGCAGATAACAATACCGACAACGAAGAGAAGAGGATAATTGACTGATTGTGATTTCATTGTCGAATTTGCAGGGTAAGAAAGGCAAGAGCGAGAGCAGCAAAGAGGAGATGCAGTGAAAAAATGAGCGTTTTATTGTTCTGGAAGACCTCGTTGCTTCTCTGAATGAAAGGCAGACCGCCGAACACCTTCCGCAGCCAGTCCAGGGCCACGGTCCGGTTATCGCTGCCGGTCAGGCCCTGATAGGCGCACATCGGGGAGAGGGCGAAAAAACCGTCGTTGCAGCGGCGCAGCAGGTCGTCAAAGGGGATGCCGGACCATTTCTCCCGGACCAGCCGTTCGGCAAATGGGCGGTTGAGGGCATAGGCATGAGCGAGGCAGCGATATTTCACCTTCGCCACGGCAGCGCTGGCGGTTCTCGTGCTGCCGTTTGTGAGGCAACCGAGAAAAAAGGCATTCCAGCCTTCGGTCTCCTGTAAGAAAAGGAAGGCCTCGTGCAGCTTTCGCTCCGAGTAACCGCGAAAGAGAATATCGTCCTCAAAGACGAGGATATGGCGGGCGCCGGCTGCCAGCCCTTTGGTCAGACAGGACATGTGCGATTGAAATATTCCCTTGACCTGATCATCCATATTCTTTTGCACAATGATGAACTCCACCCGGTCGGCCAGGCCGACGAAGGCAAACTGTCTCCTGGCTTCCATCAGCCTGTCGCTGCGGCTTTCCAGCGAGATGCAGTAGATCTTGTCGAAGAAGTGCCAGGCGGCAGGCTGCATTGCCTTGTCTGGGGCTGTCATCTTGCTTCCTCTGCCTCTGTGGTATACAATAGTGCCTGGATCGGCGGGAAGGTCTCCCTGTCGGCTTCCGCCAGGCAAATTCCCCGGGGTGTAATGGCAAACTACGTGACACGACTTTATAAAAGGATCATCCTCCATTTTGCGGCAACCGCCTTTGTCCGTAAGGCCATTGCCGAGCAGGCCGATCTTGCCGCCTTCCGGGAAAAACCGACGATGGCGGTGCTCTTCGGCGTTTTCGCCATCTGCCTCAGTTTTCTGCTCGGCTGGCCGGCGGTTGCCGCCCTCGGCGTTGTTGCCGTCAAGCTGCGTGAACCATGGATCGCCCTGGTCGGCGGGCCATTGACCTACGGCCTGTCGCACCTGGTATTTCTGTTCGGCATGTACCTTTCCGGCGCCGTCTATTCCATGATTTTCTGTCGCTGGCTGACCAGAATCACCATGGAGCGGTGCCTCGCATCGGTATCTGCCGAAGGATTTCCTGATCCGCCCCGGTAGGCCTAAACGGCGTTAACCCTCACAACCAAACCCGTCGCACCGCAGTTTCCTGATCCAGGCCGGCGGCCTGAGCCGCCCGCCGCTCACATCCCGCATCCGCAGCCCCGTTAACGATTCCCGTATCTGCTCGGCCCGGTCGAGTATGTCGATATCGTAGACCAGTTCGTCGGCTGTCATGGACTTCAGGCGGACACGCGTGAGGTAGCATTCACCGGCCAGGGTCGGCCGATGGACAACCCGTTGCGCAAATCCCACCGGGAAGGGCACGAAATCGACCCGCCGCTGCCCGTGCACGCAGGCTGCATGCATTGCCCCGTCGAGCACGAATGGATTGCCGAGCAGGTCCCGGCCATTGCCAGCAGCGGGGAGATCCGCTGCCTGCAGAAGCCCCCAGGCAAAGTCCTCGGTCAGGCAGAGCGTTCCCTGCAGGGTGCGGTACGCCGGCCCGAAGGGCACCAGTTCCCGGTAAATCCGTGCCGCCGACACCTCGCCGAACGGGCCGGAAGGGGAGGGTTGCGGCGGATCCATCGCAGCCTCGTTGGCCGATGCCCCGGCGATAAAGCTCATTTCGCAGTGGCTAATCGTCCTGGCTATGGTCCTGAGCCGTTTTCGGGTCTGCAGTCCGGCGCGGACATTGCCCGATTCATCCCTCTGCATCTCCACCAGGATCTCGATTTCGGTCTGGTCCGGGGCTATCTCCAGAAACCTGGCAAAGCGGCCCTCGGTCATGATCCCGACATTGCGGGCGGGATGGTGATCATCTACGGCCAGGGCCAGAAAACGCATGGCCTCCACCGCGGGAAGGATGACCCTGCCGTTGAAACAGTGATCGCGGAACCAGGGCGGGATAGGGAGGGTGACGGAGATGAGCCTGGTCGCCATCAGCGGGGAAACTGCCGCCAGAGGGATTGCGTTCTGGCGTCGATCTCCACCGGCAGGCCGTTCCCGTTCACGGCGCAATGCCGGGTATAGCCGGTACAGACGATCTCGCCGCTGTCCGCATTGGTGATCAGGTAGTCGAACTGCACCTTGACCAGTTCCAGCCTGGCCGGCCGTGTATGGATATGGATGAGATCGTCATAGAACAGCGGGGAGTGGTAATTCAGCTCAGTCTTGATGATCGGATAGACATAGCCGCTTTCCTCGATCTGTTTGTAAGGGTACTGTGCGTCGCGCATCAGCGAGGCCCGGCCGAATTCGAAATATCGCAGATAATTGGCGTGATAGACGACCTGGGAGCGGTCCGTATCGACATAGAGGGTGCGCATTTCGCAGCGGTGCCAGATTATGCCGCTGTTTGCATCCCTGACATAGGCTGGCGACTCAAGCGGTTCCGGGATAAAAGGTCTGGGGCGCATCACATACCTCTGAAGACGACGCAGCAGTTGGTGCCGCCGAAGCCGAACGAGTTGGAAAGGACGAATTCCTGAGCATGCCGGCGGGCCGCGTTGGGCACGACATCGAGGTCTGCAAGCTGCGGGTCGGGAAGGTGATTGACCGTCGGCAGGACGATTTGCCGCTGCATGGCCTCGATGCCGAGGGCCGCCTCGATGGCGGCGGAGGCCCCGAGGGAGTGGCCGATCTGGGATTTATTGGCCGAGATCGGGATCCCGGCCAGCCCTTTGCCGAAGACCGTTCGCAGGCAGTCGGCCTCGGCGCTGTCGCCGGTCGGGGTCGAGGTGCCATGGGCGTTGATCGCATCGACATCCCCTGCGCCGATATCGGCATCGTCAATGGCGGCCTGCATGGCCTGGACCACCGTGACGGGATTCGGCCGGGTGAAATGGTGGGCATCCGAGTTCCAGCCGATCCCCGCCACCTCGGCCCGGGCCGTCAGGCCATGCGCCTTGACGGCCTCTTCGGCGGCGAGGACAATGACCCCGGCGCCTTCCGCCAGGACGAAACCCTTGCGGTCGAGGCTGAACGGCCGGGAGGCCTGCCGGGGATCCTCGTGGGCCCGGTCCTTCGGGCCGATATTGATCGTCGCCAGCATGTTGGCGAATCCTAGGATGATCTCGGGGATCAGGCAGGACTCGACCCCGCCGACCAGGGCGAAGTCGCAGTCGCCGTCCCTGATCATCCTGGCGCCGATGCCGATCGCGTGATTCCCGGATGCGCACGCCCCCTGCGGGGAGAAGATCGGCCCGGAGAAGCCGAGGAGCATGCCGGTCTTGCCGGCCGGGAGATTGGCGCAGAGATTGGGGAGAAGATACGGGCTGACCTTGAGCGGACCCAGGTTGGTGTAGTTATCCATGGCGATGCGGAAGGCGTCTGCGCCGTTCAGGGCCGATCCAATCAGGCAGGCGGTCCTCGGGCCGGTCGCGGCATCCATCTCCAGGCCGGCGTGCTGCATGGCCTGCCGGCAGATCTCCATGGTCAGGAAGACAAAGTCGGCATTCCACAGCGAGGCCTCCTTCCGGTTCACATAGGGGAGGCTGCCCGGATCCCAGTCTGGAATCTCGCCGACCACATTGCTGCGGGTGGCGACCTCGCACCTGGTCAGGCGGCGAAAGCCGGCCAGGCCTGCGGCCGCGCCCTCCCAGGTCTTGGCGAAGGTGCTGCCGAGGGCGGTGGCGGCGCCATAGCCGATCACCAGTACCTTTCTGTTGAGTGGCGCCTTCATGATTCCGTTTCAGTCTCCCTGCCGTCCACTTTCAACCGACTCTCCTGAATATCGCACATGCATTGCAGCCTCCGAAGCCAAAGGCATTTTTCAGCAGATGCTCCTGACGCAGCGTTCTTTTCCCTTCGGCCACGCAGTCGATGTCCATATCGGGATCCGCCTGGTAGTTGATGGTCGGCAGGACGACATCCTCCTCCATGCCGCGCAGGGCGAAGATCGTTTCAATGGCGCTGGAAGCGCCCATGGCGTGGCCGATCTGCGATTTATTGGCGCTGACCGGCGGCAGGGAATCGGAAAAGACCGCCCTGAGGGAGTCGAATTCCACCTTGTCGCCGATCCTGGTGGAGGTGGCATGGGCGTTGACGGCGGCGATATCGCCGGCCGAAAGCCCGGCGTCCGCCAGGGCATCGCGGATGCACTGACGGATGGTGGCCATATTTGGAACAACAAAGTGGTGGGCGTCGGAGGTCATGCCCCAGCCCGCCAGTTCTATCCGGTACGGCAGACCGTGCGCGGCCGCGAATTCCCGGGTTGCGAGGATGATCGCGCCGGCTCCTTCCGAGATCACGAAACCACGGCGGTCAACGGAGAAGGGTCGGCTGGCCTCTGCCGGAGGGCGGTCTTCCTCGCCCTTTTTGGGATTGAAGGTGCCGTTCATCGTGTAGAAACCGGCCACGATCGGTTCGACCAGGGCGCAGTCCACGGCTCCGCATATCGCCACATCGGCGCGATTCTGGGCCAGCAGCATGGCCCCGACGAGCACCGAGGTCAGACCGGTGGCGCAGGCGCTGATCGTCGAGGTGATCGGTCCCTGGGCCCCGGTCAACATGGCGATCTTGCCGCCGATCATGTTGATGCAGGAGTTGGGGTTGGCATACGGATGCGGCAGGCGGTTTTCGGCCTGCAGTCTCCTGTCCGCCGTGAGAACGGCATCGATGCCGCCAACCGCCGAACTGTAGGTCACGGCGACACGCGGGGCGATGGCCGGATTGATGTCGATGCGGCTGACCGCCAGAGCCCGCGCTGCGGTGAGCATGCCGTATTTGAACACCGGCGAAAACCAGGCGGCCTGGTGTCTGGCGGCCAGAAACGGGTAGGGAAGGTGATCGACATCCGGCATCTGGCCGGCGATGCGCACGGGAAAATCCTCACGCAGGGGAAAACGGGTCAGCGGCCCGATCCCGCTGCCGCCCTCCAGGGCCTGCTGCCATTGCAGGTCAAGATCGCTGCCCAGCGGCGAGATGGCATCATAGCCGACGATGACCGCATTTTTCCCGTTCATACGCTTCAATCCGGCCTACCAGGGGATGAATCGGTACAACTTGGCAAACATCTCGTAGACTTCTATCCAATTCTGCAGATCCCTGGTGGAGTGCATATGCGCCCGTTTGTTGACCATCACCCAGCTCATATGGGCCGCGCCATCCTTGCAGGTGGTGCAGTCCCGTGTCTCGGAGGTGCAGCAGCGGTGCATGGTCTGCAGGTCGGAGGCCCAGCGGATGAAGTTGGTCAGCCGTTTCGGCCTGGGGTCTCTCTTGTCGAGGGGCTCGGTGACGGAAGGGCATTCCATCCAGCCGAACTGCCGGTCGCACATCCTGCCGGTGGTAATGATCTGATGATAATATTTCGACGAGATCACCGTCTCGGGATAGCCGTCGAGCATCGCATCCATCTCGGCCCGGACTGCCGCCAGTTCCGCCGGTTTCCAGGAAAAGCCATCCACCCCTTCATCGTTGGAAAGAAGCTGCATGTGGACCTTCAACCCGGCATCCCTGATCTTGCCAATGATCTTTTCGGTCTTGCCGAGTTGTTTCGGGGTGATGGTATACAGATAGTAGGCGTTCGGGTCGCCGGCATAATGGCCGCTGGAAATCCGGAAGGTATCCTTGCCGCGCAGGAGTATTTCGTCTTCCGCATCGCCCCACAGGGATATGCCTACCATCAGGTCGGGGAAGCGTTGCCGGTCAACCTTGATGAGGCCGTTGGTCGCACAGAAGGTGGGCAGCCGCCGGTAAAAGACCTCGATGCGGTCGGGGCAGAGGGTGGGCTCGCCGCCGATGAGGATGGCCAGGTTGACGCCCCGGGCCATTTCACTGTCGACAAAGGCCTGCCATTTATCGATGTCGTTTTCTTCGGATGCGGCCTTGTGCTCGCCGGATGAAAAAAAGAAGCAGCCCTTGCAGCGCAGGTTGCAGCGGTCGGTCACATCGTAAATGGAACTGCGTATATTGAGCCGGGATATCTGTTTATAACGCTTGTGCCAAGCTGTATCGAGGAGGGAACTGACTGTTTTCATGGCGGCCTGCGGTTGCTTAATGGATTGCCGGCGGGGCGATGGGCCGGGCACAGAGATTTGCTCCTTTCTCATAGCCCAGCACCCACACGGCGAGGTAGGTGTCGACATAGTCAAGCCAGGCGGAAAAGGTCAGCGGATCCGTGGCATGACGATACATTCTAGCCGTCACCACGGCACTGCCGGCCGCATAGTGCCGGCAATCGGCGCAATCGGTGTCGGGAACGCAGCAGGCGGCCTGGCGATCCCACTGCAGATCGGTTCGATACTGTCTGAACGTTCTGCCGAGTCCGATGGCTGTGGACGGGTTCATCCGCGGATAGGGACAGGAGAAGAGGGCATGCAGACCCTGTTCGTGGGTATGGGCGACAATGTTATAGGGAGAGAACAGGACGACCTGCGGATACGCCGCCAGCAGTTCGGCCATCATCTCCCCTGTTCTGGCAAGGGTCCGGGGCGAATGACGGAGCGGGCCGTCATAGCCGACTGGAGCGGAAAACATGTTGAAGGTGACCTGCTGGCCGTTGTCCGCCAGCATTCCGGTCACCTCCCGAGCTTCATCGATGTTCTCCGGGGTGAAGGTGTAGACGAAGACGGCCCGGGGGTCATCCCGGTAATTGGCCATCTGTCTGGCCAGCATCTCGCCGGCCCCTCTCGTCTTCCTGCTGGTTTGGTCATTGCCCCACACCGAGATGTGAATGCGGTAGTCGATGTCCCGGGGTATCGCCTTCAGGCCATTGCTGGCAATCGCGCCGTGGGAGATGTGCTCGGAGCAGATCCGGCATAATTGCGGGACCAGCGAGGGTTCGGCGCCGGCGAGCACCGCGAAGGTTATGCCCCGTTCTTTTTCCGCCTGCATGAGCCTGCTCCAGGCCGCCTCATCGAGGTTTTCTTCGGCGAACTGTTTTTCACCGGTGTAGTAATAACAACCCTCGCAGCGGATATTGCAGCGATTGGTCGTATCGTACGTGGATTCACGGAGAAAGAAATACCTGCGGACTTTCTCCCACCTGTCCCTGATTGCCGGCTCTGCTATGATGTCGGCGAATCTATAGACCCTCTCCCCGTTCATCTGGCCGGCCATTTATTCACCGCTGTTCCGTTTCTCGACGACATACTCGGCGATTATGCGGATCGTAGTCAACTTGGGGTAATCATCCTCATCGATCCTGATGCCGAATTCATCCCGGATAACCAGGGCTATGGTAGCAAGATCCATACTGTCTATGCCCACCTCGTCGACGAGATCGAGATCGGCATCGAAGGTCGACGGCGTCACATCTTCAAGTTTCAGTTCATCGATGATAATTTCTGCAATGCGGGAGATGGTCTGGTCGATATCGTTGGTCATGGGAATTCTGGGGTTACTGTTTATCGGCAAGGGACATCATGCCTGAGCAGACGTCTTGAGCTTCATGGGTTATCCGAAATGTGTAGAGGCCTGGTGTGCTGGTGGCCATGGCACGGACTTCAAGCAGTTCGCCCGGCCTGACCAGTTTCTTGAATTTAACCCTGTTCAGACGTTTGATGTAAAGATTTTCACGTCTTGATGTGGCGATGACACCTGCGACCATGTCCAGCTGGGCTATGCCTGGCAGGATGGGGTTGTCAGGAAAATGTCCGGAAAACCATGGCGAATTGTCATTTACGGTGACCTGGGCCAATATTTCAGCTTGGCTGATCTTTTGCAAACCGAGTAACGAATACCACATCCTGCCGCTCTATGTCCATGTAAAAATAGGAAACTGCGATCGAGGCGGCCGCCTGATCCGGCAAGCCTCGCCTTCCCGATATCGATCATATCCATATTCGTATGTAAAAGATATTAAACGATATTGTCTGCGGTGTCCGGATTGTTTCAACGCACAAGGTATTCCCAGAGAGGACCGGTATAGCCGCGTTGATGCATGGTGCGGAGCACCGCTGCGGTTCTCGCTCCACCCGAGCCGATCACCCAGTTTTCCCTTCCGGCCGCCCTCTGTCTGACATATGCCTCAAGCGACTCCCGGCTAATGTCGTCGGGCTCATAAAACAATGGCTGCAGCATGTCGGTATGGCGGTCTATTTTTCCTTCGGCCAGGGCTATGTCGTAAAGGGCGGTGCCGGGGTAGATCCTGATACCGATAAAAAAGAAAAAGACGGCCCAGTCAAGCTGTTCTATGCCGTCAAGGCATTCCGCTGCCGTTGCCGCCGACTCCCCAGGCCCGCCGAGAAGGAAGTAGTGGGCGACGTGGAGACCGGCGGCCCGCGCCTGCCTGTGGGCTGCGTGGACATCTTCCGCCTGGAAGGATTTCCGGTAGGACCTGAGCATCGCCCCGGACAGGGATTCCGTACCGAATTCGACATGCCGGCAGCCCGCTTCGGCCATGACCGTAAAATATTCCGCCGGCAGTTTGATCGGCGCAAAAAAGGCCCCCCAGGGAATGGAAAGTCCGGCGGCCTTAAAGGCCCTGGCCACCGCCAGACTCTGCCGGATATCGGAGTTGAAGGCGGAATCGGTGATAAACAGGTATTTCGCCCCGGCCTCCTGCAGTTCCAGGGCAGTCCGGGCGACCTCATCCGGCGCCGCCAGACGGTGCGCCTTCCCCTCGATATGGGGGTAGGGGCAGTAGATGCAGCTGAAGGAGCAGCCGCGCTTGGTCTGCAGATTGAGCATTCCGCCGTTTTTCAGATAGAACCGGGTGTGGCCGGCGTCACGGCGAAACCTGCGAAGCTGGTTCCCCGGCCAGGGAGGAGGGACCCGGGCGGTGCTTCCGGCTGTAAGCACGCCCGGGATATCGGCTGGATTCCGGTTGTTGTGCAGGGCATCGACCAGCAGGGCGAAGCGTTCCCCCTCACCGATTATGCCGTAATCAACGTCCAGCAGCCTGAATATCTCTTCCGGCATGATCGTGAAGCCGCTGCCGCCGCAGACGAGCAATGCCTTGGTGCGCTCTTTCAGCCAGGCTATTAGATACTGGTAGCCGCTGAGCAGAAAAAGCGGGTCGCCGGCCTCGGTGTTGTCGATATTCCGGCAGGAGATGCCGATCAGGGCGGGAGCAAAATCCTTGATGAGGTCAGCCAGGTCATCCCAGCCGACGGTATGCATATCGGCAATCCGAACCTCGTGTTCTTCCGGAATGGCCCCGGCCACGTAATCGAGGCCGATCGGGTAGACCGGGTACGGCACCGTCAGCGTATTCGGCGATATCAGCAGGATGTTCATTGACGGAAAAATTCCATGGAGGTAAGGAAATGGCCGGTCCCGAGAACAAGGATTTTCCTGTCCCGGCCGACCACGATGTCGTCGCCGCCGACGAGTGCGCCCGGCACCAGGCCGGCCTCCAGGCAGGAAACCGCCAGGACCGCGGCGACGGCGGAAGCGGAGGCGAATTCACCGGTGAAGCGGCGGTAGCGGCAGACCGGCAGGCGATGCCCGATGGCGGCGAGAAAGTGCTCCAGCTGGCGGTTCCCCAGGGCGGTCATGCCGGCCGGGATGCCGGCGAAAACGGCGGCATAGTCGCTGAGTACCCGGTCCACACCGCCGAGGGCGGCCAGCAGGTCATCCGTCAGGCCGTCTGCCGGTCCCCGCCGGTAAAAGGGCATGCGCACCAGGCAGCGGGCGTTCTGCTGATCCCGGTTGACATAGAGGGCACCGCCGCCGTCGGCCAGGGGACCTGCAGGATCAGGGGAGGGGGCAAGCAGAGGGGAGAGCGGGCTGTGGGCCTCGTCGGCGCCGAGAAGCATGGCGGACCCGGCGGAATCGTCGAGGAGGTGGTCCGCGGCCAGCAGGGCCTGCTCGAAGGAATAATCGCCGCCGCTCGTGGTGACGTTGGCCCCGGTGGCGTTGAAGAGGATGGCTACCTGGCCGGCCGCCCCATTGTGCACCGAGCCGACGAAGTCGGTCGGGCTCGGGAACTGCTCGGCGGATTCGTTCAGCCGGGTGAGAAAATCATAGGTCTCCGAAAGCGCCCCCCAGCCGGTGCCCATGAACACCGCGGCCGGGTTCTCCCTCCCTCCCGTATCCGCATGGGCGGCGGTCGCCAGGAGCAGGGAGAGACGGGCAAGCCGTTTCAGGCGTCGGATCAGCCGGGCGGGCAGGTGCCTGCTTATTTCCTCGGCCGCAATCATCCCGGCGGCGGTAGTTCCTGCCTGCAAGGCAGCCAGGGTGGCTGCTTTCAGGCCGGCGCCGGTGAGGCAGGCGCTGCCGTGTACGGCCAGCGGCCCCCTTGTTTCCCGCCTGGCGGCAGAGGCGGGCGCATCCGCGCGGCCGATGACCAGACTGCCGTTGTTGCCGCCGAAACCGAAGGAGTTGGAGAGCACGGTCCTGACCGGCCGGTCGGCGAAGACGGTCTGGGGGACCAGGTGGAGGGCCGGGTCCGGCTGCCGGCAGCCGGTATTGCCGGGGATGAATCCTTGCGAGACCGCCAGGGCGGCCACCACGGCCTCAATGGCCCCCGCTGCCGCCAGGCTGTGGCCCGTGGCCCCCTTGATCGAGGAGAGGGCCGGCGGCGCGGGAAACAGGGTGGAGATGGCCCTGGCCTCGGCCAGGTCATTCTCCGGGGTGCCGGTGCCGTGCAGGTTGATGTACTCGATCGCGGAGGGATCCATTCCGGCGTCAGCCAGGGCGGCCTGCATGGCCTTAAGAGCCCCTTCTCCGGCCGGATGCGGGGCGGTGGGGTGGTGGGCATCGCAGGAAAGACCGGCCCCGAGCAGGACGGCAAGGGGGGCCTCGGGCCGGATGGTGGTCAGCAGCAGCATCGCCGCCCCTTCGGCGACTGCCAGGCCCTGCCGCGAGACATCCAGGGGTCTGCAGCCCTGCCGGTCGACCAGCTGCAGGGAGTGAAAGCCGAAATAGGTAAGGCGGCTGAGCGAGTCAACGCCGCCCACCAGAATGCGCTGCATGCCGCCGGCCCGCAGCATGTCCAGGGCCAGGGCCATGGCCACCGCGCTCGAGGAACAGGCGGTCGACACCGTGATTGCCGGCCCGGCGCAGTTGCATAGTGCGGCTACTTCCTCGGCCACGCTGAGCAGGCCGTGGTAGCGATAGGCCTCCTTGTCGCTCTCATTTTCCCGCAGCAGCTGTTCCGTGGTCAGGATGCCGCCGGTGGTGCAGCCGAGCACAATCGCATCGAGCGGCTCAGTGCAGTCCTGCATGGCCATCTTCGCCGCTTCGCAGGCCAGTCGATGGGTCCTTGGCGGGAAAAGGTCTGCAGCGATGCCCGGGACCTGCCCGACGGGCAGGGGTTCGCCCTGCAGCAGGGCAAAGACCTGCAGCGGCCCGATGGCCGACCTGTTTTTCCGCAGGGCCTCTGCCGTTGCCGCGAGTCCTCTGCCAAGGGGGCTGACAATCCCCGCAGAGGCTATGTATACCGGTTGCCCGTTCAAACGGCGCCGCCGGGTCTGTGCTCCCGGATATAGTCGGCCAGGGTGGTCAGCGACGAGAAGACCTTCTCGCCGACCTCCTGGCTGTTGATCACCACCCCGTAGTCCTTTTCGACCATGACCACCATCTCGAGGACATCGATGGAGTCTATGCCCAGATCGCCTCCCACCAGGCGGCTATGTTCGTCGAAATCATCCGGGGTGAGATCCGTAAGGTTGAGCAGGTCGATGAGTTTGACTTTCAGTTCGTTGATTAAATCGTGCATGCGTATCTCGGGTCGGATATCCAGGGTTTACGGCATTGATGACGGGCGAAATGCCGGCAGTCGTTGTAGAACATGACAATAAGGTCAAAAAGGGTATTATATGCCGCCCGGCATTTGTCAACAAGCTATGGATTGTCGGAGTGGGAAAAATCCCTTGCTCTTTTGGCCCATATTGAGAAAAGATGTGTGCCACATCATCGCATGCTGATGCCTGAATGAACTGCATCCTACCCTGAAAGCGGGCATTTCGCTTTACCTTGTGCATCAGTCCGGGCAGTCGTGCCCGGATCGCAAAACGAGGAATTCCGCCGGCAGACGCTGCCTTACACCTGGTATCAGGTACGCATGAAACAGAATGAATTATCAGATCTCAGCCTGGAGGCCCTGCTCCCGCACCGGCCGCCCATGCTCCTCATTGGCGAGATTCTCGAGGTTGATAGCGGTCATGCGGTAACTCTGAGCAGGGTCGCCGGAACCTGGCCGCTTACCGACCGGCATGGCGTGGCTCCTCTCATTTTGGTCGAACTGGCGGCCCAGACCGCCGGGGTCTGCAATGGCTGGGACAGGATCCGGACGCAGGGACTGGATTCCGATCAGATGGGATGGCTGGTGGCGGTCAAGCGGGCGGATTTCTTCATTGACCATCTGCCCATCGGCACGCCTGTCACGGTCAGGGCGGAGAACACCCTGAGCTTTGATAAGTTTCGTGAAGTAACCAGCCGTGTGTATCATGAGGAGCACCTCCTCGCCGAGGTGGTCCTGCAACTTTATCAGGCCTGATTGAACAACATGGCAAGAGATAATCAACAAAGGATAGCGATCGTCACCGGCGGCAGCGGCGGCATCGGCAGGGCCGTTTGTACGGAACTGGCCGGAACCGGCTGTTATCTGGTCGTCAACTACCTGCGCAGCCGGGAGGCGGCGGAACAGACCCTTGATCTGGTCATCGCCGCCGGCGGCGCCGGCGAGATCAGCCGGTTCGATGTCAGGGACCGGGAGGCGGCGGAGGCGGCGATTGAGGATATTGCCGACAGGAAAGGCTCAATCGATATCCTGGTCAATAATGCCGGCACCGTTGCCGACGGTCTCTTCATGATGATGTCGCCGGAAAAGTGGCAGGGGGTGATCGACACCAGTCTGCACGGCTTCTATAATATGACCCGACCGGTATTGGAGAAGATGGTGCGCAGCCGACGGGGGGCGATCGTCTCGATCTCCTCGGCGGCCTCCCTGATGGCCAACCGGGGACAGGCGAATTACGCGGCGGCCAAGGCCGGCCTGAATGCCGCCAGCAGGACGGTCGCCTCGGAGGTTGCCCGGCTGGGCATCCGGGTCAATGTGGTGGCGCCGGGCCTGATCGAGACCGATATGATCCGCAATGCCCCCCGGGAGTACATCAAGAACCTGATTCCGATGGCCCGCATCGGCAGGCCGGAAGAGGTCGCCCGGGTGGTTGTCTTCCTCTGTTCCGATGCCGCCTCGTATATCACCGGCCAGGTCATTTCGGTCAATGGCGGCATGTTGTAATGAAACGACTTCTCCACTGCCTGATAATCTGTCTGCTCCTGCTGCCGGCCACTGGTTTTGCCGACCCGGCCGAAAAGCCCGCCCGCCTGCGATCGGTGCAGGCGGATTTCAGCCAGGAGAAACACCTGAAAATCCTCACCCGGCCGCTTGTCTCCCGCGGCGTGTTCGCCTTTCAGGCCCCCCAGTCGCTGCGCTGGGAGTACCACAGCCCCCTGCATTCGATCATGCTCATGCATGACGGCAGGATAAAAAAACTGGTCGAGAGGGATGGCAGTCTGAAACAGGACAGCGGGGCGGGGGTGGATGCAATGCAGGTCATCCTGCAGGAAATCAGCAGCTGGCTGGACGGCCGCTTTGCCGATAACCCGATGTTCGCCACCAGCCGCACAGATGCCCGGACCGTCGTCCTCACCCCCAAAGACCAGGGACTGAGCGCGATGATCAGCCGCATCGAGCTCCGCCTTGGGCAAGAGGCGGGGGTGATGGATTCCGTGACAATCTTTGAAGGGCAGGATGCCTTCACCAGGCTCACCTTCGCCAATACCGTACTGAACCGGGAGATACCGGAGAGTTTCTTTACAGGGCAATGATGCGGCGCCTGCTCCTCTGCCTGACAGCGGCCTTGCTGGTTGCCTCCTGCACTACCGGCAAAAGGCAACTCCTGCCGGACCTGGCGCCGATGTCCGATCGCAGCGGGATTCAGGGAAAATGTACGGCCAGGTTTCCGGAGGGGCGGTGGCAGTTTGTCCATACCATTGCCTTTCAGATGGCAAACGGCGGTGATGGAACGGCCCTCGGGGTAGTCGTCCTGGCCGGCCGGGAGATCAACTGCGCCCTGATGACCGTGGAGGGTCTCACCCTGTTCGAGGCGCGTTCGGCGGACGGCGAGGCCCTGCAGGTCATGCGGGCCGTACCGCCCTTCGACAACCGCGAGTTCGCCGCCGGCCTGATGCGTGACATCCGCACGATTTTTTTTCAACCGGCGGGCGAGGGCCACTACGGCCGTCTTCCGGGCAATGCCCCGGTCTGCCGCTATATCGCCGCCGGCCAGGTAACGGATATCCTGCCCCGGGAGGATGGCTGCTGGCGGCTGGATACCTATAGCGACCGGGTCAGGACCCGGTCGATCCAAACGCGCTCCTGCAAGACGGTGGACACGGCCATACTGCCGGAATTCCTTGAGCTGGTCGCCGACGGGCCTGCCGGCTATACCCTCAACATGCATCTCGTCAGCGCCGAGCGTCTGCAGCCGGTAAATTGATATCGTCCATGAAATTCAAACTGATCTATCCCCGATGGGCGAAACTGGCCCGCCAGACCGAATTCCACCTGCCGCCGCACGGTCCCGTGGTCTTTGCCGCCACTCTGCCGGAGTATGTCGATGTCGACTTCATCGACGAGAACCTTGAGGCCATCGACTTCGAGGACCCGGTCGATTTCGTCGGCATCTCGATGATGCTGACCGTGCAGGTGAAACGGGGCTGGGAGATCGCCGATATCTATCGGAAAAAGGGCATCAAGGTGATCTTCGGCGGGATCGCCGCCATGCTTCATGCCGAGGAGACCATGGCGCACGCCGACGCGGTCTTCCTTGGCGAGGCCGAGGGCCGGATGGAACAGGTCTTCGCCGATTTCCGCAACGGCAGGCTGCAGCCCTGCTACAATTTCCTCGATGCCAGGCCGGATATCTCCCTGGTGGGAACGGCCCGCCGCGATATTCTCAAGCGGCGGCTTTACAATCATAAAGGGGTGCAGATGGTCGATCTGGTGCACGCCTCGCGCGGTTGCCGTTTCAACTGCTACCCCTGCGCGGTGGCCTATCTGGGGGGCCGGGAATTCCGGCCGCGTCCCATCGATCGCGCGATTGCCGAAATGGCCGCAATCGACAACAACCGCCTGTTTATCGTCGACAACTCCCTGGCCCAGGACACCGCCTGGGAGACCGAGCTGTTCCGGGAGATGATCCCGTTGAAGAAGAAATGGTGCTCCCATCCCATCGAGGACAAACCCGAGGTCCTCGATCTGGCGGCCCGGGCCGGCGCCTGGTATGTCTATCAGGCGGTATTCGACACCTCCGATTATATCCGGGAGCGCATCAAGCGCTACCATGAGCACGGCATCGGGGTGGAGGGGACGATCCTGCTGGGACTAGACACGCACACCGAGGACTCGATCAAAAGACTGATCGACTTTCTCCTTGAGATCGAACTGGATCTGGCCGAATTCACGGTCCTCACGCCATTTCCCCACACCAGGGCCTTTGCCGACCTGGAAAAACAGAAACGGATTCTCACCTACGACTGGGATCGCTATTCCGCGGATCGCGTCGTCTTCCAGCCCCGGCACATGGCGGCGGCAAGACTGCAGGAACTGCTCGATTATGCCTGGGATACCTTTTATCATGATGAATCGCAGAATATCAAGATGGCCAAACTCTTCCAGCAGGTGGTGAAAAAGGAGATGGCGGACAATACATTCAAGCCGCGCGATCGGGAACTTGCCGGTCAATCGTTCGGCAAGGGGTGAGGGAGTTGATGGGGACAGCAGGATCATCTTTTGACTTTGAGGCAGGTGACGCGACCTTGCTGACCGGACCGCATGCCGATGACCTGGAATTCAGCCAGGGTGGTGCCAGCTTCGGAGAGGTGTATGGCATGGCGGCCTGGCTGCGGGCGGCCTTTGCCGGAGGCCCCGGCCGGGCCACGGTCTGCCTGGCCGCAGAAGACCGGGCGGTCATCGCCGCCGCCCTCCTGGCCTCGCTGGCCGGCGGACCGATCCTACTCCTGCCCTACGCCTTCTCGGCCCAGGCCCTGGCCAGCCTGCAGCGGGCCACCGGCTTTACTGCCGCCATCGCCGATATCCCCAGGGATTTTCCGCCGGGCACCGAGGTCGTCTGCCCGCAGCGGGGAGACTTTGGCCCGGAGCTGGGCCGGTTCACGGCCGCACCGCGGGATGAACTGCTGCGCCTGTATACGGGCGGCTCGACCGGGGTACCGCAGATCTGGTCCAAGACCGGGGTCAATATTTTCTCTGAAACCCTTTTCCTGGTACGCCATTTCGGCATCTCGCGGCAGGACCGGATCGTCGCCACCATCTCCCCCTATCATGTCTACGGCCTGCTCTACTCCGTGGCCCTACCCCTGGTCTCCGGGGCCGTCGTCCTGCCCGGCATGCCCTCCTTCCCTGAAGAGATCATTCAGGCTGTGCAGAAAAACAAGGCCACGGTCCTGGTCAGTGTTCCGGCCCATTATCGGGCATTACGGGGCAGGCATGGGATGAGCCCCTCGCTGCGCCTGGCCTTTTCCTCGGCGGGCATGCTCGATATCACCTACAACGGCGATTTCTGTCGGGGCAATGCGGCAGGGATCGTGGAGGTCTACGGCTCCACCGAAACCGGCGGCATCGCCCTGCGAAACCGCTCCCGGGGAGAAGGGCACTTCACCCCTTATCCCACCGTCGAGTGGACAATTGCCGAGCAGCGACTGCTGATCCGCTCCGCCTACCTTTCTCCCGGCCTGCCGCGGGATGCGGCCGGCTTTTTTATAACCGGCGACCGGGTCGAGTCCCATGGTCAGAACGGCTTTATTCTCAAGGGGAGGGCCGATTCGATCACCAAGGTCGCCGGCAAGAGGGTCGATCTCGAGGAGATCCGCACCCTGATCACCCGGCAGCCCGGTGTCGCCGACTGCCTGGTCCTGGCCCTGGCTGAGGCCGGCGGCCGCGAGCACCGCATTGTCGCCGTGGTGGAGGGCCAATCCGTCGATGCGGAGGCGATCCGGCGGGCCCTGGCCTCGCAGGTCGAGCCCTATGCCCTGCCGCGCGTCATCAAAGCCGTCGAGCGGATGCCGATGAAGGAAAACGGCAAATACGACCGCCGGGAAATCCTCCGTCTTTTTCGACAATGAAAGGGCTCGCCGAGGGATTCGCCGCCGGCTACGCCTGCCTGAGCGCCCGGGCGGACCTGCTTGACCGGATCAATGTCTTTCCGGTCGCCGATGGCGATACCGGCGCCAATCTCCGCATCAGCCTGGGACCGCTGCGCGCCTGCGGCCAGGACATGAAAGCGGTGGCCGCCCAGCTCAACCGGTCCGCCACCGGCAACTCCGGCAACATCGCGGCCGCCTTTTTCAGCGAATTCTTAAGAGCCGAAGGCATCGCCGACCTGCCGAACAGAGCAGCCCGGGGGCGGACAAAGGCCTGGCAGGCGGTGGCTGTGCCGCTGACCGGCACCATGCTCAGCGTATTCGACAGCCTGGCCGAGGTCCTTGCCCGGAGACCGGTAAGCCATGCCGGCTGCGCCGCCATCCTCGCCGCCCTGCGGGACGCGGTCCTGACGACGGCCTCAATCCTTGCCGATCTCCGTCTGGCAGGCGTGGTCGATTCCGGGGCTCTGGGGATGTTCGTCTTCTTCGACGGCTTCTTTCGCGCCATCACCGGCTACAGCGAAAAAGACGGCCCGCTCCTTGACCTCTTCCCGGGCCGCCTGACGGTTTCGGCCGATTTCCGCCCCGAGGCCAGCGATGCCTATTGCGTGGATGCGATCATCAGGCCGGCGGTCGGCAGCAGCCTCAGCAAGGAAGCGGTTGCCGAACTGGGCGAGAGCGTGGTGGTGATGGCCGACCAGGCGCAGCTGAAAATCCACATCCACACCGCTGACCCGCAGGAACTGCGGATGAGGCTGACCTCGCTGGGCGAGGTGGTCTCCTGGGCCGACGAACCGCTGGACATGGGCAGAGGGGGGCGGCAGCCGCCTCCTGATCCGGCCGGCTGTCTCCATATCATGACCGATGCTGCCGGATCCCTGCCCAGGGAGCTGGCCTGGCGGTACAATATCTCGCTTCTCGACAGTTATATCGTCAGCGGCGATACCGCCCGTCCCGAAAGCCTCTGTTCGCCCGACACGATCTATTCCCTGATGCGGCAGGGGAACAAGGTGACGACCGCCCAGGCCTCACTGGCCGAGCGGCAGCAACTGTACCGGAGTGTCTGCGAGCAGTTCGGCCGGACCCTCTATCTCTGCGTCGGCTCGGCCTTTACCGGCAATTACGGCGCGGCGATGGCCTGGAAGAAGGAGCATGACCACGACAATCTCCTCGAAGTCATCGATACCGGCGCGGCCTCCGGCCGGCTCGCCGTCATCGCCCTGCTCGCCGCCCGCGCCGCCCGGGACACGGTGAGCGCCGATGAGGTCAGGACGTATGCCCTGTCCCTGGTCGACCGGTGCCGGGAATATGTCTTTATCGATACCCTGCGCTACCTGGTCGCCGGCGGTCGGGTGTCGCGGGCCGGCGGCTTCTTCGGCGATCTGCTGCGGATGAAACCGGTTATCAGCCCCACCAGGGAAGGCGTCCGCCGGGTCGGCGTGGTCCGGAACCGGCAGGCGCAGCTCGCCTTTGCCCTGGAAAAGGTCGCTGCCGAGGCCGTTGACCGTAGCGGTACATTCCTGCTGCTGCAGTACTCCGACAACAGGGCCTGGGTAGAGGAGGTGGTGCACAGGCGGCTCGAGGCTGTGCTGCCCGAAGCGGAGATCGTCCTGGTTCCCCTTTCCCTGACCTCCGGCGTCCACATGGGACCGGGCGCCTGGTCCCTGGCCTTTGCCTCGAAAACAATGCCATGAGAGCGGCCGTCGTCATCCCGGTCTTCAACCATCAGGGGCAGGTTGCGGAGGTCATCCAGGAGGCCCGGCAGCTCGGCCTGCCGATCTATGTCGTCGACGACGGTTCAACGGATACGACGCCGGCCCTGCTTACCGGCATCCAGGGGATCACCGTGCTCCGCCACCCGGTTAACCGGGGCAAAGGAGCGGCCCTGCTGACCGGGTTCGCCGCCGCGGCGCCGACCTGCGACTGGGCCCTGACCATCGATGCCGATGGCCAGCACAGGCCGGAGGACGGCGGGGCCCTGCTGGCCATCGCCCGAGGCGGCGAACGGCTGATTGTCGTCGGCAACCGGCAGGGGATGGGACAGGAAAACGTGCCCTGGACCAGCAGGTTCGGCCGCAGCTTTTCCAACTTCTGGGTCTGGGCGGCCGGCGGTCCGCGGCTTGCCGACTCCCAGTCCGGCTTCCGGCTCTACCCGCTGCCCGAGGCCATGCAGCTCGGCGTGCGGGCCCGCGGATACCAGTTCGAGGTGGAGATCCTGGTGAAGGCCCGCTGCAGCCGTATCAAGACCGTCGAGGTGCCGGTGCAGGTCGTCTACCAGCCAAAGGGTGAGCGGGTCAGTCACTTCCGCCCCTGGCGCGATTTCTGCCGCAACTCCGCCACCTTCTCCAGGTTGATTTTCGCCCGGCTCGGCCGGCTGGTGTTCAGGCGATGAGGATCGACGGCTATTCCCTGCTGGTGCGGATCGCGAACCGGCTCGGACCCTGGATATTTGTTGTCGTCTCGAGGTGCATCGCCGCCGGTTTTTTCCTCTTTTCCCCCCGGGTAAAGGAAAGCCGCCGTTTTTACGCCGTCCTCTTTCCGCAGCGGGGCCGGTTGTATCACCGCTGGTGCGCATTCAGGCAGTTCCAGAACTTCACGACCATCCATCTTGACCGTTTTCTCCACAACCGGGGAAAGACGGCCGAATTCACCTCCCTGGGAAAAGAACGGCTGGAGGCGAGCATCGGTCGCTCGGGCGCCATTCTCCTGATGTCCCACCTCGGCAATTGGGAGATGGCCGCCCGGCTCCTGATGCAGCAGCGGCAGGATCTGCAGCTGCTGCTCTATATGGGCGTCAAGGAAAAAGAGGGCGTGGAACGGACGCAGAAGGAGGAACTGCGCCGGGCCGGCGTGACCATTATCGGCGCGGACCAGGAGAGCGGCTCGCCTTTTGCCGCGGTCGAGGGCATCCGCCTGCTGCAGGCCGGCGGTCTGGTGTCCATGGCCGGCGATATCGTCTGGCGGACGGATCAGCGGCGTATTCCGGTCAGCTTTCTCGGCCATCTCGCCTTTGTCCCGGAGGCGCCCTTTATCTTCGCCATGGTGTCGGGGGCCCCGATCTTCGTCTTCTTCGCCTTCCGCACTGCCGCCAACCGCTACCAGGTCATCCTTTCGGAACCGATCACGGTCAGGGCCGAAAGCCGGACGGCAAGGAACAAGGCGGTCGCCGAAGCGGCCCAGCGTTATGCCGATCTCTTGGAAGAGGCCCTGCGGTCGCATCCCCTGGAGTGGTATCATTTCGATCGTTTCATCCATGCCGCGTTCCCGGCTGACCAGACCAATGTATGATATCGGTATATTCGCTGCAATATCAGACATTTATTAAGTTGCAACAATGTCGGCGGCCATTATTTCCTTTTCCTTTTTCCGGAAATAAAGGTATTATTTCCCCTTCTTATAATCCATAGTTATTGAAACTTGTTACTCTAACAGCCTGTCATGACCAGAGATGTAATGAAAGAGAAGATCCTGGCTATCCTCGTCCAGGATTTTGAGTTCAAGGAGCCGAAACTTGATGATAACCTCAGGGATGTTCATGGCTTTGACAGTATCGATGCCATCGAACTGCTCGGCAAAATTGAACTCATCTTCGGTTTCTCCCTGACCCGGGATGAGAAGGAAAAGGCGATGGAAATCAGGACAATCAACGATATCCTCGATTATCTGGAAAAGATTTACCAGGGTCGCACCCGATAACCCCTCCCTTTGCTGCCGATGAAACGACGAGTCGTCATTACCGCCTGTTCCGCCATTACCCCTGTCGGGTATGGCAAGGAGGCCATCATTGACAGCCTCCGACAGGGGAGATCGGGGATTAAGCCGCTGCGCGACGATGGCCTGCTGACCGGCCACATTCATTCACGGGTTTTCGGCGCGGTCGATTATCCCCTCGCCTATGATTTTACCAGATCGCAGCGCAAGACCATGGGGCCCGTGGCCTACTATGCCTGCCAGGTCGCTAAAGACGTGTTGAAGGCGTCTGGCCTGAGCGAGGAGTTCATCACCTCGGGGCGGCTGGGGGTGGCCTTCGGTTCCACCCACGGCAGCCCCACCGTCCAACGGGACATCTACAAGACCTTCTTCCAGAATATGGAAAAGGAATTTTCCTCTCTCGGTGCGGTTGACTACCTTCGATCCATGGTGCATACCGCAGCGGTGAACATTACCCGAATGTTCGGCATCACCGGCCGGGTCATCGCCTCCTCGACGGCCTGCACCACGAGCAGTCAGGCGATCGGCTTCGGCTATGAGATGGTCAAATACGGTATGCAGGATGCCATGCTCTGCGGCGGGGCCGACGAGTATGACACCACTACCGTGGCGGTCTTCGACAGCCTTCTCGCCTGCTCGGTCGCCTATAACGCCACCCCGGAAAAAACGCCTCGACCTTTCGACCGGAAGCGGGACGGACTGGTGGTGGGCGAGGGCGGCGGGGCCGTCCTGCTCGAAGAATACGAGGCTGCCAGAAAACGCGGCGCCCCCATCCTTGCCGAGGTTATCGGTTTTTCCTGCAACAATAACGGCGGCGACCTGATTCTGCCCAATCTGCAGGGGATCACCTCGACCCTGCGCCTTGCCCTCGCCGATGCGGCCATAGATGCTACGGATGTCGATTACATCAGCGCCCATGCCACCGCCACGAAGATGGGGGATATCATCGAATCCCAGGCAATCGAGGCGGTCTACGGCGATCGGCCCTATGTAACCGGCCTGAAAAGCTATACCGGGCACACCATGGGTACCTGCGGAGTGATCGAAACGATCATGACCCTTTATATGATGGGGGAAGGGTTCCTCGCCCCGACCCTGAACCTGGAAGAGGTCGATCCCCGCTGTGCCCGGCTGCGCCATACCCCGGAACTGCTCAGGACAGACACAAAAATCGCCGCTGTGCAGAATTTCGCCTTTGGCGGGGTCAACACCTGTCTGCTGGTGAAAAATGGTCGCGAGGCAGTCGCATAGGCCGGTGTGGAAAAAGGGTGCGGACAGGCTCTTCGATGTCATCGTCACCTGCATCTGCTGGACCTATTTCACCCTTGGCTTTCTCCTGTTCTTCTCCCCTTTCTATATCTCGGCCGCTCTCTTTTCCCCCCGGCCGGAATACCGCTTCCAGCGAATGAACAGGGCGTTTTACAGGGGGTTTTTCGCGCTCCTGAGGAGGATCGCCCCCTGCCAGCAGTGGGTTTTTGATAAGGATATTGCGGAAATCCGCTCTGCCGTGATAGTCTGCAACCATCTCTCCTACCTTGACCCGCTGCTGCTGATTGCCCTCCTTGATCGCTCAAAGACCATAGTCAAACCGGTGTTTTTCACCATCCCGATCTTCGGCTGGGTGCTCCGCACCGCGGGCTATTTTCCAGCGGCGGCCACCGGCAGGTTTGCCGGGCTGATGCTGAAACAGATGGAGAATATGGAGACTTATCTTGCCGAGGGAGGGAATCTCTTTATCTTTCCCGAAGGAACCAGGAGTCGTGACGGCAGCGTCGGTACGCTCAACCAGGGCGCCTTGAAAATAGCGCGGTATTGCCGGGCCCCGATCTATGTTCTCTGTCTGACGAATACCGACAGACTGTTCACCCCTGGAAAATTCTTCTTTCGTACCAGAGAACGCAACAGGATCGGTGTACGCATTGTCGATCGACTAGCTCCCGATCGTCCGCAGACCGGCCTGGCGGAGCTCCATGCCCGTATCCGCCAGGGCCTGGAGCGCTGCAGTGGGGAACCGGGCGGCACAACCCGGGGCGGCGGGACGGCGTCGGTACTGCTGTCGGAGGCCGAGAGATGAAGATTATCCTGATATCCATGCCGGACGTGGTGCCGATCATTATCCACGAGACAGCGGTGCATATGCCCAATCACGGCATTGCCAGCGTCGGCGGCAATATCGATGACGACCATGAGGTCTACCTGATCGACCTGATCCGCAAACGGCGTTCCATCAGGAAATACCTCACCCGGATCATCGACAGGATCCAACCGGATCTGATCGGTCTTTCCGCCATGGCCTGGCAGTACGACACCTGCGTCAAGATCGCCCACTTGCTCAAGGTACTCTGTCCCGGAGTCAGGATAGTTATCGGCGGCTATCATGCCACCTTGATGTACGAGGAGATCGCCGCCTCAGCGGAGGCGCAATGGTTCGATTTCATCATCCGGGGAGAAGGTGAGGAGGCCTGCCGGCGCCTGGTCAACGCTCTGGACGGCCGCGACCATCTCGCCGACATCCCGGCCCTTTCCTACAGGCAGGACGGCCAATTCGTGCACAACCCGCGGGGCGAAAACCTTGATCTCGGCAGTCTGAAGCTGCCTATCCGCGACAAGCGCCGCCTGACCTGGGGCTATCACATCATCTATTCCAGGATCGAGCTGCTTGAGACCTCCAGGGGCTGCACCCGCTCATGCAATTTCTGCAGCATGAAGCATATGTACGGCCGGACGTTCAGAACCTACCCGATTGATCGGGTACTGGCGGATCTGGATGCCATCTACCATACCTGCAAGGCAAGATGGGTGTTTGTCACCGATGACAACATGGTGCTCAATCCGGCCAGGGTGATCGAGCTCTGCGATGCGATCATTGCCAGAAACTATAAGAATCTCAACCTGGTGGTGCAGGCCGACTGCACCTCCATGGCCGGCAACGAAACGATGGTGGCGAAGATGGCAGAGGCCGGTTTCCGGTCCGTGTTCCTCGGTATCGAAAACGGCTCCGCCCGGAACCTGAGCACAGCCGGCAAGGGCGATATCGTCGCTGCATCCAGGAAGGCCATAGAAAATTGTCACAAGTACGGTATGATGGTGATCGGTGGGCTTATTTTCGGTTTTCCGGACGATGACCAGGCTTCGATCCGGCAGAACTATGAATTCTTCCAGGAGATCGCCGCCGATGCCTCGTACTGCCAGATCCTCACTCCGTATCCGCAGACCGGCATGCGTGATTATCTGCTCGCCGAAGGGTTGGTTGTCAATCAAGATGATTACAAGAAATACAGCGGCCTGTGGGCGAACGTCCGCACCAGGCATCTCTCCGCCGCAGAACTGCAGTATCAGTTCTGGTATCAGCGCCAGATCGTTCTCGGCTGGTGGAATCCCCCCGACCCGGCCAGAAAACAGGGAAAGGTCTGGACCTCCATCTGGCGTTTCCTGTTCAAGCCGTTTTTGAAGGCACACTACTGGAGAATCATGCGGAAGGGTGGCTGGCAGGGTCGTTACCAGAGGGAGGTGAGACGCTGGGAACGATTAAACAGGTTCAAAGATCTTGAGGGGTATTGAAGGAATGCAGTTGTATAACCTTGATTTCAGCGCGGATGAGCTCCGCCGGGCTGCGGCCGCAGACAGGCTGCTTTCCATGGAGATGGAATTCAGCAGGGAATGCAATTTCCGCTGCGCCTATTGCTATCTGGAAGACAGGACGGCCCGCGCGGACGAGCTCTCCCTAGCGGAGATCCGGGACGTCGTCCTGCAGGCCAGGGAACTTGGGGCCCGCAAGATCATTATTCTCGGCGGTGAACCCAGTATTTATCCCCATCTGTCTGAAATGCTCCGCTTTATCGCCAGCCACGGCCTGGAGATCGAGATGTTCACCAACGGTACCGGCATAACCGGGGAACTGGCCTCGATTCTAGCTGCAGAAAAGGTGCGGGTGGTGCTGAAGATGAATTCCCGCAGTGAAGGCGTGCAGGACCGGCTGGCCGGGAAAAAAGGCGCCTTTGCAATCATCCGTCAGGGCCTCGCCAACCTGAAAAACTACCGTGAGATGATCAAGGGGCCCTGCCGTACCTGTGAAAAAAGCAGCGAGTGTTACGGCTGTCGTGGTGCGGCCTACCAGCTCACCGGTGATTACCTCGCCTCCGACCCGACCTGCTGGCGCAATACCACCGGCCATGCGACCTGTACCGGGCCTGATGAAAAAAGCGGGCGGCCTGTCTGATCCCGTTGCCGGGTCGAGACAGGCCCGAATCACACCGGGTGTGCCGGCTGCCCCTTGAATATCCCCGGCCGAAGCGGCGACGACGCGCAGCATCCTTGCCGCTCAAGGTTCACCTTCTTGTTATGACAATGACAGTGGCTTTACTGCCTCGATCGTTGCCGAAACGACATAGTCCTCAACCCTGCTGCCGGGCAGCCAGTCACCGATAAAGGTTCTGCTCTGATCTTTAGGTCTGATCCGGATATTCTCGAAGCCGGCCTGCCGGAGCATGGATTCGAGGTCGGATAGGGAAGATGCGCCCGCTATGCAGCCGGTGTACATCGCCATGTCTTTCTCGAGGGCTTCGGGCATCGCCGCGGTCTTGACAATATCGGAAATCATTTGGTTCTCCTCGTATGGTAATGGGTTGACGAGCAGGTTTGCTCACCCATATAGACGAAGAAACCGGCAGAAGGACGCAGATGATCGGCGGCAATCATCACACGCCGGATCTTTTTGTTCATAACCGCTGAGCCGGCCATGATGGTCGAACTCAAGCGCCGGCATCGGTATCCGTTTTGGCCTGCGGCAGCGATTCAGGGAGTTCCACCGTCGGCTTATGCGCACGGAAATATTCGATTACGGCGTTCCTGGTGATTTGGTAGAGCCAGCTTTTCAGCTTTGTCCGTTCCTTCAGGGAGGCCAACCCGGTATGCATCTTCAGGAATACCTCCTGAAGAATGTCATCTCGCGCCGCGGCGTCGGATATTTTCGTTGCAATAAACGCCCGGAGCCGCGAATGGTATTCCAGCCAGATTTTTTCCGAGGTGTTCATCAATCCTCCAGAGTTTCAGTCCATCGGCACAGCAGGATGAGATATCGATCAGATGAGCCCTGAGCCCAGGCCGAAGGCAATAGCCAGCAAAAGCACCCCGGTAATCGTCTGCACGGTTTTCATGGATCACCAAGTTCACCAAAACGAGCCGATCGGCTCTTGCGGCCGATTGACGGAAGGGATGGTTTCAGCTCGTGTCCGGTTTCCTCCGGCCAGAACGGTTATCCGGATGGATACTATCCTACGGCATCAAATACATATTTCAGGGCAACAAAGACGATGATGCAGGTGAGCATCCATTTTATTGCTGCTGCCGGCACGTGTTTCTGGCACCTCGCTCCGAGGTACATGCCGGCTATTCCGCCCAGCCCGAAAAGTATACCGAGCGGCCAGTCCGGGGCTATCGACATATCCGGGTACAATGGCGCTATCGCCTGATAGAAGGCAACTCCTGCCACAGATGTGACGAAGGTCGCCATTAAGGATGCTCCGGCCACGGTGTAGACCGGCAATCTGAAAAAGGTGACAAAAAAGGGGGCGATTATCGCTCCGCCGCCTATCCCGTATATTCCCCCGACCACACCGACAACCATGCTGAGCGAGAAGATGCCCAAGGTCGAGACGTCAAACTGCTCATTGTAGAAGGTGTAGCCGAATCGCCTGAAATTGAAATGGGTCAGCCTGACGGCGGAGGCGTAGCCCGGAACCGAAAGCCCGGCATGCTTGCTTCCTGCCTTACCCTCCTTCACCATCTCCTGGAATACTTTTTCGCTCTCGTCATTGGTCGGGGCAGCCGTTTTTGTGCCGAGCAGGGCACGGATCATCCTGATGCCGATAAAAAACAGGACGGCGGCCGCGAACAATTTGAACAGTCGAGGGTCCGGCAGATACCTGACACGGACGATGGCGCCGACCAGCACGCCCGGCAGGGTGCCGGCCACCACAATCCAGGTGAGCGGCCAGACCATCCTGCCCTCTTTCCAGTAGCGATAGACCCCGCTGGGAATGGCGACAATATTGAACAGCTGGTTGGTGGCGCTCACGGACGGTGCTGTATAGCCAAGAAACGACATCTGAAACGGCAGCAGCAGAAAAGCCCCCGAGACCCCGCCCATAGACGTGAAAAACGAGACCACGAAGGCGACCAGGGGTGGGATCCAGGGCTGAACCTCTATTCCGGCCGTGGGAAAGTACATGGCAGCCTCATCCGGGAAATGAAACGGGTTGTATGACACGAATAAATTTATTTACGTGTCAGAATAGCCATGCCCCACTTCCCCTGTCAAGGCCTTTTTATTCTAGGCATCGGGCGGGAGAACACGACGGAGGCGCGTTTGACGTCGACTGCACAGGTCTCGTTTCTCATCCCGACTCCATGAGAGACCCGTGCCGGTCTCACGTCAGGCGTCAAAATTCCCGGCAGGGAGGATCGGCTGCCCGCCTGTCTTCGTGTTCTCAGCCTGGTCCGGCAATGGCGTCAGTCGTCGGAAAACCAGGGGGTGGAGTACAGGGCTGCCGCCGACTGGCCGGAGTTGTCTGAGTCGGTCATGATGGCGACCGCGTCAATGGTGGTGATATCCTCGCCGAAGGCCCGCTGCCAGTCCTGCCGGATGTTGTGTTTTTCATCAATGACGGTGCCGAGGCGTTCCCGGCCGCTCTGGGCGGCGATCAGGACGGCATTGGCGGTAAAGGGACTGGGCCACATCGTCCCGACAGGTTGGCTGCCGGACCAGACATAGGAAAGCGCCCGGGTCTTCCAGAAGGCCAGCCCGCCCCTGGCGACCACATAGACTCTGGCCGCAAAGTCGTCTCCACTCTTCCGGCTCTCATCGAGACCCTCCATGAGCCTGGTTACCTTCCAGGACCAGTGCAGCACCGGGGTCTGCCGCAGATTGATCTTTTGTTCGAGGAAGAGGCCGGATGCGGCGCCCTGGCTGGTGGCGGAGAGCATCTCCCGGTCATTTTCCTGCACAACCTTGTACACCGTCCGGCCGACAAAGCGCTTTTCCTGCCAGCCGGCATGGCCAGGCGCGGTCAGCGACGGCAGTTTCAGGCGTGTTGCCGAGAGGGCCACCGGACAGCTTGAGAGGCCCAGCAGGAGGAAGGCGAGGGCAAGGAGGATTCGTTTGTTTTCAGGGCGTTGTAGATTCATTTCGCAGGTAAGCCGTTGTCGGAAAATAACATGGCCAGTTCAATCTTCGGGAACGGCATAAGGAGCCGTAACGAAATAAAGAAAATGGCCATGTTATTTCGTAACGGCTCCTAATCGGTAGTCCTCCGGGCGGTCAGGGGAATCAGTGCAGAAACCTGCCGGTGCTGCTCATGGCGAGATGCCCGTCCCGCACACCCCGCAGGGCGATCAGCCGGTCCGAGAGTTCCTGGATCTCGTTGGCCTTGCCCCGGACAATGATCACCTCTAGACAGTTGTCATGATCCATGTGGACATGGGTTGTCGAGACGATGTGATGGTGATAGTCGTGCTGGACCTCGGTCACCTTGTCCTGCAGTTTGTGCTGGTGGTGGTCGTATACCAGGCTGATTACCCCCATGACCTGCTTGTCAGCCTGCCATTCTTTTTTTACGAAGGCCTTGCGGATAAGGTCGCGGATGGCCTCTGAGCGGTTGGTGTAGCTTCGGGCCCGGATGTGCTTGTCGAAGATCTCAAGCAGGTTTTCCTCAAGAGATATTGAAAATCGTTTGAGCATGATGAGGCGGATCTCCTGTCCGTTGGTTGCTGTTTCGGGAAGATGGACCAGCAGCCTCTTTCCGGGCCGGCAGGTCTCCGAGCGATTCCCTGTCTGCCAACTATACTGCGATTCCCGGCAAAACTGCAATTAATTGCGGCCGCAGAGGATGTCGTCCGGCGGCGGCAGGCGCACCCCTGGCCTCTGCCGGTGTGCGGCGGCGGCCTCAGCCCTTCTGCCGGATCTGTGTCGAGCCCTTGAGTCTGATGCCGCAGTAGAGGCCGATCAGGCCAAGGACGACCAGGGAATACCCCGGCATCCAGGCAATGGCGCTTGTAAAGGCGGCGTCGGCGAGGGAAAGGCCGGCATCGGCGGCCAGGCCGGCGGGCTCCCGGAGGCGGAGCTGCTGGACGAGCACGGCGAAGAGGATGCCGATCAGGCCATAGGCGAGGTTGAAGGCCATCCCTTTAAAGCTCAGGACCGTGGCGCGCTGGTGCGTCGGGGTGATCCTGTTAAGGTAGTGGCTGCAGAAGAACGAGACCAGCATCATCACCAGGAAGATCAGGGCGATCGGCAGCAGGCCGAGATAGGGAAAGAAGCCGGCGGCACCGATCAGGGCGGCGACGGTCAAAATCGACAGCCACAGGACGTTGGTCGCCGGCGAAAAGATCTCCACCATCTTCTCGGCGATTTTCGGAGCAATCAGGCCGAGAAGGGACATGGCTGCGCCGATCAGGCCGAAGCTGGCTTCGGGGAGGTCGATGAGGCGGAAATACTGGCTGGTCAGGGTGACGATCAGGCGCAGGATATGGTCGTAGGCCATGCCGAACAGGATAATGGCCAGGGCAAAGGGGGTGCGGAGTATCCAGCGGCCGGCCTCAATGGTCATCCGGGCGGTGGCCTTCAGGGTATGGAGGAGATTACCCGGCCTGTCCCCGGCCGGGGCCGGCGTGTCTTCCTGCATGCGCAGACAGGCGATGCAGGCGCCGAGGCTGAGCAGCAGGGTCAGGAAGATCGGATAGCGCATGGTCATCTGCTGGCTGACCTCAAGGTCCGAGCCGAACCGGGCGAGCAGGCGGTTGACCATCACCGGGTCGTAGATGAAGGCCCCCACGGCCATCGACAGCATTGCCGCAACCGAGCGCAGGCGCATCTGCACGCTCAGGACGCGGGGCCAGTCTTCCGCGTGGCCCTGGGCGGCCAGCGAGTCATAGGCGATGGCCTCGTCGGCCCCGCTGGCCAAGGCCTCCGCCAGGCCGCTGAGTATCCTGTTGAGAAGAAATACCGAGAAGATCAGGGTGCTGTTGCCGAGCGGCACAAAACCGATCAGGGCCATCTCGACGACCATCAGGACCGAGGTCGTCACCAGCAGCTGCTTTCTGCCGATGACGTCGGCCAGCGCCCCGGAGGGCACCTCGGCGCAGACGATGGTGATGGCCCATACCGTGTTGAGCAGGGAAAACTGTTCGATGGTCAGGCCGTAATCAAGAAAGAGGATGGTGAATACGGGATAGTAGAAGCGGGAGTTGAAAAAGATCCGGAAGAGTATGAAGAGCCGGACATTGGCGATGGCAAAGGGAGAGGATGAAGTCGGCATAGGGGCTTCCAGCGGGATATTGGGAATCGAAGAACGGGCCTGGGGCGGTGCACCGCGCCCGCACGTCAGTGCAGACCCCTGTTGAGATGGCTCTCCAGCCGACCGACCGCCAGGGAAAGGCTGAGGCAGAGGCAGAGATACATGGCGGTGATGGTCACCCAGATCTCGATGGTTGCCTGGGTCGAGGCCATGATCTGCATGCCCTGAAAGGTCAGTTCCTGGATCGAGATGATCGAGACGATTGAGGAATATTTTATGGTATTGATGAATTCATTGGCCAGCGGCGGCAGCATGGTGCGGATGGCCTGGGGGAGAATGACGAGGCGCATCACCTGGGTGCGGGACAGGCCCAGGGACCGGGAGGCCTCCCACTGGCCCGTCGGCACCGCCTGGATGCCGGCCCTGACGATCTCGCCGAGATAGGCCGCCTGGAACAGGCCGATGGTCATCGCCCCGGAGAGAAACGGCGAGATCAGTTCGGGTTCGCTGGCGATCAGGGCCAGGGCCTGGCGGATGACCGGCGGACTCTCGCGGAGCAGCGACTCGACCGCGAAGCGGGTGAGGATCTGGTCGCTGACGAAATAATAGAAGAGGAAGACCAGGACCAGCGGCGGCGTATTGCGGATGAACTCGACGTAGACTCGGCTGGTCAGCTGTGGCGCCAGACGCCGCGAAATCCTCATCAGGCCGATGACGACACCGAGGGGGATGGCCAGGAGCATGCCCCAGCAGCTCAGCTTGATCGTGGTGAAGAAGCCCTGGAGCAGGGCGTTGGCCACCCAGCGCTGCTGCTCCTGGTCGAACCGCACCAGATAGATCGGGATGATCCCCCAGTTCCACCGGTAATTCAGGCCGAAGAACAGCCTGTAGAGAATATACCCCGCCAGGGCGCAGAGGCCGAACAGGATGAGCCAGTCGAGCGGGCTGAGAATTTTCGGGGAACGCCGCATACATTGCACAGAGCAGGGGTGTCAGGTACGATTGCCGGGGAAAGATGGCGAGCCGTTGCAGAGGCGGCACCGACTCTCCCCCTGTGGCGGGGCAGGCCGGGTTTACTGGATCTGATCGGCCCAGTCCTTGGTGCCGAACCAGTAATCATGCCGTTCCTTGAGCCACCCTTCCATCTCCACCAGGGCGATCCAGCTGTTGAAACAGGCCAGGGTGTCCGGGTCGCCTTTCGGTAGGGCGAAGGCGATCGGCTCCCTGGTGAAGTTCTCGGTGAACGGCATGAACAGGCTGTCCTTGTAGTCGACGGCTTCATAGGCCGGCCGGGGGGCGTTGGCGATGACCGCATGGACCTTGCCGTTGCGCAGTTCCTGATAGAGCTGGGTCTCGTTGTCGAACATCCGCAGGGTGGCCTTGGGCAGATATTTTTTGGCTACGGTGGCTGCGGTCGTCCCCAGCTTGACCGCGACCTGCACATCGGTCCGGTTGAAATCGGCAAGCGTGGTGAAACCGTCCGCCAGTTTCCGGTGGGCGACCAGCGACATCCCCGAATAGTCGTAGGGGATGGAGAAATTGACCTTCAGGGTGCGCTGCGGCGTGATGCCCATGCCGCCGATGATGACATCGAACTTGCCGGTCAGCAGGGCGGGGATGATGCCGGACCAGGCGGTGGGGACAAATTCGACCTTGACCCCCAGGTCGCTTGCCAGCCGGGTCGCCACGTCGATTTCAAAACCGATCAGCTTGCCGTTCTTGTCCTTCATGGCCCAGGGCTGGAATATATCCATACCCACCCGCAGCACGCCTCTCTTGGTGATCTGTTCGGTGGTGCTTTCGGCGGTGAGCTGCTGCCGGATCGAGGCGGCGGAGGCCGGCCCGGCCATGGCGATGAGCAGCAGGGTCAGGGTGAGGATCAGTGATTTCTTCATCGTGTTCTCCTGTGGTTGTTCTTTTCGGGATACAAGCGCTGCCGGTGTCACGGCAGTTTCAAATGGTGTTCCAGCCTGCCGGCGGCATAGGACAGGGTGCAGGTGATGACCAGGTAGAGTGCGGCGACGGTCAGCCAGATCTCAAAGGTCAGAAAGGTCTCGGCAATGATGGCCTGGGCCTGCATGGTCAGGTCGTAGATGGCGATGGTGCTCACCAGGGCGGAATCCTTGATCAGGGAGATGGCCTGGCTGGTGAGGGGCGGCATGACCGTCCGGACGGCCTGGGGCAGAATGACATGACGATAGGTGGCAAGGGGGCCGAGGCCGAGACTGTAGGCGGCCTCTACCTGCTGTCGCGGCACCGCCAGGATTCCGGAGCGGAATATCTCGGCGATATAGGCGCCTTCGAAGAGGCTCAGGGAGAGGATGGCGGCCGGCATCCGCTCGAGACCCAGCAGGGGGCCGAGGACAAAGTAGATGAAAAAGATCTGGATGAGCAGGGGGGTGTTCCTGGTGGTCTCGATATAGAACCTGGCGAGGAGGCCGGCCAGCGGGGAATCCGCGAGTCGGAAGATCGCGGTGACGAGGCCGATCAGCAGGGAGACGATCAGGCTGATCGCCGAGATCTGCAGGGTGATTGAGAGCCCCTGCAGCAGCGGCCCGGCGGCGATATGGCCGGCGTCGACGGCAAAGAGAAAGCGGGGGACCTGGTACCACTGCCAGTGATAACTCAGCCCTTGGGAGCCGAGAAAAAAAATCCGGGCAATGACCAGGACCAGCAGCACGAGCAGGGCCAGGTCGACCAGGGGCGAGCGGAGCAGGCCGGGCAGGCTGCCTATTTTTTTTCGGACAGGGTGCATCATCATCGCTGCGTCAATGGTATAACCTCTCGACATGATAATCAATCTTAACTGCAGGGTACCTGCTAATGAAAAAAAAAGCCAGGGAGTTTTTGCCGTTTGCGGGAGAAAAACGACAGAAAAAAGAGAATCTGGCAGGCTGCCGGCGGCGAATCGGCAGACAGGCGGCAATCAGCCATTTGCTTTTCCATCCCGGCCAATATACAATGAGAAAGAGGCCGGAATAGTTGAGATAACCGCTTCGGGTGGAGCGAATCCCCCAGGAAACTACGGAGGAGTGATTATGAAGATTGTAATTGTCGGCGGCGGGGCGATCGGCAGGCTCTTTGGCTCTTTTCTGGCGAAGGGAAACCATGAGACTACCCTCGTCGATATCGATAATGAGGTGGTCGGGGCGATGCGCGAGCACGGTATCGAGGTGATGGCCCATGGCGAGGACGACCCTGATGCAGTGACCGTGGTACCGGTGACGGCGATCAGCGACGGGTCCTCGATCAAGGAATGCGACCTGATCCTGTTGATGGTCAAGTCCTATTCCACCCGGGTGGCGGTTGAGAGCATCGCCCACCTGGTTTCGGAAAACTGCCCGCTGCTGATAATCCAGACCGGAATCGGCAATATCGAGACGGCCGGTCGGATTGTCCCGACCGAGCACATCCTGGCCGGCATGACCTTCATGTCGGGGACGTCGCTGGGCGGGGCCACGGTACGGTACGGCGGCACCGGCACGACCTATATCGGGGAACTCGACGGCCGGCTGACACCGCGGCTCGAGGCAATCAAAAAGATTTTCAACGACTGCGGGATCGATACCCGGATGTCGAGGCGGGTGATCGGCCGCCTGTGGTGCAAGGTCATCGTCTATGCCGCCATCAATCCGCTGTCGTCGCTGCTCAAGGTTCCGAACGGCTGTCTGATCGACCGGATGGAGTCGATCACCCTGATGAAAAGACTGCTCGACGAGGGCCGCAGGGTGGCCGAGGCCTGCGGCATCGATCTGGCCGGCAGCGACCTCTATGAACAGCTCTTCGAGGCCTGTCAGCGCAGCACCAACAATCTCTCGTCGATGCTGCAGGATATTCTCAACGAACGCCCAACCGAGATCGAGGCCCAGAACGGGGCGATCTGCCGCTACGCCGAGGAGTACGGCATTGCGGTGCCGACGCAGCAGACCATAGTCGAGCTGATCAAGCTGCTGGAGAAATGGCGGCCCGGTCTGGAACAACTCTAGGTTGCCGTATCTACCGGTTGTTAACTGTACATTATTATACCGAGAGAGGAAGGAATGGACGACTGGCACAGATTCCTGATTGCGATAGACAAGTCGGAAACATCGATGCGGGCCGTCCGTTACCTCGGGCAAATGGTCCGTGGTCTGGCGGAGAAGCATATCTGCCTCCTGCATGTGTATCCCGAGCCGCCCCCCGATTTCTATATCAAAGGCGGCAGGCTCGACCGCTACCAGATGCTGCGGGAGCAGCGGGCGGACCAGTTTATCCAGGAGGCGACGATCGTCCTCGAGGGAATGGGCATCAACGGCCGGGATATAAGCCAGCGGATCTGCATGGCCGAAGGCAGGACGATCAGCCAGATGGTCCTGGATATCAGGAAAGAGGGGAAATTCGGTACGGTGGTCACCGGCAAGCGCGGGGTCTCGAAGGCCGAGGAGTTTCTTTTCGGGTCGATCTCCAATGCCCTGGCCCGCCACAGCCGCGACTTCACCGCCTGGATCGTGGGGTAGCCGATGATCGATTGGAGCTATTTCCCGCTGCGCATCCTGCCAAGGCTGCAGGCTCACCCGGCGATGCGGAGCATCCGCCATCAGCCGCGGATCTGGCGAGACACCAGTAATTTCACCAGCATCGATTACGGCGACATCATCCTGGTCGACAACCGCTATTTCCTGGTGGTCGGTTATACCCGCGAGGGTCGGTTCGGCATCGACGACCAGCCGAAACAGTGGGTGCCGAAGGTCCATGACCTGGAGACCGGCGAGTCGAACATCCTCAAGCTGGTGTTCCACGAGACCTACTCCATCAAGTTCGGAGAGCTCGAGGTCAAATGCTACCGAAGCCCGGAGAAGGAGGCCCGGGTCATTGACCTGGTGCGGGGCAATCCCGCCTTCATGCAGGGCTATACCGTTCTCGACGATGCCGACAATCTGGTGCGGATCCTCGATGTTGTGCCGGGGAAAAGACTGGACACCTATCTCCAGCAACTCGGCGGCACGCATCGGCAATATTTTGAGGAGCACATGCTCGGGGCCCTGGAACGCTTTCTCGTCTCGGTGCGGGCGATCTCGATGCTCCATAGCCACGGTCTCAAACACGGCGACATCCGCCGCGATCATATCTTCGTCAACCGCGATGACGGCAGTTTTCTCTGGATTGATTTCGATTATGACTTCTACCTGCCGGAGCGGCCGTATGCCATGGACCTCCTTGGCCTCGGCAATGTCCTGCTCTATATCGTCGGCCGGCAGAATTTCCGTCCCCAGGATGTCCTGCAGCACCCGGAGATGGGTGAAAAAGTCTTTTCGTCGCTGCGGGTGGAGGATATGGCGCTGCTGGCCCGGGACCGGGTCTTCAATCTGAAAAAGCTCTACCCCTATATCCCGGCCCGGCTGAACGACATCCTTCTGCATTTTTCGGCTGGGACATCGGTCATCTACGATACGGTGGACGAGTTCCATGACGAGTTGGCGGCATGCGTCGCCTCGCTGCGGCGGCAGACCGCCGTTCGGGTTACTGGGCTGACAGCTTCTCCCGGGCCATTTCCGTGATGGTCCGGAAATCGATCTTGCCGCTCCCCATTTTCGGCAGGCTTTCGCTGACCAGAAAGGTCTTGGGCAGGGCGATCTGCGGCAGGTGTTCCGCCATCTTTTTCAGGGTCGCCTTCTCGTCGAGCCGGGCGGTGACCACGGCGACGATCCTGGCGCCTTTGATCGCATCGGGGATCTCGACCACGCAGCATTCGACATCCTCGGGCAGGGTCTTTTCCAGGACATCCTCGATCTTGACCAGCGAGACCATCTCGCCGCCGATCTTGACGAAGCGCTTGAGGCGGCCGACATGCCAGAGGAAGCCGTCCGCGTCGATATTGCCCATATCGCCGGTGTCGTACCAGCCGCCCCTAATGTGCAGGGTGGTCTGCTCGAAATCATCGAAGTAGCCCTTCATGACGTTGTCACCCTTGACGAGGATCCGGCCGTCCTCGCCGATACCGCAGGGTTCCCCTGTTTCGTAGTTTTCGATGCGGATCTGCACGCCGGGAAAGGGTTTGCCGACGCTGCCGGGCTTGTTTCCCTCCACGGTGTTGCCGGAGATCGCCGGCGAGCATTCCGTCGCCCCGTAAGCCTCGTAGAGCACCATGTTGTGTTTCTTCCTGAAGCCTTCCCTGAGGGCGTCCGGACATTTGTCGGCGCCGGCCATGGCAATCCGCAGGCTGTCGAAGTCGCCGGGTTCGGATTTGCGCAGGTAGCCCCAGAAAAAGCTCGGGGTGCCGACCATGAAGGTGGCCTTCTCCTCCCGGACAATGCTGCAGATCTTCTTGAAATCAAGGGGATTAGCGTAGGTGAGCAGGGTCATGCCGTGGTAGAGGGGCAGCCACAGGTTGACGGTCATGCCGAAGACGTGGAAGTACGGCAGCGAACAGAGAAAGATGTCCTCTTCCTTGAACTTGAAGGGAATCGATACCGATTCGATATTCGCTGAGATATTCCTGTGGGTGAGCTGGACCGCTTTCGGGTCCTTTTCACTGCCGCTAGTGAAGAGGATCACGGCAGTGTCGTCAATCTCGCCGCCATGCACCAGTTTTTTGATGAGGAAGACCGGCAGCTTGGAGATAATGGCGGCGATGAGTTTCTGCAGGCCGGTCAGTTTGGCCATGATGTCTTCGATATAGATCATCCCTTCGACATAGGGGCACTCGATCTTCTCGAGCAGGGCCTTGGAGGTGATGATGGTCTTGAAGGCGCATTTGTTCTGGGCGTAGCGGGCGTTGTGCTCGGCCCCGGTCGAGTAATTGATCATCACCGGCGTCCGGCCGCTCATCAGCACCGCGATCTTGGTGAGGATGCAGCCGGCCGAGGTGGGGATCATGATGCCGATGAAGCCCTTGTCAAGCTTGCGGACTACCCGGGAGAGGAGGATGCTGGCCAGCAGCGTGCGGCTGTAGGACAATTCCTTGCCGGTGGAGAAGTCGCGGATGGCCAGTTTGCCGCCCAACCTCTTGGCAACCTCGATGAAGCGGTGATGTAAGAGCACAGCGGTCTCCTTCCAGTTTATTCATCTCCGATGATCAGCGGGTCCCGTGGATGGCGCCGGAACATTCCGCCCCGTCTCTGGAAAATCCAACTACCATGTTTCACCGGCTTTGGCAACTTCAACCAACCGCGATGCCAGGGGGCTTCTAAGCTGGGCCGGAATCAGCAACAGGACCCTCGATTCCTGATCGGCCGCCGGCGGGGGGCGGGCGAGATTCTTGTTGTTGACTCCTGACCGATGGGCTAGGATATTGCAACGGGGTTTCGGTGTACGGCCGGCCCCCGCATAGTCGGTATGGGTTATCTAATTTCTCGATCTTTTCCTCTGTTGCGGACACCCTTGCAACCTGCCTTTCATTCATGTCCAATTCCTTTCCGCCTTGTCTCCCGACCGGGGGTCTCGCCCTGTTTATTCGTCGCCTGGTCAGTGTCCTGTGTAATCGTTATGTCGCCTTTCTCCTCGTCCTGTTCTGTTATACCCTCCTTATTGAACATCTTGGAGGTCTGAAGGGGGGGTGGGTCTTTGCCCGCCAATACCTCGAGATCGGCCAGCTGCTCTATCTCTACTGGTATCTCAACGTCATTGTCCGTCCTTCCCGCTGGCAGCCCTTTCTCGCCGCCACTCCGATTTTTCTCGCCTACATCGGCCAGGATATCTACTTTCTGCTGCTGGCCAAGGTGTTCCGCTTCATCGAACTCACCGAGGTCGCCGAACTGTTCAACGTCACCTCGCGCCCGTTCCAGGTGCTGATCATCCTGGCTGCGCTCATCCCGCTCAGTGGTTTTCTGGCCTCGATCAATTATCGCCGCTGGGCCGTGATCGTGCTGGGCTGCCTGCCGCTGGCCGCGCTCGTCGGTCTGGTCGAATTTTTCCCGCAGACGGCACTGTCGGCCTTCAAGGAAGTGGGGCGGCCGGTAATCAACTGGTCGGATACGATCCCGGTCGAAAAGAACGGTCGGCTGGTGATGCTCTGGTACCGTGAGGCCGAAAGGCAGATTGCCTTTGCCAAGACCGATTCGTTTCGCGATCGGCCGGCTTATGAAAAGGAAGCCAGGCAACGTGCCGACTGGCTGCGGGAGAAGGGGGCGAAGCGGAATGTCCATGTCGTGGTTATGGAGAGTTTTGTCGATCCGACCCTGTTCCGGGCTGCGGTCTATACCAAGAGTCCGGTGCACCCGGAATATGAACGACTGTTCGGCAAGAAGGTCGGCTTCTCGGTGTCACCGGTCTTCGGCGGCAAAACCTCCCAGGCCGAGTTCGAGATTCTCTGCGGCGTGCCGGCCTTCCAGGATCTGACCGGAGTCGAATTCAACTCCTTTTCCGGCGTCCCCGCCTACTGCCTGCCCGGCATCCTGAAGATGGCCGGCTACCGCACCATTGCCTCGAACTCCTTCAAGCCGACCTTTTTCAACGCAGTAAGCGCCTACGAGGGGATCGGCTTTGGTGAGATGTATTTCCCCAAGGAATTCAACGGTGAAGCCCAAACCTATCTGTCAACCGGCGATACGACCGGCGAGCTGTATATGTTTGACGGGGTATTGTTCGACCAGAATCTGCAGTTTATCAAGAAGGTCATGGCCGAGACGGATGCACCACCGATCTTCAACTATGTCCTGACCATGTACGGACATCTGCCGCATGTCCTCAACAAGCAGAAACGGCCGAATCGCTTGAAACTGGTCTCCCGCTTTCGGGATCCGCAGCTTGAGAGGGTGGCCAATCAGTTTTTTTACCGTTCCGAGGCCGTTGCCGACTATGTCAAAAATCTCCTGGAAATCGACAGAAACAGTCTGATCATCCTGGTCAGCGACCATCTTCCGCCCCTGCAGGGAGTCAAGACCTACCATAAATTGCGCTACCTCGACAACCGGGAGGGTAACCTCCACCTCAACCGCATCCTCATCGTCGAGGATGGCAAGGTGAAAAAGTACGCCACGATCCATCACTACGATATACCCAAGATGATCCTCAACTACCTGACGGCAGGCGAATATTGCCGGCAGAATAGCTGCGGCTTTGCCGAGAACAGATTCCTCTCCGACCGGGAAGGTTTGTACGATCAATACATGCGGCTGATGGCCCATGCCATCGAATGATACCACCCGCCGGCTGTCGTCTACAGATATGCCCTGCATCCGGGCGGGCGATCAGCTGGTGAGGAAGGTGGTGGTGAAGATCAGGGTCTGAGTCCTGCCCGGGGCTCAGTTCTTCAGGTCCATGTCGGCCTTTTCGGTTACGGAGCGGGAGAGTTCCTTTCGCACCTGCACCCCGAGTTCGGTGAGCTGACCGGCCTGGGCGATGAGGTTGCCCCGCCCCTGGCTGAGTTTGGCCATCGCCGCGTCGTAGGTCTGGTGACAGCTGCTCAGCTGCCGGCCGATCTTTTCCATGTCCTCGACGAAACCGCAGAGCTTGTCGTAGATGATGCCGGCCCGTCTGGCGATTTCCAGGGAATTTTTACTCTGGTGCTCATAGCGCCAGATGTTTTCCACGGTCCTGAGCGTCGCCAGCAGCGTCGTCGGGGTGGTGACGATGATCCGCTGGGCGAAGGCCTCGCTGAACAGCCGTTCGTCATGCTGGAAGGCGGCGACGAAGGCGGCCTCGATCGGCATGAACATGATGACGAAATCCAGCGATCTGATGCCGGCCAGGTCCGAGTAATTCTTGCCGCCGAGCGATAGGAGATGGTCGCGGATGGCCCTGACCAGATCAGTGAGGGCCTGCTGCCGTTCCCCTTCCTCCTCGGCGTTGAGGGAGCGTTCCCAGCTGAGCAGGGAGACCTTGGCGTCGATGACGATGTCCTTGCCCTCCGGCAGATGGACGATGACATCGGGTTTGAACAGGCGGTTGTCCTGGTCCCGGAAGCCCTCCTGGCAATCGTACTCATGGCCGCGGCGCAGGCCCGACTGTTCGAGCACCTTCTCGAGGACCAGTTCGCCCCAGTTGCCTTGTATCTTCTTGTCGCCCTTGAGCGCCCGGGTGAGATTGAGCGCCTCGGTGCCGATCCGCTGGTTGAGTTCACGCAGGTTGCCGATCTCCTTCTGCAGGGAGGTCCGCTCGCGCGTATCGCTCAGGTAGATGTCGTTGATCTCTTTCTTAAATGAGGTGAGCTGGTCGTGGAAGGGCTGGAGAATGGCCTCGAGCCGCTCCTTGTTCTGGCTGCCGAATTTCTCGCTCTTCTCCTCGAAAATCTGCTGGGCCAAGGCCTTGAACTGCAGGCGCAGCTCGTCCCGGGCCTCTTCGAGCAGGTTCAGTTTCTCCCCGCCATGTCTTTTCTCGTCGGCGAGCAGGGTCTCCAACTCGACAATCCGCATCCTGTGCTCGACGCTGCGCTGCTCCAGATCGAGGTGTTTCACCCCGGCCTCCGCCAGTTCCGAGGCAAGGAGCGCAAGCTGCCGGTTCCGGGCTCGAAGCCGGAGCGACACCAGGGCAAGGAGCACCAGGAGAAGGCAGGATGCGGCCAGCAACATCGACGGCAGGGCCGAAAACGGGATATCCCGGGGGAAGAGGCTGGAGATGGCCGCGACAAATTGTCCTGATTGTTCGTTCTGCATGTGAGTGTTTATACCCGCGATCGGCGAATATTTCAAGGCGGAGTCCGGGCTTTCCGGTTTTCTGCCTCGCCTCTGCATGGAGAATGCGGGCGATCGCGGACGAAGCAAAGGGCTACTTCCTGTATGCCCTGATTCAGGTAACAATGAAGGGGAAACCTACCATGAATCGGTCTGGTTTGCTACAGGCGCGGGCTGTCAGGGCTGGTTGCCTGAGCCGGGCGGGCGGTATCTTGCCGTAACCGGCATCGGCCGGCAAAGATACCGCCCGGGAGAGGAGAGGGTGGCGGTCGGTTCAGCCCGGCGGCCAGTGCATCGGTCGGCCGCCGAGGATATGCATGTGCAGATGGAAGACCAGTTGTCCGGCGCCGGCCCCGTTGCTCAGGACCAGGCGGAAGGCATCGCCGACGCCGTTGTCCTCTGCTATCTGGCCGGCGACCCGCATCAGCCGACCGATCAGCGGTTCATCCTCTTCTGTGATCGAAGACGGTCCGGCCAGGTGTTTTTTCGGGATAACCAGGATATGTTGCGGGGCTACCGGGGCGATATCCCTGAAGGCCATGATCTCATCGTCTTCGTAAATGATCTCTGCCGGAATTTCGCCGGCGGCAATCTTGCAGAAGAGGCAGTCTGTCATCATCTCGTTCCTTGTGGTCAGAGTGGGGAAAGGCTGTCCGGTTGGGCAGCCTTCAGTTATGGGTATCGCGGCTATCGTACATAGACGAAGTGCAGTTTTTCATCCTGCAGATCGATCCGGGCCTCGCCGCCCCTGGCCAGTTCGCCGAAGAGGATCTCTTCGGTGAGCACGTCGCCGATCTCCTTCATGATCAGCCGGCGCAGCGGCCGGGCCCCGTAGTCGGGGTCGTAGCCTTTTTCGGCGAGCCAGGTCGTGGCCGCAGGCGAGAGGTTGATGCTCACCCGTTTTTCGGCGAGCTGGCCTTCGAGTTCGCCGATCAGCTTGGCGACTACATGCTGCATGGCCTCACCGTTCAGGGCGCTGAAGGTGACGATGGCGTCGAGCCGGTTTCGGAATTCCGGGGCGAAGATTCTATTGATCGCCGACTGGTCGCGGCTCTTCTTCGTCGTGACGAAGCCGATGCTCTTGGCCGTCAGTTCCCTGGCCCCGGCATTGGTGGTCATGATCAGGATAACGTTGCGGAAATCCGCTTTTCGGCCGGAGTTGTCGGTCAGGGTCGAATGGTCCATGACCTGCAGGAGGATCGAGTAAATGTCCGGATGGGCCTTTTCGATCTCGTCAAGGAGCAGGACCGAATGCGGGTGTTTGCGGATGGCCTCGGTCAACAGGCCGCCCTGGTCGAACCCGACATAGCCGGGCGGCGAGCCGATGAGCCGGGAGACCGCATGCTTCTCCATGTACTCGCTCATGTCAAAGCGCTCGAAGTGAATATTCAGAACCTTGGCGAGCTGCCTGGCGACCTCGGTTTTGCCGACGCCGGTGGGGCCGGCGAAGATGAAGCTGCCGGTCGGCGAGTCGGGGTTGCCGAGCCCGGCCCGCGAGCGTTTCACTGCCGAGACCACGGCCCCGATGGCCTCATCCTGACCGAAGACCACCTGCTGCAGTCGGGGGGCGAGTTCCTTCAGGGAGCCGATATCCGAGGTGGTGGTGCTTTTGGCCGGGATCCTGGCGATTCGCGAGACTACCTTCTCCACATCGGTGACCTTGACCATGCTGCCGATTCGACCCTCGAGCCGGAACAGGGAGCCGACCTCGTCCATGACATCGATGGCCTTGTCCGGCAGAAAGCGCTCGTTGATATAGCGGTCCGCCAGTTCGGCCATGGCCTTGATCGACCCCTTCGAATAATGGACCTGGTGGTGTTTTTCATAACTGCCCTGCAGTCCCCTGAGGATCAGGCAGGTATCGTCCACCGAGGGCTCCTCGATGTCGATCTTCTGGAAGCGGCGGGACAGGGCCCGGTCCTTTTCGATCTGGTTCTTGTACTCCTCGTAGGTGGTCGAGCCGATGCAGCGCAGGAGGCCGGACTGCAGGGCGGGCTTGAGCAGGTTCGAGGCGTCCATCGAACCGCCGCTGGTCGCCCCGGCCCCGACGATGGTGTGGATCTCGTCGATGAAGAGGATGGCATTCTCCTTGTTCTCGATGGCCGAGATCACGCCCTTGAGGCGTTTCTCGAAATCGCCGCGGTATTTGGTGCCGGCCACCAGGCCGCCCATATCGAGGAGGTGGATCTCGACGTCCTGCAGCAGATCGGGGACGGTGGCCTTGCGGCCCTCGCGGCGCGCCACCTTGTCCTCATGGATGCGCAGGGCCAGGCCTTCGGCCATCGCGGTCTTGCCGACCCCCGGTTCCCCGACCAGAAGCGGGTTGTTCTTCTTGCGGCGGCAGAGGACCTGCATGATCCGACTGATCTCCAGGTCCCGGCCGATCAATGGATCGAGTTTCCCGTCGGCCGCCTGCTGGGCGAGATTGATGGTGAAATCCTTCAGGGATTTTTCCGCCGCGTTCTGTTCCCTGGTTTCATGGTCGTCCGGCGGTCTGGTCAGAGGTTCCTTCTGCAGTCCCTCCTCCGGCAGTTCATGGGAGATGAAGTTGATCACCGCCATCCGTCCGACCCCGACCGAACTGAGGAAGTAGACGGCGTGCGAGTCCGACTCGGAGAAGATTGAGACCAGCACGTCGCCGCTGTCCACCTCCTGCTTGCCGCAGCTCTGGACATGGGCCACAGCCCGCTGCAGGACCCGGTTGAAGGCCATGGTCTGGGCCGGTTCGCTCGGGCCGGTTGAGGACAGTTTCGGGATCTCGGCAGCAAAAAACTGTTCGAGCTTTTCCTTGAGGGTCTCCGACGAACCACCACATTCGCTGATGATGTATGTAGTCAACTCATCATGGAGCAGGCCGTAGAGCATGTGCTCAACGGTGACATACTCATGATTGTGGCTTTTCGCCTCTCTGATCGCCCGGATAAGGGCTTTTTCCAATGTTTTGCTCAGCATAGTGTCGTCCATCTGCGGTTTATCTTTGGTGCCTCACGCCATTTCCATCGAACAGCGCAAGGGGAATTCCTTCTGTCGGGCCAGACTGTGCACTCGCTCAATCTTGGTTTCACATATTTCCCGGGTGTAGACTCCGGCGATCCCGATGCCTTTTTCGTGGACATTCAACATGATCCTGGTGGCCTCCGGCATCGACTTATGGAAGACGCCGATCAGGATCGAAACGACGAATTCCATCGAGGTGTAGTCATCATTGTGCAGGAGCACCTTGTACATCGGCGGCTCAATGGTCTCGACCCGATCCTTGGTGGCCACCGAGCCCTGCGGGGTATGTTTCTTTTCTGACATGGATACTGGTTGATTGGCGCCGAAAAAGGCCTTTCGATTCAGTGATTGCTTCAGTCTTTCTGTATCATAATAACGAAAGAGACATTTTCAATACAGAAAGACGCCCACGGTTGCCTCGCCGGTCCGCTCAGGGGTTCTTTCGCCCGGGCCGTTTGTCCTGCAGCATGGTGAGAAAGAGTTCCTCGAGGACAAGACGCGGGGGCAGTGGCGACCCCTTGAGGCGATATTCCGCCGCAAGGAGCAGGGCCAGCCAGTTCCTGAGGGTCCGGCAGGAAAAACCGGCGGCGGTGGTGAAACTCATGAACAGGGCATAGGGATGGCCCTTGAGGAGTTCCGGCCATTCCCCCGCGGCCTTTAAGTCCGGGAGATAGTCGTTCTGGAACTGCCTGGCGTTCATCGTGCCGTGCCAGTGGGGCTCGGGGCGCAACTGCAGGGAGCGGAAGATGATCAGCCGCCGCAGGTAGTTGCGCATGGTCGAGAGGATGGCCAGGGCGTGGGTGCCGCTGTCCTGCAGCCGGTTGAGGATTGTCAGGGTCCTGGCCGCCTGGCCCTTGGCGAAGGCGTCGGTGAGTTCAAAGAGGGCGTCCTCCCGGCTCCGGCCGACCATTTCGTCGAGATCGGCGATGCTGATGAGCGTCCGTTCGCCGGCGTGGAGGGCGAGTTTCTCGGTCTCCATGACGACGGCGACCGGGTGGAAGCCGACCCGCTCGAAGAACATCTCGAGGGCCTGAGGCTCGATTTTTTTGCCGAACTCCTTGAGGGTCTTCAACATCATCTCGCGCAGGATGTCCTTCTGTTCGCCCTGGGCGGCGGTCCCCGCCCCCTCGGTCACCGCGCAGTCGATGACCAGGCCATGTTTTTTGATCGCGGCAAAGAGCCGCTGGCGGCGATCCGCCTCTTCGCAGGTGAAGATCAGGATGTTCTGCGCCGGCAGGCCTTTTTCAAGGATCGCGATAAATCGTTCGGCTATCCCGGCAATATTGGCGGAGGCGGCGGCAGCACCTGCTGCTTCCGCGGCCAGGCCGTCGGCCCAGGTCAGGTCATCGGAAGGTTTGGCGAAACCGAAGAGCTTCTGCCACTGGTCGCCGGTGATCTCCGAGAAGACCGCGGCGCCAGCCGGCGCGATGGCGGCCATCTGCAGCAGGCTGAGGAGCCGGGGGCGGGCGGTCTCGGGCCGCCCCGCCTCTTTGGCCTGCACGGCCTTGTTCCAGATGGCGGAGGCCAGCGTCTTCGAGTGAAAGATCCGGCTGTCGCTGACCCGGAAGATCTGCCGGCCCGGCAGCAGCGAAAAGCTGGTGATCCTGGCGAGGGTCTGGCCGGGGTCTTCCCGGTCGCCGTCCAGGGTATGGACCGTCCCCGCTGAGCCGGCGAGAATCGCCTGCTGCAGCAGGTCGGCGGCCTCGCGGGCGAGATAACGTTCGCCGAGACACAGGCAGACCTGCGGTGGCTCGCCGTTCTTGAGGTCGTTCAGGAAATTGGCCAGGTCAGCGCGTTTTATCAGTGCCATCGGATTCCGGTTTGAGGTCCATGATTTTGTGAAGAATCGCCGGCAGCGAGCCGGGCTGCAGATAGTCCTCGCCGAGGTTGCGGCTGAAGATCGCGGCGGATTTTCCGGCCACCTCCTCCCAGGTCAGGTCGGCCGGGTGCCGGGCGATGATCTCGAAGAACTGCTGGTTATAGGGGTTGTTTATCGAGGTCTTGCCGGTGCCGATGGTCGCCAGGATATCGACGTTGTTGTGGAACATCCGGTTGAGCTCGGAGTAGGCCCTGATGCCGCCGCAGGAGCCGATGCTGAGGAAGCGCTGTTTGGCCCTGAGGTCGGCCGAGGTGATGCTGCCGGCGGCCAGGAGGTCCCTGAGCGGATCGATCAGTTGTTCGCGGCGCCAGTAGCTGTGGCCGCGCTGGGCGAACATTTCGCCGCCGCTCTTGAGAAACCGGCCGAGGAGCTGCTGCTGGGCTGTCTTCCCCTGATAGACGGCAAGCGAATGGCTGAGGCGCAGGCCGTCCACCGTCCTGGTCCAGTCGATGACCAGCGGGTGGGCGGTAGAGAGTTGGAGGAGCCGGGCCAGGCCGCCCTCCCGGCCGCCGACGGCAGCCGCCAGAGAGCGGGCCGAGGCGGCGGTTGCAGGCGACAGGCCGCTCAGCCGGTAGGTGGTCGAGATCTCCGGACGATAGCCGTTGGCGAGGAGGGTCCGGCTGTAGGAAAGATAGGAACTGCGGCCGTCGTCGTCGCGCTGAAAGACCGACAGGCTCTGCAGCTGTCCGTCCGATTTCCATTGCGCGAAGGGGGTGCGGTTGTAGGGGCTGAGATTGATCGGCCCCAGTCTGCCGAGCATCTCCCTGATCCGGGCCTTGTCTCCTGCCGCAAGCAGGGCCGGGTATGCATCGAGGTAATACTGCAGGATGATCCTCACCTGCCCGGAGAATAAGCTGTTTCCGCTGTGGGCGGCATCGAGCAGCCGGCTCAGCAGGTAGGAGCGGGCGGCCGGCTCGAGGGGTTCCAGCAGCCTGCTGAAGGCCGCCGAGAAAAGAATCAGGCTGAATTCGTTTTGCAGGGCCGAGCGGGCGACGAGGTCGAGGACCTGCTGCTGTTTTGCGGTTTCCCGTGGAAAAAAGACGGTGAGTTTGCCTTTCTGGGCGAGACTGGCGATAAAATCGGCGGTGAACTGGCCGGCGGGGTCGGTGGCCACGAGAAAGGCCAGCAGGTCGTCGGCGGAACTCGCGACGATCCGTGCCTTCAGGATCGGCACGAGGATATCGCGGAAGGACGAATCGTAGAGGTCGCCGCCGTGGGCGAGGAGGACGTAAATATTGGCGCTGGTCAGGTCGACGGCCGTCTGCTTTCTCGCCGCGGCCGTGGCCCGGCGCAGCACGGCGATAGCGGCGCCGCGGTTGCCGGCGTTGAGCGAGCGCTGCATCTCGCCGGCAAAGGCCTGCCGGACTTCAGGGTGGAGGCGCTGGAACAGGGCGAGCAGGCCGCTGCCCGGGTAGCCGGCCAGGCTGCCGGCGCCGATCTCATGGCCGAAGGAATCGGTGATGTCGTGCAGGTTGTTGATCTGCCAGAGCGGGTATTCGGAGGCCGCGGCGAAGACCTTGAGGAGCAGCGCCTTGTCGTGTGCCGACAGGCGCGGGAAGGCCTGTTCTCGCTGTCCTGCCGGGACGCTGAAATAGCCCTTCAGCCAGGACGCGGCCAGCCCCGGCGTCATCTCCGGCAGCATGAACAGGCTGCGGGCGTTCCAGGCGTCGGACTCCGACAGGGCGGGCAGTCCTGCCATGCCGTCGAGCGCCTCTCCGGCGCTGATGTCCTTGATCCGGCACTGCTGTTCGGCAGTCCAGCGCTGCCTCTCCCGCATCCTGTCGATGAGCGTCAGGCCCCGGCCGACCTCGGCGGCGGTGATCCCTTTCACCGCGAACAGGGCGCCGGCGGCCCAGCGGCCCGGTTCATCGAGTGGATCGACCCGGTCGATGAGGCGGAAAAGATCCGCGGTCGACATCGCCTGCACATTCGCCAGGCCGGCCAGGATCTGGCTGCTGACATAGTCGACGGCATCGAGCCTGGCGATGAGCCGCCAGCAGGAGGCGGTCGTGGCGTCGTCGATGCGGCTGAGGCGTTCAAGCAGCGGTACGTGCTCGAATTGAATTCTCATGGACGGCAGCTGGCGGAGGATTGCGGCGGCCTCCATGCCGGTCATGCCGGGCAGGCGGCAGAAGGCCCTGAAGGCTCGCATCCGGGTATAGGACAGGGCCCGCAGCAATTGTTCGACTTCCTGCCGGTGACTCGGGTCCCTGCCGGGGAGTCGGGTGAAGAGGGCGAGCGTCTTGTCGTAGGCGACGTCCTGGATGGCGGCCAGGCTCACAAGAGGCGACAAGAGCAGGATGCCGAGGACAAGCAGGACATAAAAAGCCTGGTGCGGGGTTGAGGCTGTTCTCTGGTCGCATGGTTTTTCAGGTAACTGCATGACGGTCTGGGGGCTTCCGGGTTCAGTGCTGCGGAGGTGCGTTCGAGGAAGATCCCAGTGTACCGGATTGCCGGTCGTTTTTCACCAGGGATTGTGCAGTATGCCGGGTCAATGTCCGGGCTAGAGCCCGAAGACCCCGTGTTCGTGCAGGATGTTCAGGCCGATCGCCCAGAGGATCAGGCCGCCCAGGATCTCCGCATAAAAACTCAGCTGTTTGAAACCGGCCACCCGGGTGCCGAGAAAGAGGCCGCCGATGGTGAACACGGCGGCGACCAGGCCGATGACCAGGGCCGGGGTGACGATCGAGATGTTGAGCAGCGACATACTGAAGCCTACCGCCAGGGCGTCGATGCTGGTTGCCACCGAGAGGACGACGAGAGTCAGGCCGCGGGTTGCGTCCTTCGGCTTGTCGGATTCCTCTTCCTGGTCCCCGAAGGCCTCTCGCAGCATGTTGCCGCCTACCAGGGCAAGCAGGGCGAAGGCGAGCCAGTGGTCGTACTCCTGGATGGAGGAACGGACGCCTGCGCCGATGGCCCAGCCGATCACCGGCATCATGGCCTGGAACAGGCCGAAATGCCAGGATAACCTGAAAACCTGACGATAGTGCAAGGTTTTCAGGCTGATTCCGACGGCCAGAGCGACGGCGAAGGCATCCATGGCCAGGGCTATGGCGATACCGAGGAGGGCGAGGGTCGACATGAAGTCAGGGGGGTGGGGTTAGTGAAGGGATATTGGGGTGAGTCGAGGCCCGCTCAACGCAATCTCGCATTGATATCCTGCAGGGCCGCGCTGCCGGGACAGAGTTCCGCCTCGGTCAAGGAGTTGAGCGGCTGCAGCGTGGTGTTGAGGATGCCGTGGGTGTCGCAGCTGTCCGGGTCGAGGAAGAGGATGCCGGTGAGCAGCCGGCCCTTTTCCTTTTCGGCCTCGAGGTAATCGAGGGATTTGCGGCGGTTGGTGATATCGGTGGCGCTGTCGTGTTTATGCAGGTAGATGATGCTGCCGTCGTGCATCCGGACGGCCTGGGTGGTCCCTTCCTCGTAGTGGGTGAGGATCTCCTGCTGCAGCGGGATGAAGTCGAAGGTGCCGGTGGCCTCGATATGGTCGCGGACGTACTGGTAGCTCTTGGTCGAGCCCTCGGTGTTGTTGAAGGTGACGCAGGGCGAAATGACGTCGATCAGAGCTACGCCCTGGTGGAACATGGCGGCCTTCAGCAGCGGCACGAGCTGCTGCTTGTCTCCCGAAAAACTGCGGGCCACAAAGCCTACCCCAAGTTGAATCGCCAGTTCGCAGAGGTCGATCGATTCAAAGGGGTTCGGGGCCCCCTTCTTGCTCTTCGAGCCGCGGTCGGCAGTCGCCGAATCCTGGCCCTTGGTCAGGCCGTAGCAGCCGTTGTTCATCACCACATAGGTCATGTTGAGATCGCGCCGCAGGACATGGATGAACTGGCCCATGCCGATCGAAGCGGTATCCCCGTCCCCCGACACCCCGAGATAGATGAGGTCGCGGTTGGCCATATTGGCCCCGGTGGCGATCGACGGCATGCGGCCGTGCACCGCATTGAAGCCGTGCGACCTGCCGAGATAATAGGCCGGGGTCTTCGAGGAGCAGCCGATGCCTGACATCTTGGCAACCTTGTGCGGTTCGACCGGCATCTCGAAACAGGCCTGGACGATGGCGTTACTGATCGAATCGTGGCCGCAGCCGGCGCAGAGGGTGGAAATGGCCCCTTCGTAATCGCGGCGGCTGTAGCCGAGGGCGTTGACGGGCAGGTTCGGATGGCGGAAACTGGGGCGGGCATAGGTCATGGGGTGTCTCCTGGGATATTCTCATTCTGCAGCATGGGGCTGTCGAGCCGAGGCAGCAGTGCGGTGATCTGTTCGACGATGGTTTCGGCGGTGATCGGCAGGCCGTCGAAATGCAGGACCGACAGCAGTTTCTCCGGCGGCAGCTGAGCCTCGTTGATGAGCAGCATGCGCATCTGGCCGTCGCGATTCTGTTCGATGACGAAGACGTGGTCGTGCCGGTCGATAAAATCGATCACCTCCTGCCGCAGCGGGAAGGCCAGCAGGCGCAGGGTGTTGATCACCACGCCCTGCCCGGCGAGGAGATCGACGGCCTCGCAGGCGGCATGGGTGGTGGAGCCGAAAAAGACGGCGCCGAGTGGGGAATGCGGATCGCGGATGTCCTCTTGCGGGGCCGGCATCAGGGCCCCGGCCGTCTGCCATTTGTGCAGCAGCCGTCGCATGACCCGGGCATAGGTGACGTTGTCCTCGGTGTAGGCGGCATACTCGTTGTGCGAGGTGCCGCGGGTGAAGTAGACCCCTTTTTCCGGATGGGTGCCGGGGTAAGTCCGGTAGCAGATGCCGTCCCCGTCGACATCGAGATAGCGGCCCCAGGTCTCCTGCATTGCCTCAAGGGCCTCGGCGTCGAGGACCTTGCCTCGATCGTACCTGCGGGCATCATCCCAGCTGAGGGGGGCGCAGATATGGTCGTTCATGCCGAGGTCGAGATCGCTCATGATGATCACCGGGGTCTGCAGCCGGTCGGCGAGGTCGAAGGCGTCCAGAGTCAGATCGAAGCATTCCTTCGGGTCGCAGGGGAAGAGCAGGACGTTTCTGGTGTCGCCATGCGAGGCGTAGGCCGCGGACAGCAGATCCGACTGCTGGCTGCGGGTCGGCATGCCGGTGCTGGGGCCGGCGCGCTGGACATCCATCAGCACCACCGGGATCTCGGCGTAATAGGCGAGGCCGAGGAACTCGCTCATCAGGGACAGGCCGGGGCCGGAGGTCGCGGTGAAGGCCCGCGCCCCGTTCCAGGAGGCGCCGATGGCGATGCCGATGGCCGCCAGTTCGTCTTCGGCCTGGATGATGGCGAAACGCTTGCGGCCGGTCTCCGGCTCGAGCCGGTAGCGGTTGGCGTAGCGTTCGAAGGCCTCGATAACCGATGTCGATGGGGTGATCGGGTACCAGCCGACCACCGTCGCCCCGGCATAGATGGCGCCCAGGGCCAGGGCGCTGTTGCCGTCCATCAAGATCGATTCGTTGGCCGCGTCGCTCTTTCGCACCGACAGCCCGCAGAGGCCGGCGAAATGGTCCCGGGCGTAGTTGTGACCTATTTCAAGGGCCAGCAGGTTCGGCTCCGCCAGTTTCGGTTTTTTTGCGAACTGGCTGGATATCGCTGCGGTCAGGATCGAGAACTCGATATCGAGGAGAAAAGAGAGTGCTCCGACATAGATGATATTTTTCAGGAGCTGGCGCAGGCGCGGATCGGTAAAGGCGGCGTTGCACAGTTCGGTCAGCGGGATGGCGATGACGGTGATATCTTCGCGGCGGCAGGCCTCCGGCAGTTTCTTGGTCGAATCGTAGAGAAAATAACCGCCGGGCAGGACCTCGTGATAATCCTGCACCAGGGTCTGGCCGTTGACGGCCACGTTGAAATCCGTGCCGCCGCGCCGTCCGACAAAACCCCGGTCGTTGACCCGGACCTCGTACCAGGTCGGCAGACCCTGGATATTCGAGGGAAAAATATTCTTCGGGCTGACCGGCACCCCCATGCGGTAGATGGCCAGGGCAAAGAGGTTGTTGGCGCTGGCCGATCCGGTGCCGTTGACATTGGCCAAGCGGACGACGAAATCGTTGACGCGTTCTATCCTGTTCATGAATCTCCTGCCTCGGCGGCAAAGTAAGTGAATTTGAGCATTTCCCATGAAGCGGTCGGACAGCGTTCGGCGCAGAGGCCGCAGTGCAGACAGACGTTTTCATCCTTGACCATGACCCGGCCGGTGGGCAGGGTCGTCGAGACGTAGAGGGACTGCGAGGGGTTGTCGCCGGGTATCAGCAGGCGCGGCCGCAGGTCCTCCTCGCTGCCGTTGGCGGTGAAATTGATGCAGGAGACCGGGCAGATGTCGACGCAGGCATCGCATTCGATGCAGGTCTCGACGATGAAGACGGTCTGGACGTCGCAGTTCAGGCAGCGCCTGGCCTCGATATGCCCCCTCTTTCTATCGAACCCCAGTTCCACCTCGATCAGGCGGTCCTTCAGGGACTTGACCTTCTCGACCACCGGTACGATCTGGCGCTCGTCGTCCATAACCTGGCTCTCATAGATCCAGTCATGAAAGCCCATCTTCTGGCCCAGGAGATTGACCCTGGGGTGGGGCCGTTTCTTCAGGTCTTCACCCTGGCAGAACAGGTGGATGGAGATCGCCGCCTGGTGGGCCTGGGCCACGGCGGTGATGACGTTTTTCGGGCCGAAGGCGGCGTCGCCGGCGAAAAAGACCCTGTCCAGGGTCGATTGATGGGTAATCCCATCGAGCAGCGGCAGCCCTCTCGAGGTGAACTTCAGGCCGACATCCCGTTCAATCCAGGGAAAGGCGTTCTGCTGTCCCACCGCCAGCAGGACCTCGTCGCAGGGGATGAAGACAGGCTCGGCCCCTGTGGAGACGAGTTTGCGCCGACCTTTCTCGTCGAGACGGCCTTCCACCTGATCAAAGAGCATGCCGGTAAGCCGGCCGTTTTCCACGACAAACTCCAGCGGTACATGGTTGTCGACGATCGGTATGTCCTCGTGCAGGGCGTCCTCGATCTCCCAGGGCGAGGCCTTCATTTCGGCCCGGGGGCTGCGGACCACCACCCGGACATCCTCGCCGCCCAGCCGCCGGGCGGTCCGGCAGCAGTCCATGGCGGTGTTGCCGCCGCCGATGACAAGTACCCGTTTTCCGGCGTGGGTGACATGCCGGTAGAGTACCGAGGCCAGCCAGTCGATGCCGACATGGATGGAGGCGTCGCCTTCCCTGCGGCCCGGCAGATCGGGCAGATCCCGGCCGCGGGGAGCGCCGGTGCCGATGAAGATCGCATCATAACCCCGGTCGAGCATCTCTTTGAGGCTTGTGACGTAGTGGTTGAAGTGGCAGTTTACGCCCATATCGAGGATATAGTTCACCTCCTCGTCGAGGATCTCCTCCGGCAGCCGGAAGGAGGGTACCTGGGTGCGGATGAAGCCGCCGGCCGACGCCTGATTGTCGAACAGGTCCACCTGGTAGCCCAGAGGGAGGAGATCGCGGGCGACGGTCAGGGAGGCGGGGCCGCCGCCGATCAGGGCGATCGTCTTGCCGTTTTTCTCATCCGGCACGGCGGGCAGGAGATGTTTGATCGAACCCTTGAAATCCCCTGCCACCCGTTTCAGGCGGCAGATCGCCACCGGTTCCTTCTCCACCCGGCCCCTGCGGCAGGCCGGTTCGCAGGGTCGGTCGCAGATCCTGCCGAGGATGCCGGGAAAGACATTGGAGACCCAGTTGACCATATAGGCCTCGTCGTAACGGCCGTCGCTGATCAAGCGGATATACTCGGGGACGGGGGTGTGGGAGGGACAGGCATACTGACAGTCTATCACCCGGTGGAAATATTCCGGGTTCTCTATCTTGGTCGGTTTCACGAGGTCATCCCTTGTCTGGAAAATGAGAAGCGGTTACAAACGAGGTATCTTCTTTTATTTTAGTATATTTGTGAGGGGATACATAGGGATTTTTCCCGCGATGAGACGGGCGGTCCCTTAAAGGGAACCGGGGAGGTTTGATGAGAACCATTTTTGCCACCGACATATTCGGCGACACCAGCCATGTGCGGGAATTGACCTCCTGCCTGCGGAAGTGGGGGCATCGGCCCGAGGTCATCAGCCCCTATGCGTGGCCGAAATCCTTTGCCGACGAGGCTGCGGCCTACGCATTTTGACCGGGATGGCTGCCTTCGCAGCCTGGAATGGCTGGAGGAGATGCTCGGCCGGCCGGCCGGGGAGAGGCACGGCGGCGATATCTTCCGATCGCTGCGCAGCAGGGGTTGATGACAGGCGAAGTCTTCTTGGCCTACTCCTCGGGGAGTATGCGCACCGCCCCCCGGTCCGCCGATGCCGCAAACAGGGCATAGGCCTTCAGGGCGGTGGAAATTATCCGGTCGCGGTCGGTCGGGGTGAAGGCCAGCCGGCCCTTCTTCTCTTCCTCTCTTCTCCTCTCGGCCAGGATCTCCGGCGATACCCTGACGTTGATCGTGCGGGCGGGGATGTCGATCTCGATGAGGTCGCCGTCCGCCACCAGGGCGATGGCCCCGCCGGCCGCAGCCTCGGGCGAGACATGGCCGATTGACAGGCCGGAGGTGCCGCCTGAAAACCTGCCGTCGGTGACCAGGGCGCATTCCTTGCCGAGGTGGACCGATTTCAGGTAGGAGGTCGGATAGAGCATCTCCTGCATGCCGGGCCCGCCCTTCGGCCCTTCGTAGCGGATGATCACCACGTCGCCGGCGGTGATTCCGCCGGCGAGGATCGCCTCGCAGGCCGCCTCCTGGGAGGAGAAGACCTTGGCCGGGCCGGCGAAGACGAAGTTCGACGGGTCGACGCCGGCGGTTTTGACGGCGCAGCCTTTTTCGGCGATATTGCCGAAGAGCACGGCCAGGCCGCCTTCCTTGTTGTAACAGTGGGCGATGTCGCGGATGCAGCCGGAGGCCCGGTCGCGGTCGGCCTCGGCGTAGCGGCTGTCCTGGGAGCCGAGGACGAGGCTGCGTCTGCCGGCCGCAGAGCCGAGGTAGAGGGAGGCCGCGGCGGCGGTGTGCGAATCGCGCATGATATCCCAGGCGTCAAGCGTTGCCGCAAGACTCGGGCTGTCGACCCGGCTGACCCCGGTATCGATCAGGCCGGCCCGGTCGAGTTCGCCGAGGATGGCCATGATGCCGCCGGCCCGGTTGACATCCTCCATGTGGTAATGCGAGGAGGGGGCGACCTTGCAGAGGTTGGGCACCTTTCGCGAGAGCGCATCGATATCGCTCATGGTGAAATCGACCCCGGCCTCGTAGGCGATGGCCAGCAGGTGGAGAACGGTGTTGGTCGAGCCGCCCATGGCGATGTCAAGCGTCATGGCGTTCATGAAGGCGGCCCGGCTGGTGATCGATCTCGGCAGGACGGAACTGTCTTCCTCCTCGTACCAGAGGCGGGTCATCTCAACGAGCCGTTCGGCGGCCCGGATGAACATGCCCTTGCGGTCGCTGTGGGTGGCCAGGACCGTGCCGTTGCCCGGCAGGGCCAGGCCCAGGGCCTCGTTGAGGCAGTTCATCGAGTTGGCGGTGAACATGCCGGAACAGGAACCGCAGGTCGGGCAGGCGCAGCGCTCGACCCGCTCGATTTCAGCATCGTCGATGTTCTGGTCGGCGGCCATGACCATGGCGTCGATGAGATCGTAGCGCTTGTCGCCGTCGATGCCGGCCTCCATCGGCCCGCCGGAGACGAAGATGGCCGGGATGTTGAGGCGCATCGCCGCCATCAGCATGCCCGGGGTGATCTTGTCGCAGTTGCTGATGCAGATCATCGCGTCGGCGGTGTGGGCGTTGCACATGTACTCGACGCTGTCGGCGATCAGTTCGCGCGACGGCAGCGAGTAGAGCATGCCGGCGTGACCCATGGCAATGCCGTCGTCGATGGCGATGGTGTTGAACTCGGCGGCGAAGCATCCCTTGTCGGCGATGATCTTTTTCAGCTGCTGGCCGATGTCATGGAGATGGACATGGCCGGGAACGAACTGGGTGAAGGAGTTGACGATCGCAATCACCGGCCTGCCGATCTGTTCCTCGGTCATGCCGTTGGCCCGCCAGAGGCTGCGGGCCCCGGCCATTCTCCGACCCTGGGTGGTGGTTGCGCTGCGCAGTGGAATTGCCATGGTTACTCCTTGGTATGTCTGCAGAACCGGCCCTGAACCTGACGGAGTCCTGTAGAAAAGTTTCTAAAAATGTATTCGAATTTCTTGTTTCTTTGCCCGCAATATACTATGAAAATGAGTGGTATTGCACATTTTTTCAGGAGACCGTTATGAAAAAGACTGAAATCGATTACTGGATTACCGCCATGCTGGAGTCGTACGGCAACGTGTCCGACCTCAACATCACGGTGGGAAAGACCCTGCAGGTCGAGTCGGCGGGCCAGCTCGTACCGGTTCAGGTCGAGCCGCCGGTCCGGGAGCTCACCCCCTTTCAGACCGAGACCTTCGCCCTGAACCTGATCGGCAACAACCGGCGGCTTCTGGCCGATCTGGTGGAGTACGGCTCTTGCGACCTCTCCTATGCCCTCAGCGACAAGGCCCGGTTCAGGGTAAACATCTTCACCCAGAAAGGCTACTTCTCGACCGTCCTGAGAAAGCTTGAGACCGAGATTCCGACCCTGGAGGGTATGCAGTTTCCGCCGGCCTTTGAAAAGATGGCCAGGGAACTCAACGGATTGGTCCTCTTCACCGGGGCCACCGGTACCGGCAAGACGACCTCGCTCGCGGCCCTGCTCGACAGGATCAACCACGAACGGTCGGTACATGTGGTCACTCTCGAGGACCCGATCGAGTATGTCCATACCCAGAAAAAGTCCACCTTCAACCAGCGCGAGCTGGGCAATGATTTCAGCTCCTTCCCCATCGGCATGCGGGCCGCCCTGCGGCAGGCCCCGAAGGTAATCCTGGTCGGCGAGATGCGCGACCGCGAGACCATGGAGATCGGCCTGACCGCGGCGGAAACCGGGCATCTCGTCCTCTCGACCCTGCATACCATCGACGCCGGCCAAACCATCAACCGCGTTCTCGGCATGTTCGAACAGGAGGAGCAGCCACAGATCCGCAACCGGCTGGTCGATACCATCCGCTGGATCGTCAGCCAGCGCCTCCTGCCGAAGGTCGGCGGCGGGCGGGTTGCCGCCATGGAGATACTCTGCACCAGTCTGCGGGTCAAGGACCTGATCTTAAACGGCGAGACCGAGGACAAGACCTTTTACAACATCATCAAGGAAGGTTCGGCGCTGCAGATGCGCACCTTTGACCAGCACATCCTCGAGCTGTTCAGCCGCGGCCTGGTCACCGAAAAAACGGCATTGACCTACTGTTCGCACAAGAATGAGATGAATCGCGGCCTGGACAGGTTGAAGGCGGAGCGCGGTGAGGCAACCACCTCTCTGTCCGGTCTGGCCATGGAGGAAGAACCGGGTAATCTCAATAAATATTAGGACCGCTGCGTCGGCCGGGCGGAACTTCCTGCCGTCGGCTGTCGTCAAGACCTGCTATCGCCGGAGAGGGCAAGATGAGAGTGAGCTGTCCGCACTGCGGAAAACAACTGAAGATCAGTGAGAAAATCCAGAAGAGTCTTGATGCCCTGGGGGCCGGGCAGCAGATCCGGGTCAAGTGCGTGCAATGTGAGAAGCCGTTCGGCATCGACTCCGCGTCGGTAGAGAGGTCCGGCTCGGCCGGCGAAGACCCCCGGCCCGTCTCCGCCGGCGAAGACCCCCGGCCCGTCTCCGCCGGCCGGCGTCCCATTGCCGTCCGCCCGCCGGACTCGCCGGATATATCCTGGTTGAAAGACGGGGTGTATGAGGAAAAAGAGACGGTAGAGGAGATACCTCGGTCCCTGGTCCTGATGCCTGACATGCCGGGCCGGACAACCGTTATCAGCGACCTCGAGAAACTCGGCTACAGGGTGGAGATGGCGGCAACGCCGGAAGAGGGGATGAACAAGATGCAGTTCGTCAATTATGCCGCCGTCATCCTCCATTCCCGTTTTGAAGGTACCGACCTCGAAAACAGCAGCTTCCACCGTTTCCTGCGGAGCCTGAACATGTCGCGCCGGCGGTATATCTTCTACGTCCTGATCGGCGAGGAATTCAAGACCCTGTACGATCTGCAGGCCCTGGCCTCATCGGCCAACCTGGTGGTAAATAACAACGATATCCCGCACTTTTCCCTGCTGCTGAGAAAATCGATTCCGGAGTATGAAACGCTATTCGGTCCGTTAATGGAGGAATTGCGGATGTCCGGGAGATAGACGCCCGGCTCCGCCTGTTTTTTCGCTCCGTTGGTTAGGGGCCGTTACGAAATAACCGTTACATTTTTCACCATTTCGTTACGGCCCCTTATGCCGGAAAGATATTTCTGCGTAACGGTTATTGTTTGACGACGGCTTATTTCCTTGCCGAAACACTCCGGATAGCCTATCAGTGGCAGGATGGATGCGACAGGTCGGCAGCTGCAGGTCTTCAGCTGTTCTGCCGGATCCATGTGCCTTTGCAATTACACGCTGCCCGTCCCGGTGCCCAGCACGCTGCGCCAGGGATAATCCTTTCCCTCTATAGCATAATCAGGAATATGATCAGAAAATTTGTTCTCTCCGCGGGGAGAAAAATCCGTAAGCTTGCCCGGGCCGGGGGGCTGCAATCAAAAAATCTGTTCGGCAAAAGAAAACCGGAGGAGACTGAGGTCGCCATCGAAGTTCCGCCGGCAATGCCGGAGCAGGCCGTGGCCTCGGTGGAGTTGCCGGCCGGTCTCGAGGAACAGCCGGAAAAAAAGAAGAGGACCGGCGGGCGTCGCTCGGCCGCCGAGGAGGAAAAAAGCTCCTGGAGCCTTGATCAGTTTGAAGTGATCCCGGTCGCCGGGCAGAGCCGGTTCCATGATTTCGACCTGCCCCTCGAGATCATGCACGCCATTGCCGATCTCGGCTACCAGTTCTGTACGCCGATTCAGGAGAAGGCCCTGCCGGAGGTACTGGCCGGGCACGATCTTATCGGCAAGGCCAATACCGGCACTGGCAAGAGCGCGGTGTTCCTGATCGCCATCCTTACCCGCCTGCTGCGGGGCCAGGTCGTCGGCAAGGGCGGGCGACCGAGGGCCCTGATCATTGCCCCGACCCGGGAACTGGTGGTGCAGATCGCCAAGGACGGCAAGGACCTGGCCAAATATTCGAGCCTGCGGATCACTGCGGTCTACGGCGGCGTCGATTACCAGGTGCAGATGGATGAACTGAAACGGGGAAAGAGCGATATCGTTGTCGCGACACCGGGCAGGCTCATTGATTTCATGGGGAAGAATATTGTCTCGCTTGACGGCTGCGAGATCATGGTCATCGATGAGGCCGACCGCATGCTCGATATGGGCTTCATCCCTGATGTCCGGCGGATCATCGGGCGGATGCCGAAGAAGGAGGTGCGCCAGACCCTGCTCTTTTCCGCGACGGTATCGGAAGATGTCAAACATCTGGCCGCCCAGTGGTGTGTTCAGCCCAGGGTAATGGAAGGGGAGATCGAGCAGATGGCGGTCGAGACGGTTGAACAGATCGTCTACCTGGTGACCACCGAGGAAAAATACACTGTCCTCTACAACCTCATCGGAAAGTACAAGGATGAGCGCATCATCGTCTTCACCAATATGAAGAACGAGGCCAGAAGGCTCAGCGAACGACTGCAGCGGAACGGCATCGACTGTCTGCTGCTCTCCGGCGAGGTACCCCAGACCAAGAGGACGAACCGTCTGGAAAGCTTCCGTTCGGGGAAGGTCAAGGTGCTGGTGGCGACCGATGTCGCCGGCCGTGGCATCCACATCGAGGGGATCAGCCATGTCGTCAACTACACCCTGCCCTATGAACCGGAGGATTATGTGCACCGTATCGGCCGGACCGGCCGGGCCGGCGCAGCAGGCATCTCGATCAGCTTCGCCTGTGAGGAGGGGGCCTTTTATCTGCCGTCGATTGAAGAGTTTATCGGCCGAAAACTCGACTGCGTCGTGCCGGACGAGTGGCTTCTGCAGACACCCCCCAAAGGAACCGCAGCCAAGCCGGAGTCCGGTGCACCGCGCCAGAACAAAGGTCCGGTAGGCCGGCGGAGAAGGCCGGGCGATTCGTCCAGGGGCCGGGGCAGAGGTTGAGTTGTCGGGGCCTGGCAGCGGTGGTCGTTTCGCGACGATGCCCTGGCGTGCTCAGTGCGAGGCGGGGAAAAATGAGCAGGGTGATATTTATGGCGTAATGCAAGAAAAACTTGTTGGTTTGCCGGAAATTTGCTATAAAGTACTGTTTTACTATTGAGCGGAGGTTGCCTTCTTCTGAGAAAGCGACCTCTATTTGTTTCGTGCCTCCGTCCAGAGAGGGAGGCATTCAAACCCTTAACCGTTTGGCCTCTGGTCTACAAGAAGAGCGAAATCCATGACAGAATTGAAACAATCAACCCAGGACAATGGCAGCGAAGAGATGAGTTTTGCAGAACTCTTCGAGATGGAAGAAAACAACAAGGTTGTTGCTGTTAACGATGTGGTGATGGGCACAATTATCGGCAGTGTTGACGGCTATCTCCTTGTTGATGTCGGTGATAAGGCAGAGAGCTATATTTCCAAATCGGAGTTCCATCTCGATGGTGATGCCGAGATCAAGATAGGCGACACCTTTGAAGTGTTTGTTGAGCGCCGCAAGGAAGAGGGCGGTCTCCTGCTGTCACGGGAAAAGGCTATTGCCATCAAAGTCTGGGAGGATATCGCCAAGATCCAGGAAGATGACGGAACGATCGAAGGCAAGGTTGAGAGCCGGGTCAAGGGCGGTATGTCGGTCGATATCGGTGTTCCGGCCTTCCTGCCCTATTCGCAGATTGATCTGCGGCCGGTCAAGGATCTTGACGCGCTGATCGGCCAGAGCTTCGATTTCAAGATCCTCAAGTTCAACCGCAAACGGAACAACGTCGTTATTTCCCGCCGAGCCATCCTCGAGGAAGAGCGCAACAAGCTGCGCGAGAAGATGCGCTCTCTGCTGGAGGAAGGCCAGATCATCAAGGGTGCGATCACCAATATCACCGACTACGGTCTCTTTATCGACATGGGCGGCATGGACGGACTCTGTCATATCACCGACCTGTCGTGGGGACGTGTCTCGCACCCGGCCAAGCTCTACAAGGTCGGCCAGGAGCTCGAGGTCAAGGTTCTCAAGTACGATAAGGAGCATGACCGGGTATCCCTCGGTGTCAAGCAGCTCCGCGAGGATCCCTGGGAGACCGTCATCGGCCGCTATCCGGTCGGCCAGAAGACCACCGGCAAGGTCGTCTCGATCACCGATTACGGTGTCTTCGTCGAATTGGAAGAAGGTGTTGAGGGTCTTATCCATGTCTCCGAGATGACCTGGTCGAAGAAACCGCGACATCCCTCCAAGATGGTGGCGGTAGGCGATGAGGTCGAAGTCATGGTCCTCAACATCGAGACCGAGACCAAGCGTATCTCTCTCGGCATGAAGCAGCTCCAACCCAACCCCTGGGATCTGGTAACCGAGAACTATCCGGTCGGTTCGATCATCGAGGGCAAGATCAAGAACATCACCGATTTCGGTGTCTTTATCGGTATCGAAGAAGGGATCGACGGCCTCATCCATGTTTCCGATCTGTCCTGGACCGAGAGGATCAAGCATCCTTCCGAGAAGTATGCCAAGGGCGAGACCATCCAGGCGGTTGTCCTGAAGATAGACAAGGAGAACGAGCGCTTCTCCCTCGGCATCAAACAGCTGGTCCCGGATCCCTGGCAGGCGGCCTACAATAACTACCCCTCCGGAACGGTTGTCGAGGGTACGATCACCAACGTCACCGATTTCGGCATCTTCGTGAAACTCGAGGAAGGAATCGAGGGACTCGTGCATGTCTCCGAGATCAGCAAAGACAAGATCAAGACCCCGGTCGGCATGTATCAGGTCGGCGACGTCCTGAAGGCCATCGTCATCAATGTCTCGGCCAAGGACCGGAAGATCGGACTTTCCGTGAAGACCCTCGAGGGTGATGGCGGCGAAGAGAGCGTGGGAAGCTACAAACAGTCTGAAAAGGATTCGTCGGAGAACGCTCCGTCGACCTTCGGAGACCTGTTGAAGGCGGCGGCCGAGGGTGGTGGCAATCAGTCGGATGGTGAATAACCGCACTGCGCGGGAACGAAGCGACTGTCGTTGAGAGGTTGTTCCGCCGGAGATAGATGGCGGAACAACCTTTTTTTATATCCGAAAAAGACCGAATGACTGGGCCCATTGCCGAATGGCCGATTGGAGAGTTATTGAAATGCTGAAAAAAGACATTGTCGACAAGGTGAGTGCGGAGCTTGGTCAACAGAAGCAGGACGTCGGACTGGCGGTTGACATCATCCTCGAGACCATGGCCGGCGCCCTCAAGGCGGGGCGGCGTATCGAACTGCGGGGGTTTGGGACCTTTTCCACCCGTGAACGAAAGCCGCGGAGCACCAAGAACCCGCGCACCGGTGTGGTGATGGAGATCCCGGAACGCAAGACTCTCCACTTCACCATGAGCAAATCGCTGAAAGAGGCGTTGATCAGCGGAAAAGACTGATATCGCCCTTGCCGATGCGGAGGATCTCCGGGGTTTCCCCAGTCAGGTCGATGATCGAGGAAGGGTCCGGGTATGCCGGGCCGCCGTCGATGATCAGGTCGACCCTGTTGCCGATGAGGTCGTCTATTTCGTAAGGCTCGCCGGGAGGATTATCACTGTCTGCCGGTACGCTGGCGTTGAGCAGCGGATGGCCGAGGGTCTCGATGAGAATCTGGCAGATGGGGTGGCCGGGCACCCTGATGCCGACCGTCTTTTGTTTGGTGAGCATGATCTTCGGCACCAGTTTGGTGCCGGGCAGGACAAAGGTATAAGGTCCCGGCAGGCATTTTTTCAGGAGCCGGTATGCGGTATTCGAGACATGAGCGTACTCGCTGATATGCCTGAGATCCGAGCACATGAACGAGAAGGGCTTCCCGGCCGGCCGGCCGGTGATCTGCTGGATCCACCTGATCGCCTTGGGGGCGAAAATATCGCAGCCGATACCGTAGCCGGTGTCGGTGGGATAGCCGATGACCGCGCCGCTTTTCAATTTTTCCACTACCTGCTGAATCAGACGGAGTTGCGGGTTGTCAGGATTGATGGCTAAGAGCATTCGTCGACCTTTATTACCGAAGAAAACCGATTTAGGGGCCGTTACGAAATAACCGTTGCATTTTTCACCATTTCGTTACGGCCCCTTATGCCGGAAAGGTATTTCTGGGTAACGGTTATTGTTTGACGGCGGCTTACTTTATTATACCCCTACTATACTCATTCTCTGCCTTTTTAGGTACGAAGGGAAAGGGGTTGAGTTGCACCCGAGGTATATTTTACTCTACCAGACCAACTGCAGTCCTGCGGTTGCAATGGCGGCTGAAGGGGGCCGCTGATGCCAGAGGCGAGAAACCCATGCCCCTCTGCGGCAATCCCATCGTCTGCATCCCCGAAAAGGAGGGACTATGTTACCAGATACAATTGAAATGGCACTTACTTTCGACGATCTGCTGCTGGTGCCGGCAGCCTCCGAGGTCCTGCCGGCCGAGGTGTCGCTGGCGACCATGCTCACCGATACGATCAAACTCAATACCCCGCTGATCAGTTCGGCAATGGATACGGTGACCGAACACCGCACGGCCATCGCCATGGCCAGGGAGGGCGGCATCGGCATCATTCACAAGAACATGAGCATCGACCAGCAGGTCCTCGAGGTCGAGAAGGTGAAGAAATCCGAGTCCGGCATGATCATCGACCCGATCACGGTGCGTCAGGAGCAGTCGGTGGCCGAGGTCCAGGAGATCATGAGCACCTACAAAATTTCCGGTCTGCCGGTCCTGCACGAGGGCCGGCTGGTGGGTATCGTCACCAACCGGGATCTGCGGTTCGTCTCGGACAACGACCTGCGGGTGGCTGACGTGATGACCAGCAAGAATCTGGTGACCGCCAAGGTCGGCATCGACCTCGAGCACTCCAAGGCCCTCCTGCACGAGCACCGCATCGAAAAGCTGCTGGTGGTCGACGACAACGGCAAGCTCAAAGGGCTGATCACCATCAAGGATCTGGAGAAGATCAAGAAGTATCCGCTGGCGGCGAAAGACGAGTTCGGCCGCCTGATTGTCGGCGCAGCCCTGGGGGTCGGGCCGAAACTGGAAGAGCATGCCGAACGGCTTATCCGGGCCGGTGTCGACGTTGTCGCCATCGATTCGGCCCATGGCCACTCCCGCGGGGTACTGCGGGCCGTCGAAATGGTCCGGGCGGTCTTTCCGAACCTGCCGGTTATCGCCGGCAATGTCGCCACCGGCGAGGCCACGGCCGACCTGATCAAGGCCGGTGCCAGGGCGATCAAGGTCGGGGTCGGGCCCGGTTCCATCTGCACCACCAGGATCGTTGCCGGCGTCGGGGTGCCGCAGATGACAGCCATTCAGAACTGCGTGCGGGAGGCGACGAAACACGGCATCCCGATCATTGCCGACGGCGGCATCAAGCATTCCGGAGACCTGACCAAGGCGATCGGCGCCGGCGCCCATTCGGTTATGATCGGCAGTCTCTTTGCCGGCACCGATGAGACGCCGGGCGAGACCTTTCTCTACCAGGGCCGGACCTACAAAGGCTATCGGGGAATGGGCTCCCTCGGGGCGATGAGCCAGGGCTCTTCCGACCGCTATTTCCAGTCGGAGGTCTCTTCGACCTCGAAGCTGGTGCCGGAAGGGATCGAGGGCAAGGTACCGTATCGCGGCTCGATCATCAACGTCCTCTATCAGCTCCTCGGTGGACTGCGTTCCGGTATGGGCTATGTCGGCGCGGCGACCATCGACGATCTCATGCAGAAGGCCAGGTTCGTCCGCATCTCCCCGGCCGGACTGCGGGAATCGCATGTCCATGATGTCATTATCACCAAAGAGGCCCCGAACTACAGGACCGCCTAAGCCGTCAATCGACGAGGCCGACGGTGAGGCGGGGTGATCCTGCCTGACCTCCTGCCCTTCATCGGAATGTGAGTACAATTATGGATATCCACAGCGAGAAAATTGTCATCCTTGATTTCGGTTCCCAGACCACCCAGCTGATCGCCCGGCGGATCAGGGAACAGAAGGTCTACAGCGAGATTCATCCCTTTTCGATCTCCCTTGAAAAGATCAGGGAGCTGCAGCCGACCGGCATCGTCCTGTCCGGCGGCCCCTGTTCGGTCTACGACGCCGACGCACCGCTCTCCGATCCCGGTCTCTTCGATCTGGGCATCCCCGTCCTCGGGATCTGCTACGGTGCCCAGTTGATGATTCAGCAACTCGGCGGCCGGGTGGAAAAGGCTGAAAAACGGGAATTCGGCAAGGCCGATCTGTCGGTCCACCTGACCGAGGGGCTGTTTGCCGGCCTCGAGACCGGCGAGATCCACCATCAGGTCTGGATGAGCCATGGCGACCGGGTCGAGGTGGTGCCGGAGGGCTTCATCGCCACCGCCACCAGCGCCCATTCGCCTTACGCCGCCCTCCGCCACCGGGAAAGACCCCTCGTCGCCGTGCAGTTTCACCCGGAGGTGGCCCATACCCTGATCGGCACCGACGTGCTGCGCAACTTCATCTTCGGGATCTGCGGCTGCACCCCGTCCTGGACCATGCACTCCTTTATCGAGGCGACGGTCGCCTCGATCAGGGCCCGGGTCGGTACGGACCGGGTCATCTGCGCCTTGTCCGGCGGGGTCGATTCCTCGGTGGTGGCCGCCATCGTCCACCGGGCCATCGGCGACCAGCTGACCTGCATTTATGTCAACAACGGCCTGATGCGGACCGGGGAAACCGAATCGATCCTCCGTTTCTTCAAGGAAAAGAGCAAACTCAACGTCATCGATATCGACGCCGTCGACTATTTCCTCGGTGAACTGCAGGGGGTGGTCGACCCCGAGGTCAAGCGCAAGCGCATCGGTCTCGGCTTCATCAAGATCTTTGAGGATGAGGCGGGGAAGATCGGCGATGTCAAGTACCTGGCCCAGGGCACCCTGTATCCCGACGTCATCGAGTCGGTCTCCTTCCGGGGCGAGGCCCCGATCAAATCCCATCACAATGTCGGGGGCCTGCCGGAGATCATGAAGCTTGAGCTGATCGAACCGCTGCGCGAGCTGTTCAAGGACGAGGTGCGCGAACTCGGCCTGGAACTCGGCATGCCGGAGGAGGCCATTTACCGGCAGCCCTTCCCGGGTCCCGGGCTCGGCATCCGGATCATGGGGGAGGTGACGGCCGAGCGCCTGCGGGTCCTGCGTCAGTCCGATGTCATCGTCCTCGAGGAGATGAAGAAGAGCGGCTGGTACCGCAAGGTCTGGCAGTCGTTCGCGGTCCTGCTGCCGATCCAGACGGTCGGGGTCATGGGCGACGGGCGAACCTATGAGAACGTCATCGCCCTGCGGGCCGTCGACTCGCGGGATGCCATGACCGCCGACTGGTCGAAGCTCCCCTACGACCTTTTGGGGGCGATCTCCAGCCGCATCATCAACGAGGTGCGGGGCGTCAATCGGGTGGTCTACGATATCTCCTCGAAACCGCCCGCCACGATCGAATGGGAATGAGGCTGTCACGATTATGCTGAAGACTGGAATTTATGTTGATGCCGAGAATATCAGGCTTTGCGGCGGTTACGGCATGCGCTACGATGTCCTGGTGGAGTTGGCCAGCGTCGGTAAATCGGTGCTGCTGCGGGCCAATTCCTACCTCGCCGAGGACCGGGCCCGGACCAAGGAGGATCCCGAATACCGGCAGAAACTCTATCGTTACCACGATGTCCTGCGCCAGTGCGGCTTCAGGGTCATTAAAAAGTACGTCAAGCACTTTGTCGATGACGAGGGTATTCTCACCACCAAGGCCAATGCCGATATGGATCTGGCGATCGATGCCCTGCACCAGGCGAGAAACCTCGACCGGGTCATCCTGCTGACCGGCGACGGCGATTTTATCCGCCTGGTCCTGGCCCTGCAGAACATGGGCTGCCGGGTTGAGGTCATCGGTTTTAAATATGTCAGCCATGAGCTGAAAGAGGCCGCCGACAGTTTTCTCTCCGGATTCCTGGTGCCCGGGCTCCTGCCTATCCCTTCGACCAGCGGCGAAAACAGGCAACGGGGGATCCCGATCAACTACAACCCCGACCGCGGCTTCGGCTTCATGCGCTACTATCGCCTGCGGCCGGAGGGGATGATCGCCGAATCGGTATTCTTCCACTGCTCGAAGGCCCAGGACGTGCACGATGCCCTTTTCCTCGATGCATCGCAGATCTTCGAATTCACGATCGTCAAGAATCCGGATAACAACAGCCGCACGGAGGCCTGGGATATCCGTGCCCTGGATGGCTGAGGGATGGCCGGCGGTGGTCGTCTTGACCGCTGTCTCTTCCCATCATCCGCCGAAAACCGCTGAACTGAGGAGTTCTGCCGCCTATGACTACCTTTCTTGCCGCAGATATCGGCGGCACCAAATGTGAACTGGCCGTTTTTGCTCTGACCGATCCGGGTTATCAGCCCCTTGCCACTGGCCGATACCGCAGCAGGGACTTTGCCGGAATCGAGGAGATCATCGCCCTTTTTCAGCAGGAGAGCGGGTATCGTCCGGATTACGCCTGTCTCGGCGTCGCCGGGGTGATCGAAGGGGAGACGGCCAACGTCACCAACCTGCCCTGGAACATCGATGCCGGCAGGCTGATACGGACCTCCGGCTTCCGACGCGTCGTCCTGCTGAACGACCTGACGGCCCTCTGCGCCTCGATCGCCCTGCTCGAGGGGGACGATCACGTCGAATTGCAGCGGGGCCAGGAGATGCCCGGCGAGATGATCGCGGTGATCGCGCCGGGCACCGGACTCGGCGAGGGGATGCTGCTCCAGTCCGGGCAGGTGTTTTTCCCGCGCGGCTGCGAGGGCGGCCATGCGGATTTCGCACCGGTGAATGAGGAGCAGGCCGAACTCCTCGCCTGGATGATGGACAAGCGCCGGCCGGTGAGCTATGAAGACCTGATCGCCGGGCCAGGCATCCCCCTTCTCTATGATTTTCTCCGTGATTCCGGTAAGATCCCCGAGACCGCCGCTTTGAGCCATTCGTTGATCGCTGCAGAGGATCGGGCGCCGATTATCGTCGACGGCGCCCTCGCTCCGGCGCCGTGCCCCCTGTGCCGCCGGGCCGTCGACCTCTTTCTCGCCATCCTCGGCAGCGAGGCCGGCAATCTGGCCCTGAAGCTCTATGCCAGAGGCGGTCTCTATATCGGCGGCGGCATCATGCCCCGACTGGCCGGCAAGATATCCTTCGATGGCCTTATCAAGAATTTCCTGCGCAAGGGAAAGATGGAGAAACTGATGGAGACCATTCCCGTCCGTCTCATCACTCGGAAAGATGCCGCCCTGCTCGGTGTGGCCCGCTACGGCAGGATCACCCTGGCCGGTCAGGGGAATGCCCCTTTTGGTCAGTGATTGGCGGGAACAGACAAGGAACTACCCGGCATGAATACTGATTATCTGGCCCAGGCGGCTGTCGTCGCGGGGTATTATGCCGGCGATATACAGAGGGTCGAGGAACTCGGCAACGGCCGCATCAATGCCACCTTCCTGATCCATACCGGCCACAATCCCTTTATCGTCCAGCGCCTCAATCCGGCGGTCTTTCCCGATCCTCTGGCGGTTGTCCGGAATTTTCGTCGCGTAACCGAATATCTCAACGAAAAAGGGAGCGCGGCGGCCGGGGCATACCGTTCTGCCGCCCTGCTGCCGACCCGGGCAGGAGAGCCCTGGTACCGGGACCATACCGGCGCCGTCTGGCGGGCCCAGAGCTTTCTCGCAGGCAGGCCGCTGCAGGGCATCCATCGCCCGGCCCAGGCCGTGCAGATCGGCCGTCTGCTCGGGCAATTCCACCGTCTGCTCGGGGATCTGCCTGGCGATTCCCTTGAGGTCCCGCTCCCCGGCTTTCATGTCCTGCTCCGCTATCTTGAGGAGTACGACCGGCTGGCAGATGGGCCGGCGGGAGAAGCATCCCCTCATCTGCAGCGCTGTTTTGCCAAAATAGAGCAGATCCGGCCCCAGTCCTCAATTCTGCAGCAGGCCTGCGAACAGGGGATCCTGCCGGTGCGGACGGTGCACGGCGATCCCAAGGTCGAAAATTTTCTCTTCGATCAGGACGGGCAGCGGGCGATACACCTCATCGACCTCGATACCGTCGGTCCCGGCCTCCTGCACCATGATCTCGGCGACGGTCTGCGTTCCTGCTGCAACAGGGGGGGGGAAGGTGGCGATGTCCGCACGGTCCGCTTTGACCTGGAGATCTGCAGGGCATTCCTGGCGGGGTATGAATCCGAGATGGCCGGGCAGTTCGACCGCATTCAACGGGAATACGTCTTTACCGCGGTGCTGCTGATCACCTTCGAACTGGGCCTGCGGTTTTTCACCGATCATCTGCGCGGCGACACCTATTTCCGGGTGAACCGGGCCGGGGAGAATCTGGAGAGGGCCCTGGTCCAGTTTGCCCTGGTCGATCGCATCCTGGAACAGGAAAAACAGATCAGGACCCTGCTCATACCGGGAGGATGAGTCATCTCCGGGCTGCAATCGCCGGTCAGTTGGCCAGATGCTCGATCGAGTAGAGGTAGCGGTCGATGGTCTCGCTGAGATAGGTCTGCAGGTTGGTGAATTCTATGCCGGCCCTGGTTTCCAGGCTGTTCTTCTTGATATTATTTACTATTCCGGTAACTTCCTGCTCTTCCTTGAAGCCTGGCAACAGACAGTGCAGGTGCACCTCATCGCCGATATCCAAGGGTATGGGACCGTTTCCCCTGGTCTTGATGAGGCAGAGACCGCCAGCAGTGCTGAGGTCGATGAAAACGCCGTAGAATTCCTCCCTGCCCTGCAGATGTACGGTGCAGGGGATGAAGATGGTCGTCCTCTTGGCCTTGCGCAGTTCGTGGTAGTGGATGACCGGCGGATAGGCGAGAAAGAGGAGGTGAGACGGCGCGTCGATTTCTTTCAGGACCCGGGACTTGAACATGCAGAGCCGGCCTGCGTCTATATACTTGACGATGATCCGGGCGTCGCTTGCAACGGCTTTGCTCACTGCCGCATGCGGGGTGGGAGTGGTGACAATGAGGTGATAGTCCGGCAGCATGCCCACCAGGGTGCTGTCCAGGGTCGCCTCGATGCAGTTGAATTGCACCTTGATCCGGGAGCCGATGTTAAGGGAGATGCGGTTGCCGACGGTGGAGATATGTTTGAGTTGAAGACGCGGCTTGTGCGCTGATTTTGTCTCGCCATCCCGGCCGTCATGTTCGTCCTTGCGCCGGAAGGCCTCGATGATCAGCGTGATCAAGGGCGTATCGATCTCCTGCCGCTGATGCTCGTTGAGATACCTGATTTCGATCACCGCCTCGTCCCAGCTAAGGATGGCGTAGACCGCCTCCTCATTCTTCAGCTCCCGTGTCTCGGCCCCGATCAGCGCTCCGTTGCGGAGGTAGATGAGGCCGGTGTCTTCCTTGCTGTGGATCAGCAGGGTGCAGGTCTTTTCCTCGGTCTCGAGCATCTGCAGGAAACTGTGGATGGGGATGCCCTTGACGGTGCCGCTGGAACGGAGCTCGAGAAGTTCGGAGACCTCAGCCAGGAGCTGGTCGGCAGCAAAGGGGCGTTCGAGGCAGCGGCTGGCGCCCATCTCCATCGCCTTGCTCGATGAGGTTTTTCCTTTACTGGCTATGGCGATGCACGGCACGAAGGGAAAGGAACGGGTGAGCCGGGAGAGGCCTTCAAGCTCTTTTTTCTCCGGCAGGGACAGGTTGCAGACGATGAGGTCGACCTGGCGGGAGGAGATGATGTCTATGGCGGCCTCTTCTTCCCTGGCAGTCAGGACGTTGATTTCTTTCTGCCATTTTTTAAAGATTCCAACGAGAGAATTCAGCTCGACGATCGGGTTTTCAAGGATGACTATGGTCTTCATTCGGGGTGATGGTCTGGAAGGTTCAGGGGGTGTCATTGCCTGTACAGTATGCAGGAAAGGCCGGCGAAAAGCAAAAGAAAAGAACCGTGACCAGGCCCTGCAGCCGCCGGGGAATGGTTCCGGCCGGGGGGAATTCTGTTTACGGATTCGCGAGGCCCCGGTATTATCGGCTGTCCGGCGGCAAGACCGGCTCTGCGACCTGTTTCCGGGGCTTGTGAGCGGACCGGAGAGAGTCGCCCGATCTTCAGATTGCGGCGGCATCACCTTGATCATGCAGATAACAATTGACGAACAGGATATCCTGACCAGGGCTTTGCCAGGTTGGCGGATATACCCTGAGAGAACATGCACACTATGACACCCTTCACACTCCATTGCCGTTCAAGCGAATGCCCTGCCAGACGGGGCGAGGTGCGAACCAGGCACGGCGTATTTCAGACCCCGGTCTTCATGCCGGTCGGGACCCAGGCCACGGTCAAGGCGGTGACCCCGGAGAATCTCCTTGAAATGAATGCCCAGATCATCCTCGGCAATACCTACCACCTGTTCATCAGGCCCGGGCATGAGCTGATCGAGCGCTTCGGAGGACTCCACACCTTCATGCACTGGCCGGGTTCGATCCTCACCGACAGCGGTGGTTTTCAGATCTTCAGCCTGAAGGAACTGGCCACCATCACCGAGGAGGGGGCCGCCTTCCGTTCGCATCTCGACGGCGCGAAACTTTTCCTCAGTCCGGAAATAGCCGTGCAGGTGCAGGAGAGTCTCGGCTCCGATATCATGATGTGTCTCGATACCTGTATCCCTTACCCGGCGGATCGCCAGGAGGCGCAGCGATCAACGGACCTGACCACGCGCTGGGCCGGGCGCTGCCGGGCGGCGCAGCGGAACAGCGAGCAACTCCTCTTCGGTATCGTCCAGGGGGGGATGTTCGAGGATCTGCGCCGGTCGGCGGCCGAGGCCCTTATCGATATCGGCTTCGACGGCTATGCCATCGGCGGGCTCAGCGTCGGTGAATCAAAGACCCTGATGCACGAGATGACCGAGGCGACGGTGCCGTGGCTGCCCGCCGACTACCCGGTCTATCTGATGGGGGTGGGGACGCCGGCCGACCTGGTTGAAGGAGTCTGGCGCGGAATCGATATGTTTGACTGCGTCATGCCGACCAGAAATGCCAGGAACGGCACCCTGTTTACCTCGCAGGGCAAACTGGTGATCAGGAACTCCCGATACCGGGATGATGCCAGGCCACTGGACGAGGCCTGCTCCTGCTATACCTGCCGCCATTATTCACGGGCTTATCTGCGGCATCTTTTTGTCAGTCGGGAGATCCTCAGCTACCAGTTGAACACGATCCACAACCTTCACTATTATCTGAATCTCATGGCCGGTATCCGCGAGGCGATCGAAGCGGACCGCTATGCTCAATTCAGGAAAGATTTTTATAGCAGGCTGGGGGATCAATGATTATCATTGGTCCACGAAAAAAAGAGAGATCTGTTTCGCCTTGCGGACAAGGTAATTCGCAGATCCGCATCTCACACCAACTACCGGAGGAATTATCATGACAGGAATTGCTTTCGCGGCTGACCCCGCAGCAGGGGCCGCGGCAGGCTGGGGTTTAGGGTCTTTTGGTCAGTTTATCCCGTTAGTGCTTATTTTTGTTGTCTTTTATTTTCTACTGATCAGGCCTCAGCAGAAGCAGGCCAAACTGCACCAGACCTTTCTCAGCGAGTTGAAAAAAGGCTATAAGGTGGTCACCAAGGGCGGGGTTCATGGCGAGATCACCGGCCTTACCGACAAGGTTGTTATCCTTGAGGTGGCAAAAGGGGTGGAGATCAAGGTTTCCCGCGACGCCATCGCCGGGGCGCTGAGCAAGGAAGGCGTACCCGAGACCGATAAAGCCGGAGCCAAGAAAATCGGCGGCTGAGGCATCGGCGGCTGCTGATCGCCTGCAGTATGCAGGATAAATACCAGGAAGCTGCACACCCAGACCGGGTGCTGCAGCTTTTTTTTGTGCGCCTGCCTCTCCGGAGATTCCTGTTTGCGCCAATGAATTTTTACTCCCGACGGGCTTGGGAAATGCCAGGACACCGGCCACGGCACCTGGTCCGGGCAGCAGCTGGGGGCGGCGACACCGGCCTGGGCAGCCGATACCGCGGACACTTGATCTGGAATCGGCACGATCCAGTTTCGGCGGCCCGTTCACTTGCCCAGGCGGATTTGGACAGCTGCCGCCGACCGGTCAACGCTGACCGGCACAAGATGTCCGGAGGACGAGATAGATATGAGTAAAAAGAAATATTACGCGGTTGCGGTCGGCCGTGTGCCGGGGATATACACCGACTGGCCGGCGGCCGAGGCCCAGGTAAAGGGCTGCCAGGGTGCGAAATTCAAGGGTTTTACCACCCGGGAAGAGGCCCAGGCCTGGCTTGAGAATCCCCTGTATGCCAGGAAGACAGCGGACAAGCCAGACCGGCAGGCCGTCAGTCCGGATGACGGCCCGGCGGAACCCGGCACCGTCCTGGTCTATACCGACGGCGGCTGCCTCAACAATCCCGGACCTGGCGGCTATGGCGCCATCATCCTGGCCGGCGGGGAAGAGAGGGAACTCAGCGGCGGTTTTGCGCTGACCACCAACAACCGCATGGAATTGATGGCCTGTATCGTGGCTTTGCGGGAATTTGAAGGGAGCGATCGCACCGTTCTCCTCCACTCGGATTCAAGTTATGTGGTCAACGGCATCGACAAGGGCTGGGCGAAGGGATGGCGGGCCAGGGGCTGGCGCAAGTCGGACGGGCAACCGGCTCTCAATGCGGACCTCTGGGCGGAACTCCTCAGGCTGTCGGAGTCCATGCCGGTAAGCTTCAGGTGGGTGAGGGGCCATGCGGGCAATGCCAGGAATGAGCGTTGTGATGTCCTCGCCACGACCGCCGCACGGCAGGGCGATCTGGCAGTCGACCATGGCTACGTCCGGGGGATGTAGCCGGCGATCCGGCCCGGGCTGCGCCTACAGGCCGAACGACTGCGCCTGCGCCATCTCTATGGCCAACTGCGAGCGGGACTCGGCATCTAATTGCAGCCCTTTCTGGGCGCACCAGGCCGGGAAGGTCACCGGATCGATATACACCTTGATGACGATGTCGCCTGCCGCCTGCACCCGGACCTTCATCTCTTCTGCCCTGGTGAGCCAGTCAGCGTAGGTTTCCGGCAGCAGATCGGCATCGGCAAAGAGGGTTTTCAGGGTATCCCAGTCTTCCTGACGATACCAGACCATTGCCTGGACCATCGGTTGCGCTGCTGCGGCAGGAGGTGTGGCGGTCTGCTTAGCTGTTTTCTTTTTCGACATATTTGAACTCCGTTGGTTTACCGGAAGCATACTTCCAGTGTCATTTCCAGATCAACTGCCATGGGCGGCTCGGCCATCCGGCCTTGCGTCGCCGCACGTTTGCTGAGGAGGGAGTAGGCCTGGCCAACTGAGTGCCTGTTGCCTGATCTGGAAACGGTACGAAAAGGGCATGGCAGCGAGAAATCACTTGTATCTGCCCTGATCAACTGAAGAAATCTTCTCCGGCAATAAATAAGGGGCTTAGGGCAATGATGCCGTAAGTCCCAGAAACATACTTGGCAGCGGGGAAAGGAATTGTAACCCTGGCCTTCGCGTTAAATGCCTAAGAAAGGTATTTCCTTTGCTTTTCATCATTTCATAATAAATAACAATTTTAGATTATTATGCACTTTTCTTGCCTTTTTTGACTTCCTTGTACCCTCCCTCAAAATCATGCGCGGAGAGTAATGCGGGGAGTAAAAACACAGGAGGACTGATGAATGGCTATGAAAGAAGATTCAAGACAGATTACCCGGGCGTTTTTGCATCATTGGGAAGTCGCAAATTATAAAAAAGCTGCAAGAGGGCTACTGTATCAGATTCTGCAAGGAAGGTAAAGAGACAGAAGAAAAATTAAATGTGGCCCCTTTTTCTAGTCATATTCGGCATAGCGGGTCAGGGTGTTATGTTGATCGCGGACTCATTCGTAAAAAAAATTTGGCAAAGCCTATAGTTGCCCTGACAAAAGCCAAAAGCAGACCTAACACCCTAAACCGCGAGGTCTGTCTTCGATTGCCCATGCCCGGATTGTTGCTAGACTATTCAACAGTTATTACAATATTGTCAAATTGTTTATTTAAATAAATAATTTTCTCTTTATCTGAGTCTGAAATATTTAATTTGATTTCAGATTCATCTTTCCATTCAATATCTAAATGAACAATTCCTTCAAATATTGCAACATTCCCTTTTTTGGGTAAAGATTGCGATTTTGAAATTATTGAAACATTAGTGACTTTATTGTCAAAACGTTTGATATATACAAGCGCAATCTTTGTCCCATCAGGCGATTCAAATCCTGTCAATGGATCAAATCCACAACATACTAATAAACCTAAGAAAAATATTGAAAAAATACAATACATCGTTTTATTCACTTGCCCTCCTATCAAAATGATCCACTACCATTTTGAGTATCACTCCAGTCAGCATTGATGCGGAAAATAGTTCCTCCTGTTTCTAATCCTGTGATATCAAGTGGATCTTTAAACCAATCTCGGATTTTAAAATTTCTGGAGCATGTGTATTTAAAAGTTTTACTGTCACAATTTGCATATAATTGACAAGAGGCTTTTCGAAATAACGTACTATCTCCTACCGCAAACAACCCAGGCCAAGGGGTTGAATCAATACCATCTTTGTCGTTTATAGGGAACGTCATCTTTTTTATGCCATTCCCGCAAGAATTACATGCGGATTTAGCTTTTTCTTGGGCGGTTTTTTCGAGTTTAAAATGGAAAATGTAATTTGTCGAAAAATTGGCTACATGTTTGATATCATCCAAGAGACCGACATTAGCTAAATTAACAGTTGATCCACCACCAAAATAATAATGATGTACAAAATCAAACAATCCCATCGGATCAATCCCGTTAGCTGGATTCCCTGAGACATAAGCATATAAATTAATCCCCCCATCCAAACCAATAGGGTCAGCGGATATATACCGTCCCTTCTCCGGATCATAGTACCTGTTCCAGTTGTAATGCAAGCCAGTCTCAGCATCATAATACTGGCCCGGAAATCGGAGGTTGTTCTGCACAGTCTGTACCTTGATCTGGGCCTGACCGTAGGGCAGATAGGCGGCCTGCCAGACCACGGTGCCGGTGGCAGTGATCAGCTGCTGCGGGGTTCCGAGATGATCGTTGATAAAATAATAGGTGCCGGGGTTGGTCTCATATTCCCGCAAGGCTAACGGTTCGCCGTCGAGATAAATATACTCCCTCAATGGAGTGCCATCAAGGAGGGTCTCGGTGATGAGC
>JANMSX010000083.1:0-16242 GCA_031389785.1 Desulfobulbaceae bacterium | reverse complement strand
TCGGGAATAATCAGTATCCGGCGGTTCTGACTGGTGCCAATCAGGAAAACAGCCTCAGGTACGGCCGCAGCAGCGCTTGAATTTCTTCCCTGAACCGCAGGGACAGACGGCATTCCTCTCGAGTTTCCTTCTTCCCGTCTCACCGTCTCCATCTACGTACCGCCATTTCCCCGCCACTCTGGTAAACCTGCTGTTCTCGCGCAGGCGGCAGAGCATGCCGGCCGCAAGGAAGGAGGCGGTGAACGCAACCTTTCCCTCGTTGTCTGCCGCCAATCCTGACGTGCAGCGGTGTATTTCAAGACCGAGCCACCCGACCTTCTCAGCCTCGAGATCCAGGGATCGCGGTCGGGTGACAGGCGCCCAGGTTGCGAGGAGATAATCGCTGCGGCCGATGACGTAGGCGGTGTAGCGCGATCGCATGAGCTGCAGGGCGGTTGCCGCCTCGACCTGGAGATCGATCAAGGGCCGGCAGCACAAGGAAAATCCCTGACCGCTGCCGCAGGGGCAGGGACCAGGGATCTGGAGATTTTCGGTCATGACAGGGAATTGTTCGCCAGAGCAGGGGGGATCAGAAACCCGGTTGGCGTTTCAGTTCGAGTTCCTGGGACACCTGGGTGGCCGTTTCCTCGATGGAGCGGCCTTCGGAAAAGACAACCGGAATCTGATATTTGAGAAAAATCTGATCCGACATCTGCAGTTCCTGCTCGCAGGTGGAGAGTTTGGCGTAGGTGCTGCCCGGATAGCGTTTTTCTCTGAAGGACTGCAGCATATGCGGAGTGGTCGAGAGGCCGACGACGCGCTTTTTGTTACGGACAATCTCCGGCGGCAAGCGGATCGAGGTGAGATCATCCTGCACCAAGGGATAGTTGGCCGCCTTGAGTCCCATCTGGGTAGCGATAAAGATCGAGACAGGGGTCTTACCGGAGCGGGAAACCCCGACAATTATCAGATCGGCTTCGTCGTAATCCTTGGTGCCGGTACCGTCATCATGGGCGATGGAATAGTGGATGGCGTTGACCCGTTTGGTCATGGTCTGGTCATCGAGATGCCGTGACGTACCCGACTCACGGATGGCCGTGGCCTCGAGCAGTTCTTCCAGTTTGACGAGAAAGTGATCGAAGATGTTGAGAAATTCCACCTCGGGCGTATCGAAGATCTGGTTCAGTCTGGTGCTGAGGAGGGTGGAAAACACCAGGGGATATCTCCCCGCTGATTGCGTCTGGATTTTCTCGAGAGCCCTTCTCGCCTGCGTTTCACTGCGGATAAAGGGCATCAGTTCCTCGTTGAAACTGATCTCGGGAAACTGGCAGAGCAGGGCCTTGCCCATATCCTTGGCGAGAATGCCTGTATTCCCGGAAATATAATAGACATCTTTGGACTTCCACATATTATCTCCAATCAGGTATCGTGCTGGATGAGCCTACCGAGTGTGTCGTTGGCGGAATTTACCGCGTTCTCGGCCCTCGGACAACGGAAAAACATTCATGATTAAGAAATATTTATACGCCGCATGAGCATATCTTAATACATCATCCCTTGCTGGACTGCTGGTATACCACGCTTTGAAAATCCGCGGAAAAACGACTATGGTCACAGGCGCCGGCGGGTATCTGGACCGAGCTTTTGGGTCATTGCCTCGGGTGTCTTTTCGTGGCGTTAACCGATGAGTTTTGCGATATCAGGAGAATTTAAAAATGAAAGACAATATTGTCCTCATCGGTTTTATGGGGGTAGGAAAGGGCAGGACGGCCAGGGCCCTGGCCGCCAAGACCGGTATGTACGCCGTAGACTGCGACGATCTCATCGAAAGCATGACCAATATGAAGATCAAGGCCGTTTTCGAGACTTTCGGCGAGGAGCATTTTCGCAAATTGGAGCGGAAGACGGCGAAATGGCTGGAAGAGTCGGTGAGATCGACGGTGATCTCCAGCGGCGGCGGTTTCTACAAGGTGGATAATCTGAAAAAATTAGGGAAAGTCGTGTATCTGCATGCCGAATTTGAGGAAATACTGGAGGCTATACGGACCGATGTCCTTGCTGAAAAGAAGATCCGTAAAAGACCCCTGCTGCAGGACTTCGACAAGGCGAGTAAGCTTTTTGCAGAACGGCTGCCTCTCTATCGAAAGGCTGCCAACATAGAAATTGCGGTGGCCGGCCGCACCGCCGAGCAGGTGGCAGAGGAGATCCGCACCGTTCTTGGCAGAAAAAAGAAAAAGAGGTAAGGCAACTGGAATTTCCGGGATTAAGCGCGCGAAGTGCCCCAAGGTCTTGCTGGATATATCGCATGCCATAGTGTTCTTCGTCTTTCAATCCGGGAGATCAGCCTTTATGCCGCCAAGCAAACCGTTAACTTTTTCCGGATTACCGGTAGACGATTGCCAGGACTTTCTCACGATCGATTAAATTGAAGCATACCCTGAGATGCCGGCGGCAGGCCGGGAAGGTCGGGAAAGTTTACACCCGGCCTCTGCAGCGGCAGTCTACCGCGGCATTGCCTTAGCAAAATCGAGCATTCTTTTGATCGGCACCCGTGCCCTGCGGGCGAGATCGGCGGAGACCAGGATCTCGTTTTTGCCGGTCTTCAGGGCCTCGGCCAGACTCTGCAGGGAATTCATGCCCATCCACGGGCAACGCGCGCAACTCTCGCAGGTTGCCCCTTCGCCGACCGACGGCGCCGACATCAGCGTCTTGCCGGGGGCCAACTGCCGCATTTTGTGCAGGATGCCGGAGTCCGTGGCGACGATGAACTCCCGGTTCGGCAGATTGACGACGGCGTTGATCAGGGCGGTGGTCGAGCCGACGACATCGGCCAGGGCGATGACCGCCTCCGGCGATTCCGGATGCACCAGGACCGCCGCATCGGGGTGCAGGCTGCGCATCCTGACAAGGGCATCCGCCCGGAATCCCTCATGCACCACACATGCCCCCGGCCAGAGGATCATTTCCGCCCCGGTCTGCTTTTGGACATAGCTGCCGAGATGGCGGTCGGGGGCCCAGAGGACCTTTTCTCCCGACTCCGCCAGGTGACGGATAATCGGCAGGGCGATGCCCGAGGTCACCACCCAGTCGGAACGGGCCTTGACCTCGGCGCTGGTATTGGCATAGACCACTACTGTGTAATCCGGATGCTCGTCGCAGAAGGCGGAAAAAAGGTCGGCGGGGCAGCCTTCGTCAAGCGAGCAGGTGGCATTCAGGTCCGGCATCAGGACCTTTTTTTCGTTGTTGAGGATCTTCGAGGTCTCACCCATGAAGCGCACTCCGGCCACCACCAGGGTCCGGGCCGCATGTTCGCTGGCGAATCGGGCCATCTTCAGAGAGTCGGCGACGCATCCCCCGGTCTCTTCGGCAAGGTCCTGCAGGTCGCCGTCTGTGTAGTAGTGGGCGACGAGCACCGCATCCTGTTCCCGCAGCATGGACTTGATCTCTTCCTTCAGCCGGCTCTTCTCCTCGGGTGACAACTCCGGCCATTTCGGCTGCTCGGGAACGTTGAAGACGGGGAGGGTGACGAGGGCTTGCTTGGCTGGTTTCGAGGTAGGCATGATTAATCCTGGGGCAGTGTTTGTCGACTGCGGCGGTAAAGGCAAAATGTATCACCCGGCGGCAGGGTCGGTGGTATGGACATGTTTTTCAGCCATGCCCGCACAAAAATATACGGATCGGGAGAAGGAGTTCAATATCCGAGAACCGAATATAAGACTAACGGGAAAATAATGGAACCGGAAACTATTATATAGACAACGGCAAACCGCAGCAGGCCTTTGTCACGCTCAGCGTCCAGATTCTGGCCGGCCGGAGCGACGATCTGAAAAAAAGCATCTCGGAGAGTTGCCTCAAGGCCCTGGTAAGCCATTTTCCCCTTACCCTCGGTCAGCTCCAGACGAGCATAACCGTGCAGATAGTCGATATCCACCTGCCGAGTTACTGCCGGAGAATCAACTATGAGCCCTGACAGCGGCCGCTGGTGCGTGTTGTTTCCGGCTCAAGGTTTCGACAGGAAGCGCAAGCGGTAATCGCAGCGCCGGCAGAGGGCTTCGATCAGCTGCTGGTTGCGCAGACCATCGCGCATCCGGCAGGCGCGCGGGCTGCCGAGGATCTCTTCGAGGCCCTGCCGGTGGATGTTGCCAAGGGCGATATCGGCCTCGGCATCGAGGCAGCAGGGCACCACAGTGCCGTCCACCAGGATGGCGATATGGTCGCGCAGGCCCCGGCAGGTTCCCCGGTCACCCGAGTCAGATGTTGCCGCATGGGGCCAGGTGAATTGCCGTTCCCGGCTGAGAAACAGGCCCGGCGCCAGGGTGCGGCTTTCACCGGGGGCGAAATCCGTGAAAAACTGTTCGGGCAGGGAAAAAGCGGCCTGCAGGTGTCTGCCGATCTGCCCGGCGTTGCTGCCGGCGGGGTGTTTGCCCTCTTCCCGGATATCCCGGATATCCCGGATATCCCACAGGCGCAGGTTGAGCCATATCGATCGTTTCCTTGCCTCCCTGGAAAATGACAGTATTTCGCTGAGGTATTCTTCCATGACCGGCCCGTCAGACGGATTGTGGCTGTGCAGGGAGACATTGACCTGCCTGACGGCCGGACTGGCGAGGATAGCCCCTCTGCTGCGGTTCAGCAGGGTGCCGTTGGTGCTGAGGTTAACCTTGAGGCCGGCGCGATGGCTGATCTCAAGAAGATGCTCAAACTCGGGATGGAGCATGGCCTCGCCCATGACATGCAGATAGATGAAACGTGTATGGCCCTTGATCTTCTCGAGGACATCGGTAAAATCAGCGGCTTTCATGAAGGCCTTCGGCTGCTTGCTTTGATGACAGAAACTGCAGCTGAGGTTGCAGCGGTTGGTCACTTCGATATAGATCTTTTTGAATATGTCCATCTCGGTGTCGGTGTGCGGCAGAGGGCCAGGGAGAGGCGAGGAGGTGTCGTTAGCTGCCTGGGTGGTAAGGCTGTCAGTCCCGCGTTGGCGAACGCGAGATCCCGAAGTTTTGCCTGCCGTGAGTCAATCGGCTTGGTTCCCCTTTACGGCAGTTGTTTCTCCCACGCAACAAAAAAGGTTGGCAAATTTTTCCTGTTTCGGCCATCCTGCCGGCTGGTGTCGATATAATGGGCACCACCTGCCGGAATGAAAATACACGGACATTACACTGATACGAATATTCACCGAAGCTATGGCAACATACAAGAAGAATTCAGACCCGACAGTCTATTCCACCGACCGGGGCAGGATCTGCCCTGCCTGCAACAGGCCTGTCCTCGGTTGTATCTGCAGACAGCAGAGACCGGTTTCACCGGGGGACGGGATCGTCAGGGTCGGCCGGGAGACCAAGGGCCGGAATGGGAAGGGGGTGACGGTCATCTCCGGGGTCCCGCTCGATCAATCCGGGCTGCTGGAACTGGGCAAGGAGTTGAAAAAGCGCTGCGGCACAGGCGGCACGGTGAAAGACGGGATTATCGAGATCCAGGGGGATCATCGCACCCTGCTGATCGAAGAACTGCAGAAACGTGGCTGGCAAATCAAGCGCTGCGGCGGTTGAGTGACCGGTGGGGAGGGTAGGTGATGGACGGAACGATTCGCGCTGAGATTAAACCAAGTCTCGAGGTCGCTATTGTCCTGAAAAAGGACCAGAGGTCAGGGGCCTTGACCCATGGCAGGGTGAAGGATATCCTGACCAAATCGCCGACCCATCCCCATGGCATCAAGGTCCGGTTGGAGAGCGGTGCGGTCGGCAGGGTAAAGGAAATTATCCGATAAGGATTTTGCGGGAGCTGCAGATGTCTATGCTGGGGACGGTCGATCTTGGCGTTTTTGTGGTGGCCGGGCTGATTCTCAATCTTACGCCGGGTGCCGATATGCTCTATATCGCCAGCCGGAGTGCGGCCCAGGGGACGAAGGCCGGGGTGATCGCCGCTCTCGGCATCGGGGTCGGCTGTCTGGCCCATATCCTCTTTGCCACCTTCGGCCTGTCGGTTATTCTCGCCTCTTCGGCCTTGGCCTTTGCCGTCGTCAAATATGCCGGGGCCGCGTATCTGATCTACCTTGGCATCACGACGCTGCTCTCCCTCAGGGCAAAGGAGGAGGTCAAGGCCGAAGCCGCCCGGCCTCTTTCCAGCGGCCGGATATTCAGGCAGGCCGTGCTGATCAACGTCCTCAACCCGAAGGTGGCGCTTTTTTTCATGGCCCTTCTGCCTCAGTTCGTTTCGCCGCAGGCCGCCCATCCGGCTTTGTCCTTTTTGTTTCTCGGCTGTCTCTTTGACTTTAACGGCACTATCGTCAATGTCCTTTTTGCGGTGTGTTCCTCGAAAATCGCCAGCCGCTGCCGACAGTCCTCGGTACTTGGCAGGCTCGGCAGGACGGCGGTCGCAGGGCTCTTTATCGCCCTTGGCCTGCGCCTTGCCCTGAGTTCACAGAAGTAAACCCACTCTGCATCCAGGATATTTTTCCTGGAAAACGCCGCGCGACCATCAAAACGCAGCGCAATTATCTTCTCTGCTGTCATTTCGGCCGTCTTCCCATTTGTCATCTCGACCGCAGGGAGAGATCTCAAGTCACTCATCGCTTAGAATTTTCCAGTCAGGATTTGCCGGTGACAACCGGATTATCTCTTATTCCGCAGTCATTTCCTGATCGTCAATACGTGCACATAGAGGATATGAATTCTGGGCATGAGATTTGCCAGAATAGTATGAGATTTCTCCCTTCGGTCGAAATGACAGAGGTGGTCGATATGACAGGGAGGCCAGATTGACAGGTAAGTTGACAGGTAAGGCCAAAATGACAGAGAGGGCCAAAATGACGGATAGGGTCGAAATGGAACAAGGATATTCGCCGCGCAATATCCGGACAAGAGCGAACTGGTTTCCGTCCGGAAACGGTTCTTTTTCCCTGACTCTTCGTTGTTCTTAAAATTTAATCCTCCGGTAAGCGAGGTACGAGACTCCGAGATATCACACATATGTCTGCGGTTAAATTCTTCAAGCGCCTAGATTCATGAAAAAATATCTCGGTTCCGGACGGAAACGAGCTCGGCCTGACAATTTGTCGAATAAATGCTGCCAATGATAAAATGTGTTTGTAAAATTGGTAATTAATGGTAACAAAATCCTGATACTCAGCAGAGTCGAGCCGAGGTCAGGCAATCTGTAGAGACTCTTATCGCGAAGTCGGAGGTCAGGGCCATTCGGGGGGGATGTTGCCGGTCTGCCGTATTCTTAGGCTCACAGCATTTCCCAGCTCTTTATCAGCCTAACAAGGGCAGGGTACATGATCAGCAAGGAAAGTGTCTACACCCGCATCAGGAAAACCGGAAACCTGGCGACACTTCCGGAAATTCTTCTCAAACTGCTTGAGGCGTGCGACAATGACGCCACACCGCTGACTCAAATCGCCTCTCTTGTCAGTAAGGACCCTGCATTAAGTTTCAGGGTTCTCCAGCTTGTCAATTCCACCAGCTCGGGACATCGCAGTATCTTTGCCGGAATCGAGCAGGCGGTTGCCTCTCTCGGCGTGAACAGCATCAAAAACATTGCGTTAACCACCTCCATTCACCAGGTTTTCGAACAAAAACGCTTCAAGGCTGTCAAACAGTTCCGTATCAACACCTTCTGGTGGCACTCCCTGATGTGCGCCACCCTTGCCCGGCGTATCGCAAAAAAAATCCGGTTCAGCAATATCGACGAGGCCTATCTGTCAGGGTTGCTTCATGATATCGGCAGGATGGTTCTCGTTTCAGTATTTCCCAAGGAACATGACGCATTTCTTCTCGAAACCGAAGACCCCCGGAATGAAATGTGGGCTGAACAGCAGTTGATCGGGGTGACCCATTGTGAAGCGGGTTCCTGGCTGGTACAGAACTGGAACCTGAATTCCCTGATGGCGGATGCCATACGCTATCACCATGAACCCCTCGAGCAGATCAGGGAGGCCTTTCCGCTGGTCAAGATTGTCTATGTCGCAAACCTGCTGCGGGAGAACGGCCCGGACCACGAGTCGAATGCTACGGCCGGTGAGCTTCTGCTCGGTCTGGACAGCGTCGATCTCGGAAATATTGCTGCCGGGGCAACCGAGGAAGTACTGCAGATCGCAGAAGATCTCAATATCAAGGTCAGGCCCACCGGCTTTGGCGTAAACGACGGAAGAAAACGGCAGCAGGTGGACCAGGGAGATTCTGCGGCAATGGCTTTGATGGAAGGAATATCGCCATCGGGCATTCCGCGAAAACCGAATACTGCCGGCGAGGACAGCCTTGCCGCCAGGATCAAGAGTCTCGCCCTGTTGTCAGGATTTCTGGAAAATCTCGTTCAGGCCGGAGGCAGCGAGGCCATTCTGGCGGTTTTCGAGCAGTCGATGAGCATCCTGTTCGATATTGAAGAGGTGCTTTTTTTCCTGCCGGACAAGGACCAGATGCTGCTCAGGGGACGCAGCTCAGCGGCAAACCCGCTGCAGCAGTTGAGCGAGGGCTTGACCCTGCCGGTGCAGCGGAGTTCGAGCCTGATCGTCAAGGCCTTCCGCAATCCCGTCATGACGTACCTGACTGCCGACAACCACAGGGGCAATCTGGCGAATGCCCAGGTGATGACGGCCTTCAGGAGTACCACGGTGCTCTTTGTGCCCATCCTGGCTGCCAAAAAACCGGCAGGGGTCATTCTTCTCGGCCTGCCTGACTCCCTGAAATCGCTGTCCATGAGCGACTTGAAACTGATCCAGGTGATAGCAGGGCAGGTGGGTCTCTGTCTGTTCATGGAAAATATGAAAACAAGGAAGGCGGAGGAGCTCGAGGCGGAAAGGATGGCGGCAGTGTCGTTGACGGCCCGAAAATTTGCCCACGAAATCAACAACCCTCTCGGGATCATCACGAATTACCTGGCGGCGATGCGCATGAAGCTCTCGAACGATAATGATATCCAGGAAGAGCTTGCCATCGTCGGCGAGGAAATCAAACGTATTTCCTCGATGGTCAGGCAGATGGATCTGTTCTCCCAAACCGACTCTGCCAGCCACGCCTTGACCGATGTCAACGCGGTCATCGAAGATGTCATCCATCTTGTCAGATCGCCGCTTCTCACGGCCGCGGGCACGATCATCTCCTTCCGTCCCGATGCCATGCTCCCGAAGATCATGACATCCGGTGATGCCCTCAAGCAGATTCTGATCAACCTGCTGAAAAATGCCTCCGAGGCCATGGCGGACGGCGGCAGTGTGGAGGTCAGGACCCAGGTATCCTCAAGCAGAATCGGCCCTGGCGGCGAGGTCCTGCAGCCCGACTGCATTGAGATCATTGTCAGGGACACGGGGCCGGGACTGCCTGAAACAATCATGCAAAACCTGTATAAACCTTTTTTTACGACCAAGAAAAACGGCCATTCCGGACTTGGCCTATCTATCGTCCTTAAGACCGTCAAGGATCTTGGCGGATCCATATCATGTTCGACTAGGCCTTATGAGGGAACAAGCTTTTTCATCTCTCTACCCCTGGGAGAGAGAGATTTCCAGTAACGGGAAAAGACAATGACCTCCATGCCGAGTATTCTCCTGGTCGATGATGAAGAACGGTTCGTCAAAAGCCTGCACACCATTCTCAAACACTATGATTACGAGTGCACTGAGGCCTTGAGCGGAAGTGAGGCGATCAGGCTCGTCCAGACCAGGCATTTTGACCTGGCCCTGCTCGATGTAACCCTGCCGGATATGTCTGGCTGCGATGTCCTCGATTTCATCAAAACATCCCACAAGAATACCGCCGCCATCATGCTTACCGGCATCAGCTCCTGTCCCAGATTGACAAGTCGGGCAGATTGTATGCGGAGATACAGAAAATCCAGGAAGCCGGCAAGAGGGCGGCAGCGTTTGTCGCCGACCTGGTCGTCCTTGCCAGGGGTGGCTCGTCATTGTCAACTGTTGAAAATATCAACAGTATAATTTTAAGCCACCTCAATTCCATAGAACACTGCGAGCGGCCGGCGAACTACCCGAATGTCATCATCCAGACCAATCTTCAGCAAAATCTGCGTAATACCTATTCTATACTACCAAGAAAATGGGCAAAAGCGGTACCGATCTTGGCCTGGCGATCGTCTGGAACACTGTCCAGGAACACAATGGCTGGATCGAGGTCAAAGACAACAATCCAGGATCGATGTTCGAAATTTATCTGCCTGCCACGCCCGAACAGACAGATTCGACACGGATTGAGCATGTCAATCGCCCGATGCAGGGGAAAGGGGAAATGCTCCTGCTGATTGACGACAAGTCGGAACAAAATGAAATTATGGGAAAAATGCTTACCAGTCTGGGATATAGAATCTATTCTGCCACCAGCGGCGAGGAGGGCATCGCTTTTTTACAATCCCAGGCGGTGGACCTGGTCCTGCTCGATATGATCCTCGGCGACGGACTCAATGGCCGTGAGACCTATGAGAAAATTCTCCAGGTCAGGCCCGGCCAGAAAGCGATTATAATCAGTGGTTACTCCAGGAACGATGAAGTCAGAAAGGCCAGGGCCCTTGGGGGCAGCCATTTTCTGGAAAAACCGGTAACCATGCCGAATTTGAGTCAGGCGATCAGACAAGCGCTGGCTGGCAACTGATCCGTTTATTTTCGCTGAAGGGAGAGTTCGCGGTGGTGAGAGAAAAGAGGCAATTTACCCGTATCGCTTTGAATATACAGACAGCCCTGTCCTTGTATCAGATCGACACTTACCACACCGGGGCAATTGCGAATATCAGTCTGGGTGTTGCTACTTCCCCATTGGCGAAGAGCTGCCGGTGGGCCAAAATTAGCCATTCTCGCGGCATTGTCATACGACCGCCGCCTAAGAATGTTGGTTCGCAAACGTACAGTACCTTGCCGTTTTTGATCGCCGGGGTATGCAGCAGCTGCGTGCTATCAGAATATGGTACGCTCAACCGTTCTCTCCGAACCGGTCGTGCCGTTTCAGCCATTTCGCCAGTTCGAGTACCGGTGAGATCGTCATCGATACCAGGACGACGATGACCCAATCCCGGATCGATAGACTGAAGGTCGCGAAAGGCGCCTGCAGTACCGGCCAGTAGATCACCACGAGCAGCAGAATGACTTCCCGGACGATGGCAAGGTTGAGCCAATGGTTGGCAAAGGGCCGGATCAATACCGACAGCCGGTCGGATCGGAAATTGTACACCTTGACGAACTGGATGATCACCAAGGAGGCAAAGGTCATGGTCATTGCCTCGGCAGTGGGGCGGCCGGATTTGAGCAGTCAGGCGAAGAGGAGGATGTTGACGGCCGTTGACCAGAGCCCGCCGATCACCATCAGGACGATGAGGGGGCGACCGAGTACGCCGCTTCTGGGGGTGCGCGGCCGGCGGCGCATAAGTTCCGGCTCGTGCGGGTCGACGGCCAGCGCCAGGGCGATGAGGCCATCGGTGGCCAGGTTGACATAGAGGATCTGCACGGCCGTCAACGGCAGGGGCAGACCGGCCAGGGCAGTACCGGCCATCAGGCCGATCTCGCCGATATTGCAGGAAAGCACGAAGGCCAGGTATTTTTTGATATTGCCGAAGATGCCCCGCCCCTCTTCGATGGCGGCGACGATTGAGGCGAAGTTGTCGTCGAGAAGTGTCATCGCCGCCGCATCTTTGGCCACATCGGTGCCGGTGATGCCCATCGCCACACCGATATCGGCCTTTTTCAGGGCCGGCGCATCGTTGACGCCGTCACCGGTCATCGCCGCCACATGGCCTTTCTCCTGCAGTGCGCGAACCACCCGCTGTACGCCGATGGCCAGGGAAATGGTAACCACGGCTGGCAGGGCCTCCGGCACCACCGCCACAGCCAGGGCGATGCCGAACACCAGCATGTCGATAAACGCCTGGCCTCGATAGAGACCGATGGTGACGATCATCGCGACGATTGCCAGGGCAGCCTGGCCCAGCCGTTTGCCCAGTCTGTCGAGGTTTTCCTGCAAAGGGGTGCGGCTGCAGTCGACGGTCTGGAGCAGTTGGGCAATCCTGCCGGACTCTGTCTGCATGCCGGTGGCGACGACAATGGCCCGGCCTCGACCATCGGCGCCGCCATATAACGTAATCCCTCAATGGCCCGTTCGGCTCGGTATTCCTGGATAAAACCCAGGGCCACGGCGAACAGCACGATGATGATAATGGCAGCGGCCTCTATGTTGTGCCCGAGGAAGGTAGAGAGGCCGGTGGCGGCAAGGAGAATGAGGATCAGGGTGTTTTTGAGGACCGTCGGCCAGTGCAAAGCTGCCGCTGTCCTTTTTCGCCATCACGACGGCAGGAAATCCGCCAGTATTTCCGAATGTCACTGGCCGCGGACCGGCCGATGCGGAGTTTCAGCAATAAGGGTAACCCGTCCAGGCATGCGGCGGTTCAGGGTAGGGGTTTTTTCATGATACCTTATAGCTGAGCTTGCCAGAACTTTCTTGAATACTGCTCGGTGCTGTGCTATGTCTGTTCTGGAACTATCCTGAATTCTTTCGTTTTTGTCATCAACCCGGAGACAGGTCGACGTGTCATTCAAGGCATTGGAGAATCTCCGGCAGCTATCGGTTTCCTGCGTATATGAAAGATGATCATCACAGACCCGGCCTCTTCTCGGAAAGGGGCGTCTGGCTTATTCTCGCCGCAGCCGTTCTCTGGGGGACCACCGGGACATCGCAGGCGCTGGCGCCGGAGGGCAGCTCGCCGGCGGCGATCGGGGCCCTGCGCCTGCTCCTGGGGGGCTCTGCCCTGGCCGTCTCCGCCTATCTGCGCGGCGGACTGCGCAGACATTCCTGGCCGGTAGTCCAGACCCTGGCCGCCGGTGCATTCATCGCCCTCTATCAGATCAGTTTTTTCGGGGCGGTGGCAAAAACCGGGGTGGCGGTGGGAACCATCGTGGCGATAGGGTCTTCCCCGGTTTTTGCCGGCATCCTCGAGTATCTCTTCCGCCGAAAAAAGCCGGGTAGACGCTGGTATCTGTCCACCTTCGTCGCCGTTTCCGGCTGCCTGTTGCTGCTCCTGCAGTCCGGGGACGTCCGGGTCGACAGCCTGGGCATCCTGCTAGCCCTGACGGCCGGTTTTTCCTATGCCTCCTATGCCCTTGGCATCAAAATGCTGCTGCTCGGACGTTCGGCCGAGGATGTGACGGCGGTGGTCTTCTGCCTGGGGGCGCTGTTCCTCTTACCGGTGTTGTTCAAGGCCGATCTCCAATGGCTGGGGCAGGTCAACGGCTGGCTGATGATGCTGCATCTCGGCCTGATTGCCACGGCACTTTCCTACTGGCTCTTTGCCAGCGGCCTGGCCACAGTCCCGGCCTCGACTGCCGTGACCCTTTCCCTGGCGGAACCGATGACGGCGGCAGTGCTTGGCGTGCTGGTGGTCGGAGAGAGATTGAATGTGACGGCCGGCTGCGGCCTTGTCCTTATCCTCTCGGCCCTCCTGCTGCTGATCCTGCCGGCAGGATGGGGCCGCTCTGCAGGCAGGCCGAAATGACCGATCAACGCCGGGCCTATCTCTATGCCCTCAGCACCGTCTGTCTCTGGTCGACGGTGGCCAGCGCCTGCAAACTGTCGCTCCGCTATCTGCAGCCGGTAGAGTTGCTGTTCTACGCCACCATCGTCTCCTGCTGGGTGCTGTTCAGCGTCATCCTGCTCCAGGGAAAGGGCGGGATGCTGCGGCAACTCGGCCGGCAGGACTGGCTGATCTCCTTGAAGCTCGGTCTGCTCAACCCATTTTTCTATTATCTGGTGCTGTTTAAGGCATACGATCTGCTGCCGGCCCAGCAGGCCCAGCCTCTCAACTATACCTGGGCGATTACCCTGACCCTGCTGTCGATCCCGCTGCTCGGACAGTCCATCGGCCGCCTGCAGGTCCTGGCGGTCTGTGTGAGTTATCTCGGGGTATTGATCATTTCAACCCATGGCGATATCTTTTCCCTGGATTTCGACAGTCCCCTGGGGGTGGGGCTCGCCCTTTTCTCGACGGTTCTCTGGGCCCTGTACTGGATTTTCAATACCAGGGATCATCGTGACCCGGTGATCGGCCTGTTTCTCAATTTCTGCTGCGCCCTGCCCTTTATCGGGGCTTACATGCTGCTGACCCAGGGGCTGAGGGTGGTGGCGGTAAAGGGGCTTCTCGGTGCCGCCTATCTCGGCGTTTTTGAAATGGGCATCGCCTATGTTTTCTGGCTCAAGGCCATGAAGCTTTCAAGCGATACGGCGAAGATCGCCAACCTTATCTTCATTTCGCCGTTTCTCTCGCTCTTTTTCATCCACTTTCTGGTTGGAGAGACGATTCTGCCGGCGACCTTTATCGGCCTGGTCTTCATCATCGTCGGTCTGGTGCTGCAGAGCAGGGCGAATCGTGTTGGGAGGGGGAGGGGATAACAATGCAGGCGGCGGAGAGCCAGTTCAACACTTCAGACTAGAGAACTGCGGACTGGCCGGGAGACGGGTTACTTTATCTTCATGATCGCCTTGCCGCCATCAGGGCCTTGCGTTCGGCGGTATAATGCCACCAGGGCCTGGCGGGGGCACCTTCCATGAACCTGACGGCGGCGATAAACACATCAATGACGCAGGGATCCTGCCTTTTGCCGGTAACTCGGCAGAGCTCATCGTGCATCTGCAGCGGATCGCGGCCAGGCAGTTGCCCCGGCTGATCGATGCCGAGTAGCCTGAGGTCTTTCGCCATCGCCGGACCGATATTGGGGATATCGGTCAGCGTCCTGATTTCCCTGGTCTTCATCGAGCGCATCCTCCTGCCGGTGATCGGTCCGTAGGTCAGCTGCCGGTGCGGCGCGGAGCGATTATTTCTGTTCGGAGCGCAGCACGGCCAGGAAGGCGTTCTGCGGGATATCGACGTTGCCGACCGTTTTCATCCGTTTTTTGCCTTCTTTCTGTTTTTCCAGCAGCTTTCTCTTTCGGCTGATGTCGCCGCCGTAACACTTCGCCGTCACATCCTTGCGCAGGGCCGAGATATTGGTCCGGGCGATAATCGTGCCGCCGATCGCCGCTTGGATGGCGATCTTGAACATCTGGCGGGGAATCTCCTCCTGCAGCCGTTCGCAGGCATGCAGGCCTCTGGCCCGGGCGTTGTTGTGGTGCACCAGTTGCGACAGGGCATCGACCACCTCGCCATTGACGAGGATATCGAGCTTGACCAGGTCGCTCTTGCGGTAATCGAGTATCTCGTAGTCAAAGGAGCCGTAGCCCTGGGTGATCGATTTGAGCCTGTCGTAAAAATCGTAGATGACCTCGGCCAGTGGCAGTTCGCAGTGGAATTCGATCCTGCCGGGCATCGGGTAATGATAGCTGGTGTTTTCGCCGCGTCGCTCCATGCACAGGGTCATGACGGACCCCATGTATCTTTCCGGGATGAGGATGGTCGCCTTGATGTAGGGTTCTTCCACCCGCAGTATCTGGGCCGGGTCGGGGAAATGGGCCGGGTTGTCGACATCCTTGGTGCTGCCGTCGGCGAGGTAGAAGGTATATTTTACCGACGGGACGGTCAGGATCAGCGAGACATCGAACTCCCTCTCCAGCCGTTCCTGGACCACCTCGAGGTGGAGCAGGCCGAGGAATCCGCAGCGGAATCCGAAGCCGAGAGCGGCCGAGGAGTCCTTCTGGTAGCTGAGGGCGGCGTCGTTGAGCTGCAGTTTTTCAAGGGCGGTGGCCAGGTCCTCGTAATCGTCGGTGCTGATCGGGTAGAGCGAGGAGAACACCACCTGCTGCACCTCCTTGAAGCCGGGAAGGGCCTGGGAACAGGGATTGTCCCTGAGGGTGATGGTGTCGCCCGGTCTGGTGTCCCGGACGGTCTTGACGCCGGCGAGGATATAGCCGATCTGGCCGGCGGAAAGCTGTTTCTCCGCCTCCCGGCGGAACTTGAAGAGACCGACCTCCTCAACCCGGTATTCGGTGCCGTTCGACATGAACCTGATGACATCGCCGACCTTGATCGTGCCGTTGATCATGCGCACCGAGATGATGGTGCCGCGGAAGGCATCGTAATGGGCGTCAAAGATCAGGGCCTGGAGTTCCTTGTCCGGATCGCCCTTGGGCGGCGGCAGATGCTTGACGATAGCCTCGAGGATCTCCTCGACGCCCTTGCCGGTTTTCGCCGAACAGTATTGGATCAGGCTGCTGTCAAGACCCAAGTCTTCCTCGATCTGCAAAGCGACTTTTTCCGGTTCGGCAGAAGGGAGGTCGATCTTGTTGATCACCGGGATGATATCCAGATCATTTTCCATGGCCAGGTAGAGATTGGCCAGGG
>JANMSX010000066.1:0-9125 GCA_031389785.1 Desulfobulbaceae bacterium | reverse complement strand
GGAACTTCGCTGATACTGACGACATGGACGTGGATTGCCCCGGAGAGCCGGATAATTTGATCGACGATGGGCGGGCGGAACAATTCGCGCCACCGGGATTTGGCCGGTTTGCCGACGACGATCCGGGTGACGTTGTGGCGCACGGCGTAATCGATCACCGACTCGGCTACCGCCGAGGCGGTGATAGTCACCACCTCGGCGCCGAGACTCGCGGCGAGACGCAGGTCACGCCAGACCCGTTCCCGGTTTTCCTGCTGCTGCCTGGCCAGACTCGGGGTCTCGATGTACACCGTGAACCACTCGGCCTTCAGTTCCTCCGCCAATCGACGAGTGGTGCGGATCAGCTTTTCGCTGAAAGGGCTGCCGCTGGCGCAGACCAAAAGCCGTTCGGTCACCGGCCAGGGACCGGGGATGGCGCGGGTCTCCATATAGGCCCGCATCTCTTCGTCGACCCTGGCCGCCGCCCGCCGCAGGGCCAGTTCGCGCAGAGCGATGAGGTTGCCGGGCTTGAAAAATTTCTGCATGGCCAAGACGGCCTGCTCGGGGATATAGACTTTCCCTTGGCGCAATCGCTGCTGCAGCTCCTCCGGCGGGATATCGACCAGGGTGATTTCGGCGGCCAGATCGAGCACTGAGTCCGGCACGGTCTCCTGGACCGTCACCCCGGTGATCTGGGCTACGATATCCTTGACGCTCTCGAAGTGCTGGACATTGACGGTGGTGTAGACATCGATGCCGGCAGCCAGCAGCTCCTCGATGTCCTGCCAGCGTTTTCCGTGGCGGGAGCCGGGGACGTTGGTATGGGCCAGCTCGTCGACCAGGACGATCTCCGCCTTTCTCTTGAGCGCCGCATCGATATCCAGCTCCGGCAGCCGCACCCCCTGGTATTCGAGCTGGGCCTTGGCGATGGTCTCCAGTCCCTCGAGGAGGACATCGGTTTCCGGCCGGCCGTGCGACTCGACATAGGCGGCAACCACGTCCCGCCCCTCCTGTTTCTGCTGGCCGGCCGCCTTGAGCATGGCATAAGTCTTGCCGACGCCGGCGGCATAGCCCAGAAAGATCTTCAGTTTGCCCCGCGCCTCTTCCCTCTCCTCGGTCTTGGCGGCTTTCAGCATCGCCTCCGGCGAGGGGCGCAGTATTTCCTGCGACCCACTCATGGCGATACCTTATCCAGAGCCAGGTTAAGGGCCAGGACGTTAACCCGCGGTGCGCCCAGCACGGCGGCCTGACGCATCTCGGTATGGGATGCGACAATTTTCTCCAGCTCTTCCACCCGCATTTTCCTGGCATCGGCGACCCTGGCAATTTGCACCTGCGCGGCCTCTGGTGAGATATGCGGATCGAGGCCGCTGGCCGAGGCAAAGACCAGGTCGGCCGGAATCTCGCCGGTGATGCCGGTCCGACGAAGTAGGGCGACGCGCTCCTCCACCCGCCGGATCAACTCGGGATTGGTCGGGCCGAGATTGGAACCGCCCGACAGGAGCGGATTGTAGGGGAAATCGCCGGTGGCTGAGGGCCGGGGCCAGAAGAACTTGTCCCCGGTAAATGGTTGGCCGATGAGCAGCGAGCCGACCACCCTGCCATTGCCGTCCGTCACCAGACTCCCCCCGGCCTGGTTTGGGAAGAGAAGGTTTGCGGCGACGGTCACCACGGCCGGATAAATGCCGCCCAGCAGAATGGTCAGAAAAACGAACAGGAGCAGGGCCGATTTCAGATCTTTCATACCAATGTCCTCTCTGTGTTTTAGTGCCTTAGAAATTCATTTCTTGTTTTTTAAGAAAGAATTTCGTGAAGGCACTTATACCCCCTTGTGGGGTGTCAGATAAAGAAACCAACTACCATATCGATGGCCTTGATACCGATAAAAGGAGCAATCATCCCGCCGACCCCGTAGATCAGCAGGTTGGAAATGAGCAGCCTTTCCGCCGGCATCGGCCGGTATTTCGTACCCTTGAGGGCCAGGGGAATGAGGAAGGGGATGATAATGGCATTGAATATCACCGCTGAGATAATCGCACTGTAGGGGCTGGCAAGGTGCATGATGTTCAGCCGCTCCAGCTGGGGATAGACCGAGATGAGCGCCGCCGGGATGATGGCGAAGTACTTGGCCACATCGTTGGCAATACTGAAGGTGGTGAGATTGCCGCGGGTCATCAGGATCTGCTTGCCGATCTCGACGATATCGAGCAGCTTGGTGGGGTTGCTGTCGAGGTCGATGATATTGGCCGCCTCCCGCGCCGGCTGGGTGCCGGTATTCATCGCCACCGCCACATCGGCCTGGGCCAGGGCTGGGGCATCGTTGGTGCCGTCGCCGGTCATCGCCACCATGAAGCCCTGCTCCTGGTAGTCGCGGATCATTCGCAGCTTGTCCTCGGGCCGGGCCTGAGCGAGGAAGTCGTCCACCTGGGCCTCCGCGGCGATAGCCGCCGCCGTCAGCGGATTGTCGCCGGTGATCATCACCGTCTTGATACCGATCTTGCGGAGCTGGATAAAGCGTTCCTGAATGCCTGACTTCAGGATGTCCTTCAGGTTGACGATACCGAAGATTTCGGCGTCGCGGCTGACCACCAGCGGGGTCGAACCGGCGTGGGCGATGCGGTTGACAAGATCGGTCAGATCCCGGGGCGTGCTGCCGCCCAGCCCGTGGACAAAGGCGATAAGCGAATCGGCAGCCCCTTTGCGGTACTGTTTTCCGCCCATGTTCACCCCGGAGAGGCGGGTATCGGCGCTGAAGGCGACGACCTCGGCGTCCGCCGGGTGCAGGTTGCGCGAGAGACCGTATTCTTTCTCCGCCAGCATGACGATGGAGCGGCCCTCCGGTGTTTCGTCGGTCATCGATGCGATCAGGGCGACCTCGGCCAGTTCCTGTTCGCTGTGGCCGTTAACCGGGACAAAGGCCACCGCCTCCCGGTTGCCCAGGGTGATCGTGCCGGTCTTGTCGAGCAGCATAACGTTGACGTCGCCGGCCGCCTCGATGGCCCGGCCGGACAGGGCGATGACGTTTTTCTGGAAGAGCCGGTTCATGCCGGCGATGCCGATGGCGGGCAGCAGAGCGGCGATCGTGGTCGGGGCCAGGCAGACGAAGAGGGCCACCAGGACGGTCAGCGAGACCGGCTCGCCAATTCCCGTCGCCTTGACGCTGTAGACCGACAGCGGGCTGAGGTTGGCGCAGACCAGCAGGAAGACCAGGGTGAGCGAGATCAGCAGCACCTCCAGGGCGACCTCGTTGGGGGTCTTGCGCCTTTTCGCCCCCTCGATCAGGGCAATCATCCGGTCGAGGAAGGTCTCGCCGGGATCAGTGGTGATCCGGACGATGATAGCGTTGGCGATGACCGTGGTGCCGCCGGTGACAGCGCTGCGATCTCCGCCCGATTCGCGGATCACCGGCGCCGATTCGCCGGTGACGGCCGATTCATTGACCTGGGCGGCTCCGGCGATGACGTCGCCGTCGCCGGCGACCAGATCGCCCGCCTCAACCAGGATGCAGTCGCCTTTCTTCAGCCGCCCGGCCTCGACCAGGATGAAGGTGCTGCCGAATTCCGGTTTGGCAAGAAGTTTAGCCATGATGTTGGTGCGCGACCGGCGCAGCGAGGCGGCGCGGGCCTTGCCGCGGCCCTCGGCCAGGGCCTCGGCGAAGGTGGCAAAGAGCACCGTCAACCAGAGAAAGAGTGACACCGAGCCGGTGAACCAGACCGGTTCGGAAGTATTGCCGGTAAGCGACATCACGAAGGTGGCAAGCGTTATGGTGCTGGCGATTTCGACCGAGAACATCACCGGATTGCGCCACAGGGAACGGGGATCGAGTTTCTTCAGCGAGTCTACCAGGGCGCCTCGGAGTAAGGCGCCGTCGAGGATCGAGGGAATCGGTTGCGGATGTTTCGACATGGCTCAGTTGCCTCCCGTCATGGTCAGATATTCGACAATCGGCCCCAGGGCCAGAGCCGGGAAAAAGGTCAGAGCGCCGACGATGAGAATGACCAGCAAAAGCCAGATGACAAAGGGGGTGCGGTCGGTCGGCAGGGTGCCGAGACTGGGCGGAATGTATTTCTTCTCGGCCAGCGACCCCGCCATGGCGAGCACGGCCACCGCCGGGACATAGCGGCCGGCCAGCATGGCCAAGGACCCGAGGAGGTTATAGAAGTTGATATTGCCGTTTAAGCCGGCAAAGGCGCTGCCGTTGTTGTTGGCCATCGAGGCGAAGGCGTAGAGCACCTCGGAGAGACCGTGGGCGCCGGGATTGGCCATCGATGCTACGGCCGCGGGGACAACCATCGCCACTCCTGAGAGGAGCAGCACCGTGACCCCGGCGGTCAGAATGGTCAGCATCGCCATCCAGATCTCCCGCACCTCGATCTTTTTGCCCAGATATTCCGGGGTGCGGCCGATCATCAAACCGGAGATGAAGACCGCGATGACGGCAAAGGCGAGCATGGTATAGAGCCCGGAGCCGACCCCGCCGAAGACCACCTCGCCGGTCAGGATCAGGCTGAGCGGCACCAGTCCTCCCAGCGGAGTGAGCGAATCGTGCATGGTATTGACCGCACCGCAGGAGGTGCCGGTCGTGACCACCGTAAAGAGGCTACTGCCGGCCAGACCGAAACGAACCTCCTTGCCCTCCAGATTGCCGCCCGGAACCCCCATGGCCGTTACCTGTGGATTGCCGCCCGACTCCGCCCAGTGCAGGGCGGCAAAGGAGACGATGAGCAGGAAAAGCATGACCGAGAACAGGCCCCAGCCCTGGCGGGTGTTGCCCGCCATCAGCCCGAAGGTGTAGGTGAGACCGGCCGGGATGAGCAGGATGAGGAGGATCTCCAGAAAATTCGTCAGAGGTGTGGGGTTCTCGAAGGGATGGGCGGAGTTGGCATTGAAAAAGCCGCCGCCGTTAGTCCCCAGTTCTTTGATGGCCTCCTGCGAGGCGACCGGCCCCATCGGGATGTGCACTTCCCTGCCGGCTTCAAGCAGGGTCGCACTCCGAGCGGGGCTGAAATTCTGGATCACCCCTTGAGAGACGAGGATCAGGGCGGCGATAAGAGCAATCGGCAGGAGGATATAGAGCACCGTCCGCACCAGATCGACCCAGAAGTTGCCCAAGGCCTGCGTCCGGCGCCGGACGAAGCCGCGGATCAGGGCAATCGCGACTGCCATGCCGGTGGCGGCGGAGACGAAATTGTGCAAGGTAAATCCGACCATCTGGGTGAAGTAGCTGGCGGTCGATTCGCCGCCGTAGTTCTGCCAGTTGGTGTTGGTGGTGAAACTGACGGCGGTGTTGAGCGCCAGCTGCCAGGAGAAGGCCGGGAGCTCTTGCGGATTGAGGGGCAGCAGCTGCTGGCTGAGCAGCAGGATAAAGAGCGCCAGGAAACAGACCAGGTTGAACAGCAGCATGGCCAGGGCGTAACGCCACCAGTCCATCTCGTCGGTGCTGTCTATCCCGCACAGCCGGTAAAGTAAATTTTCGCACGGTCGCAACAGGGGAGATAATAAAGTCCGTTCGCCCTGATAGACCTTGGCCATGAAGGTGCCAAACGGCTTTACGAGGAAGACCAGCGTCACAAAAAACAGAACTATCTGCTGCCAATCAAAGATGTTCATTGCCATGCTCCCGATACCATGTTCATTTCGACCTCCCCCCAGTATACATCAAGAAACCTTCTTCCATATGTGCCAACATCTTTTTCTTTCTCGCTAATGTAATGTCTTCAGTATCAAGATTGGGTCAAAACTTCCGGCATTCCCGTCAAAAATGTATCAAGACTTTGAACCTCGGTAATTTTTCTGTTAAGAGACCGTTATTGGCTATTCCCTTCTTTTGTCGCCTTAATTTGAGTACTAAAGGGAGACGCCATCCCTATATCGAAGGGCGGCCAGCACGATAGGCAATACGGCTGATTCTGTTGCCGACCGCCATTTTTTTGAAAAACTTTGCCGATAGCCTCGACTGCCTCGCCGGGACAGAGGATGTGTTCGGCATACATGAACAGGGAGATCACCCGGGGATGCGCATCAAGTTGACCGATGAGGAGAGGAGCTGGGCGCTCTACGACGTGGGCAATTCGGCCTTCGTGCTGGTGATGGTGACAGCCATCATGCCGATATTCTTCAAGGACTTTGCCGCCGGCGATCTGCCGGCGGTGGTGTCCACGGCAAACTGGGGATTCGCCAACTCGACGGCCTCCCTGATCCTCGCCCTGCTGGCCCCCATCCTCGGGGCGATGGCCGATTACCGTGGCCGCAAGAAAACGTTTTTCCTCGTTTTCCTGTGTTTGGGCCTCTGTTTCACTCTGGCACTGCCGCTCATCCAGAAGGGCCAGTGGCTGCTCTGTCTCGCCCTGTTCGTCATGGCCCGGGTCGGCTGGGCGGGGGCGAATATTTTTTACGACGCCTTCATCACCGATGTCACCAGCCATGCCCGGATGGATACCGTGTCCTCGCGCGGTTATGCCTACGGCTATATCGGCAGCGTCGCACCCTTTCTGGTGATAATCGCGCTCATCCTCTCGGCCGGCATGGCGGACGGTCTGCCGGTCACCCGAACCAAGATCGGCTTCGTCGTCGTGGCCTTGTGGTGGCTCGCCTTTTCGCTTCCGCTCATCAGGAATATCCGCCAGGTCCATTGCCTGCCGGCATCCGTGACACCGGTCCGCGACAGCTTTGCCCGGCTTTTCGGCACCTTTCGTGAGATTCGCCGGCATCGCCAAGCCTTCCTGTTCCTGCTCGCCTATTTCTTTTATATCGACGGGGTCGACACCATCATCAGCATGGCCATGGCCTACGGACGCGATCTCGGCTTCGGCGTCAGCCTGCTGATCGCGGTGCTGCTGTTCATCCAGATCGTCGCCTTTCCCTTCGCCCTGCTCTACGGCCGGCTGGCCGCCCGCTTCTCGGCCAAAAAAATGCTGCTGGCAGGCATTTCGGTCTACGGTTTCGTAACCTTCATCGCCTTTCTCCTTCCTTCGATCGAGGATATGCGAATGAGGACCCTGGCATTCTGGGGCGTCGCCTTTCTGGTGGCCTCGTCGATGGGCGGCATCCAGGCCCTGAGCCGGAGCTATTTCGCCAAACTCATCCCCGCCGAAAACAGTTCGGAATTTTTCGGCTTCTACAATGTATTCGGCAAATTTGCCGCGATCACCGGGCCTTTCCTGGTGGGCGTGGTCGGCCGGTTGACCGGCGACACGCGCTGGGGGGTGCTGAGCATCCTGATCCTCTTCATCATCGGCGCCTGGTTGCTCAGCCGGGTGCGGGAAGAGCAGGCCTGAGGTATCCGCGGCCCGATCAGTTCCTTTCGCCCATCGCACGGTTTTTCCTTTGTATCTGCATCTGCCTGTTATACACTTGAAACAGGCAGATGCTGCTCTTATCCTTTCATGCAGAGCCCTTACAAACCGGAATCTCCCTTCCCACAGGTACACCATGCAAACGGCCCCGCCGCCAGAAGCCCTTCTGCAGATACTCGCGCAACTGCTGGCAGAGCTGCATCCTGAGGCCGCATCCCGTCTGGAAATCACCCTCGACAGCCGACTCGATCGCGACCTCGGCCTGGACAGTCTTGCCCGCATGGAACTGCTGGCCCGCCTGGAGAAGGCCTTTGCCGTACGCCTGCCGGAAAAGGTGCTGACGACGGCCGAGACCCCTCGCGATGTCCTGCGGCATCTGGTCTCGGCAGCGCCGGAAGAAATAGCCGGGGTGCAGCGGCGCCCGGTTGACTTCGGTTCGCCCGAGCAGGCCGCGGCTGCGGTCCATTCGGCCGCGACCCTCGTCGAGGTGCTCGAACAGCATGTCCGGGTTCACCCCAATGCCGGCCACATCCTCCTGCTGCAGGGCGAGGAGGAACGGCTGGTCAGCTACGGGGAGCTGCGGGAGAAGGCCAGGGAGGTGGCCGCCCTGCTGCAGTCCCTGTCGCTGGAACCGGGCGATACCGTCGCCATCATGCTGCCGACCGATGTCGATTATTTCTTCTGCTTTTTCGGGGTACTGTACGCAGGGTTGGTGCCGGTCCCCCTCTATCCCCCGGCCCGCCCCAGCCAGATCGAAGAGCATCTGCGCCGGCATCGCAAAATCCTGGCAAATGCCGGCGCGAAGATCCTGATCACCGTCCCCGAGGTGCAGACGGTCGCTCTGCTGCTGAAGACCCAAGTCCCCGTCCTGGAGCAGGTCCTGACAGTGGAGGAGCTGTACCGGCACGGGAAAACGTGTTTTGCCCTGCCGCAATCGGGACAGGCAACTGCCTTTCTCCAATACACCTCCGGCAGCACCGGCGACCCGAAGGGAGTCATCCTCAGCCACGCCAACCTGCTGGCCAATATCAGGGCGATGGGCCAGGTCTGCGGAGTGACCTCGGCTGATGTGTTCGTAAGTTGGCTGCCCCTTTACCACGATATGGGCCTGATCGGCGCCTGGTTGGGGAGCCTCTATCACGGCTGCCGCCTGGTAGTGATGCCACCCCTGTCATTCATCGCCCGCCCGGAGCGCTGGCTGAGGGCTATCGACCGCTATCGCGGCACCCTCTCCGCCTCCCCGAATTTCGGTTACGAACTCTGCTGTTCCCGGCTCGACGACGAGCTGCTGGAAGGACTGGATCTCAGTTCCTGGCGCATGGCCTTCAACGGTGCGGAACCGGTGATCCCGTCGACCCTGCGCCGTTTCGAGGAACGTTTCGGCCGCTGCGGCTATCAATCCTCCGCCACGGCCCCGGTATACGGTCTGGCCGAATCCTCGGTGGGTCTGGCCTTCCCGCCTCCCGGCCGGGGGGCGCGCATCGAGCAGATCACCCGCGACGTTTTTCTGGCATCCGGCACGGCCGCACCTGACATCCACCCGCAAGGCAAGGTGATTGAATTCGTCAGTTGCGGCCGACCGCTTCCCGGCCATCAGGTACGGATCGTCGATGAGCAGGAGCGCGAGTTGCCCGACCGGCAGGAGGGACGGCTGCAGTTCAAGGGCCCATCGTCCACCAGCGGCTACTATCGAAACCCCGTGCAGACCAAGGGCTTATTTCACGGCAGTTGGCTCGACTCCGGGGACCTGGCCTACATTGCCGAAGGAGAAGTGTATATCACCAGCCGGGTGAAGGATATCGTCATCCGCGGCGGACGCAACGTCTATCCCCACGAACTGGAAGAGGCAGT
>JANMSX010000029.1:0-84064 GCA_031389785.1 Desulfobulbaceae bacterium | reverse complement strand
CAAGCACCTGCTGAACATCCGTTTTCGCCAGGAGGAGCAGCGCAAGGGCTACCTGCTGTCTGTTGCCGCCACCAAGGGGGCCAAGGTCTTTGATTGCAACCTGCTGACCCTCCGGTATTTTTTCGATGGCATGGATATGATCTTTGCCGATTCTTTCCTGCTCAAGGGTGTCGATTCCAAGGGGGCAGTCCTTAATTTTCCCGAAAAACTGGAAAAGGCGGTGGCCTTCGGCCGCGATATCGCCATGGGATTGCGCTGACCGGGCCGGCGGGAAGGGAAGAGGATTTTTACAAAAATGAAAGCCCGAAACGCCTGTCAGCATTTGCTGTCGGACGTTCCGGGCTCTTTTTTTACACTTTCTGTACGGGCGGTATTACCAGCCGAGCGTCAGGTAGTTGTGGATGGAGTCGGCGGCCTGCCTGCCGGCCCCCATGGCCAGGATGACCGTAGCGGCCCCGGTGACGATGTCGCCGCCGGCCCAGACACCCTTTTTGGTGGTCTTGCCGGTCTGGGGATCGGTGATGATATAACCCCACTTGTTCAGCAGCATGTCGGTGGTTTCGCTGGTCAGAAGCGGATTGGCGCCGGAACCGACGGCGACGATGCAGAGATCGCATTCGACCATAAATTCCGAGCCCTTCACCGCCACCGGACGTCTCCTGCCGGATTCGTCGGGCTCACCCAGTTCCATGCGCAGGCACTCCATCCCGGTTAGCCGGCCCTTTTCGTTGCCGAGATAACGGGTCGGGTTGGTGAGCAGGCACATTTCGATACCTTCTTCCTCGGCATGGTGGATTTCAGCCTTCCTGGCCGGCATCTCGTCGCGTGAGCGGCGGTAGACGATTTTCACGGTCTCCGCCCCGAGCCGCATTGCCGTCCTGGCTGAGTCCATGGCGACATTGCCGGCGCCGAGGACCACCACATTTTTTCCCTTCGGGATCGGGGTGTCAACATCCGGATATTGATAGGCCCGCATCAGATTGGCCCGGGTCAGGTACTCGTTTGCCGAGAGGATGCCGACCAGGTTCTCGCCGGGCAGATTCATGAATTTCGGCAGCCCCGCACCGACGCCGACATAGACCGCGTCGTATCCCACTTCGAACAGTTCATCGAGCGAAACGGTCCGACCGACCACGGCGTTGCACTCGACCTTCACCCCGAGCCGGGCAAGAAAATTCACCTCCTGGGCGACTATGGCCTTGGGCAGGCGGAACTCGGGGATGCCGTAGACCAGGACCCCGCCGGGTTTATGGAAGGCTTCGAAAATGGTGACCTCATGTCCTTTGGTGATCAGGTCGCCGGCCACGGTGAGGCCTGATGGACCGGAGCCGACCACCGCCACTTTTTTGCCGGTAGGCGCCTGTTTGGGGGGGAGTTCACCGGTACCGTGCTCCCGCTCATAGTCGGCACAGAAACGTTCGAGGTTGCCGATGGCCACGGGCTGACCCTTTTTGCCGACGATGCATTTGCCTTCGCACTGGATCTCCTGCGGACAGACCCGGCCGCAGACGGCGGGCAGGGAATTCTTGCCCCAGAGATTGCGGATCGCGCCGGACATGTCGCCCTGGGCGAGGAGGTCGATGAATCCGGGGATATCGACACCGACCGGACAGCCGGTGACACAGCCTGGCTTCTTGCACTGCAGGCATCTCGCAGCCTCATCCTGGGCCATTTTGATGGTATAACCAGTCGGAACTTCTAGAAAATTACGAGCCCTGACCTTTGCTTCCTGTTCGGGCATCGGTATCCTGGGATTCTTTTCAGTCTTATCTACAATCTCGGCCATTTTTACCTCCCTGAATGCACTCGCAGAAGCGAGGTGCTTATCGTGGAAAATGCTGGTTGTTCACTTTTGCTTCGGTGAAAGACGGTCTTATTTAGCATCGCGGATGGTGCAGTACTGCCTGTGGCATTCACGTTCATCCTCCTGATAGGCCTGGAGTCTCATGATCAACTCATCGTAATCGACCTTGTGGCCGTCAAACTCGGGACCGTCAACACAGGCGAACTTGGTCTCGCCGGCGATGGTGACCCGGCAACCGCCGCACATGCCGGTGCCGTCGACCATGATCGGGTTCAGGCTGACCATGGTCGGGACATTGTATTCCTTGGTGATCTTGCTGACCGCCTTCATCATCGGCACAGGACCGATCGCCACCACCAATTTTACCTCGCCGGCATCAAGGACATCCTTCATGACCTGGGTGACAAAGCCGTGATGCCCGTAGGAGCCGTCATCGGTACAGACCCGCAGGTCGTGCGAGGCCTTTTTCATTTCATCCTCAAGGATGAGCAGGTCCTTGTTTCTCGCGCCGATGATGCAGGTGACGTCGTTGCCGACCTCTTTCAGGCCGCGGGTGATAGGATGGAGAACCGCGACACCGGTGCCGCCTCCGACGCATATGACCTTGCCGACCTTTTCCAGATGGGTTGCTTTGCCCAGGGGGCCGATGACGTCCTGATAGGCGTCACCGACCTGCAGATCACGGAAGAGGGCCGTCGATTTGCCGACAACCATGTAGATGATGGTGATCGTTCCTTTCTTGGGATCGGTGTCGGCCATGGTAAGAGGGATGCGCTCACCATCTTCGTTGGCCTTCAGGATCACGAACTGACCCGGATGGGCTTTTTTGGCGATCAGCGGAGCCTCTATTTCATTGAGAATCACTGTTCCTCCGGACATTTCCTGGCGTCTCACGATCTTGAACATTTTTTCCTCCGTGATGAGAACATGGTGTGTGTCAGGCGCATGGACTGCCTTGTATGAAGCTTTCAATCATGCAGGTAAGCACAAGTTCGGCATTAAATCAACCACAGAATACTGCCGGCCGAATCGCCAGGCCGGAAAGGGTAAAACGGACGGAAACCCGCAGATTGCCGTCCATTAAGCATTTATGCCTTTTATGCATCTTAGGCGCGTATCAACCGCCAGAGACGCGAGAATTCCACGACCAGGATGACCACCCAGAGAAGTATGCTGATTCCCGTTGCCGCAGCGGATATATCTTTGATAACTTTTATTTTATGGTTCTCGTGGGTCTCGATGAAATCGCACAGGGCCTCAATGGCGCTGTTAAACATTTCGGCTATGAGCACCAGGGCGGTCGCGGCCATGATCAGCAGTGAATCGACCCATTGCCGGAACAGAAAGCAGACGATCAGGGTGGCGATCGACAGATACATCTTGTAGGCGACGCTGAAGTCGTAGCGGACGGCGTAGCGCAGACCGGAAATGCAGACCCTGATCTTGCGTATCGGGTGATAGCCTGTTTCGCCGGTGCCGAGAAATTTATTTCGCATGGCAGAGTACCTGAATATTTAGGTGGGGAGAGGAGGGATCAGTTTCCGAACGGCAGGTGCAGGTGAGGCAGTACGGCCTGCACCAGCAGGACCAGAGCAATGGCCAGGACCATGCCGGCGATGACATCCGAGAGATAGTGCACCTGGAGATAGACCCGCGAATAACCGACACCGACTGCGAGCAGCAGGCTGAGGAGGGCGGTGCAGGCGGCCCAGAATGGCGGCAGGAGGCGCATTGCGATGAGGGTGAGCGCCAGGAAAAAGGCGGTGGCCTGGGTCGTGTGGGCGCTCGGGAATGACCAGTCGCCCGGCATCGGCACCAGCATGTCGGGGAAGTCGGGCCGTGGCCGGCGGAAAAGCAGTTTCGCGGCATGGACGGCAATGACGCTGACCGTCAGGCTGAGGGCGAGAAAAGCCGCTTCCCGTTGTCGGCCTGCCCGGAGAAAAAAGAGGCAAAGCAGGACGGAGGACGGCAGGAGCAGGTACAGCGAGCCGAACCAGGTTATTGTCGCGAAGAATGCATCCATGGGAATCTGAGCGAGGCAGGTGGAGGTTGTCAGTACACCTGTCGCCTTACCATCGGCTGCCGGAATTGTCAAAGCCAAAATCGGCTTCGGCCAGCCCGATTTAAGGTAATATTATCTGTTGTATCGATACAGTGCATGATATTTGGATTCCAGGTGGGAAGGTGAAAACCGGCGGCAGGGACAGGCGGGCATTTCCCCGGCCGGACCGCTATCGCTGCATTTATTTGCGTATCTTTTCTTTTTCTTTGAAAATTTTATAGAGATGGGTATAAATTAAACGGGGATACCCTGAATGGTATCTCAAAGACCGTTTTTTAAGAACAATGCACAAAGGAGTTAGAAAATGGCTGAAGGAACAGTGAAGTGGTTTAATGACGCGAAGGGGTTCGGTTTTATCGAGCAGGACGGGGGCAAGGATATCTTTGTACATTACTCTGCAATCAAGGGAGAAGGGTTCAAATCGCTTGAAGAAGGTGCCCGAGTCAGTTTCGATATTGTTCAGGGACCCAAAGGGCCTGCCGCTGATAATGTCATGAAAATCAAGGGACAATAAGCCCAGACCCAGTTCTTCTGTGTCAGTGCGGCAGGCCTTTCACTGCTGCACTTCCGATCAGGCGTCATGGAAATCTGGCTGGTTTCTTGGCGCCTCTTCTCATCACTCTTCAGTTATTCTCCTGCCCGGCAACGGCGCATCAATTCGTGTGCTGCTTCGTTTAATCGAGGTCATCTCCCCATTGTCCCGTTATTCCAAATTAAGCTGATATGTCCGGAAGGCTGAAAGAGGCCCTGCGGGGGCACCTGTCAGGGGAGGAACTGCAACTGCTGGTCCAGTCCTACGATATCGTCGGCGATATCGTCATAATCATCATCCCCGATGCATTGATGGTGAAAAAGGGCCTGATCGCCGGGGCCATTCTTGCCCTGCATAAAAACATCAAGGTGGTCGCCAGGCGGGCCGGCATATACGACGGCGAGTTCCGAACCCTGCCCCTTGAGATCATAGGCGGGGAAGAGCGCAAGGAGACCGTGCACCGGGAGCATGGGGTGCGATTATTGCTCAATCCGGAGACCGTCTACTTTTCCACCCGGAGCAGCAGCGAGCGGCAACGCCTCACCTCGCTGGTCCGGGATCGGGAACGGGTCTTGGTGCTCTTTTCCGGCATTGGCCCCTATCCCCTCATCATCGGCCGGGCCAATCCTTCATGCCGGGTTATTGGTATAGAGAAAAACCCCGTGGCCCATGCCTATGCCTTGAAAAATCTCGGCTGCAATAAAAAAATCAGCAATGTCGCATTTTACGAAGGGGATGTCAGGACTGTCGTGCCCGGCCTGAAGATGACCTTTGATCGGATTGTCATGCCCCTGCCGAAGTCGGCGGAAGCCTTCCTCGGCCTGGCCCTGCAGTATCTGCAGCGGCCAGGCTGGCTGCATTTCTACGACCTGCAGGAGAAGGGCGGTGTTGAAGAGTCGATAGAGAAGGTCCGCAGCGCCTGCCGGCAGGTCGCCAGACCTGTGGTGTCGGCGGAGGTGACGATCTGCGGGCACTGCGCCCCGCGACTTTATCGGATCTGCGTCGACGCCCGGATAGGCTGAGCCTCAGGCATGCCAGATCTCATAGAGCATCAGGAGAATTTCGACGAGGATCAGGATGACGATATACCATTCCACCCGCAACGAACGCTTGTTGTGTGAGAGATCGAAAAGGGTGGCGGCGGTACGCGAAACCAGTTTGAGTTTCCGCTCGATGGCCAGGTGTCTCTCCCGCAGTTGGATGATCGAAGGGTTTGTGTTATAGTTGTCGGCGCATGGCGGAACAGTGCCCGTCCGGGTGGAGATATCGTCTTCTTGGCTGAGTATCAATCAACCGGCAATCAGGAGGAGATGCAGTATGTCTTTGATGCTGTTTTTGGAAAAAAAACTGCCTCCGGCGGCCCTTGCCCGGCTGCGCCGGGCGTTCAGTTTGAAACAGCGAATCGTGCTGCGGGGCATATCCACCTCAGGATGGCTCTGCACCCTCTACTATACCTTTTTCTCCATAGCATTCCGGAGAGAACAACAGGCTGTGGCGGCCGGCCTGGCCCTCCATCACTCCCGGGATGACCAGAACTCCAGGCGCACCCTCCTGCGGCGAAATATCCACCGCATCGAAAAAGGGCTCTTGATGCGCCCCCGCCGGGATCGCTTTGCCCTGTCCTATATCGTCGATACGGTAAACTGTTACAAGGATTGCAGCAAGGCTGACTGTGCCGCCGATTGGGCCAAGGATCTGGCCTGGGCCCATGATATCCTCGAGAGGTATTTCGCCGTGGTCACAGGAGGAGAGCAGGCGGAACGGGCGCTGACAATATTTCTCGGCATGGATCATTTCCCGGAGGGTACCGGCGGCAGGATACCTTACAGCCGCCGCAGCTCTTGTCCGGTCCCCTTTGACAACTTCGCCGACCTGGCAAGGCGTCGGCGATCGGTGCGCTGGTTCCTCCAGACCCCTGTCCCCCATGTCCTGATCGACAGGGCGGTGGAGATCGCCGCCGAGGCTCCTACCGCATGCAATCGCCAGCCCTTCTTCTACCGTTTCTTCGATGAACCGGAAACCTTGCAGCAACTACGCCCCCTGCCGCTCGGGACAGCCGGATTCGGTCATAACATCCCAATGCTCTGTGCGGTGATCGGGGATCTTTCCGCCTACTACGGTGAGCGGGACCGGCACGGCATCTATGTCGATGCCTCGCTGTCGATCATGACCCTGATGTATGCCCTGGAAACTCTTGGTCTCAGCTCATGTCCGCTGAATTGGTCGGACATCGAGTCCCTTGAGCGGAGGGCCGAGAAATTGCTCAGCCTGAAGAAGCACGAGAGGATCGTCATGTTCATTGCCATCGGCTATCCCGACCCACAGGGGCTGGTGGCCTTTTCGCAGAAAAAGGATCTGCACAGCCTTCGCAGCTATAACCAGCCGACGCTGGTGCCCGATTGACCATCCCCTGCCCGGCCAGGGGATTGAGGCCCGCAACCATAACCCGGTCCTGCACCGGCAACTACACAAGAGAAAAGAGGGGAAGACTATGCATGTCACATTTCACGGGGCGACCCGGGAGGTCACGGGGTCCTTTCATACCCTGACCACGGAGAACGACAAGATCCTGCTCGACTGCGGCCTGTTTCAGGGCAGGCGGAAAAAGACCGAGGGAAAGAACCGGATCCTGGCGGTCGATCCCCAAGTGATAACCAATATTGTCCTGTCACACGCCCATATCGATCACTCGGGCCGGCTGCCCATGGTTACCGGCGGGGGCTTCAAGGGGCGCATCTTCAGCACCCGGGCCACGGCCGATGCCTGCGCCTATCTGTTGCGGGATGCGGCGAAGATACAGGAAGGCGACGCCGCCTATCTGAACTACAAGACCGCCCGCAATTTTCTTGCCAAGGTCAGATCGGGCAGTTCCGAAATCAGGCTCTCCAAGGAGGAGATGCGGGAAATCGGTCTTGGCCTCAAGACCGATGGTCAATCTCTCAATATCCCGGCGATTGAGAAAATCCTCAACGATAACCAGCTCGAGATCATCCAGCCCCTGTATTCGATCCAGGCCGCCGAGGAATCACTTGGATATTTCGAGGGGGTGCCCTACCGCCATACGGTTGACGTTGGCCGAGACCTGGCCGCTACCTTCTACGATGCCGGCCACATCCTCGGTTCGGCGATGGTCGTTTTGCAGGCGGGGACGGGGGAGCATCGCCGGACGGTGATGTTTACCGGTGACATCGGGCGCTTCGCTAAACCAATCATCCAGGACCCAACCCTCAACTTTGCCGACGAGCACCGCGATATCGACCTCTTGATCATGGAGAGTACCTACGGCGACCGCCTGCATGACCCGGTCGGCGATATGAAACCGATGCTCTGCAAGGTTGTCGAGGAGACCTTCAAACGGGGCGGATCGGTGCTGATTCCGGCCTTCGCCTTCGGCCGGACCCAGGAACTCATCTATTCACTCCATGAACTCTACATGGAACAGCGGCTGCCGGCGATTCCCATATACATCGACAGTCCGCTCGCCACCAATATCACCAATGTCTTCGGCGAACACCCGGAAAACTATGATGACGAGACCCACCGGACCTTCCTGCAGAACGGCCTCAATCCCTTCAGCTTTGAGCAACTGAAGTTTGTCCAGTCAGTGGAGGAATCCATGGCCCTCAACCGCGACGAGCGGCCGCATATCGTCATGGCCGGCTCGGGAATGTGCGAAGGCGGGCGGATTCTGCACCATCTGCGGCACAAGATCCACGATGAGCGCAATACCGTCCTGATCGTCGGCTATATGGGGCAGAACACCCTGGGCCGGCGGATTCAGGAAATGGGGCAGGCCTATGAAGAGGGGGGGCGCCGCGGAAATGCGCCTGTCCTGACTTTTTATAATAAAGAGTACCCGCTACGGGCCAAGGTGCGCACCATCGGCGGTTTCAGCGCCCATGGCGACAGGGATGAACTGACCCGGGTGCTCAGGGATTCGAACCTGCGGATAAAAAAAATCGCCCTGGTGCACGGCGAGGAAGAACAAACCCTGGCCTTTGCCGAGTATCTGCGCGGGCTGGGCTTTGATGTCACCGTCCCCCGCCTTGGTCAGAGCATCAGCATAGCCTGAAAGCGGTATCGGGTGGAGCGCCTCCCGGTGTGACTCTACGCAGGTTTTCGGGGAATGGCTGGGGACGACGTTGTTTTGATCAAGTATAACGGGCTTTGCGCTTGACTTCTCGGTCACGAGAATATATTAATTGCTCATCCGTTTTCCTGGGACGGATTTGAAGGACGATCGAGACAAGGTAATACAAGGTCGGGATGTGGCTCAGTCTGGTAGAGCACAGCGTTCGGGACGCTGGAGTCGGAGGTTCAAATCCTCTCATCCCGACCATTTACATACTGAAACCCTGGCGCATGTGAAAGACACTTGCGCCAGGGTTTTTTTATTTCCGAACCAGACTATGGGGCCAGGTGGCGGACCCGGTTTCAGGACGTGACTCGAGAACGTCAGTTCCGAAGATATTCACCAGGTGTCCCTGCCTCAAGAAGTACAGCAAAAATAAATCTGACCCCTTTTTAAACCACCGCGAGGACTGACTGCTCGATCCATGGATCCGTCTCCACTTCGTTGTCGATACCCTCGCAGTTCTTGATTCTCCCTTTATATGCTATCCATGTGCTGTTGCCGATATGTCTTGATGGTTTCTTCATCGACAAAGTTGCGAATCTGGTCGAGACAGGCATCGTCAGTGCAGACTTTGGGCATAATTTCCGTGAGCACCTCCATAAGCAGGCGTTTCTGTTCGTTCTGATCAAGATTAAGGACAGCGGCTCTTACCTCATCAAATCCCATAGCTATTCTCCCTTTAAATTTTTGAATCCGCCCGGTTGCGGAATCCCGACCACCCCCAATCGGTTCTGGTCAGGTGATAAATATATAAAAAAAGGTGCTGTACAAAGATTTTCTGAATAAAGTACCTTCTGCTTGGGGGCGAAATCAAAATCACCCGAATCCTATCCTTTTAGTTCAGTGAATAACAGGACTTTTTGCCTACGACCTTTGAGAATATATGATAGGCATGCAGAGGTGCCTTGTAAACGGGTTGAGTGCTGCCAGAACGTCTTTTTTACGGCAGGACGGCGTGGCCGGCCCTACAGTTGAATTGCCGGAACGACTCCACCTCGCCGGCAAACCGCCTCAACGCCACGGTACATAGACAATCGGGTCTAGCAACTGGCTTCCTGCAGGGAAGATGCATTGCTCTCACTCCGGCAGTTTCGATCCTGCCCGGGGCGGATCAACACCTCTCTGTTTCCGGAAATCACGGGTGGGGTGGAAGTGGACGAATACCCGTCGCATGAAATCTATTTGTTCCATAAGGGTTGTCTCGACCTGCGTAGCGATCCTGTCCCCTTCCGCCACCGTGATATCGGGATTCACCCCCACGGTAATATTGAGCACCAGGTATTGGCCAAAACGGTGGCCATGAATATCTTCAATATTTTCAACTCCTTGAATTGACTGAAGAAGTTTCTCGATCTGTCGACTCAGTTGCTGGCCGGGCAGGGTATCCATGAGATCGGCACTGGACTGCCTGATGATATCGATCCCGGTCTTGAGGATGATCAGCGAGACCAGGCCACCGGCCAGGGGATCGATCCAGAGATGGCCCATGCGGCCGAAGACGATGCCCACCGTGACCGCCAGGGCCGAGAAGATGTCGTTGCGGTGGTCGGCCGCCAAGGCGATGACTGCCGAGTTCTGGGTCTGGTTGCCGATTTTTTGCGTCCATATGGTCAGGCAGATCTTGGTGATTACCGTCAACAAGGCAATCCACAGGGCAAGGGCCGAGGCGCCGCTGAAATCGCTCTGTCCACGGTAAAGGTCGTAGATATGATCTATGGCAACCCAGAAGATGGAGATGGCCGTCGTGATGACAAAGGCGCCGATCACAACGGCGGCGATCGATTCCAGTCGGTCGTGACCGTATGGGTGTTCATCGTCGGCCGGTTTGGCGGAAAGGTGCATGAAGATGCTGACTACGATACCGTAGGCGACATCGGAGGTGGAGTTGATGCCGTCGGCCAGCAGGGCCGGACTGTGCCCTGAAATGCCGATACCCGTTTTCAGCAGCGCCAGGACGGCATTGACTGCAAGGCCGAACTGCACGGCGGCGATCCCTTTCTTCTGACGCTGGTCCGGTTTCATATGCTGATGCCCGCCATAATTCTCCATTGCTGCCAATAAACCAGTTCGGAAACCTCTGCCGCCTCCAGCTGCGTAGTCCGTTTCCCGCCGCGGCTTCCGGGTTGACAAAGAAATGAATATATAAACAGCGGGATATCTTTACAAGGCCAAAGAATCGCGGGAAGATCACCTTGCCCTGACTGGGAACTGCCATGGTCGAGGTAAAAAAGGGGGTGCCGTCATGGTTGAGAATGATTGTCGGAACGATTCCTGCTCTTGTCTTTACCGCTTACTTTGAGGTAATATCGAAGAGGAAGTCGATAATGCAGCAGAGGGCAGCTTACTGCAATCTGCCCTCTGCTGCATCCCCCTCCGGAGACTCTATGGCTGACCTTGCAAATCCCCTCTCCTCGATTTTTTATAGACCTATGAACCGACAGACCTTTTTCCTGCAGCAATTCCGCCCGGCACCTGAGACCGCCGGACCCCGGCTGGTCGTCGGCGGCTCAATCGGGCGGCATGACGGAGAGCTTTTCCTACAGTACCAAGTCTCAGGGGATATCAAGGATTTCACCATTCCCCGCTCGAACAGACCGGGCAGTCGCCGGCATGGGCTGTGGCGGGAGAGCTGTTTTGAATGCTTTATCGGCATGAAGAATTCCGGCAGATACTGGGAAATCAATCTTGCCGCCAGTGGTGATTGGAATGTTTACAGTTTCAGCGGCTATAGACAGGACATGACCGAGGAGACGGCCTTCCAGGCGCTGCCCAGCTCCTGCCATGCGACCAAGGATGACCTCCAGCTTGACCTGATTGTCGACCTCTCCCGCATCGTCCGGGATGGGCACGCCCTTGAGTTCGGTATCAGCTCTGTGTTGAAGCTTCGTAACGGTGACATCACCCTCTGGTCCCTCTGTCATCCCGGCCCCGAGGCGGATTTTCATCACCGTTCCGGTTTTCTCCTTGCAAAATAAGAACAATGAAATGTTCAATGAATGGAGAGGAAATGAAAAAAATCGCACTCATCGCCTACGACGGAGAACTCACCTGTTTTGCCCATGTCATGTTGTACGCCCTCGATTTTCAGAGCAAAGGGTATGAGGTCAAAGTGGTTATCGAGGGAGCCGCGACCCGGCTCATCACCGATCTGGTCCGCCCTGAAGCCCCCTTTGCCAACCTCTATCAGGAAATACGGGACAAGGACCTGCTGGCCTGCATCTGTGAGTCGTGTTCGGTAAAAATGGGGAGTTTCAACGCCGCCCAGGAGCAGGGCCTGACTATTGACGGTGAGATGAAAGGGCATCCGTCTCTTGAGCGGTTTGTCAATGAAGGATATGAAATAATTACATTTTGACCTTTCGACTCGGCAACGATAGGTCGCTGTGAGAGCAATGGAGGAAGATGTGAACGATCCGGTGAGACATTTCTGGCAGATCCGCCTGCAGGAGATCAAAGAGAAGTTGAACAGCAATAAGATGCCAAAACACCCTGCGTGAAGACCTCGCACTGCGCCGGCTGCAGCAGTCCCGGCAGAATCTGCAACACCTGGATGATTACCGAGAAATCCTTTCCCAAAGGGAGAATAAAGGTTGTGCTGATCAATGAAGACCTGGGGATCTGAGACGACATGATCCGCCTTCGGTCACCCGCGGTCGTCATTTGCTGAGAGAGGAAAAAAGAGCGCCATGCAACCACGTCCCATAGAACTTCTTGCCCCGGCCAGGGACCTCGGCTGCGGTATTGCCGCCGTCGACCATGGCGCCGACGCCGTCTATATCGGGGCGCCGCGGTTCGGCGCCAGGGCCGCCGCGGGCAACAGCCTTGCCGATATCGAGCGGCTCATCCGCTACGCCCATCAATATGCCGTCAAGGTCTATATCACCCTCAATACCCTGCTCAGCGACGCCGAACTCGCGGAGGCCACGACCCTGGCCCATGACCTCTGGAATATCGGGGCCGACGCCCTGATCATCCAGGATATGGGGCTATTGGAATGCGATCTGCCCCCCATTCCGCTGCACGCCTCGACCCAGACCGACAATCGCACCCGTGAAATGGTTCGGTTTCTTGAGAAGGCAGGGTTTCAGCAGGTGGTGCTGGCCAGGGAACTCACCCTGCAGCAGATCAGTGAGATACGAAAGGCCACATCTGTCGCCCTGGAGTGCTTTGTCCATGGCGCTCTCTGCGTCTCCTACAGCGGGCAGTGTTATATGAGCGAGATGATTACCGGCCGCAGCGCCAACCGCGGTGAGTGCTCCCAGTTCTGCCGGCATCTCTTTTCCCTGCGGGACGGTAAGGGCGCCGTTCTCGATCGGGGGCGGTATTTCCTGTCCCTGAAGGACCTGGATCTGTCGGCCCGGGTGGCCGATCTGATCGACGCCGGCGTGAGTTCGCTGAAGATCGAGGGAAGACTCAAGGATGAACGCTATGTGAAGAATGTCACGGCCACCTACCGTCTCATCCTCGACCGGCTGCTTGACGGTAACGACCGTATTCGCCGGGCCTCGTCGGGCCGCTGCCGCTTCTCTTTTCAACCTGATCCCGCCAGGTCCTACAATCGCGGCAAGACCGAGTATTTTCTGATGGATCGCCGGAACAGACCGGGCTCGATCAATACCCCGAAGGCCATCGGTCAGGAGATCGGCATGGTCGGCGAGGCGGAAAGGCATTTCTTCACCCTCGTCTCCGATATCGAGGTCAAAAACGGCGACGGACTCTGCTATTTCGACCAGCAGGAAAGACTGGTGGGGCTGAAGGCCAACAGGGTAGAAGGACAGCTGATCTATCCCAAGGAACCGGTGCAGATTTCCCCGGGTACCACGGTCTACCGCAACTTTGACAGCGCCTTCTCCCGGCAGCTCGCCGCCAGTAAGGGCTGCCGGTCTATCGAGCTGACCGTTCGGGTCGAGGAGACCGCCACCGGTCTTCGCTGTCTCCTCGAAGATGAAGACGGCTGCACCTCGGTTTATGAAAAAGCGCTGGAGAAATCCAGGGCCAGGACATCGGGGAAAACGGCGGAGGTGGTGGAGCGGCAGTTGGCAAAGAGCGGCGGCACCATCTTTCAGGTGCGGAAGGTGCAGGTTGACATCGATCCCGGCATCCATTTCGCTGCGGCTGTCCTCAACGACCTGCGACGCGAGGCCTTTGCCGGCCATATCGAGGCGCGTCTTAACCGCTATGACCGGCCTGATATCGCAAGGGTGATCAACGAGACACCCTGGCCGGATGATGAGGTGACCTATCTCAACAATATCACCAATGCCAGGGCTCGCCAATTTTACAGCAGGCACGGGGTGAAACAGTTTCATCTGGCACCGGGCGGACTGCAGGATGAAAAGCAGGTGGCCCTGATGACCTGCCGATACTGCCTCAAGCGGCAGCTGGAGATCTGCCCGAAGGACCATAAAGGTGCGGCAAAGATTCCTGAGCCCCTGATTCTTTGTGACAATACCGGCTGCTATGAGCTGGAGTTCGATTGCGGCGTCTGTGAAATGCGGGTTATGGGGCGGAAGAATCCTTCCCCGTGACGACGAGAAAACATGAGCGTTCGAGAGCGGCGGCACAGCAGACGGTCGTTCCCGAATCAGCCGCCAACCGCCTGCAGGGCTGGAACTGGCCGGTGAGCTGCTTTGAGGAGACCGGCGGGAGATTTTCTTCCCGTGCCTGCAGATTTACACAGGATCCCCGTTGCGTCATGCCCGTCCTTGATTATTTTAAGATGAGCAACGATACGCATGGACATGCCAGATATGATATGGTATTGGCCGGCTGCGCGCGTCCGTTCCCGCCGTCTGCCCGGGGCAGGAGCAGGGTGAGGATGCCCGGATGACAAGGGCCAGACTGTTCTATTAAGAAGACCGGACCGGCGAACCACAGAGGACGAACAATCGACTTGGGAAGCACTATGGAATACAAGGATTACTATAAGATTCTGGATGTTTCCAAAGCAGCCTCGCCGGAGGAGATCAAGAGGGCCTATCGCAGACTGGCCCGCAAATATCATCCCGATGTCAGCAAGGATGCCGATGCCGAGGTACGCTTTAAGGAAATCAACGAGGCCTACGAGGTCTTAAAAGACGAAGAAAAGCGCAAGGCATATGACACCTTCGGCGCGAACTGGCAGGCCGGCCAGGACTTCCGGCCGCCTCCCGGCTGGGAGGAGCGGTTCCAGCAGGGCGATTCTGGCTCCAGGCGGACATCGTCGCACCAGTACAGCGATTTTTTTGAATCGATGTTCGGGGGAGGGCGGGGCAGAACGACGCCGGACGGGTTTTCCTTCTTCGAGGAAGAGTATCAGGACCTGGGACACGACCTGCATGCAAAGATATCCATCTCGCTGGAAGACAGCTACCATGGAGCCAGGCGCACCATTACCCTGAACCGGACGGTCCTCGAAGAAAACGGCCGCCTGGCCATCAAGCCACAGTCCCTGCATGTCACCATTCCCAAGGGAATTATCGAGGGACAGCAGATCCGGCTGGAAGGGCAGGGCGAGGCGGGGTCGGGGAGGGGAGAGCGGGGCAACCTCTTTCTCGAGATCGTCTTTCTGCCGCATCCGATCTTCACGGTCGTCAAACGCGACATTTTTCTCACCCTGCCGGTTACCCCGTGGGAGGCAGCCCTGGGTGCGACCATTGCCGTGCCGACCCTGGGCGGCAATGTCGACCTGAAACTCCCCGCCGACTCGCAGACCGGCCAGAAACTGCGTCTCAAAGGGCGCGGGCTCTGCGCGAAAAACCAGGAGGGCAACCAGTATGTGACCCTGGCCATCCATGTTCCCGAGGCTAGGACGGCCGCACAGAGGGAACTCTATGAGAAAATGGCGCAGCTCATGCCATTTAATCCCCGCTCCGGCCTGGGAGGATGAACCATGACGGAAAGATATTCCTGCATTGTCCTTGATGACGACATGACCTGGGGGATCACCGAGGTCAGCAGCCTCTGCCGGGTCGATCATCAGCTGATCTTTGAGATGGTCAACGAGGGTCTCCTGTCCCCTGAGGGAGGCACTCCCGAGACCTGGCGTTTCCACGCCGTGGAGATCAAGAGGATCCAGGTGACGCTCAGGCTGCAGAGCGACCTGCGGGTCAATCTGCCGGGTGCCGCCCTGGTCCTCGATCTGCTTGAGGAACTGGAAGAACTGCGCTGCCGGCTCCGACAGGTCCCCTGACTGGCCGGGCGGACAGATTGGCCTCTTGATGACCGGTGGCAGTCGTACCGGTGGATTGACGGGAGCTATGGCGGGGATGGTTGATCCAGCGGAGGCATCCGGACTGCATGACCTGCCGCTGCACCTCCTGCCGGGACTTGCTTTTTCCGACCTGTGAGTTTCCCGGCTGTGACCGGATATTTGCTTGAGACAGAATTCCTTGATAGCTTCATGGCCTTACGTATCTTGGAGTTAAACGTTGTACAAATGAAGGACCTTAAAAGGAGTATGAAATGAAGATCTATGTAGGGAATATGTCATACGAGGTACAAGAGGAAGATTTACGGCAGGCCTTCGGGAATTTCGGCCAGGTTGACACGGTCACCATCATTAATGACAAGTTCAGCGGCAGGTCCAAGGGTTTCGGCTTTGTCGAAATGTCTTCGAAGGAAGAAGGGCAGGCAGCCATTGAAGGACTGAACGGCAAGGATCTCAAGGGCCGGGCCCTCAATGTCAATGAGGCCAGGCCTCAGGAGAAGAGCCGTGATGACCGGGGCGGATATGGCGGCGGCAAAGGCGGCTTTGGCGGCAGCGGCGGCGGACGCGGTGGTGAGGGCGGCTTCGGCGGCGGTAATAAAGGCAACCTGGGCGGCGGCCGAGGTGGCGGCAAAGGCGGTTACAGCGGCGGCGGCGGAGGCGGGGGACGCGGCGGTCGCGGCGGGGACAGATAGGGTCCGGACTGTCTGAAGAGGCCTTCCTGATTGCCCGGGCCGGCGCACCGTCATGGTCCCGCCGGCCTGAGTCCCGCCCTCTGAATCCTTTTCCCGCCACTACTCCGTTTTTTGCCAGCAGGTTTGATGGATTCGTCCTGCAGCATCGCCAAGAGAGAGGTCCGACGAGATCATCCGGTAACATAAGCGGATGGGGGGAAAGCGCATCATGCCGGCCCCCCCGGTCAGGATTTGCGGAGCGGCTGATATGCTTGCGGCGCCGGGCAGCGATATGACCCTTTCCCGGTAATCTCCAATGAACAGAGCAGGAGCGAACATGCGGATATGGGTGGATGCAGATGCCTGTCCCCGGCCCATCAGGGAGATATTGTGCCGGGCCGCGGAGCGGGCGACGGTGCAGATCGTCTTTGTTGCCAACCGGCTGGTGCAGATCCCTCGTTCTGCCTATATTTCAGCACTTCGGGTGGCCTTTGGTCAGGATGTGGCGGATAACGAGATTGTCAGACGGCTTGCCCCCGGAGACCTGGTGGTTACAGCGGATATTCCGCTGGCGGCGGCGGTCCTCGACCGGGGAGGCCATGCCCTGGACCCGCGCGGCGAAGCGTATTCGCCTGAGAGCATCGGCGCCAGACTCAGTGTCCGCAGTTTTATGGAGGACTTGCGTTCCACCGGGGTGGAGACCGGCGGTCCGGCGACCTTCCGGCAGAGTGACCGGCAGGCCTTCGCCAATCGGCTTGATGCCTGGCTGACCGCGCAGACCCGGCGCGGCTGATGGCACAGGTGTGGCCGCAGCCGGAGAGATCAGGGGCCGTTACGAAATAACCGTTACACTTTTCACCATTTCGTTACGGCCCCTTATGCCGGAAAGGTATTTCTGCGTAACGGTTATTGTTTGACAACGGCTTACCTATACTTTAAAAATTAATATTTGATTTCAAGGGAGTGGGCGATGGTTACCTCAATAATCCTGATGAACGTCGAGCGGTCGCAGATCAATGAAGTGGCGGAGCATCTCGCTGAGATCCCGGGCATCTCCGAGGTGTATTCGGTGAGCGGAACCTACGACCTGGTGGTGGTCTGCCGTGTCGCCACCAACGATGATCTCTCAAATCTGGTGACCAAAAGACTCCTGACCATTCAGGCCATTCTGAAAACGGAAACCATGCTTGCCTTCAAGGCCTTTTCCCGGCATGACCTCGACACCATGTTTTCGATCGGCCTGGACGGGCAATAATTTCGTTACCGAAACAGGCGTCCACCTTATTCTGCTTCAGAGAGGGAGGACTGCATCGGCTGCGCTGTGCGGCTTCCCGCCTTGCCTGTATCTTCCGTCTCGTCGCTTCTCGCTCTCCCTCGCGTTCTCATCTTGATCTGGAAATGGAGATACAGATGGATCTCAGATTTTTTGAGAAGCTGCCCGGCACCGGGAGAAGGACCCGGCGGCTGCGCAGCCACCCCTTTTAAAACAGAGTGGAACCCAATGACTTCAACAACTCGATCTGCTGTTTGGCGGAAAGGGCCAGGTCGTCGACCATTTTCTGGGAGGCGGCAGTCGTTTGAAATGTCGGTTTCTGCAGTACCCCATAGATGATATCGACGGCGTCTTCGAGGGTCAGCGTGCTGATATTGATGACCATATCGTAGAGGCGGCTGTCCCAGGGGTCCATGCCATAGACCTGGATTCCCCACTTCCGGCGTTCCTCATCGTCCTTTCTCAGGACATAGAGGGCCTCCTCAGCGGAGATGTTTTCCCGGTGCATCTCCTCTTTTACCCGCGTATTCATATCGGCATTGATCCGGATCTTGAGGACATGGGGGATATCTCGAAGAAAGAAGTGGCCGGCCAGGCCGTGATAGACGATTTTATCCCGGCGGACGTGCTCGAGGAGGGCCGAGCGGTAGTATTTGACATAGCGTTCGGTGCCCCCCCAGAACCTCTCAAGGACCTTCGGGCAGTCATGGAGGGCGCGGACCAGCTTGATCTCCGGGATGTTGAATTCTTCCGACGCCTCAAGCAGGATATCCCTGGAAATGCATGCATATCCCATTTTTTCCGCCAGTTTTTCGGCGACCTCTTTGCCCCTGCTGTATGAGCCCCTGGTTATTGTAACGATAGACATATGTCTTCCTTTGGTGGAGTGAAGCGAAAATATGATGTTGTTGTCCGGGCCGTCATGTCGGCCATCGATGGGTCATCTGTTGGCCGGAAATATTGCAAAAACGACGGCATTAGTCATAAATGGCATAAAGCTGCGTGTCAATGAAAAGGAGAGGGACTCTTTCCCGGCGGCAGTTTTTTTCAGACAGCCGGACTGGTGATTTGCGGAAAACCGGCAACAGGAATGTGCAGTCCCGGGAAAATCCCGTGGGTGAATCGCCGGCAGGATATGGTATATTCTCTATCGCTATGCCGGTCTCATTACAACGCGAACATGCCGGGAAGACAGGCAGGGGATCGGCAACCCACCCTTGGGCGGATTATTGAGAAGACCATATCTGAGTGAATAAAATGAAACAATTACTACAGCTTATTGACAGAATCATCAGCCGCGTCAATGTCAACCTGCGAGAGTTCGATTATGATGTCCAGCCGTTCATCAACGCCTCGACCAACCTGGCAAAGATGCTCAATTATTACGCATCCTATGCGGTCACCTCGAAACACCCGCTGCGGCTCCAGTTCAGCAACTCCAACATCGCCGCGAGCTATTTTCTCGGCAAGTGCACCGTCAACCGCTCCGTGGTCTATAAAAGCGATGTGCGGGGCGATGAGCTGAAGAGAAAGGGGGAAACGATTTATTGCACCAAGGAACTGCCGCTGGTGGAGGATGAGGTCATCACCATCAGGGACAGCTTTCTCTTCCGCACCTTGATTCACAGCAAGTCCCACAATCTCGAGACTCCTGAGGAGTTTTTCATCCGCAATACGGTTGCCGGGCATTTCTCCAATATTCATGGCTCGACCATGGAGGGTTGTTATCTCGGGGTGTTTGCCACTGTCGATCACATGTCGCTGCACTCCTGCATCGTCGGCGAGTTCTCCTATGTCCAGGCGGAAGAACTCTTTCACCGGGCGATACGGCCGGGCACCATCTGGATCGCCAATGACGAGTACTCGTTTCAGTACATCTATCCTGAAGATGTGCTGAAAAGGTATGTTGCTCTCGATGCCTCATACAGGCCCGTTGGTCTCTTGATAGATTTTGTCGAGAGCCGCAAGACCGATTTTGAACGCCTGTTTGAGCAGCTCAATATGGAGGCCATGGATACCCCACAGAGTTCGACGGTCAATCGTTTCGCCCTGATCAAGGGAAAGACCCGGATCGGCAAAAATGTGCTTATCTGCCAGAGGGCGTATCTTGAAAACGCCGAGATGGGTGTCGGTTCAAACGCCCAGGAAAATACCTATATCATCAATTCAAAGCTCTCCGGCTACAATGTTACGGCCCATGGCGCCAAGATCATCCATTGCACCCTCGGCACCCATATCTTTGTCGCCTTCAACTGTTTCCTCAACGGCAAGACAGCAGCCCCTATCGAGATCGGCCGGAACTGCATCATCATGCCGCACACCATCATCGATGCCAACGAGCCGATCGCCATCCCGGAGAATCATCTGGTCTGGGGTTTTATCGGATCGCAGGAAGATCTGCGGAACAACTCGATCGCTCTTGACGACCTGGAAAAATCCAGTGAACTGAATCTCGGCAATATGACCTTTCACGGTGACGGGCAGGCCTTTGTAAAGGCCTTCAGGGAGAGGTTCGAGCACATCCTCGAACTCAACGGGGCCTACTATGCCAAAGGCAAAAACAGGGGTCATGCCCAGAGCGACCAGAGCGCCTCGTTCAATATGATTCAGCCTTACAGGACCGGGGTCAATCGCGGTATATATCCGACGATTACGATTGAACCCTGATCCGCTGCCGAAAACACAATCGCTGCAGGCCGGCATCCCGGCTGGCCCGTGTCGAGAGAGGATTCGCCGGCCACCTTCAGGCAAGTCATTGCGCAAAATGCCGCCGGGATGGTATGATGCCGCGGTTTGCTGAAAAATTTGACGACTATGGGACGTACCGTTAACAAGGAACACATAAAAGTGAGGTAACCGGGGATAAAGACAATCGCTCCTTGATGGAGTCTTCAATGATTGGCCATCGGTGATTTCGTCCGCCCCTTGCCGGGGGCGTTGGTGAAATATCGTGCAAACAGACCGCAATGCAGGTGATTGTGCTATGACCAACCAACGAATGAGAGTGAATGCAATGAATACTACTTCAATAGAGCCGGGTATTGTCCGCGATATCGGCGAATTTAAAATCCAGGGCCTGGCGATACCTTACCCCGAATTTGTTCCCAGGTTGTACAATCTTTGCCTGTCTCTTGGTTTCAGAAGGGGCTATATCATGCCCTCCAGAGCCTTCTGCTCCGATGAGAACCAGGGCTTTCCCATCATCCTTTTAACCAAGCATTTCGGTACATTCCCGTTCAATCACGGACGAGTCGGCGGGATCATCGCCACCGACCGCCATGGACCGCACGCCAGTCACGGTGAGGATGCGGTCATCGTCCAGGCCAGTCATGTCGGCTATGACCCGAAGACCGGTATCTACGGGACCTGCGAGCGTCCGAAGACGGAGGGCAATTGTCTTACCCCTTCCTGCGGCAAGATCAGCCATGCCATCGAACCCTACCTCGAGCAGTACAAATTTGCCCAGGGCCGGATTTTCCTGCATAAGGATATCAACGGCAGGTGTCTGATCACCGCCAAGGATTCGTTCATCGACTTTGCCTCAAAACCGGTGACGGACGGTCTGGTTCTGCGCCTCAGGGATATCGCCAGGATCAATGGCGACGGCAGAATTGTGCCGGTTGCCACCCACAGCACCTCCCACTCCTACGAGGTCTCCGATGCCTTCCGCGAACGCCTGGAAAACGAAGGACATACCTGGAAGGACGGACTAGGTGAGGCAATGGGCGAACTGCTGACCGCCGACCTCTTCTTTTTCCGCGAGGATCTCCATGAGACCGATGAATCGATTCTGCTGGAGAGGAATCTCATTGAATTCATGCCGGTTATCGTTACCCACAAGAGTCCGACGATGAAGGCTGCCAAGGTCAATATCCAGATGGAGTTCGCCCGGACAGTTGAATCTATTCGTCGCGGCACGGCATACAACGGTAAAAATCTCCTCTATATTGCCGGCCTGAATGTCGATATCTCGACCTACGAAACCTTCCCTTCCACCACCTATTTCGTGCCCTGGGCCGCGCATATTCAGTTGAAGGATTCCTGCCCCCTCTACGGGAACATCCATCCCCTCGAGCAGGAAGAGCTGTTCGCAAAACTCATGGAACAGGAAATGGTCAACCCGGATCAGAGTGATTTGAAAGAACAGATCATCCGGATGATTTTTTCACCCCGCTTCGACATCCGCACGCCGCGCTAGATAAATGCCTGATCTGGTTGCGGAGTAGGTCTTTTTCGCTTGACTTTGCAAGGGGCGGAGAAGTATACATCCAACATTTTGCAAGCGCCAACCATGGGCTGGAAACTGACTTTGAGCTCTTTACCCCCATAGCTGACGACGACGGAGAAAGATAAAGAAGCATCTTTCTCACGCCAAAACAGATCGGCTCAAAAGTCAATGCCGGGGAATTCGCTGGATTGAAGACTTTTGAAGTGATGGCTCCAGTCAGGCAGTGGAGGGATATCTCAAGATACTCATTTTGAACGAGGATCGATGGATACTCTTTTTTATGCACTCGCTGTGATACTGGCAGGGGGAGTTGCGCCTCTTCTGCTCTACCGGCAGTTCGAGCTGATGAAGGCAGTAGCCGTCATCGCTATCGCCATCGGCTGTCTGCTCGGTCTGGCGGCACTTGTGCCGGTCCTCCAGGATACAGGGCCACCACCGATGATTTCCTGGTCCTGGCAGCATGCTCTCACCTTGTCGTACCGAATCGACTCGCTCTCCGTCTTTTTCCTCGTCCCCATCTTTCTTATCTGCCCCCTTGCCGCGCTCTACGGTTACCACTATCTGGATAAATCGGAAGAGGCGGGGCGGGTCGGCATAAATTACTTTTTCTATACCCTGCTGATCATCTCGATGGTCCTTGTGGTCTGTGCGGATTCGTTGCTCACCCTGGCCCTTGCCTGGGAGGTCATGTCCCTCACCTCGTATTTTCTGGTGATCTATGAATTCCAGAAAAAGGAGACGAGGAGTGCCGGCTATCTCTACTTTGTCTTCGCCCAGGCCGGGGCGATGTGCATCTTTGCCGCCTTCGGTCTGATCTACAGCTACACCGGCAGTTTTTCCTTCGAAGCCATCGACCAGCTGCCCGCCCAAGCCAAACTGGTAGTCTTTGTCCTTTCCCTCATCGGCTTCGGCTCGAAGGCCGGCATTTTTCCTCTGCATATCTGGCTCCCCCATGCCCACCCGGCCGCCCCCAGCCATATCTCGGCGGTCATGTCCGGGGTGATGATCAAGATGGGAATCTACGGTATCCTGCGCATGTATGTGCTGCTGGCCGATACCTCCCTGCTATTCGGCCAGACGGTCCTGGTTGTCGGCATGGTCTCCGGGGTCCTGGGTGTTGTCTATGCCCTCGGTAAACATGATATCAAAAGGCTGCTGGCCTATCACAGTGTCGAGAATATCGGCATCATCCTGATCGGGGCCGGACTCGGCATGATCGGGGTCGCAAGCGGCAGTCCGGTTATGGCCGCCTTCGGCTTTGTCGGCAGCCTGCTCCATGTGCTCAACCACTCGATCTTCAAATCCCTGCTGTTCATGGGGGCGGGGGCAGTCCTGCAGAAGACCAGGACCCGTCATGTCGATGAGTTGGGCGGTCTCGGCAAGAGGATGCCGATCACCGGCAAGACCTTCCTCATCGGCTCCGTCTCGATTTCCGGCCTGCCGCCGTTCAACGGTTTTATCAGTGAATTCCTGATCTACTTCGCCGCCTTCCAGGGCCTGTTGTTGACGGGATCCTCTTTTCTCTTTGCCAGTCTGGCGATTATCTCGCTGGCGGTCATCGGTGGTCTGGCGGCGGCCTGTTTTACCAAGGTCGTCGGTATTGTCTTCCTCGGCGAACCGAGATCCTCCGCCGCCGCCCGGGCCTCCGAGGCAAAATTGTCGATGACGGGCCCGATGGTCTTTCTCGCCGTTCTCTGCCTTCTCATCGGGATCTGGCCGGAACCTTTTGTCCAGCTGGCCTTTTTCGGACTTCGCGATATCGCGGCGATTGTGCCGATTGATCCGAAGATAGCGGCGAATCTGGTCGGCAACCTGGCCTTTGCCGCCCGGCTGTTCCTGGCTATCCTCGTTGTCGTCACCCTTTTGCGCAAGGTACTGTACGCCAGAAAGGAAGTGACGAGCGGGCCGACCTGGGGCTGCGGTTTCACCCAGCCAACGGTGCGCATGCAGTACACCGGTACTTCCTATGCCATGAGCATGGTTGAATTCTATCAGCCGTTCGTCAAGGTCCGCACGGCCTATTCGGGCATCCGCAGGATCTTTCCCGGCCTGACGACCTATGAGACCCGGGTGGATGATATCGCCGAAATCGGCATGCACCAGTTTTTCGTCCATCCCCTGATGCGGGTATTTGACAGGCTCCGCTGGATACAGCATGGTCATATTCAGTTGTACATCGGCTATATTGTCCTGACTATTGTCGTCCTGCTCCTGGTTTTCTGAGAGGGGACGGGAAGAAATGATCACGCATTGCAGGCAGAGGTAGGAATGGAATCACTTGTATCATTTGCCCTGGCGCTTCTTCTGGCGCCGTTGTTTCCCGGCGTCATAAATAAGACCAAGGCCTTTATTGCCGGCAAGAAGGGGCCGCCTCTGCTGATGAAGTACTACACCCTGGCGAAGCTGTTCCGCAAGGGTTCGGTCTACAGCACCAGTTCGAGCTATGTCTTCAAGATGGGACCGACGGTTTCTTTCGCCGCCGCCCTCATGACCCTGCTCTTCATTCCCCTTGCCGGCGCGGGACCGGTCTTCGCCTTTCATGGCGACGTCATCGTCCTCTTCTACATCATGGGCATCGGCCGGTTTTTCACGATCGCCGCCGCCCTCGACACCGCCTCGCCCTTTGAAGGGATGGGTGCGGCCCGTGAGGCCTTTTTCGCGACCCTGGCCGAGGCCACGATATTCACCGTCCTGATCCTCTTTTTCCGGATGAACGGCTCGCTCAGCTTTGCCGATTATTTTCATGGAGACAATCCGATCTCCCTGCTCGGCCCGGCCGGATCGCTGCTGCTCCTGGTCATCGTCGCCATGTTCATGGTGCTGCTGACCGAGAATTCCAGGGTCCCGGTCGATGATCCGCAGACCCATCTCGAGTTGACGATGATCCACGAGGTCATGATCCTCGATCACAGCGGTCCTGATCTGGCCTTGATCGAACTGGGGGCTTTTTATAAGCTGTTCTTCTACTCCGCCTTTCTCACCCACCTGATTCAACCTTTCATGTTCTCAGGCGCCCTAGTCAATGGCCTGGTGTTTTACGGTGCCCTGACGGGGATCTATGTCTTCGTCGGTATAACCGAATCAGTCATGGCCAGATTTAAGATGAACCTGGTGCCGAAGTATATACTGACATCCTTTACCCTGGTGTTCTTCGCCGCTATCCTTACCATGGGATTTGTCAAATGATCAATTATTCCGACGCTATCCTGGTTATTATACTGCTGTCCGTGCTTCTCTCGCTCGAGTCCAACCGATTATTTGCCCTGGTCAAGATCATGGGCCTGCAGGGGATCATGGTCTCCCTGGTGCCGCTCTTTCTCGAGCAGCACAGCAATCTCAGCAGCGGCGGTCTGATCTTTTTCCAGATCATGATCCTTATCAAAGGTCTGCTCATTCCCGGCCTCCTCTACTTCGCCGTGCAACGGGTCGCCATAAAACGGGAAGTGGAACCGATCATCGGTTATCATGCCTCCCTGTTTGCCGGCTTGATCATGATCCTGGTCTCACTGTTCATCACCGATAAGCTGCAGGTCTCCCTGCCGGGCGGCCATAACCTGCTTCTCATTACTGCTATCACGACACTCAGCGCAGGCCTCTTTCTGATGATGTCAAGGACCAAGGCGATCACCCAGGTCATCGGCTACCTGATGCTCGAAAACGGCATCTACCTGGTCGGCACGGCCCTGACGAAACAGAGCCACACCCGCTATGTCGTGGAATTCGGGGTGCTGCTCGATGTCCTGGTCGGCGTGATGATCATGGGAATCATCCTGCATAATATAAACCATGCCTTCGATGATGTGGATACAGCCCTCCTCGGACGATTAAAGGATTGACAATATGTTGGAATTTATCTTTTTGCTGCCGTTGGTTATCGGGGGCGTCGCGATGTTTCTGCCGGTCTCCCTGGGGCGGGGGATCCTGATCGTGGCGGCCCTTCTGCATCTGCAGCTGACCGTGATGGGCTGGATGGGCAAATTGTCACCCTATTTCCCCGACTATTTCAACTCGTCCCCCGAAGGTATGCTGGTGCTGCTGGTGACTTCCTTCATCTTCCTGTTCATCGCCGTCTATGCCATCTCCTATATGAACGAGACGGAGATGCAGAGCGAGCATATCTTCATCAGCTGCATGCTGATGTTTCTCGGCACCATGAGCATGGCGACCCTGGCCGATCACCCGATCGTCCTGTGGATCGCCATTGAGGCCACCACCCTGGTCAGCGCCCCACTCATCTTCATCAACCGTTCGAAAGAGGCCCTCGAGGCCACCTGGAAATACGTGTTGATCTGCTCGGTCGGCATTGCCCTGGCCCTGCTCGGTTGTTTCTTCATCACCCTGGCCATGGACATCAAGAATATCGATGCGCCGCTGACCTTTTCCTCGCTCAATGCGGTGGCAGGACAACTCGATCCGACCTGGCTGAAGGCGGGATTCATCTTCGTCATGATCGGCTTCGGCACCAAGATGGGCCTGGCGCCGATGCATACCTGGCTGCCCGATGCCCACAGCCAGGCCCCGAGCCCCGCCTCGGCCCTGCTCTCCGGAGCTCTGCTGAACTGTGCCTTCCTCGGCATCTATAAGGTGCACACCCTGATGTATATTGCCGGCCTGGGGGCGTATTCAAGCAACATCCTTATCGGCTTCGGCCTGGTTTCGATGCTGGTCGCCGGCATCTTCATTCTCAACCAACCCGATTACAAGAGGATGCTGGCCTATTCGAGCGTCGAGAACATGGGCGTCATCGCCTTCGGGGTCGGCATCGGCGGCATCGCCCTGTACGGCGCTATCCTCCATCTCATTCATCACTCCCTGATCAAATCCTCCCTGTTCCTCTCGGCCGGCAATATCCTGCTCGGTTTCGGCTCAAGGCTGGTGAACAGGACGGGCAATCTCGCCAAACTCTTTCCGAAGACCTTTGTTTCGTTCTTTGCCGGTTTTGCCGGCGTTTCCGGTTTTCCTCCCTTCGGTATCTTCATCAGTGAACTCTTAATCATCATGGGGGCCTTTCAGGCTGGAAGGTTTGCCGTCATGGCTGCCTTTATCTTCTGCCTGGTCCTGGTCTTTGCCGGGGCGGCGCGCATTGTCATGCGGATTTCCTTTACCAGCACCAACGCGGACATCCTCGTCGAGGAACGGTTCCTCCGCGTCATGCCTTCCTATGCACTGCTGCTGACCTCGATTGTTCTCTTTGTCTGGATGCCGGACACCATCTATGAAACCATTCTCAATACCATCAAGGTACTTGGAGGCAGCATCCATGGATAACCTCCTGCAGATCGGCAATGGCGAACTGGTTAAACGCTCGGCCATTCCCTGTGTCGAGGTCGAGGCCTTCGGCACGATACTTTCAGAATTTATCAAAAATGACGGTTATATAGTACAGCTGTTCGCCTATGCCGAGAACGGCGGAAACAGACTGCTCGCCGTAGTTCGCAACGAAAACCTGTATGTGACCAGCTGCGAGGTTGGCTCCACATTTCCATCGCTTACGGGCTGGGTGAATGAAAAATTCCATATGTTTGAGCGGGAAATCGCTGAACAGTACGGCCTGCGGCCGACCGCCCACCCGTGGCTGAAGATGGTCCGCTACCACCAGAACTACCAGGGCAAAGACGATGTCTTCGGCAACGATTACAGCGAGGATATCCCGGGCAGGTACAATTATTTCCAGGTCGAGGGCGAGTCAATCCATGAGGTGGCGGTGGGGCCGGTGCATGCCGGCATCATTGAGCCGGGGCATTTCCGTTTCCAGTGCGCCGGCGAAGAGGTCCTCCATCTCGAGATACAACTCGGCTACCAGCACCGGGGGGTGGAAAAGCTTCTGGTTACCGTGCCGCAGCGGAGGATTCCGATTATCTGCGAGGCTATTGCCGGCGATACGGCGATCGGCCACAACCTCTGCAGTTGCCAGGCCCTCGAGGCCCTGGCCGGGCTCTCCGTTGATCCCGGCGCCAGGCTGGTGCGGACCATCGCCCTGGAAATCGAGCGCATCGCCAATCACCTCGGCGATCTCGGGGCGCTGAGCGGCGATGTGGCCTTCAATCCGCCGGCGGCCTATTTCGGCAGGATGCGCGGTGATTTTCTCAACCTCCTGCAGGTCCTCTGCGGTAACAGATTCGGCAAAGGTCTGGTGCGGCCGGGCGGGGTGGCCTTCGTCATGGGGGAAGAACAGCGGCAGCTGATAACCGCCAAACTCGATGAAATAACCCCGGAGATCAAGAACGTCTGCGACCTGCTGTTTTCGGCCCATACGGTGCAGGCCCGTTTTGAACATACCGGTACGGTCAGCGGTGAAATGGCCCGGGATCTCGGTCTGGTCGGCTATGCCGGCAGGGCCTGCGGCATCGGTTATGATGCCCGGGTCGCCTTTCCGACCGAGTGCTATGCCGATCTGCCGGCCAACACCAATGCCATGACCAACGGCGATGTCTACAGCCGGGCCACGGTGCGGCGGGAGGAGATCATGCATTCCCTCACCCTCATCCGCCTCCTGCTGAAACGGCCGGAGACCACTGAAAAAGCGGTATTGATGGAAGAGCGTCCGTTGGCCGCCGACTCGTTTGTGGTGACCATCAACGAAGGGTGGCGCGGCGAGGTCTCGCACTGTGTTCTGACCGCAGGCGACGGCAGCATTCACCGCTACAAGGTCAAGGACCCCTCCTTCCATAACTGGACCGGCCTGGCGATGTCGCTCAGGAATCAGGAAATCTCGGACTTTCCCCTCTGCAACAAGAGCTATAATCTCTCCTATTGCGGATTTGATCTCTAACACCCCACAAGGGGGTATAAGTGCCTTTCGCAGATTATTTTCTTGGTTTTTATAAACGAAAATAATCTGTAAGGCACTAATACCAATATATTGACAATACACGACAACGACCGGACTCCAGGAGTTCCGGAGAGAAGGTTCTAACCATGTTGAAAATCATCAAGAACAAGCTGGAGCAGGGATGCAGGACCTCGTCCTATCCCAGGCAGCCTATTGAACTGTACGAACGGTATCGCGGCAGACCGGAGATCAACCTGAAATGCGACCCTGCCCTCATCAGGCAGTGCGCCGAGGCCTGCCCGCAGGAGGCCATTGATGGCGGCACCGGCCGGCTCGATCTGGGGCGCTGCACCTTCTGCGGTCTCTGTGAGTTCCTGTCGAAGGGGGAGTTTGTCCACTTTACCCAGAACTTTGAGCTGGGGACCGCCAGTCGGGAAGATCTGGTGACCGATGGCACGGCTTATGCGGATCTTGCCGGTCATGCCAAACAGCATTTCAAAAAGCTCTTCGGCCGCTCCCTGCAGCTGCGACAGGTCTCAGCCGCCGGCTGCAACGCCTGCGAGGCCGACACCAACGTGCTGAACACCCCGTTCTTCGATCTCTCGCGTTTCGGTATCGATTTCGTCGCCTCGCCGCGGCATGCCGACGGCATCCATGTCACCGGGCCGATCTCGCGCAACATGAGGGCAGCCCTGCTCACCACCTACGAGGCCGTGCCGGCGCCCAAGGTGGTCATCGCCAGCGGCGCCTGTGCGATTTCCGGCGGTCCCTTCTACGGCAGCGACGAGGTCGTCGGCGACCTGAACAGCCTGCTGCCGGTCGATCTCTATATCCCTGGCTGCCCGCCGCACCCTCTCACCACCCTGCACGCCCTGCTCAATTTCTTCAAATAAACGCAGTGAGGCCATACCCGATTTTTCCCGGGTATGGCCTCTTCCTCATCTCGCGCCAATCTCTACGATGTTTGCCCTGTCAGCCGCAGCCGCCGCCCGAGCCGCTGCACCCTCCCGAGGCGCAGGATTTGCGGCGTCCCTTCAGGCCGCTGGTGTCCTTGCCTTCATAGATCAGTGAGAGGGCCTCTTCGATGAATCCCGAGGCCTCGATCGGTTCGACCCCCGACTTCATCAGGATATCGAGCGGCGTTTCGCCGATACCGCTGACCAGCACGGCCCGGCAGTCGCCGAGGATCCGGGCTAGCTTGTGCCAGCGGGTGATGCCGCCGCCGTCGGCCGGAGCTCGGCGCTCTTCGACCAGCCGGTAGGAACCGGCATGAGTCTCCCATATCTGAAAACTACGGGCCTCGCCGAGATGCTGGTTGATCAGGATGCCCTCCTGGCTGGCCACGGCGACGTAGGGGCGCAATTCACCTGGCGGAATAGCGATGGTGGCGCAGGCCGAGAGGCAGCCCCTGAACTCATCGGTCCTGTCTTCGCCGAGCAGACCGACGGCATCGGCGCGGCAGCGGGTGCAGTGGCGCATCTGCGGCAGATACTGCTCGGCCGTGTCGCGGATGGCGGTCATGGTCTCTTTGTCTGGCTGGGGTATTTCGGCAAAGGGGGTGTTGACGTTGGGGAACATCGCCATGCAGTTGAGCAGATCGGCCCCGAGTTCCCGCATCCGGGCGGCGACTGCCTCGATATGCTGGTCATTGATGTCGGGGATGACGATGCAGTTGATCTTTACCGTGATGCCCGCTTCCTTCAGCCGGCGGATGGCGGCAGTCTGGCGTTTGAGCAGCAGTTCAGCCCCCTGGCGTCCCCGGTAGACGACATTGTTGTCGCTGACCCAGGAGTAGATCTTCTCGCCGATGGCCGGATCAACCGCGCAGACGGTGATCGTCACATGGGAGACCTCGATCTCGGCCAGGGCCTCGATATAGGGGCCGATGCCCATGCCGTTGGACGAGACGCAGAGCAAGGTATCGGGATAATTTTTTCTGATCAGCCGCAGGGTGGCCATGGTCTCTTCCGGGTTGGCGAAGGGGTCGCCGGGACCGGCGATGCCGGCGACCGTGATCCGCGGCTCCTTTTCCAGGATCCTGCCCATGTAGATATCGGCCTGCTGCGGGCTGAGCAGGGTGCTGGTGACCCCGGGCCGCGACTCGTTGACACAGTCGTACTTGCGGTCGCAAAAATTGCATTTGATGTTGCATTTGGGGGCGACCGGCAGGTGCACCCGGCCGTATTTCCCCTTGGCCTCGGGGTTGAAACAAGGATGGCGATGGAAATCCTTGACGGTAAGTTTGCTCATGGCGATATCCTGTAGAGATCGTTTTTAGGTAATGTGCTGCGAAATTCTCGGCCGCATTCGTTACATATAGCTGTAGCCCACATCCGAATCGTCCTGTTTCTTGGCGATCATCGTGTTGGTGATGGTGTCGAACAGCATCTGGGCCCCGTGATAGCCGAGGTGGAGAATGCGCTGGCCGCCCATCCGGTCATGGATCGGAAAACCGACCCGGACCAGGGGCACCCCCTGTTTCCGGGCAAAGGTGTAACCCTTGCTGTGGCCGACCAGCAGATCGATATCGAGGGATCCTGCCAATTCCTCGATGTCGTAGAAGTCGGCATCCTCTCTGACCTCCGGCATCTCGCAGGGCAGGCCGGTCAGGACTTCGGCCACGGCCTCCCGGAACCGGCCGCTCTTGCCGCCCGAGGCGCAGAGCACAGGCTGGATGCCGATCTCGGCGAGAAAGGAGGTTAGTCCGACGACCAGATCCTCTTCGCCGTAGACCACGGCCCGTTTGCCGAAAATATACTTATGGCCGTCGACCATCGCGTCAATGAGCCGGCCCCGCGCCGCGCTGTGGCGGGACGGGATCTCCCGGCCGCTGACCTCGGCGAGTTTCGCCATCAGCCGGTCAGTTTCCCGGAGGCCGATCGGCATGCCGGTGCGGTGCAGGGGCGTGCCGTACAGCCGCTTCAGGCTGGTGCCGGCAGATTCCTTGGGCAGGGTGGCCCCGCATTCGATGGTCATCCTGGCCCCGCCCATCTTTTTGATTTCGGCAAGAGGGGTGCCGCCGGCCGGGATCAGCGGATAGTCGTTCTGGGCCTGGCCATCGAGGGACTCGGAGTAGTCCGGGAACAGGGAGTGGACGATGCCGAAACCGTCCAACAGATCCTTGAGATAGCGGAGATCGGCCGCCGAAACGAAACCGGGCAGGAAATTGACCGCCGCATGGGATTCGGCAGGTTCGGTCAGCTGCTCGGCCACCGCCTGCAGGGCGGCATGAAAGCCCTCCATATGGGTCCCGGCATAACTCGGGGTCGAGACCGAGACGATTTTGGGATGGTCCTTTTCCTGGTGGAACTCCGCCTCGTATTCCCTGACGATCATCCTGACATCGTCACCGATGGTCTCGGTCAGGCAGGTGGTTGCCACGCCGATGAGCTGCGGGGCATACTTCTTTGTGACATTCTGCAGGCCGAGCTTGAGGTTGGCCGAGCCGCCGTAGACCGCGTGCTTTTCGCCGAGCGAGGAGGAGGCGATATCGATCGGCTCGTTGAAATGGCTGATGATATAGCGGCGCATATAGGTGGCGCAGCCCTGCGAACCGTGCAGGAAGGGGACAGTGCCTTCGATGCCGCGGAAGGCCAGGCTGGCGCCGAGGGGTTTGCAGAGTTTGCAGGCGTTGGTGGTCGAGGTGTAGTGAGGCATCTTGCTCATGTCATTTCTCCTGTGATCTGCGGGGGACGAACTGCCAGACCGGGCTCATCACCGAGCCGTAGACCTCTCTGGCGAAGTTGAGCATGCCCTGGAAACCGGCCAGCATTTCCTTGCGTTCATGGTTGTGGTCGCAGAAGGCGACCCCGAGCTTGTAGGCGATCGGCCGTTCCTTGACCCCGCCGACGAAGATATCCACATCTTTTTCCTTGAGAAAGGAGGAGAGTTCCAGCGGGTTTGCATCGTCGACGATGATGGTGCCCTGGTCGGTGATCTCATGCAATTCCTGGTAATCCTCTTTGGTGCCGGTCTGCGAGCCGACCATCACCACATCCATGCCGATCAGCCGGAAGGCCTTGACCAGCGAGAAGGCCTTGAAGGCTCCGCCGACGTAGATAGCCGCCTTCTTGCCCTTGAGGGCCGCCTTGTAGCGGTTCAGTTCGGGCAGCAGGCGTTCCAACTCTTCCCGGACCAGTCGCCTGGCCTTGTCCATCATCTCCGGATCCTTGAAGAAGCCGGCCACCTCGTAGAGGGCCTCGGCCATATCCTCGATACCGAAATAGGAGACCCTGAGCGACGGGATGCCGAAGTCTTTTTCCATCATATTGGCGAGATCCATGGTGGCGCCGGAACACTGGACGACATTGAGGCTGGCCCCGTGGGCCCGGCGGATATCGTCGACCCTGCCGTCGCCGGTGATATTGGCCACCACCTCGACGCCGATGCGGTTGAAGTATTCGCGGATCAGCCAGATCTCCCCGGCCAGGTTGAAGTCGCCGAGGATATTTATGCTGCGTCTGGAGATGCCGCCGGTATCGCCAGTGCCGACCAGCTGCCGCATGGCTGTACAGGCGGCCTGGTAGCCCTCGCGCTTGTTGCCCTTGAAACCTTCCGACATCACCGGCAGGACGGGAATGCCCTTTTCTTCGGCAACACGCCTGCACACCGCCGCCAGGTCGTCGCCGATCAGGCCGACGATGCAGGTCGAATAGACGAAGGCCGCCTTCGGGGCATGCCGGTCGATCAGTTCGATCAGGGCCTTATACAACTTGGTTTCGCCGCCGAAGATGACGTCCATCTCCTGCAGATCGGTGGAAAAGGAGAGACGGTGCAGTTCGGGACCGGAGGACAGGGCGCCGCGGATATCCCAGGTATAGACGGCGCAGCCGATGGGACCGTGCACCAGGTGCACGGCATCGGCGATCGGGTAGAGCACGACCCGGGAACCGCAGAACACGCAGGCCCTCTGGCTGACTGCCCCGGCAAGGCTGTCCTTGTTGCATTCCATGGCAAAGGGCGCCGTGCCCTTGCGATGGATCTGGCCTTCTCTGCCATGGAGAACGGAAGCTGCGTTCATAAAACACCCCTGTCTATAGGTTGTGAATAGATTCGTACCCTTTCACTGGAGGATAGCAACCGCTGTGCCAGATTTGAATTTCTCGAATATATGTTAATAAAAACGGTATGATAACGAATTAAATCGAGGAGGGGGAAGGGGGCTCGTGCCGGCGGATGTCGAAATGCCTACAATATTGGCGGAAGATCTACATAAATGTAGGACGGGCCTGCAGGACCAGGCCGATGCCGACATCAATCGACCTCGGCAGTACAGCTGTCCCTGCTCAGGAAAGCCTCATCCGCGGGCCTTGCAATGTGCAACAATGAAGATTGTTTTTGTACTATCGGCGGGCGGCGGGTAATCTGCCGAGGGGGTTTGGTGAAGATTATCTCCAAGGGCGATGGCAAGCGGCAGGAAGGGCCTGCAACGGCGCCTGCCGTCAACACATGCTGCAATGACCGCCGGCTGAAAGAGACAAGCGGTATATGCGGGCAGGCGCTCGACCGGGAAGATTTCGATGACTGAAGTGTATAAACATAATGATATTAGGATAAGCCTTGGCAAACGCGGCCTAGATCAATACGCCAAAGTCAGCTATCCGCCGAGTTACGGGGTCTTTTCAGAGATCGAGACCAGGCATGCCGTTCTGCGGTTCAACCTGAACGACGAGATCATCTACGCCAGGGGCAAAGGGCGGGAGTGGCCTCACCCCCAGGAGTGGCTCAAAAGGACCATGGGCAACGACTGGATCTATTACTCGACCGGCGGCTATACCGGGGTATTCGAGGCCGTCGGCGAATACTATCTGCCCAATACCCCCTATCCGACCAATTCGCTGCTCGGCGGCCGACCGTTCCTGCTGCCGGCCGTAACCTCGATGATCGAATCCTGGCCATCGCTGCTCCGGGAAGCGGCGGACCGGTTCGGGGCCGCCCCTGCCGGCGTTCGGGACTTTTTCGCCGGGGTCCTGGCAAATGATCCTGCGGCACTGCAGGAAAAGGCCGGGAGTCTCAGGAAAATTACCGGTGGCAGGGTCACGGTCCTGCCGCCGGACGCCAGGCATGTCGATTACGATGTGATCCCGCTGGCCATCGCCGAAGGCTGTCTCTATAAGTGCCGGTTCTGCCGGGTGAAGAGCAACCGGCCGTTCCGGGAGAAAAGCCCGGCGGAGATCGACCTGCAGATCAAAGGCCTGCAGGAGCTGTATGGCAGGAACCTCGGCAACTACAATTCCCTCTTCCTGGGTGAGCATGATGCCCTGTGCGCCGGCCCGGGCCTGATCATGGCGACCATCGAGAAGGCCTATGCCGCCTTCGGTTTTGCTGCAGGCAATATGCGGGGCGGCAACGTCTTTCTCTTCGGCAGCGTCGATTCCCTGCTGGCCGCCCCGGACCATCTTTTCGCAGGGATGGCCGGACTGCCCTGCAATGTCTATCTCAACATCGGCCTCGAATCGGCCGATCAGGAGACCCTCGACAGGCTGGGAAAACCCCTTGATGCAGAGAAGATAGTTGAGGCCTTCGGCCGGAGCCGGGAGATCAACGAGCGTTATTTCAATATCGAGGTCACCGTCAATTTCATCATGGATGAAAGCCTCCCCGCCAACCATTATCCGGCCTTTCTGAATCTGGTGCGGGAAGGGTTTGCGCGGGTCCGGCCCAAGGGCTGTGTCTACCTTTCGCCGCTGCAGATCGACAGACCGTCACGCTCACTGGTCATGGCCTTCCATCGTTTGAAAATTCTCAGCCGCCTGCCGGCATTTCTCTATATCATCCAGCGTTTATAGGAGTTGGTATGGTTAATGGGAAGGGCCGGCACTGCCGGCCCCGATCCGAGATGACCTGACGCCCTATGACAGGTGCGGGGTCAGCAGTCGCTGGATATCCAGGCCGATGGCCACGATTTTGGCCGTTTCCTCTGCCGTCGGTACCTGTCGTCTGTAGGTCTCGATCTCGCAGATCTCCTGAAACGAGTCGAGATAGGTAAACTGTTCTGCCAGTTCCGGGTGATGGCCGATATGTTTCTCCATGGCATGGAGGAGATCGCCCATGGTGTGGTTTTCGGCAAGATCGCCGCGTTTCATCAAAAAGGCCATAACCAGTTTTTCGATGGCCATGGCCACCAGATTGTAGAGGATCTCCGGGGTGAACTTGCGGTTGCCCTTCTGCAGGGCGTCTGCAGCGGTCTTGAGAAACTGCTCGCCGTCGCGGCGATAATCACGCCAGCTGTCGATCGGGATGATGTTCGCCCGTGGCTGGATCTGCAGGATGTGCATGCCGTTCTCCTTGAGGTCGCTGCCCAGGTCCGGGCCGATCGGCCCGAACCGGGATGGTATGGTTAATGTAGTTGCCTGTCCTGCGGTTGCCTTTCTCGGGGATCCTGATACCTTCGCAGGCAGATCAGGCTGGTGGTCTGCCAGCCGATCGCCTGGTAAAACGACAGGGCCCGGCTGTTGTTCCGGTCGGCGAGGAGCTGCAGGCGGAAGGCGCCCCGGGTGGCAGCCCAATCGGCCATCGCCGAGACCAGCAAGCGGCCGATACCGGCGCTGCGAAAGCCTTCGGCCACGACCACGTCCTCCATGAGGAGGGCGGGGCCGCCCTCGGCGGTGGAGACCAGGAGCTGGCCCGAGCACATGCCGATCACCCGGCCGTCGGCTTCAGCGACCAGGATCAGGGCCCGCGGGTTCTCCAGCAGCATCGCCAGACCCCGTCGCTGCCGGTCCTCGTCGATCCGGAAATCTTCTTCGATTGCAAAAAGTTGCCGCAGCAGGGCGACCAGCGTCGCCATATCTGTCGTCTCGGCCGGGCGGACAGCCAGCAGCGGGGAATCTTTCTCCATCTCAGGCGATAAGGTACTCAGCGGGCGGTTTGCCTTCTTCGAGGCCGTCGAGGATGGCGTCGACCGCAGCCTCGGAATCAACGCCCTTGAACCACCAGTTCTCGGGCTGGACGACCATGATCGGTCCCGATTCGCACTGTTTGAGACAACCGGTGGCCACGACCTGCATATTGAGGCCGCGGTCGAGGATCTCCTCCTCGATATATTGGAGAAATCCGTCGGTCTGCTTGTGACAGATGCCCTTGGGATCGCCTTTTACTCTGAAACTCTGACAGACAAGGATTTGTTTTTCCGGGGTAGCCATTTCTCTCTGTTCCTTTTCATGTTCGGGCCGTTATTTTCGGCACTGTTTTCCTTTTTTGCCGCCGCCGTAGAGGACGTCGACGATACCTTCAATTGAATCCTCGGTGAGCAGAACGGTGATGCCTGCTTCCGCCAACTCGCCGCGCGGCGTCTCTCCGACGCTGGCGGCCAGCAGGGCGAAACAGTCGGCCAGTCTCTCGGCAAGCATCTGCCAGCGTTTGCCGGCCCCTCCCGGCTCCGGTGCCGGCCGGGTCTCAAGCAGACAGACCAGCCCATCCCCGCGCGGTCCGTAGATCAGCAGTTGCCTGGCCTGGCCGAGATGCAGATCGACATCCAGGCCGTTGGCGCTGGCCACAGCCACGTTCGGCCGCTGTCCGGTCGGCTGCGGCCGGGTTGGCGCAGTGTCCGTCTGCGGCGTGCCGGCCGGGGTCTGCCGGCTGTCTGTCGACACCGGCAGATGTCGGGCGCAGGCCCGCCCGGCTGCGGCAATCATCGCCGCATCCGCCGCCGGCAGGACAATATCGGCACCTTCCGCCGGCTGGTAAGCGGTAAGGATCATGCCGTCCGCGCCGCAGGCCGCCATCGTGCGGGCGATTGTTTCGAGATGATCGGTGTTGTGGTCGGGGTATACGGTGGTGGTGACCTGCACGGTCATCCCCGCCTTTTTGCAGGCCGATACGGTCAGCTGCTGTTCATCGACCAGTATCCGTGCCGCCTCCGGCAGGGGCAGGGTTTTGGTGCCGGGACGGATCCAGGCGTAGATCTTTTCAAGATAGACCGGATCGACGGCATCGACCTGCATCCTCACCTCACTGAGGCCTGCCTGCCGGAGCTCTCCGGCCCAGTGCGCGCCGCCGATGCCGAGGGTCACCAGCGACAGGGACAGGTCCGGATATTTTTCGGCGATAAGCCGCAGGGTCGCCAGGCTGACATCGATGGTGGCCAGGGGGTCTCCCGGGCCGGCAAGCTCGATCCCGGTGATTTCGCCCTGCCGCAGGGTCTGTTCCAGCTGGGCCAGGGCCTGTTGCGGCGCCATGGCCGTGCCGGCTGTGGGCTGCAGCGAGGCGAAGCGAAGTCTGGCAGAGGCCCTGGCGGCCACCGGCAGGGTCAGGATGTGCTGCCGGGTCGCCGGTTTCAAGGGGTCGACGGGGCAGGAAGAGGCTGATTTCATGGTCGACTCGCTATGGTTTTGAGTGGTGCTGCAAGGCAGGAGAGGGAGCACGAAAATCCCTCTCTCCTGCCGGTCCATGGCCGGGACGGCAGCACCCCGTTTTCAGGCAGGGTGCTGTCGCCGAAATTAAAAGACCAGCTCGAATTTTTCTTCCGGAGCATCGCGATCCGTTCGGTCGAGGAGTTCCGAAAGGATCTTTTCCAGAATTCTCAGACCACCCTTGTATCCCACTGTCGGGAAATACTGGTGGCCCTGGCGGTCGAGGATGGGGAAGCCCCAGCGGACCAGCGGCAGATCTTCATCGCGGGCGATATACTTGCAATAGGTGTTGCCCATGAGCAGATCAACCGGCTCGTTCTTGATCCACTGATGCAGGAGGAACATATCGCCCTTGGCCTTGACATTGACCGGGAAGGGGACATCCTTGGTGATCTCCTTGATCCGTTTTTCGAACTTCTTGCCCGGTGTGCCGGTGATGATATGGATCGGGCACATATCGATCGAGACCAGGAATTCGGTCATCGCGATCAATTGGTCGGGGTCGCCGACCAGGGCCACCTTCTTGTGGTAGAAATACTGGTGCATGTCGGAGATCATGTCGACCAGCTGACCGCGCTCGTGGGAGATTTCTTCCGGCACCGAGGTGCCTCCCACCGTGCGCAGGGCGTCGATGAAACGATCGGTAGCCTTGAGCCCGAAGGGCATATCGAGGACCCGGCAGGGCACCTTATGCTTGGTGTCGAGGAGGCGGGCGGCATCTGCCGAACACCACTCGCCAAGGGCCAGGGTGCCGATGGCCGCACCGCAACCTTTTAGTTCGGCAACGGTTGTGCCGCCCTTCGGAAACATGGTGTATTCGCCGGACAGCGGGCCGTTGAGGACACCGGAGGTGTCCGGAAACAATGTAATATCGACCCCGATCATGGCTGCCAAACGCTTGATCTCCTCCATATCGCAGGGCTCCACCCAGCCGGGGATGATATTCACCTTGCCGTTCTTCCTCGCGGCCGGCTCGGCCATATTGGCCATAGCCTTGACCATGTTGGAAAAGCCGGTGACGTGAGAGCCGACATAACTCGGGGTCGGCGCACCAATCACCAGCTTGCCCTCGGGAGTATTTCCTTCCTCCTTCGATTTTTTGATGATCTGGGGCAGGTCGTCACCGATGGTCTCCGACAGGCAGGTGGTATGTATGGCTATGATCTCGGGATTATAGACAGTGAAAATGGTGTTGATCGCCTGCAGCAGATTGGCCTGCCCACCGAACACCGAGGAGCCCTCGGTGAACGAACTGGTGGCGGCGGAGATCGGTTCCTTGTAGTGCCGGGTGAGCGTACTCCGGTGGTAGGCGCAACAACCCTGCGAGCCGTGACTGTGCGGCAGACAGCCGTGGATGCCCAGGGCGGCGTACATCGCCCCGATCGGCTGGCATGTCTTGGCCGGGTTGATCATCAGGGCCGAACGCTCGGATATCTCTTTGGGTGTATGTCTGAGTAACATGGCAATACCTTTTTATGTAAACGTTATTCCCAAACGTAGGTCGCTGAGAGTTCAGGGTTTTCCTGCCAGGGCGCCTGCATCAGGCCCCATACCTTGCTGTTAACCAGCCGGTCGATTTCCTGATAGAAATTGACCGCTCCCTTAAAACCGGCATAAGGACCGCCGGAGTCGTAGCTGTGCAGCTGTTTCTGCGGGACGCCTAATTTCTGGATCGAATATTTTTCTTTGATGCCGGCGCAGAACAAATCCGGTTTCAGCATCTGCACGAGTTTTTCGGCCTCGTACTGGTTGAGATCATCAATAATGATCGTGCCGTTCTCCATATCAGGATTCAGGCCCTCGTATTCCTTGAACTTCAGGCCGTTTTCCTCCAAGGCCTGCATCTCCTCCGGGGTCTTGCGCGGCCGGTAGAGATTCGGATCGGCCTCAACATGGATCTCCTCGATATTGCGGCTGTCCGAGTCGACCTTGAGAGGCAGGACATGGCGTCCTTCGTAGTCGTCACGGTGACCGAATTCATAACCGGCGGACAGGGTCTTCATCCCCATTTCGTTAAAGAGTTCCTGGTAATGATGGGCCCGTGAACCACCGACGAAGATCATCACGGTCTTACCCTGGGTCCGGGGATAGACATCGAGCCGGGCTACCTCAACATCCGGCATCTCCTCGGCAATGACTGCCTCCACCCGGTCGATGAGTTCCTGGTCACCGAAATACCTGGCGATTTTTCTCAGCGATTTGGCGGTCGCGCCGGCCCCGATAAAGTTGATCTTGATCCACGGAATGCCGTATTTTGTCTCCAGCATGTCGGCGACATAGTTGATCGAACGGTGACACATGACGCAGCTCAGATCGGCCTGGTTGGCCGAGGCAAACTGGTCGTAGGTCGAATTACCCGAGAAGGTGGCGATATTGCTGATGCCGCATTTCTTCAGAATCCGGTCGATCTCGAAACCGTCGCCGCCGATGTTGTACTCGCCGAGCAGGTTGATCTTGAACTTGTCGGTCTTGACCGTCTCCGACTTGCCGACCAGATGGGTGAAGACCTGGTTGTTGGCGATATGATGGCCCGCCGACTGGGAAACCCCCTTGTAGCCCTCACAGCTGAAGGCGAAGACATTGCAATCCCCGAGTTTTTCCTTCATAGTCTTGGCGACGGTATGGATATCGTCGCCGATCAGACCAACCGGACAGGTGGCGAAGACGGCGATGGCCTTGGGATGGAAGAGGTCGTAGGCCTCCTGGATGGCCGCCGCCAGTTTCTTCTCGCCACCGAAGATGATATCGGAGTCCTGCATGTCGGTGGACATACAGTAGGTAATGAAGTTTTCACCCTTTTCTCCCGAGGCGCTGGTCTGGTTGCGTCGGGTCAGCCAGGCGTAGAAACTGCAGCCGATCGGTCCGTGCACCAGGTTGACGATGTCGCTGGTCGGACCCATGATAACGCCCTTGCAGCCGGCATAGGTACAGCCGCGCATGGTGATGATGCCGGGAATGGTCCTGACGTTGGCGACGATCTCCGACGGCGGCGAGTTCTCCTGGGCCTCGTTGATGAGGATCTGTTTGGCGCGTTTGCGGGCGACCTTGGCCGGGTATTTTTTCAGCAGCTCGGCCTTGATATCGACAGGGTCCCAGTGCACCACTTTTTTCTTTGCTGTTGCCATTTCATTTCTCCTTCTGCGGTCAGACTATGGATTTTTCGCCGGTCTCACCGGTACGGACCCGGATGGAATCGCTGATCGGCAGGACGAAGATCTTGCCGTCACCGGGTTTGCCGGTCCGATTGGCCTCAATGATCGCCTGGACGACATCGTCGACGAGGTCGTCTTTGGTCACTACGGTGACCATCCGTTTCGGGTAGAGCTTGCCTTTTTCACCGAGCAGCGACGCAGCCTCCTCGTAGCCCAGCCCGGCCCCCTCAAGGACGTCAGGATTGACGAATCCCTTGCCGCGACCCTGGGCCTCGTGGGCGAAGAAGGCATCGATGCCGGCCTCGGTCAGGGCCTTTTTGGTCTGGTTCATCATGTTCATGCGGACCACTGCGATTATCTCTTTCATGCCGGGACCCCCTCCGACGCCGCGGCGGTCTCCTTAACGCCCGAACTGATGGTATAGACATCCTCGACGGGAGAGATGAAGATCTTGCCGTCGCCGAAGGCCCCCTTGCCGCTGGTCCTGGCGGTCTTCATGATGGTATCGATAACGAAATCGCGGTCGGCCGCGTTGACGACGCTGACCAGCATGGTCTTCGGAATTTCGTCATAGGTCACCTCGCCGATCTTGATGCCGCGCTGCTTGCCGCGGCCGGCCACGGAATATTTGGTCACTGCGGGGAAGCCGGCATCCATCAGGGCGGCGAGGACAGCGTCGGACTTTTCCGGTCGGATAATGGCTCTGATCATGATCATCATTGTAATGTTCTCCTTCGTTGAATAGGTGATTGCTAGGCTTCCATCAGACCAAAGTCCATCAGCAACTTTTCGAGTTCCTCGATCTTCAGCGGTTTTGGAATGACAAAATTGGTGTTCTGGTCAATGGCCTTGGCCAGGCCGCGGTATTCATCGGCCTGCTCGGCCGTGGCATTCCATTCGATGACCGTCTTCCTGTTAATCTCGGCCCGCTGCACATCGTTATTGCGCGGTACGAAATAGATCATCTGGGTGCCGATCTTCTTGGCCAGTTCCTCTATCATCTCTTTCTCGTTGTCGACGTTCCGGGAGTTGCAGATCAGTCCGCCGAGGCGGACACTTCCGGACTGTGCGAATTTCACAATTCCCTTGCAGATATTATTGGCGGCGTACATGGCCATCATCTCGCCGGAACATACGATATAGATCTCCTCGGCCTTGCCGTCACGGATCGGCATGGCGAACCCGCCGCAGACCACGTCGCCGAGGACATCGTAGAAGGCGTAATCGAGGCCTTCCGACGGCTCGTAGGCGCCGAGGGACTCCAGCATGTTGATTGCGGTGATGATGCCACGGCCGGCACAGCCGACGCCCGGCTCCGGGCCGCCGGACTCAACGCACCAGGTGTTGCCGAAACCGGGTTTTCTGATGTCGTTGAGTTCCACGTCCTCGCCCTCTTCCCGCAGGGTGTCGAGCACCGATTTCTGGGCGAGTCCGCCGAGGAGCAGGCGGGTGGAATCCGCTTTGGGGTCGCAGCCGACGACCATGACCTTACGCCCCATCTCCGCCAGGCCTGCGACGGTGTTCTGTGTGGTGGTGGATTTGCCGATGCCGCCTTTGCCGTAGATCGCTACTTTCCTCATTTTAATCTCCTTGATGCAGATTGAGTGGGCTGTCGCCTGATGTTATTCCTGTCCCGCTTTGCCGATGGCAGATTCTGAGTCTGTCATGGCCGGAAGGCAGCCTGTGCTGTGGCTGCCTTCGTGTGCAGACCTTTTCGCAAAGGCCGTGCCAATTTTCCATTGAGTATATAAATTTGTTTTAAATCAGATAGATGGAAAAAAGCTGACGGGTTTTCGCCGGAAAAGAGAAAAACACCGGGCCAGCGGTTGTGGAGAAAGGCTACCAAATTGTAGGAAGAAGACAAAAAGGTGGGAAGTGGTGTCGACTGTCGGGTGGTCGCTAAACGAGCTTGAAATTCTGGCATGAAAGAGGACCTGCAAGAGGGGATTGGTGTAATAAATAAAAATGAACAAAAAAGTAATAAAAAGATATTTAACAATACAAAAATGTCATTATCAGGACGAAGGTGAGATTGGCAGGTCAATCAAAAAATATGTCATATCAAAGAGTAGTAAGCGAAATTCGACTATGGATTGGAAATTGCATTTTCGATAGTCTGAGAGACACCTGACAGGTGTGCCATGATTTTTAGATTTGCGTCGGCAGTTACGTTGCGAACGGGCAGCCCTGCCGACCCTGGAGAGAAGGGAGAGAAAACGATGGATAATTCCATGATAGAGGGCAAGATAGAAAGACAATCAACGGAAAGACTCGAGTTGCTGGCCCTGCACAGGATTACCCAGCTGATCGGCACGGCGGTCAATCTCGAGACGACGCTCTCCAGTATCCTGCGGGTCCTGCACGATACCTTGAAGATGGAGCGGGCGACCCTGCTGCTGATGGATGAGATCAGCCAGCGTCTGACTATCCGCGCCTCGTGCGGACTGTCGGCAGCCGAGGAAATGCGGGGGGTTTATAAACCGGATGAGGGGGTCTGCGGCCAGATCTTCCAGAGCCGGTCGCCGTTTGTCGTCCCGGATATCCATAGTGAACCGCTGTTTCTCAACCGCACCGGGGCCCGGCCGCTGTTCAGCAAGACCAAGCTGTCATTTCTCGGCGTGCCGGTCCTGGTGAAGGGCGATCCGGTGGGGGTCTTGACGGTGGATCGGCTCTTCGGGCCGGAAGTGTCCTTTGAGGAGGATATCCGTTTTCTCACCGTGCTGTCGACTCTGATTGCCCAGTTTCTCCGTCTGCATGAGGAGATTCGTAAAAAAGAGGCCAGGCTGCAGGAGGAAAACCGTTCACTGAAGGCCAAGCTGCACAACCAGCATGACGGCCATTTTATCATCGGCCATTCCAAACCGATGCAGGAGGTGTTCGGTATCATAGAAAAAATATCTAAGAGTACGGTCACGGCCCTGCTGCTCGGGGAGTCCGGCACCGGCAAGGAACTGGTAGCCCGCGCCATCCATGATTCCGGCAACAGAAAAGACAAACCCTTTATCAAGGTGAACTGTGCCGCCCTCCCTGAAAACCTTCTCGAGAGCGAGCTGTTCGGGCACGAGCGGGGGGCCTTCACCAGCGCCCACGCCACCCGCCAGGGTCGCTTCGAACTGGCCGACAACGGCACCATTTTTCTAGATGAGATCGGAGAAATGCCGCTGGCCCTCCAGTCGAAGATACTGCGGGTCCTGCAGGAGAAGCAGTTTGAGCGGATCGGCGGCACCAAGACCTTCAGCGTCGATATCCGGATCATCGCCGCCACCAATGTGAGCCTCGAGCAGGCAGTGGCGGCCGGAAAATTCCGGGCCGACCTCTTTTATCGGCTGAATGTGGTGCCGATCCTCCTGCCGCCGCTGCGCGACCGCCAGGAGGACATCCCCCTGCTGTTCAACCATTTCCTGCTGAAGAGCAACCAGCGCAACGGTAAGAATATCAAGCTGACCTCGGAACTCCTCGATTTCCTGGTGGCCTACAGGTGGCCGGGAAATGTCAGGGAGATGCAGAATCTGGTGGAGAGGATGGTCATTCTGGCGGAGGGCGAGCGTCTGACCTTAAGGGACCTGCCGCCTGAGGTCCTGACCCCCAGAGCCGGGTTGTTGGAAGATCGCCCTGCTCCCACCGACACCGTTTCGGGACCGACGCCGGTACCGCAGGAGCAAAGGGGGCGAATGTCCCTTCAGGATATCGAGCGGGCGGAGGTCGAATCCGCCCTGCGGCGGCACGGCTGGGTGCAGGTTCGGGCGGCTGAAGAACTGGGATTGAGCCAGCGCCAGATGGGTTACCGGATCAAGAAATACAAACTCTCGCGCTACAATGCCTATTAACCTTGGTTGAGGTTGAGGAACGAAAGAATTCCGGACAACCTGCTACCCTAGGGCAGAGAGCAGTTCCGTATCGGACAGGGTGGTTTTTGCCGACAGCGCCCGATCTCTGAAGGAGGCGATTCGCTGGTTGATCCGCCCTTCGTCGGGGCAGTGGCCGAGCCGGCGGAGCCTCTCGATAAGGGCCCTTCGGCCGCACTTGGCGCCGAACAGGAGCCTGCGCTCGGCGCCCACCTGTTCAGGCGGATACGGCTCGTAGGTCGCCGGGTCCCTCTGCAGCCCCTGCAGGTGCAGGCCGGTCTCGCAAGTGAATATCCTGTCGCCGATAAGCGGCCGGGCCGGATCGATAGTGACGGCACTCCGGGCGGCGACGTACTCGGCCAATCCTTTGAGGTGTTCGGAGGCGAGATCGGTCTGCCCTCTTTCGAGCCGGAGGTAGCCGACGAGTTCCTCAAGGCGGGCGCACCCGGCCCTCTCGCCCAGGCCGAGAACGGTGGCGTCCGCCCAGCCGGCCCCGGCTTCGAGGGCCGCCACGGCGTTGGCGGTGGCCATGCCGAAGTCATTATGGGTATGCACCGCCAGATCACAGCTCACCACGGTCTCGAGCATCTTCGTTATCAAACCGCTGAATCTCGCGGGAGAACTGAGGCCCACCGTGTCGGCCAGGCGGATGCGTCCGGCTCCGGCCTGTTCGGCCCGTCCCGCCATTTCGGCAAGAAACCCGGCGTCAGCCCGGGTCGCATCCTCAAAGCCCACAGAGACCGGTAAGCCAGCGTCCAGGGCCCTGGCGATCGATTCGCCCATCTGCCGGCGGGCCCACTGCCGGTCTTTGCCCAGGCGCGGCCCGAGATGGAGGTCGGAGACCGGGATCGACAGGGAAAGTACGTCCGGTCTGAGCCGGGCGGCCCTGGCGATGTCATCCCGGTGGCAGCGGCTCCAGAGGGACAGGGGCAACCCTGGGTGCCTGTCCCTGCAGTACGCCAGGAGCTTGTCTATATCCTTGACAAGCGGGGAGGCGATGCCGACCTCAACTTCGGCGACTCCGATTGCGGCCAGGCCGTCGATTATGGTCTTTTTTTCGGCTAGGCTGAAGGTCAGCCCGGGGGTCTGCTCACCCTCCCGGAGGGTGGTATCGATAATGCGGTGGTTGTTCTGCATCTGATGCTCCTTGAAAAAGGGTTGGTTGAATAAAGTGATGCAATCAGAATGCCAGATAATGATCCGGTCTGGAAAAATCCCCAGGACACCGAGGAAAAAATTATATGCAAATGATTATTATTCTTGCATTCTAAAAAAGATTGAGATATATGTCAGGGGAATTGGAGTGATGACCTGTGGTTAAGAACAGTTGGCTGATTTTCCGGGTTGGACATTCTGGGTTAGATGATGATATGATCCAGAGAATATCGATACACCCCGGGTGAGACAGGAAAAAAGCAGAAAGGGCTGGAGATGGCGTACAGATCAATCGCAGGAATCTATCGTTTCTACCATAACGGTTTTCGTTCGATGACGGTGGGGAAGACCCTGTGGAAAATTATCCTGATCAAACTCTTCGTTATGTTCGCTGTCCTCAAACTTTTCTTTTTTCAGGATTTTCTGCAGAGCAATTTCACAACTGACGAGGAGCGGGCCGACCATGTGTTCGAACAGATCACCGAGCCGGCACGGTATCCACCACAGGTCGAGACGTACCGCAATATTGAATTGCCGGACAGGCATAAGGAGCTGTAACGAAATAGTCAGAAATGCAGCGACTCTTTCGGGACGGCTCTACATTAACAGAGGAGGGTATCTTTATGGGTGATCTGAGTATGGTGGACTGGGCCAGGGCTCAATTTGCGCTGACGGCGATGTATCACTGGATTTTCGTGCCGTTGACGCTGGGGCTGTCGTTTCTCTGCGCGTTTTACGAGACGCTCTATGTGCGCACGGGCAAGGAGGAGTGGAAGAACATCGCAAAATTCTGGATGACCCTTTTCGGAATCAACTTCGCGATCGGGGTGGCCACCGGCATCATCCTGGAGTTCGAATTCGGCACCAACTGGTCCAACTACTCCTGGATGGTTGGCGATATCTTCGGGGCGCCGCTTGCCGTCGAGGGAATTGTCGCCTTTTTCCTGGAGGCGACCTTTTTTGCCGTGATGTTCTTCGGCTGGGACAGGGTTTCAAAAAACTTCCATCTCTTTTCCACCTGGATGGTGGCTGTCGGTTCGAACCTCTCGGCCCTGTGGATACTGGTGGCCAACGGCTGGATGCAGTCACCGGTGGGTATGGCCTTCAATCCGGATACCGTCCGCTTCGAGATGCAGAATTTCTGGGAAGTCCTCTTTTCGCCGGTGGCCATGGCCAAATTCACCCACACCACGAGTACCAGTTTCATGGTCGGTTCGCTTTTCGTCATCACTATTTCCTCCTGGTACCTCCTCAAAGGGCGGCATCTGGAGATGGCCAAGAAGTCGATCATCGTGGCCTCGGTCTTCGGTTTCCTGGCGACCGGCTATGCCGCCTGGACCGGTGATGAATCGGCCTTCGTCAATGCCTCGACCCAGCCGATGAAACTCGCGGCCTATGAGGGTCTCTACGATGGCGAAAAAGGGGCGGGACTCGTCGCCTTCGGTCTTCTGAACAAGGAGAAAAAACCGGGTGATGCCCTGGCACCCTTCCTCTTTGAGATCAAGATTCCCGGGTTGCTGGCCCTGATGGCCAACCGCGATAGCGAATCCTTCGTCCCGGGCATCAACGATCTGGTCTACGGCAATGAACAGGAGGGCATCGTCGGGGTCGCCGCCAAGATGGACAGAGGCAAGGCTGCAATCGCTGATCTCGCTGCCTATAAAGCGGCGAAAAAGTCCGGCGACAGTCAGGCCGCCGAGGCGACGCTGGCGAGATTCACCGCCAATCAGGAATTTCTCGGCTACGGCTATCTGGATAGTCCCGAGCAGACCGTGCCGCCCGTCGCCACCACCTTCTACTCGTTTCATATCATGGTATTCCTCGCTGCGCTCTTTCTTGTCATCTTCCTGCTCTATCTGATCTTTGCCGTCAAAGACACCATCGCCGGCAAGAAGGCCCTGCTGTGGCTCGGGTTCACCTCGTTTTTCCTGGCAATGATCGCCTCCCAGTCCGGCTGGGTGGTCGCCGAGGTCGGGCGGCAGCCCTGGGCTATTCAGGACCTGATGCCGGTAACCGTCGCGACAACCAATATCTCGGCCGGCCATGTCCAGGTTACCTTCTTCATGTTCCTGGCGGTCTTCACCATGCTGCTGATCGCCGAGATCAAAATTATGCTGAAACAGATTAAAATAGGACCGGAGGGCGAGTGATATGATTGGGAATCTAGATACGGTAATCCTGCAGCAGATCTGGTGGATACTGGCGAGCGTGGTCGGTTCGCTGTTCCTTTTCCTGACCTTTGTCCAGGGCGGCCAGACCCTGCTCTGGCAGATGAGCGACGATGAAGATGAAAAATCGCTGATCATCAACACCCTCGGGACCAAATGGGAGTTGACCTTCACCACCCTGGTCCTTTTCGGCGGCGTCTTGTTCGCCGCCTTCCCGAAGTTCTATGCGACAAGTTTCGGCGGCGCCTACTGGGTGTGGATCTTGATCCTCTTCACCTTCGTGTTCCAGGCTGTGAGCTACGAATACCGCAAGAAACCGAACAACCTGCTCGGTGCGCGGGTCTACGAACTGTTTCTCTTTGTCAACGGTTCGCTGGGCATCCTGTTGATCGGCGCTGCGGTCGGGACTTTTTTCACCGGTTCGAATTTCATCCTCGATGAATACAACCGGATGACCTGGACCCATCCGCTCAGGGGCCTGGAGGCGGCCTTCTCCCTCTTCAATCTCTCGCTCGGGCTCTTTCTCGTCTTCAATGCCCGGATATTGGGATCGATGTATCTGGTGAACAGGATCGATTTCAACGGCCGATCCGCGTTTGAGGCCAGGTTGCGCCGGGCCTGCCTGATCAATCTGCTCTGCGCCCTGCCGTTCCTGCTCTATGTGCTGGTCAGCCTGCTCTTCATGGATGGCTTTGGCTTCGATGCGGCAGGTGCCGTCAGCATGGTCGACGGCAAATACCTGGCCAATCTCCTGGCCATGCCGATTGTCCTCGGCTTGCTCCTTGTCGGTCTGGTCCTGGTCATCTGGGGTGTCGTCCTGACCAGTTTTCTGCGCGGCACCAGGGGCATCTGGTTCGGCGGCCTGGGGACGGTGCTGGTGGGTCTGGCAGTCTTTTTCACCGCCGGCTTCAACAGCACCGCTTTTTATCCGTCCAAGGTCGATCTGCAGTCGAGCCTGACGATCTACAATGCCTCTTCCAGTCACTATACCCTGACGGCCATGACCTATGTTGCCATGTTCATCCCTGTGGTCCTCGCCTATATTGCCTGGGTCTGGTGGCAGCTGGACAGAAAAAAACTGACGACCGGGGATATCGAAGGCAGCAAGGCCTATTGATTGCTTTGCCGTTCCCGCACCAAGCGTATACCTGCATAACGCATACCTGCATATAAGGAGAACTTTATGACATTTTTACTACTTATCGGTTGGGTCGCGCTGATCTTCCTATCCTACAGGGGCTCAGTGCTGCTTCTTGAAAAGGCCGGAAAACTCTGATGTCAGCCTTACCGGAGGGCCGGAAATCCCGGCTCCCGGCATATCCATTGAACGGACAGGACCGGAATTGGCCCTGTCCGTTTTTTGTTTCCTGCGGTGCAGAACAAACTTCCTCAATTTTTCTATTGCAACTTTACCAGGCATTATCTAGGTTTCGTCTTTCCGGTGCGTTCCGCCCGCCGGTTAGTGGCCGAGTGCAAAAAAATTGTGATGTGATATCGAATCACTACTCAGAGCAAAAGGGAGGAAGTATGAAAAATTTCTTGATGGCCCTGGTTCCTGCAGGCCTGCTTGTCGCGTCATTGGCGGTGGCCGCGGAACCGGTCAAAATCGGCATGGTCACCACTCTTTCCACCAAGGCCGGCTATCTGGGCGAAGAGATCCGGGACGGTTTCAAACTGGCGATCGACCAGGAAAAGGGTACGCTGGGCGGTATTCCAGTGGAACTGATCGTCGAGGACGACGAGGCAAAACCGGAAAAGGGCAAACAGCTTGCCGACAGACTGGTCAAAAAGGACGGGGTGAAGATCATGACCGGCATCGTCTTCTCGAATGTGGCGATGGCCGTCGTGCCGAAGGTGGTCCGGGAAGACGTCATCTTCCTCAGCGCCAATGCAGCCCCTTCGCAGCTCGCCGGCAAGGGATGCAACCCCAACTACTTCAGTGTCTCCTACCAGAATGACAACCCCGACGAGGTTGTCGGTCAGTACGTCACCGAAGCCAGCCACAAGAATGTCTATCTGCTGGCTCCGAACTACCCGGCAGGCAAGGACCATCTCGCCGGCTTCAAGCGCTACTACAAGGGGGAGATCGCCGCCGAGGTCTATACCAAACTCGACCAGTCCGACTATGCCGCCGAAATAGCCGCGATCCGCGCCGCCAAGCCGGAGGCGGTATTCTTTTTTCTGCCCGGCGGCATGGGCATCAATTTTCTCAAACAGTACGCCCAGGCCGGACTGATCGGCAGCATCCCCCTCTACGGCCCGGCCTTTTCGTTCGATGAGCGCATCCTCAAAGCCGTCGGCCCCGCCGCCCTCGGCGTCAAAAACGGTTCCCACTGGGCCCACGATCTCGATAATCCGGCGAACAGGCAGTTTGTCGAGGCGTACAGGAAGGCCTATGGCCGCACCCCGACCCTCTACGCCAGCCAGGGCTACGATACCGCCCGGCTGCTCGGCAGCGCCCTGAAAGCGGTGAACGGCGACCTCGGCAAACTGGACGAGCTGAAGGCCGCCCTGAAGAAGGCCGACTTCGAGTCGACCCGCGGCAGTTTCGCCTTCGGCCGCAACCAGCACCCGATTCATGACATGTATATCCGCGAGGTGATCAAAACCCCGGCAGGCGAGTACACGAACAAAACGATCAAGAAGGTCTTCAGCAATCACGTGGACGCATTCGCCGGTGAATGCGCGATGTGATGTAACCCTTTGCCGGGCCCGGCCATCCGACCGGGCCCGGCTTTTTCATTTTTCCCATGCTTCTTGCAATTGAGCAGATCCTGAACGGCCTGCAACTCGGCATCACCTTGTTTCTGATGTCGGCAGGACTGACCCTCGTCTTCGGCATCATGCAGGTGATCAACCTCGCCCACGGGTCCTTCTACATGATCGGGGCCTTTGTCGGGGCGACGGTCACCGCCCGCTCCGGTTCCTTTCTCCTCGGCGTCCTGGCCGCCCTTGTCGCCGCCGCAGGCACCGGCATGATCGTCGAGGTCATCGTCCTCAGGCGCCTTTACCGACGTGAACATCTGGATCAGGTCCTTGCGACCTTCGGCCTGATCCTGTTCTTCAACGAACTGACCCGGATCATCTGGGGCAGGCAGCCGCTGATGATGGATGTCCCCGCCTGGCTCGGCGGCAGCATCGAACTGCTGCCCGGACTCCCGTACCCGGTCTACCGGCTGGCGGTCATCGTGGTCGGCATTGCGGTTGCCCTGGGCCTCTGGCTGCTCTTTGCCAGGACTAGGCTCGGCATGCAGATCCGCGCCGGCGCCTCGAACCGCGAGATGACCGCCGCCCTGGGCGTCAATATCCGGCTCATCTACACCCTGGTCTTCGGCCTCGGCACCCTGCTCGCCGGCCTCGCCGGAGTCATGGCCGGGCCGATACTCGCCGTCGAATCGGGCATGGGCGAGAGTATTCTGATCCTGACCTTCGTGGTGATCGTCATCGGCGGCATCGGCTCGGTCCGCGGCGCCGTCGTCGGGGCGCTGCTGGTCGGCATGGTCGACACCCTCGGCCGGGCCTTCCTCCCCATCCTGTTCCGGCTGTTCTTCTCGAGCGCCTCCGCCGACAGCATCGCCGCCTCGGTCGCCTCGATGGCCATCTACATCCTCATGGCAGCGATTCTGGTCTGGCGGCCGCGCGGTCTCTTCCCGGCCCATTCGTCATGATGCGCTCTATTACCAGGGCATCGGCCATCACCGTCGCCGGTGGACTGTTCTTTGCCGTCCTGCCGCTCGTTGCTACATCATTCGGAGAAGAATATTTTATCTCGCTCTTCTCGCGGATCCTCATTTACGCCATTGCCGCCGTCAGCCTCGATCTCCTCATCGGCTACGGCGGCATGATCAGTCTCGGCCATGCAGCCTATGTCGGGCTCGGCGCCTATGTCGTGGGAATCCTCTACCAGCACAGCTATGAGGGGCAGCCTCTGTTCGGCCTCCTGCCGGGCAGCGAGAACGCGCTTGTCGTCTGGCCCCTGGCGGTCCTTATCGCCGCCGTCTTCGCCCTCGTCATCGGCTCGCTCTGTCTGCGGACCAGCGGCATGCACTTCATCATGATCACCCTCGCCTTTGCCCAGATGCTCTACTATTTCTTCGTCGGCCTGGAGCAGTACGGCGGCGATGACGGCCTGTCGATCTTCTCGAGAAACCAGATGCCCGTCCTCGACCTGAACAGCGACATCCAATTTTACTATCTCTGCCTGTTCTTCCTGGTTATCTACCTCATCTTCGTCCACCGCCTCGTCCATTCCCGGTTCGGGCTGGTGATCAGGGGCGCAAACAGCAATAACCGGCGGATCCAGGCGATCGGCATCCATTCCTACCGCTACCGGCTCGTCTGCTTCGCGATAGCCGGGGCCGGGGGCGGCCTCGCCGGGGCGCTGCTCGCCAACCAGACCGAATTCGTCAGCCCCGGACTGCTGAACTGGACCCTGTCCGGGGAATTGATGGTCATGGTCTTGCTCGGCGGTCTCGGCTCGCTTTTCGGACCCGTCCTCGGGGCGACTATTTTTCTTCTGCTCGAGGAAGTCCTGGCGATGTACACCGAGCACTGGATGGTCTATCTCGGCCCCTTTCTGGTCATCGTGGTCATCTTCGCCAAGCATGGCCTGTTCGGTCTCCTGGCCGGCAGGGGGGACCGGAATGAATGATTGCATCCTGCAGGTGCGCGACCTGAGCAAGTCCTACGGCGCGGTCATGGCGAGCAGGAAACTGTGCTTCGATATCAGAAGAGGTGAAGTGCATGCCCTGATAGGGCCGAACGGGGCCGGCAAGACCACCGCGGTCAATCAGCTGAGCGGTGAAATCCTCCCGGATTCCGGCAGCATCCTGTTCGACGGCCACGAGATCGCCAGGATGCCACCGCACAGACGGGCCAGGCTGGGCCTTGCCGGATCCTTTCAGATCACCTCGATCTTCGAGAACCTGACCGTCGAGGAAAATCTCGCCCTGGCCATTATCGCCCATAACGGCCACAACTTCCGGTTCTGGCGGAACTGCCTGAGAACCCCTCTGGTCAGAAAGGAATTGCCCGACGCCCTGGCACGGATCGATCTCGATAAACGGGCCGGGATCCCCGCCAGCTACCTCTCGCACGGCGAGAAACGGCAGCTCGAGGTGGGCATGGCCCTGACCTGCAAACCGAAGCTGCTGATGCTCGACGAGCCGATGGCCGGCATGGGGCCCGGCGGGACCGTCGAGATGTCGAAGCTCATCCGCCGCCTCAAGGGAAATATCTCCATCCTCCTCGTCGAGCATGACATGGATGCGGTCTTTTCCCTGGCCGACCGGATTACGGTGCTCGTCTACGGCGAGTGCGTTGCCCACGGCACTCCCGACGAGATCCGCCACAACCCCACAGTCCGCTCGGCCTATCTCGGGGAGGGGTGACGATGCTGCATGTCCTCAATATCGATACCTATTACGGTACCAGCCAGGCGCTGTTCGGCGTGTCGCTTGAGGTCCGGGATGGAGAGGTCGTCACCCTGCTCGGCCGGAACGGCATGGGCAAGAGTACAACGATCAGATCGATCATTGGCCTGAACCCGCCTCGCAGCGGCGCCATCTTCTTTGACGGAAAATGCATTGAGAAGTCTGAAAGTTATGAAATCGCCAGATTGGGCGTCGGTCTCGTGCCGGAGGGGCGGCAGATATTTCCCAACCTGACCGTCTATGAAAACCTTGTCGCCACCGCCGCCAACTATCGTAGGGTCGAACGGCCGTATGCCCTGGCGGAGATCTTCGCAATTTTCCCGCGGCTTGCCGATCGGCTGAAACATTACGGCAACGAGCTATCGGGCGGTGAGCAGCAGATGCTGGCGATCGGCCGGGCCCTGATGATCAATCCCCGCCTGCTGCTGCTCGACGAGGCGACCGAGGGGCTCGCCCCCCTCATCCGCAGGGAGATCTGGTCCGCACTGGCTACCCTCAAGGACAAGGGACTCGCCATCCTGGTCATCGACAAGAATCTCGATGCCCTGATGGAGATTGCGCAGCGGCATTACATCATGGAGAAGGGAAGGATCGTCTGGACGGGCACCACCAGAGACCTCAGGACCGACCGCAATATCCAGGTCCGTTACCTAGGCGTGTGATGCCGATCGCCGGGAAATAAGAAATTTCAGGGCATATGCCTGACATTGCCGCCAGCAGATTTACAACCTGCCGATATGCGGAACGTTTCTCTCCCTCCCCGCCGTTGTTCTGCGGTTTTCTCCTTGACTTTGCTCCCCCCAGTCCATACAAGAATAGAAGAGCTACCCACCGTGGAAGTCTGGATTCCCAAACTTCCACTTCTATGAAATTGATGTTCAAACTTAGGCTGGAGGTACGAGATGAATACACCAAGTAGTCATTGCCCTGGATTTGAATCATTCAGAGACCTGAAATCGTTTCTCTGCAAATGCCACAACTGCGGAAGGGAGATGGAGATATTCTCCGACGAATTCGACCGCCAGCAGAAATGTAAAGGCTGTCACGAACAACTCGATTTTTCCAAGTGCGAATACCAGGGCGGCGGCTCCGATCCGTCACCGAGATGATCGTCACACCTCGATCTGCCGATCTGGTTTTTCCCGCAGAGTGCACTACAGGAGGGGCGGGGAGGAAAGTGTGCGCCGATAGTCGCCTTATTTGCCGACGGAAATCTTACATCAGGGGATAACGATGGACATTTATGAATTTGCCATGCAGATGGAAAAGGATGGAGAGAACTATTATCGGGAGCTGACAGCCACCTGCGGAACGGTCGGTCTGCAAAGGGTCTTCGCCATGCTTGCCGATGATGAAGTCAGACACTACCATGCGATTGAACAGATGCGCGGCAAGATAGGCGCGGTGCAACTCGGGGAAACAGTAATCCTTGAGAATGTCAAAAATATTTTTGTGGAGATGAAGGAAGAAAAGCCGGACCTGTATATCGACTCGACGGCGGAGACGATCGCGTACCGCAAGGCCTGCGATATAGAAGAGGATAGCAGAAAGTTCTATCTGGAAAATGCCGAAAAGGTCGAGGACGGGCCGGCAAAAATGCTCTTCCAGAAGTTGGCCGGAGAGGAAGAGAAGCACTTGCGTATCATGAGGGCGATCACCGAATTCGTCTCGAGGCCGGAACCGGGAAACTGGCTGGAGAACGCGGAATGGCATCACCTGCAGGAGTATTGACGGACGCCGGCAGGGCTGTGGTGCGCCGAGCGTGAACAACAATACATGAGAGCCATGCCATGGACACCGAGATCCTTGCCAGATCAGTCAAACTCGCCGAATCGGTCAGGCATCTGTTTGTTGCAACCGTGAATGAGCAGGGCATTCCCCACCTGGCCACGGCGGAGCGAATCACCCTCGAGGACCGGGACCGGGTGGCTGTCACCGCCTGGTTCTGCCCCCAGACGGCGGAAAACGTCCAAACGAACCCCGCCATCTCGGTAGCTGTCTGGGATAGCGACAGAGATCTCGGTTTCCAGATGATCGGTGAGGTGGAAAGAGTTGTCGATCTGGCGATGCTGGACGGTTTCATACCCGGAGAAACCACAGTATCGCCGCAGATTGAACGGAAACTGGTGATCAGGGTCCGTCATATCCTCAACTTCAGCCACGCCCCTCATAGCGATACCGAAGTCCTGTAAAAAATAACGGCTGTTTTCGTCAGCTAAGGTTTTTTCTTGTTTCTCTGTTGACATGTGAAAATAATGGCCTATTTATGACGCATAAAGGGTGTTTTCAAAACTTTTCAAGTTGTTATGTAGGTATTTCCCCTACTGATTTGCCAGTATTTTCCCTACCGTTTTTTGCGACCTTTCCCTACGTATACCTCAGCAAAATCCTTACATAAAAAAAAGTAATTGCCTGATTTTTTTCTCACTCCCATTCTCCTATAGTGGTGCCTACTCATTGGAGGGCTGTCCCGACCTGTTTGCAGGCGGGGGCGGTTCCCTGGTTTCCTTGTCATGCACGGTAATATAGCTCAATGTGCATGACAGGTGCGCCCGGCTAATCCCCGCGAATCTCAGAGCAGGGGCTAGGTTGCGCGGCTGTATACGGGATACGGTCCGGTTCGTTTGAGCCGGGTCTCACACTTCTTACCTCACTTGTGAAGAACAAGAAAGGAGAGCCATGCTTAATCACCGGAGCAGTAATAAACCCCGGAAAACAGATCCTGATAATCAGAAGGAGGCATTAATGGGAGTATCAAGACGAGATTTTATGAAGCTGTCAGGCGGTACCGTTCTGCTTGCATCGCTTGGCGTAAACCTCGATCCTGCAAAGGCCTATGCCCAGGAATTGAGGATAAAGAATGCCAAGCAGACTACGACGGTCTGTCCGTACTGTTCCGTGGGATGCGGCATACTCGTTTACGCAGAGAACGGCAAGGTCATCAACACCGAGGGCGATCCTGATCATCCGATCAATGAAGGGACACTCTGTGCGAAGGGCGCTTCCATCATGCAGATGGCGAACAGCGACACGCGCATCACAAAACCGATGTACCGAGAGCCCGGCGGGACGGCATGGAAAGAAGTGGAATGGGACTGGGCGCTGGACAGGATCGCCCGACTCGTCAAAGACGCCCGGGACAAGAGTTTCATGACGACCAAAAAGGCCAAGGTCAAAGAGAAACAACCCGACGGCACGGAGATTGAGGTCGAAAAGGAATTCGTCGTCAACCGGACGGACGCCATTGCCCACGTGGGTAGCGCCGCCATGGACAACGAGGAATGCTACCTGATGCAAAAACTTGTTCGTTCCTGGGGCCTGGTGTATATCGAGCACCAGGCGCGTATCTGACACAGCGCAACTGTTGCGGCTCTGGGAGAGTCGTTCGGACGCGGTGCAATGACCAACCACTGGATTGACCTGAAAAACGCCGATGTTATCCTGGCAATGGGCGGAAATCCAGCCTCGAACCACCCTATTTCTATGAAGTGGATCATGCGTGCCCGGGAAAAGGGTGCGAAGCTGATCTGTGTTGATCCTCGCTTTTCGCAGACCGCCGCCAAGGCGGATCTTTACGCCCCGCTCCGCTCCGGAACGGATATCGCCTTCCTGGGCGGCATGATCAACTACATCCTGGAAAACAACCTCTATTTCAAAGATTATGTTCTTAATTATACCAATGCCTCGTTCTTGGTGAGCCCGGACTACAAGGGACCTGCGGATATGGACGGCCTGTTCTCAGGATACAACGCAGAGAAGCGGAACTACGACAAGAAATCCTGGGCCATCCAGCTGGATGAGAACGGTATTGCCTTGAAGGATCCCACCCTGCAAGACCCGACCTGCGTGTTCCAGCTCCTGAAGAAGCATTACGCCCGCTACACCGTGGAAAAGGTGGTCGACATCACCGGCACGCCTAAGGACAAACTGTTAGAGGTGTACAAGCTCTTCGGCTCCACCGGCAAACCGGACCGGGTCGGGACCAATTGCTACGCCATGGGCTGGACCCAGCACACCGTCGGCACCCAGAACATCAGGGCCATGACCATCATCCAGGTGCTGCTCGGCAACATGGGCATGGCCGGCGGCGGCATCAACGCCCTGCGAGGCGAGGCCAACGTGCAGGGATCGACGGATTACGGTCTCCTGTTCCATATCCTGCCCGGCTACAACCCGACGCCGAATGCGTCTCTGGTCGACCTCGCGACGTACAACGAGAAGAACACGCCGAAAACCAATGAACCGCAAAGCGTCAACTGGTGGTCCAACCGCCCCAAATACATCGCCAGTTATCTCAAGGCCATCTACGGTGAGGCGGCGACCAAAGAGAATGATTTCGGCTACTCCTGGCTGCCGAAGATAGACGTGGGCCAGAACGCCTCGTGGCTGATGATCTTCGATAAGATGTTCAAAGGAGATTTCGAGGGGTTCTTCGCCTGGGGCCAGAACCCGGCATGCTCAGGTGCTAACTCCAATAAGACCCGTCAGGCCATGGCCAAACTCAAGTGGCTGGTGAACGTCAACCTCTGGGACAACGAGACCGGCTCCTTCTGGCGCGGTCCCGGCATGAACCCCAAAGACATCCAGACCGAAGTTTTCATGCTGCCGTGCTGCTCCTCGGTGGAGAAAGAAGGGAGTATCTCCAACTCCGGACGCTGGACGCAGTGGCGTTATAAGGCCGTGGAGCCGCCCGGCCAGTCAATGCCTGACGCCGAGATCATGAACGAGCTCTATTTCAAGGTAAAGGAGCTCTACAAGAAGGAAGGCGGCGCCTACCCCGATCCCATCATTAACCTGACCTGGAATTACGGTGATCTTGACGCGGCAGGCAAGGTCAAGCACCTTGATATCCATGCCGTCGCCAAGGAGATCAACGGCTATTTCCTCGAAGATGTTTACGACACGAAGGTGGAACCGCCGAAACTTATCGGCAAAAAAGGGGATCTGGTCACGAGCTTCCCCTCGCTGCAGGCCGATGGCACCACCTCAAGTGGATGCTGGATTTACTGTAATTCTTATATCCTGAAAGACGGTAAGGAAGTCAACATGATGGCCCGGCGTGGCAAGGACGACCCAACCGGCCTCGGGCTCTATCCGGGATGGTCCTGGTCATGGCCAGTCAACCGCAGGATCATCTACAACCGGGCCTCGGTAGACCTGAATGGTCAGCCGTGGGATCCGAAACGACCGCTCCTCAAATGGAATGCCACCAAGGTTAATCCTGCCACGAAAACACCGGGAGTCTGGGAAGGTGATATCGTTGACGGAGGAGGGGGGCCGGCGGGATCTCCTACCGGGAAATTGCCCTTCATCATGAAACCGGACGGCATCGCCTCGATCTTCGGACCCGGCATGGCTGAAGGTCCATTCCCCGAGCATTACGAGGCTATGGAGTGTCCGCTCGAGGTTAACCCGATGTCCAAGCAGCGGGTCAACCCGACCATCAAAATTTTCGGCGACAAGATGGATGCCTCTTTCTCCTGCGACGCACGGTTTCCATTCGTGTGTACCACCTACCGGGTGTCGGAGCACTGGCAGACCGGCGTCATGACGCGGCACTGCTCCTGGCTGCTGGAAATGCAGCCCCAGAACTTCGTGGAGATGAGTGTGGAACTGGCCAAGGAACTGGGGATAAACAATGGCGAGACTGTCATCGTCTCCTCCGGTCGCGGAGAGATTAAGACGGTAGCTATGGTTTCCGAGAGGTTCAAGCCCTTCAAAATTGCCGGCTCGACCGTCCATCAGGTCGGTATCCCCTGGCATTTCGGATGGCAGTTTCCCGAGGACGGCAGCGGGTTTGACAGCGTCAATCTGCTTACGCCCAATGTAGGCGACGCGAACACAATGATACCCGAGTCGAAGGCCTTCATGGTCAACGTCCGGAAGGCATAGGGGGGAGAACCATGGCAAAAGAAATCATGAATAACCGCAAAGCGATCCTTGTTACCCCGGAACTCTGCATCGGTTGCAGGGCATGCCAGGTTGCCTGCAAGTCTTGGAACCAGCTGCCGGGAATCAAGACGAAGAACAACGGCACGTATCAGAATCCGCCGGACCTGGCGAGTGCAGCATTTAATATAATCCAGTACAACGAGGTACCGTCGCAGGAAAATCCCGTACGCTGGCTCTTTGTCAGCAGGCGGTGCATGCACTGCGAGGACGCGGGCTGCATGAAGATCTGTCCTTCCGGCGCAATATACAGGACTGCGGAAGGTTCCGTGGCCGTTAACCGCGACAAATGCATCGGATGCAAGCTCTGCGTCACTGCATGCCCGTTCGATGTCCCCCGCTATGATGCGGAAAACAAGATGTCAAAATGTCATCAATGCAGCGATCGGACCAGCGCGGGAATGAATCCGGCCTGTACCAAGACCTGCCCAACCGGTGCGTTGAAGTTCGGTGATCGGGATGAACTCATCGGTACAGCCAAAAAAGAGGGTTTCAAGACAATTTACGGCGAACAGGACCTGGACGGTCTGGGGTCGGTCTACGCCTTCAAAGATGAGCCCAAACTCTATGGGATGAAGGAGAATCCGACCATCCCGAGCAGCGTAGTCTTCTGGCACAACTATCTGAAACCGCTGTCAGTGATCGGTCTGGGCGGCGTGGTTGCCGCAGCGGCGATCCACTATCTGGCCATAGGCCCCCACAAGGAAGAGAAAGAGGAGGTGTGATATGGCAGAGATGATAAGAAAATCAAGTGTCGGCGAGGTCGTGAACCACTGGATACTGGCCGGAAGCTGCATCATGCTGATGGTCACGGGATATGCCTTCCTGTTCCATGTCGAGGCTATCAGTAGTCTGTTCGGTGGCTTTGAATCGATGAAGAATATACATAACTGGGGGGGAGTGGTTTTTTGTGTGTCTCTCCTGATCTCTATGGGTCATTATCTGAAGGATGCCTTTGAATACGATGCAGATGATCTGCAATGGTTCAAGGTGGCGGGAGGATACCTGTCCCACAAGGTGAAGGTTCCGCCGATGGGCAAATACAATCCCGGTCAGAAACTCTATTATCTGGGTATTGTAGGGGCCGGGCTCGCCATCGCCTTTTCCGGCTTCGCCATCTGGCTTCTGAAGGATAACACGACGCTGATGCTCATTTCACACCTTGTTCATAACGTCGCGTTCATTGTCTTCATCATCGCGGTACCGGTACATATCTATCTGAGTACACTGGCAAATCCGGGGACATTCCAGATCATGGTGAACGGCATGTTGCCGCTCAGTGACGCCAAGAAGAAATATCCCAAATGGATAAAGGCGGTCGGGAAGATGTAACCACGATCTATTTGTCAACCTATCATGAGGAGAAAAGGGGATACATCCGTATCCCCTTTTCTGTCTAAATATGAAAAAAATACTTCTATGTGTTTTCGTCCTGTTTCTGTTTGGAACGGCACATGCCGAACAGAAAAGATTCGACGTACCGATAGGCGACTCTCCAACCCTGGGACCGGCCGACGCACCGGTGACAATCATTGAGTTCATCGATTTTCAGTGACCGCATTGTGTGGCGGCCGGTCCGACCGTTAAACAGATACTCCAGACCTATCCCGGCAAAATCCGCCTGGTGATTAAAAATTATCCGTATAAATACCGTGATTTCGCGAGGATCGCTGCAGAGGCATCGCTCGCCGCAGGTGATCAGGGTAAATATTGGGAAATGCACGATATTTTGATTTCACGTTCGCCGAAGCTCGACCGGGCCAGCCTGATTGCCTATGCCGGAGAACTCGGGCTTGACGTAAAGAAATTCGCCGAATCCATCGACAGTGGCGGGCACGCGATGGATATCGACCGTGATTTGAAGCTTGCCGAATCGATGGACCTCTACAACACACCGACCTTCTACATCAACGGTCGCCAGGTTGTCGGCGAGCGCCCCTTTGACTATTTCAGGAAGATCATCGACGAGGAATTGAAACAGGCAAAAAGGTGAGCGCATGAAAGGAATACTCTGGCTGGTCCTCGTGGTGTTCGGTATGCCGGCATGCGGGTTTGCCGGGCATCTGGAACCGTTCAAAGACGTCCCTATCCCGGAACAGAACCCACAGACACCGGCAAAGATTGAACTCGGCAAGAAGCTCTTTTTCGATCGGCGGTTGTCCGGCGACGGTACTATGAACTGTGGGACCTGCCATGACCCCGAGCAGGGCTACAGCGACGGGCTCGATATCTCGCTCAACTATCCCACGACCCGGAACTGGCGCAACTCTCCCACGCTGATCAATGCCGCCTTCCAGAAATACCTGTTCCATGACGGACGGGCGTCAAGCCTTGAGGAACAGGCGCTGTTCCCGATGATGTCTGCCTTCGAGATGAACCAGAACCTCGACTTCATGGAAGAGGAGATCCGCTCCGTGCCGGAATACGTTGCGGAGTTTACAAAGGTCTTCGGCGACGGTGACGTCACCAGAGAGCGTGTCGCAATGGCGATTGCCGCATTCGAGCGGACCCTCATATCGCGTGATGCCCCACTTGACCGGTTCCTGAGCGGAGATACGAAAGCCCTTTCACCGGAAGCGTTGAAAGGGTATGAAATATTTACAGGCAAAGGGAAATGTACTGAGTGCCATTACGGCTTCAATCTGGTAGATGACCTGTTCCACGCTCTCAATGTCCGGGAGAATCCAGAACACCTGAAAGACCCGCGGATTGCAGCAACACGACGGTTCGTCGCCAAAGTCTATAATTTCAAGGAATTTCGGACATTGGCCGAGGATCCCGGAAGATACCTTATCACCAAGGATCAGCGAGACTGGAAAGCGTTCAGGACACCCACGCTCAGGGAAATCGCCAGGACATCCCCATACATGCATAACGGCATTTACGCGACCCTGGACGAGGTTATCGATTTCTTCAACGCCGGAGGCGGAAATGGCAACACTGCGCTGAAGCCCCTGCAACTCACAGGCGTGGAGAAGAACCACCTCAAGGTATTTCTCGAAGAAGGATTGACCGGTGCGCCAATCACCTTAAAATATCCAAAAATTCCATAAGGAGAACCATGACCATAGATATTCAGGCGTTAATCGAACAAAGGCCGCACCTCAAGGACCCGCTCGAGTTGTACGCCAAATGGCAGCGCTTTCAGCATGAGGTGACGGAATTTCTGCCGAAAGTGCGGTCAGTTATGTCGCCGGAGGATGCCAAGGCATATCCCCGGGAAAGTGCCGGTGCTGTTTTCCGGTTGTTTGTCTCCATCTTCGACCTGCCCAGCGAGGAACTTGCACCCCTCAGCCGGGCGCTGGAAGAGGGTGATTTTGACTTCATGCGGTTTCCGCTCGACGAGGTTTCGGCCCAATCCTCGCTTCCCTATACCGAAGAGGAGTTGACCACGATCCTGTTCCTGTTGAGCAGGCCCTACTTTCTGGCACTGCGGGAGACTTTCCCGCTGGACGGCAGCGAGTGGGAGGAGGGGCGTTGTCCCCTCTGCTCGGCGCGGCCGACGCTTGCATCGATCCTGGAAGGCCCCAAACGCCATCTGCACTGTTCCTTTTGCGGTACTTCCGGCCCGTCACCCCAGTTTATCGGCTGTCCGAACTGCGGAACCGCGGATGCCTCGAAGCTCAACACCATCATGTCTGAAGATGAACCTGGATTCCGAGTAATTACCTGCGAGGAGTGCCAAAGCTATGTGAAGGTCCTGGAAAGCTCGGTTCTCAAGGAGATGGCGGTCGATTTGGCAGATCTGGCGAGCATTCCTCTCGACATCGTGGCCCAGGGCAAGGGGTATGCACGCATGGCGCCGAATCCCATCGGCCTGAAAAAGCTGGGGTGAGTCCGTCTCCACATCAAGAGGAAGAATCTCACAGGGCTGTCCAATTGGACAGCCCTTTTCTGTTCCCTTGTCGAGAAGAGAGGCGCTATTTTGCCTGAACCGAGACCAATTCAACGTCAAAGGTCAGCGTAGCATTGGGGCCGATGAGGCCGCTGGTGATGCCAGTCTCGCCATAAGCCAGGTTCGGCGGCAGGAAAATCCGCCATTTGCTTCCCTCTTTCATCAGTTGCAACGCCTCTGTCCAACCTTTGATGACGCTTTTCACGGCAAAGGTTGCAGCCTGCCCGCGTTTATACGAGCTGTCGAATTCGGTCCCGTCGACCAGGCTTCCTGTGTATTGGACCGTAACTGTATCCGTCACGCTCGGAGATTTGCCCTTGCCCTCGGTAATAACCTTATACTGGAGCCCGCTGGGAAGAGTCTTCACTCCCTCTTTTTTCATGTTTTCAGCCAAAAAGGTGTCGCCTTCTTTTTTATTCTTCTCACCTAGCACCTTCATCTTCTCCTGTTGTTTTGCCTTCATTTCCTTTTGCAGGTCTTGCAAGGTTGTCTTAGCTTCCTGATCGGTCAACAGGGTTTTTTGCTCGGTGAGAACGTCTTTTATCGCCTTTCCAAGGATATCCGGGTTAACATCGACACCATTTTTCTTGATGCTGTTGGCAATGTCCATGCCGATGGCGTAGCTCGCCTTGTCCTTTTGGGTGGGCAAATCCGCTGTTCCTGCAGCAAGTGCCGTGCCGGCCACCGTCATCATGCCAAAAAAAATAAAAAGCTTTCCGGGTCTCATATTATCTCCTCATTAGTTTGTTTATCGGAGACAGGCAACCAGAAAGGATCGGCCTGTCTGCCCCATTTCAGTGAATGCTTAATGGGCAACCTTTGTTGTCAGTTCCTTGCCGTATGCCTGGGCAACCTTGATGCCGCCATCGACCGAAATGGATTTCAACATCAACGGAGCAACTGCCATATCCATGCCGTATACGTTTTTCATGGTATCGAAAATGCGTTCGGCTGCTTCACCACTCCAGCCGAACGAACCAAATGCTCCTCCTACCATGTCCTTCAACGCGGCTCTTTCAGCAAGGAACAGGAAGGTTTTCATCCTGTCCATCATCGCGCCATGATAAGTGGATGAACCAAATGCGTAGATATCAAAGCCGGCAAGTTCATCCTCCCGTTTGATCTCAGTGACATCCTTCAACGTCACCTGAACTGCTGAAAATCGTAATCCTTCCGCAATAAGTTCAGCTACTTTTCTGGTTTCACCCGTCCGGGATGAATAGACGATGAGCGCTTGAGGCATATCGGATTCTCCTTGTGCATAACTTATATACTCGTATCAACTGCTGGAATTGAACCGTAAGGGCGTGCCGCATTTATCTCAGAAGGCCTATTGTCTAATCAGGATGGGGCCACAGGCCGCGGCGTTCCTCAACCAGATAGCAGAAGCGATCCCATTCCACCTCTCGCCCGGAAATGGGGCAACGGAGGTTGACCTTCCGGTCGCTGAGGCCTATCACTTCCCAGTCTCCACGCCGGGGGCCGCTTTCAATATAAATCTTTTGACCGATTTGCAGCGGGTATGGCTGAAAAACCAAGAATGTGGGTATAGATCCCTCCCCATGGGAGCTTTTCGGAGCGATATCATCTGCCATGGAAGTCTTCTCCTGTCAATTTAAGGTTGTTCGGTTTATTCGCAGAATTTTTTCAGGCTTTTAAGCTTGTTGCGTCGGGGGCATCGAACTCAAGGTATTGTATTGGTCTTCCAGATCCTTGACATAAAAACGTAGAAGCTCGCAGCCCGGGCATTGAATCGGTACATTGAATCGGTGTCATAACAAACCTCCTGCAAATGATATATCAATACTCGAAAACAGCGCCCGGTCAATCAAGTATAGGGAGAAGGGGAATGGTGGTCAAGGGAAGAACTGGCGGTGAAGCTGGTGGGTATTATCAAGGACTGATCGGAGAGCGATGATCCTACCTCAAACCTCGTGCTCAATACAGTTCCATTGAACCAGGTAATACACCGAAAACAAATTCCTTAAAGAATGCCGAGAATATAATGGTGGCGGTGTTTTCCGAACTTTCAATCACTCTCCCCGTATTTCAATCCGTCGCCTGCATCAAAAATAGATCCGTCCCCCTTTTACGTCCAGCGTCCCCCCCCGGACTGATTTCCATCCATTAGTTGATCCTTCCACTGGTCATCACTCATCATTGTCCCTTTCTCCATTCGAATGGTTGAAGCTTCTCCATTTATTCTTTGCTCCTAACGTGGTACGTCCCGATTTACCACGTTAATTTGTTCGCATTAAGCAAGGGGCAGGTCTAAAATAAAAAAGGAACAGAAACCGACAGATAGGGTCGGGTGGTCCTGGAGACGATCTGCTATCTTGCGAGGTCAATTTCCTTCAGATGCAGCAGCAGGATCCGGCGCACCTCCTCAATGGTCTCGGGTTTGTCCTGGCAGCTGTGGCCGGAATGGACAATGAATTCCGATTCCATGCCTGCAGGTGGGCGCTCCTGTAAGCTACGACCCCATCCTGGCCCTGGTGCGGATCGGCCTTGCCGTTTTTTACCGCGATGATTGAATGCCCTCGTACACCAGGAGCAAGCGGCACATCGGCGATCGCCCTGAGCAACGGATCATCCGGCGACATGGCATCGACGCTGGTGGGGATCCTGCCCTGCCACTGGCTTTTCACGTTGTCCGAGAAAAACACGTAGATCCCGGCCAGGCCTTTCACCAGGATCACCGGCAGCTTGATGACCCTGTGCACGAGGTTGCGGGCGAAGGACCTGCTCATCTCCGCCCACCATACCGGGCTGCTCAGGGTGCCGTGCACAAATATGGCCGGGATGCGGTCGGGATTGTAGGGCTGGAAGCGGAACAGTCTGCTCGGGACATCCTGCAGTCTGCCGAGGAAGGCGTCGACCCCGAAGGACCAGATTTCTTCTTCGGCGAGCTTGTAGGCAGTCGCGACGCTGGTGTCCTTTTCCAGCGGGACCTCCTGGTTTTTGACGATGACATGGGAGTCTTCGTAGGCGGAATGCAGTTCCAGCGAGGCCTTGAAGGCACCCCGGCCGAGCTCGGCCAGGCTGCCGTCCAGGCGCAGGAATGCGGTGGCCGGGATGGCCTGGCTGCCGAACGGATTATCTTTGGCCGACCTGCGCACGGCGATCAGAGGGGAGCCGAGACCGTCGGCCCGGTTGTGGACGCTGAGGCCGCGGACGGCGTAGCGGTCTGCCGCCTCGAATTTCTCGAATCGCCCGATCTCCCAGGGGAAGTGCCTGGTATCAAGGCTGATCTCCATCCTGCCGCGCGGCAGCTGCCGTATCCCGCCGCGGATTTCGATTTCGTTGCTGCCGCCGGTAGCCAGGCCCCGCCACAGGGCGAAGTTGTAGACATCGCAGGCGGTCTGGATGCGGCGGTCGAAGAGACTTGGCGCCGGCGGAGGGTTGGATCCAGGACCGCATAATAGGCATAGACGGCCGCGAGCAGGAAATAGTCAGGGGCATCGTTTCTTTCTCCGGCGTCTTCGCTTCGTTCACGCCGTTCTCCTTCGAGATAGGAAAGTTCCGAGAGGGCGAAGAGGATATCCCGCCTGTGGTCATCCAGGGCCCTGGCATGGAGTTTGCGGATCACCGCGACCGGGTCTTTCGCCATCTGTTTGCTGAGATTATAGCGGTTGATGATGACAATCGTGGCGGGACTGGCCACTCCCTCCCGAAGCGGTCCGGCCATGCTGACCCTGTAGGCCTCCCGGGGAGCCAGTTGTCTGACCCCGATCGGGGTGTGCTGCACCCGGCCGTAAGCAGGGCCAGAATCAGGACATACGGCAGGAGGCGGGAAGACCTGGCCATGGTCAGGAAAGGAATCTGCCGACAATCAGCCAGGTGAGCTGGAGACTGATCAGGGCATAGAGACCGGCGATGACATCGTCCATCATGATGCCGATGCCGCCATGGATATGCTGATCGAACCAGGAGACCGGAAAGGGTTTGGCGATATCGAAGATCCGAAAGAAGATGAAGCCGAGGAACCAGGCGGCGGGATGGGCCGGGGCCAGGGTCAGGGTGATGAACATGCCGAGGATCTCGTCGATGACGATCGCCCCGGCATCGGGGCGATCGAGGATCTTTTCGGCCGAGCCGGCTGCAAAAAAACCGAGGACGAAGACCGCCGCCAGCACGGCCAGATAGGGCAGCAGGGGCAGGTCCTTGATCAGCAGCCAGGGCAGCAGGGCGGCCAGGGACCCCCAGGTGCCGGGGGCCCTGGGGATCATGCCGACATAAAGTCCGGTGGCGGCGGCCATGATCAGCCGATTCATCAGAGGTCTTTCTCGTCTGCTTTCAGAACCGCCCGGTAGACCTCCTGCAGGGGGATCCGCTGCCGGGCGGCGAGCTTTCTGCATTCTTCATATTCCGGATAGATCCTCGGGCCGGCCGGGGTCAGGACCCGTTTGGCCTCGATCTCGCCCCAGGGGGTCTCGACCTTGACCTGATGGCGCTCCAGGGTCAGCCGCTCTTCCTCGCGGAAACGCAGGCCGATGGCGGTGGTCTCGGAGAGGATGATCTCCTTGAGCCGGTGGCTGTGGGCGGGGTGAGAGATGACCTGCAGTCTGAAGGCGGGCCGGCCCTTTTTCATCTGGATCGGGGCAATATTGACATCGAGGGCGCCGCCGGCCAGGAGCTGTTCGCAGAGATAGGGAAAGCCCTCCGGGCTCCAGTCGTCCAGGTTGCTCTCGATGACCTGGACCTGCTGGGACTCGTCGGTCTCCCGGGAGGTCCCGATAATGAGGCGCAGCAGGTTGGGCTGATCGTCGGCAAGGGTATGGCTGCCTTCCCCGTAGCCGACGGCCGTCATCGTCATGGCCGGCAGGGGTCCGAAGGCATCGGCCAGGACCTTGACCAGGGCGGCTCCGGTCGGGGTGACCAGTTCGGTCGTGTGCCGGACGCCATAGACCGGGATCTCCCGGAGCAGTTCGCAGACCGCCGGGGCCGGCAGGGGCAGCCGGCCGTGGGCGCAGTCGACCATGCCGCCGCCGAGGGGCAGGGGGGAGGCGGTCAGGCACCGGATGCCGAGATGATCCAGGCCGATGACTACACCGACCACGTCGACGATGGTATCGAGGGCCCCGATCTCATGAAAATGCACCTTGTCGATATCGATACCGTGCACCTTGGCCTCGGCCGCAGCCAGGGTCTGGAAAATCGCGGCCGCCGGTCGAGTAACGGCGGATGCCAAGGTACTCGCGTCGAGGATGGTGAGAAGATCGGTGAGGGTGCGCAGCTGCTGATTTTCCCGGCTGTTGACCTTCAGTTGGGTGGCCTTGAGGCCCTGGCGGGTGGTGGCGGAGATCTCCAGGTCAAAGGGGCCGAGGTTCAGTTTTTTCAGCTCCTGCAGCAGGAAATCTCGGGGAAGTCCGGCATCGATCAGGGCGGCGAGGAACATGTCGCCGCTGATCCCCGAGAAACAGTCGAGGTAGGCGATGGTGCAGGGGGGCGGCATCGGCAGGGGTTCAGGCGGTCGGGAAATCACGGGGCCAGCACGAGACCGGCCGGGAGGGCATGACCGCAGAGAAAGGCCGAAGCCGGCATGCGCTTCTTCCCTTCCGGCTGGATCTCCTTGATGAGGAGCATGTTGTGGCCGGTGGCGATCAGCAGTCCTTCCCGGTCGGCCAGGACCAGGGTCCCGGGCGCGGCCGGGCTGTCTTTGTGGATCACCTCCGGCGAAAAAAGCCGGAAGCGCTGGCCGTCGATTACGCAGGAGGCGGCAGGCCAAGGGTCGAGACCGCGGATGCGGCAGTGGAGTTCCCTGGCGGGTCGGCTCCAGTCGATGATTCCGTCCTCTTTTTTCAGCATCGGGGCGGCGGTGGCCAGGCTGTGGTCCTGGGGTGTGGCCGCGAGATCGCCGGCCTTCAGTCGGGCTATGGCCTCGAGCAGGGTATCGCGTCCGAGTTCGGCCAGCCTGATAAAGAGGCTGCCGGCCGGTTCCTCGGGATCGGCGGGAATGGCCCTGGTCAGCAGGATATCACCGGTGTCCATCCCCTCGTCCATCTGGATGATGGTAACCCCGACCTCCTTGTCGCCATTGATCACCGCCCACTGGATCGGGGCCGCACCCCGGTGCCGGGGCAAAAGGGAACCGTGGACGTTGATGCAGCCCAAGTGGGCGAGAGTGAGCAGGGACGGCGGCAGGATTCGGCCATAGGCCGCCACGACGACGAGATCGGGGACAAAGGCGGCCAGTTCGTCCCGGAAAGCCTCGGTGCGGATCTTGAGCGGCTGCAGCACCGGCACACCCCGGCTCTCCGCCAGGACCTTGACCGGCGGCGGCGAAAGCTTTTTGCCCCGGCCCTTGGGGCGATCCGGCTGGGTGACGACGGCGACGACCTGATCCGGCCCCTGCAGCAGTCCGGTCAGACCCGCCACGGCAAATTCGGGGGTGCCCATGAAGATGATTCTCAGTGGTGCGGGAGTCATTTCAGTTCTGTTCTCCGGCCAGCCATTTTTTCACCTTCTTCTTGTAGAGCGTTCTTTTCAGGGCGCTCAGGTGATCGAGGAAGAGGATGCCGTTGATATGGTCGATCTCGTGCTGCAGGACGACGGCGAAGCGGTTTTCCGTCTCCAGTTCCTGGCTGTTGCCGGCAAGGTCCTGGTAGGAGACGGTGATCTTCCTGAACCGTTTGACCTTGGAGGTGAGATCGGGCACGCTGAGGCAGCCTTCCTCGTCGAACTGGCTGCCTTCCTTGGCGATGATCTCGGGATTTACCATGGCCATGTAGTCCCGTTCCCCTTCCTTGTCCCGGCTGATATCGACAACGATGAGTTTCAGGGGTTCACCGATCTGCGGGGCGGCCAGGCCGATCCCCGGCGCGTCGTACATGGTCTCGGCCATATCCACGACAAGTTTCTGCAGGGTCTCGTCGAAGGTGGTGATGGCCCTGGTCTCCTGCCTGAGGACCGGGGCGGGATATTCAAATATTTTACGGATAGTCATCGGAGCATGTTTCGGTGGAGTAAGCGGGTTGCAGTGTACACAAGCTCCTTGCAGTGTACCACAGGGAGACATTTTCTGCCACGGGGTAAACAATAAGCACGGGCGACGGAAAAATACAGGACTGACGTGCAGACAAATGCAGGAGACATGCGATGCAATTCCGCCCTGCGCAATGATCCCGGGGCAGGCGGGACCCCTGTGGCTGACTGGTTTCCCTGCTTGACGACCGGCGGCAAATTTCTTAGAGCTTATCAGTTGATGATCTCGCAAGAGTCCGGATCATCCTGTTTCCATCCTTCCCGGGCAGAATGGAAACCGGTGTCTCAGGCAAAATCTTCACCCTTCCGGATCACCGCCAGCGCCGGTATGAACGGATGATCGCCGGGATTGCCAGGCGGATCGACTTCAGCCAGATATCGGTCAGCCACCAGGTCAGCCCGCTCATCAAGCTGGTGGCCCGCGGCGACACAACGGTGGTCGACGCCTATCTCACCCCGCTGCTCCGGCGCTATGTCGATCGGCTGGCCAGTCAGCTGGGGGCAGACTGCGGCGCTGCCCGGCTGATGTTCATGCAGTCGAGCGGCGGTCTCACCGATGCCTCCCTGTTCCGCGGCCGGGACGCGATACTCTCAGGTCCTGCCGGCGGCGTGGTCGGCATGGTCAAAACGGCGGCGATGAGCGGCTACCGCCGACTGATCGGCTTTGATATGGGCGGCACCTCGACCGATGTCAGCCACTACGACGGCGAACACGAACGCAGTTTCGAGACCATGGTCGCCGGGGTGCGGATGCGGGCGCCGATAATGCATATCCATACCGTGGCCGCCGGCGGCGGGTCGATACTGCACTTTGACGGCGGCCGGTTCCGGGTGGGGCCGGACTCGGCCGGCGCCGATCCCGGGCCCGCCTGTTATCGACGCGGCGGTCCGCTGACCGTAACCGACTGCAATGTCCTGCTCGGTCGCATCCAGGTCGAGAAGTTCCCGAAGGTCTTCGGCCCGGGGGGCGACGAGGGCCTTGATCGGGACGTGGTACGCCGCCTTTTCGAGGAGTTGGCCAGGCAGATCGCCGGGGCAACCGGCCTTCCCCTTCAGAGCTCGGAACAGGTGGCCGAGGGTTTCCTGCGCATCGCCATTGAGAACATGGCCAATGCCATCAAGAAGATCTCGGTGCAGCGGGGCCATGACGTCACAGAGTACACCCTGCATTGCTTCGGCGGGGCGGCCGGCCAACACGCCTGCCGGGTGGCCGATCTCCTCGGCCTGCGGGAAATCTTCCTCCACCCCCTGGCCGGCGTCCTCTCTGCCTACGGCATGGGACTGGCCGATATCCGGGCGATCCGTGAAAAGCAGCTCGAGCTTCCCTTCGCGAGCCCGGATCTTACCGCCCTGCTGGCGGCGGCCGCCGAACCGCTCAAGGCCGAGGCCTGCCGGGAGGTGCGGGACCAGGGCATTGCCGCGGAGGCGATCGCCTCGCACTGCAAGGTCCATCTGCGCTATGCCGGCACCGATACCGCCCTGGCCGTTGATCTTGCCGGCCCCGACAGCATGCGTCAGGACTTTGAGAGGATCCACCGGCAGCGCTTTGGCTTTCTCCCGGCCGGCCGCAGTCTAGTGGTCGAGAGCCTGACGGTCGAGGCGGTCGGGGCAACCGAGACGACGGCCGATGCGGCCTTTCCCCTCTCCAATCTCCCGGCCCTGCCATCCGAGAAGGTCACCGTTATCACCCCCTGCTTCGATGAGAGCGGTACAACGGTCCTGTTCTATCTCGGCTCACGCGGTCACCATGCCGACATCGGCGGCCGCACCCCCGGTTCATCGCCGCCGGACAGCAGCCGCATCGAGGAAGAGGGCATCGTCATCGACGATTGGCTGCTGGTCCGGCAGGGCGTGCTGCGCGAGCCGGAGACCAGGAATCTGCTGCTCTCCGGCCCGTACCCCTGCAGCAATGTAGAGCAGAACATGGCCGATCTGGCCGCCCAGATCGCCGCCAACGAGACCGGCGTACGGGAACTGCGGGCGATGGTCGGCCATTTCGGCCTGGCGACGGTAGCGGCCTACATGCGCCATGTCCAGGATAACGCCGAGGAATCGGTGCGGCGGGTGCTCGAGGTTCTGCAGGACGGCTCCTTCAGCTATCCAATGGATAACGGCAGTTGGATCCGGGTGCGGATCGCAGTCGATCGAGCAGCCCGCCGGGCGGTCATCGACTTCACCGGCACTTCGACCCAGGACCCGGGCAATTACAACGCCCCGAGGGCGGTCTGCCGGGCGGCGGTCCTCTATGTCTTCCGCACCCTGGTCGATGACGACATACCTCTGAACGCGGGCTGCCTGAAACCGCTGAAGATCATCATCCCCGAGGGTTCGCTTCTCAACCCCCGCTATCCTGCGGCGGTGATCTCCGGCAACACCGAGGTCTCGCAGGCCGTAACCGATGCCCTCTACGGGCCCCTGGGCCTGCTGGCCTCTTCGCAGGGGACGATGAACAATTTTCTCTACGGCAACGAGCGCTACCAGAACTACGAGACGATCTGCGGTGGCACCGGGGCCGGGCCGGGCCATCACGGCACCAGCGCGGTGCACAGCCATATGACCAATACCCGAATGACCGACCCCGAGGTGCTGGAGATGCGTTTTCCGGTGCGGGTCGAGGAATTTGCGATCCGCACCGGTTCAGGTGGCAGGGGAAAGTTTCGGGGCGGCGACGGGGTGGTCCGCAGGATCGGTTTCCTTGAGGCGATGACGGCGACGATCCTCTCTTCGCACCGCATCACCGAGCCCTACGGCCTTGCCGGAGGCGGGCCGGGACTGAGAGGGCGGAACAGGCTGCTGCGCGCCGACGGTCAGCTGGTCGAGCTGAATGGCAATGACGAGGTGGCCGTCCGACCAGGGGACACCATTGTCATCGAGACTCCGGGCGGCGGAGGCTACGGGGCTGCGGGACGGAGCTGATATCTGCATCCTGACGATGTTTGCCCTTCGCGTCTCTTGATATCCAGCATATAGATGCATACTTCTATCTCTATGCATTAGATATTGTCGAAGTCGAGGCTGTGCGCTGATCAAATTGCAGAGCGCCAGGAGACAACCACCAAGGGAGGAGGTCCCGTCATGTTGGAAAAAATATGTCAAGTGGATACGGAGCATGCCGATCAACCCACCACCACGGTAAGCTTGGAAATGCCTGTCGAGCTCTTTGAACATGTGAAAAAAACCGCGGAGCTGGACGGAACCGATATTTCGGCTGTCATCAATTGCTTCGTTCAGCAGGGCCTGATTAACAGCAATGCGGAGATCAAGCGTATGGAATTCGCCGAACACGCAAAAAATGTCCTTGAAAAACAAGGTATTGAGCAGGAGGCTATTGACGAGATCTTCACCAAGATTCTGTTTTAAGGCGATTCGGGAATTTATTTCGGCATCATCGGTATCTCTCTTAGAAATCGAAAATCCCTGAGAAGATGTCAAGGCCGGAGAGATTGCCGAAAAAAGCCTCAAATTTAATTATCAGACCGGGGTTTGCCTCCCTGTCATGATCCTCCGGGAATGTCACCTGCGGCGCCACTTCCAATATCAGCCAGTCGCGGAGAAACCGTTGCCGATAGCGGAGACGGAGCTGCAAGTCGGTCATCTGATAGGTGTCCTCGGTATCAAAAAAGTTGCCGACCTCATAGAGGATGGCCTTTTCTTGATTGAGTACCTGGTAAAACCCGAAGATCAACGAATGCTGAAGGCCGTCCCTGTCCATGAACCAGTCGGCAGTGGCGGTGGTCCGGAAGAACCAGTACTCTGAAAGCCGGCGCTCAAGGCTGTACGAGATGATATCCTCGAGACCGTCGTCTGTGTAATAGATCAGGCGATTGATAAAGCGTCCGTACCATGTCCCGAAATCCTGGGAAGAGCGATACCGGACGCCGGCGAAGAGGTACTGAAAGGAAACTCCGACTGTGGAGGAGATATTGTATTTCTCCTTTTCCCGATGGAAATACTGGAGGGCCGCGGCGATTTCGCGGTTGCCTGATTCCTGGTGACGCGGGGTGGCGGAGAGGGGGTTCTGTTCGGGGTTGAAGTCTCTGTCGTCCGACGCGAGGAGGAGCAGATTCAGCTTGTCGTTGAGGTGGGGCAGATCGAACCTGCCGCTGATTTTCGGTTTGATTTCAAACGAATCATTTTTGCTGTAGCCGCTGCTGAGCGCCAGTTTGATTCGCGTCCTGTTTTCTTCATCGGTATACCTGTCATCATCAAAAAAAATCATCCATCCAGTCGGCGAAATCCAGCACCAGTGCCGAGGTCTGCTCCTGGGCAGTATCCAGGAACGGCTGATCGTCTTCCGGTAGCGTTTGGGTGAAGGCGGTTTGGCCGGCGAGCAGAAGGAAAGCGGCAACGGTCAGACAGGCGAGTGCCAGGGTCGCCGGCGACAGGAAATAAAGGGCGTTGCCGGTTTCCTGCCGAGGCAAATTCGAAGGTGTCATGGTCCTCTCCTTGTCAGCTGGACAATCTGTATTGTCTCAGAAGTATAGAAGAAAATTTCCTGTAAAGGCAATAGCGGCGAAGAAATAAAAAACGTCCTCCGGGCGTGCCGCTCTTCAGATCCTGCGGCCAGTTATTTCCGGATGGCGACGGCGCCCCTGCGACGCTCGTGGAGCCGCAGGGTAAGGACGCCGCCCAGGATCAGCAGACCACCGCCGAGCTGGGATGGGCCAAGCAGTTCGTCGAGGAGCAGATAGGCCAGCAGGGCGGTAAACAGCGGTTCCGCCGTGGCGATGAGATTGGCCGTACTCGACGGCAAACGCCCGAGGCTGATATTGTAGAGATCGAAACCGAGCAGGCTCGGCCCGACAGCCAGCAGGATGACAAGAACCAGCAGCAGGCAGATGGTGAGAAAGCAGTTGCGCCAGAAGGCCAGGATCATCGGCGGCATATGATAGGCCTCGGTGAGGTAGCGGACCAATACACCGGTGGTGGAGAGAACAAGCGCACTGCTGAAGGCTATGGCGTAGCCGCCCTGTATCCTGTTGTCCTGTTGTGGTCTCATTGCCTGCCTCATCATAGAGTGGATCGGGATGTTCTATCCGGGGAGAGATCGTCTGGTTCCTCTATATGAGAAAATTGTCCTTGCGAAAAGGGGCACTATTGCGGAATATTTACCGGGGCAATTGTCAGAACAGGCCAATTGGCCTGGAACAATATGGCGTGTGTGGTCTATTGGCCTATTCCGGGGTCATTGACATCTTTCGCTTGATGGATGTCGCGCCGGTCGGCGTCGAGGTCGATGGCGACGGCATGCAGGTCGACAGGCTGGAGGACCTGCTGCGGCAGCATCACCCCAAGCTCCTCTACACCATCCCCAATTGTCTCAACGACCTGGCGACCTCGAACCTGCTGCAGCGTTCCCTTGACGACTATCTCTCGGTCGGCCGCTATCAGGCCCATCTCCGCCGCTCCTGCCGGGTCTACCGGAAGAGGCGGGACGCCATGCTCCGGGCCATCGAGGGGCATCTGCCGAAAGGGGTGACCCTGACTCCGCCGAAGGGGGGCTTCTATATCTGGCTGGGGTTGCCGCCGGGGATTCCGCCGGCTGATCTCTTCCAGCGATCCTGCCGGGAGGGTGTGGGCTACGCCCTGGGCAGCCAGTCGGCCGTCGACGGAAGCCTGCCGGCAACGTATCTCCGCCTCAACTTCGCCTACCAGCCGGAGACCGAAATCGAGGAGGGGATATGGCGTCTGGGCCGGGTCCTGAATTCGTTCTGAGAGGGAAGGGAGGGAAAATAAAAAAAGGGCCCCTCGCTTTCATCTCAGGAAAGCGAGGGGCCCTTTTCAGGCGATCAAACGAAGACGATCAGGATCTGATGATCTCGCAGTCACATTCCGCGTCTTCGATGTTGAGCAGCAGGAATTTCACGTTAAAACCGTTCTTGACCAGCTGCTGGTAGGCCATGTCGGCCCGGGCGCCGGTACTGCAGTGGATGAGAATCAGCTTATCCTTGGGCAGCTCGTTCATCCGCTTGGTGATCTCGTCCAGGGGGATGTTGACGGTGTTTTTGAAGATCCCCAGTTCGGCCACCTCTTCCTTGGTCCTGGCATCGATGATCATGACATTGGGTATTTTTCCTTCCGTCGCCTTCTTGAAATCGGCCACCGACACCTCACCCTTGCCGATTTTGCGCTGCCATTTGATTTCCTTGGAGAGGATCGGTCCGGTCTCGATTTTACCGCCTGATGCGACCCAGCCCTGATAGTTGCCCTTTACGGCCGAGACGAAGTTGAAGCCGTCCTCGCGAAGGTCTTTCACGGCTGTTTTCAGTTCTTTGTCATTGTCGCTGTAGAGGATTACCGGGGCATTACGGGGGATATCGTCGAGCCGGCCCTGCAAGGTGTCATATGGCAGGGAGACGGCCCGCGGAATCCGGCCGGCGACTGCCTTGCTGCTTGATCGCAGGTCGATCAGGACAACATTGCCCTTCATGATGAAATCATTGGTTGCATTGGTGGGTAGACCAGCTTTGGCCCAGGCGGGTTCTCCTTCGAGATAGACGCGGATGTTGCGGTGTCCAAGTTTCTTCGCCAGACCGGCGTTTTTGGTGGACATGCCTCAGGTGGGGCCTCCGCAATAGAAGATCAGCATCTTCTCTTTGTCCTGCGGCAGGGCTGCGCCCATTTCCTTGGCCAGTTTTTCGACGGAAATCGACACGGCGCCCGGCAGATGGGACTGGGCAAAGCGGCTTTCGGGGCGGGCATCGATCACCAGCAGATTGCCTCCCTTGTCTACCAGGGCCTGCAATTCTCCGGTCTTGATCTCGGTCACGCCCTCCGGCAGTTTGGCGAGGTTGGGTTTGACCGACAGGGCGAAGGCGTCCTGGTCCCGCATCTCGTAGGCGATGGTGACGGAATCCCCTTTTTTCGCAGAGTCGATGCCGGTGGTCTTGTCGTCATACCTGAGCATCATGGTCTCGGCCTTGGTCTCGGGGCCGACCTGGATGGAAATGGTCTCGGCCTTTTCAGATACGCCGGTGATCGTACCTTTGTAGGCCGGGGCTACTTTCTTGGTGACGGCCTGCGGGGCGGCAGGAGCCGAAGCCTGACCGGAGGTCTTCTGGCCGGCGCAGCCAGCCGTGATGAATGACAACAGGATCAGAACGCAGGCCAGTTTTCGCAGCGGCAAGGGTTTGTGCATAGTCTCCTCCTTGGATTGTGGTTGAACTTTTTGCAAATGTCCCGCCCTCTGAGACTCTAGTTTCGGTGGCTGCCGATTTCTCTTGAAACCCCGAAACATATTGTCTTTATGGTTTTAATTAGCTAAAATTTTAGGATTTTTGCAAGAGCCTCGGTTGATAGAAAAGATAATTATAGAATAACATATAATACTTTAATAAGAATTTAAAGGAATAATTAAATTGCCGGACGCTTTTGCCAGGGACGTGAGCAGGTTCCGGGGAGAACCGCCTGCCGGCAGCCCCGTGGATCTGGTAAAACAGGTTTCCCGGGTCAGGAGTGGGTCGCCGGGGTTTGGTCCTCCGGAAGAGGGGTAAAGGATGCGGCGGATGTTGTTTTTCCAGGAAAATTACAGTAGTCTTCCCCCGGTTGGCGGCTGATGGGCATCATGAACATAACTCTGCATATCTTTTCAAGATGATGACATTTCAGAATCTCCTTTTTTTCGGCGGCAGTTACCTGCTCGGGGCGATCCCCTTCGGGCTCATTATCAGCAAAATGGTGGGAATCGATGTGCGGCAGCAGGGGAGCCGCAATATCGGCGCGACCAATGTCAGCCGGGTACTGGGCAAGAAACTGGGGCTGCTGACCCTGGTCTGCGACGCGTTGAAGGGATATCTGCCGATGCTGGCGGCCGCCCATTTCCTGCCCGATCAGGAGCAGAAAGAACTGCTGGTCTGTCTCTGCGGCATATTGGCCGTCCTCGGCCATATGTTCTCGGTCTATCTGGGTTTAAAGGGTGGCAAGGGGGTGGCGACCAGTCTCGGGGTCTTCCTCTTTCTGTCTCCGGCAGCGATAGGTATCAGCCTGGTTGTCTTTATTGCGGCGGTCGCCCTGTCCGGATTCGTCTCGGTGGGCTCATTGCTCGTTGCGGCCCTCATTCCGGTCTGGCTCTGGCTGCTGGGGGGAAGTCCGGTCGTTATCCTGACCGCGGCGGTTGTCGCGACCCTGATCTGGATCAAGCATTATGAAAATATCGTGAGGCTGTGGCAGGGCCGGGAAAAAAGCTGGAAAACCGGGAAAAAGTAAGGGACAGCCGTGTCGCACGGCAACAGCAGGATGGTGGTGAGGCGGGGGCTATTCTTTGGATTTCGACTGCCGTTCGGCAATAACTTCGGAAAACAACTCGCAGTATTCTTTGATCAGCTGTTTGCGTTCCGCCGGTTCAAGCCTGAAGTAGATCGGGCTGAGCATGAGTATCTGTATCGCTTCTCTGGTGGTCATGACCATTTCCTTCGATGGTGTGGCGCCGCCGCTTCACATTGAATCGGCTTACCTCCTAAAAATCTTAATCAGAATCTACAATCTCTGTAAAGAAAAAATAATACATTTCTAATAATTTGCCCGAATATCTGCCTATTTCCGCCGATCCTGGGTCGCGGTGAGCCGATAGGACGGGAAGAATCTCAGCACGCCTTGAAAAACTGCCTCGGCAGAGAGGTGTCATTTCCATCGCCAAACCATTCATTGTCCTCCAGGGTGCGCAGAGACCCCATAAAATGCCGGCATCCTGCAATTCAGCGGTGAAGGCCATCTTCTTTTCATCCAGGCGAGATACGGTTGCGGGGCCTGGACTATGTAATTGATCTTTACATCTTGACTTAACTTATAGAAAATACATCAATATTTCCTGCATGCCATCTCCCTCCTCCCATTTCCCATCTGCCGGGAAGGGGATCATCGCCATCTCTGCTCGGAATCGTATCGCTGGTAGCGCACCTGTACCTCATTATCAACCGGTACAACCATACCAACACCCCGCTCAATCATGAGAAACTGAATTGTACTGCGGGAAGCGAACTTCCCCAAACGACTCTGTCTCAACCCTCTCCCTCTTGCAGACTACTAACCAATTAGTGCATTGTGAAGGAAGAGGCTGTTTCTGCAAACGCTGGTCGGATCAGGAAGCAGAGACTGTGCATACAACCGGCCTCGACTTAACGGTCTATATCGAAACATCTTCTCTCATTCATCTGCCGAACTGACAAAGAGGACGTCCGATCCAGGCAGTCACCGGCCATGCTCATCGGCCGGGTTGTCCGGATTGTTGATGTGGCATTCCTGAAGGAGAAAGCGCAAGATGCAGTCGAGATTCTCAATCTCCCCCTGGACGGATGCGTCAAGGTCGGTGACGATGATGCCGGTCAGCCTCTCCAACAGGGCCAGTGGTGGTTCTCGTCCGCCTCAGTTACCGATTGCAGACGGTCCAGGTCGTCGTACTGGTAATCGGTCTCCATGCCGGTGGCATTGATAGTCTTGACGAGATTGCCGACCAGATCGTATTCCGAGGTCTCCTGGGCCTCGCCCGACAGGGTCAACTTGTTCAGTCGGCCGTAGTTGTCGTAGCCGTAGTCGGCATAGCTGGTCAGTGCGTTCTGCAGATCGCGGATCTCTTCGTATTAAATAACTGTGATATTGCCAGAAATTATGTTGTAAAAGCCAAAAGCAGACCTGACCCCTATAGACTTTACGTAAATACAATCTATTGCAAGAAGATTTTCGATCCTTTATTTATTGGTAAGTCCTCTTTTCATTCCGATTACTCAATCAATAATTCAATCAGCAGGAATTACATGAGCTTTACCTCTTTCGTTTTCATATTATATTTCCTCCCAATATTTTTTCTCATTTTTTGGCTTACACCCAGACAATTTCACAACTTTTTGATCCTGATTGCAAGTTATGTCTTCTATGGATTCGGCGCGCCGTTAGGCGCGATGCTGCTCATGGCGACATCGATCCTCGATTATAGCATTGCTAACGCAATCCATACAGCCCGCTTACCCTTCCGTAAGAAATTCCTTTTAACAGTTGCGGTGATTGGTAACCTTGGAATGTTGGGATATTTTAAATATTCCAATTTCTTCGTTCAGGAATTCAATAGCCTACTTGGTATGTTCGGTTCTGCGCATGTCTCCTGGCAATCTGTGGTTTTACCGTTTGGAATCTCGTTCATCGTGTTCCATAAAATCAGCTACATCGTCGACATCTATTATGGGCGCGCCGTTCCGACTAAACGATTCATTCACTACGCTAATTTCATAGCGTTTTTTCCGAAAATTTTGCAAGGGCCCATCGTCCGCTACCACGACATAGCGGACCAGTTGGAACGCCGTGCCTGCACTGTGGATGACGCGTTTGCAGGTCTCAACCGTTTCATGTTGGGGTTCTCAAAAAAGATACTCATCGCCGATGCTCTGGGTGAGATCGCAGACAAGGTGTTCGCTCTCAAGATGGTCGATATGGGGACTCCGCATGCATGGCTCGGCATTTTAGCATACACCATGCAATTATATTTTGATTTCTCAGGATATTCAGACATGGCCATCGGATTAAGCCGCATGATGGGTTTCAAAATCCCGGAAAATTTCAACCGTCCATACTTGTCGCCGAATTTCACCGCATTCTGGAGAAGATGGCATATTTCGCTTGGTCGCTGGTTCATGGAATACCTCTATATACCGCTTGGCGGGAATCGAGTCGGAAAACTTCGAAATCACCTGAATCTGTGGACGGTTTTCTTGATTTCCGGACTCTGGCACGGAGCAAATTGGACGTTCATCATATGGGGTCTTTATCATGGTTTTTTTCTAGTGATAGATCGCCTTTTCTGGATCAAAGTTTCTGATCGCCTTGGTCGCGTAGCCAACACGGTATTAACTTTCTTTTTCGTGATGATAGGTTGGGTATTCTTCCGCTCTAACACAATGACGGAGGCAAGCGCATTCCTTTCTAAAATGTTCGCGGTTTCCAGTGATTACCATGGAGAAACACTCTTCGTTAACCTAATAAGCAACCGCGGGTGGTTCATTCTCGCGCTTGCCATCTTTCTAAGCTTTTTCCCGAACTCCTTGAAAGTGCATTTGTCTGAGCACATCTACCGGAATACCACGGACAGCCAAAGGATGGTGTTGGCATTTTTCGGTACGGTGATCCTATTCGGGATAGCTATAATTTCCATGGTCAATAATAGCTTTAAGCCATTTATTTATTTCAGATTTTAATGATGAATATGAGACAAATGAAAAAGACTTTCCTTATCTTGTTACTGGTCATTAACTCACTGATCATCATCCAGACATCATCACATCTCCTGTTCGAGCCCAACCCTGTGGGCGAAACCTTAAAAACGGAGATCGAGCCAATATCTGCACCCTCGTTCCTTGACGGTTCGTTTCAGTCATCTCTGGAGCGGTGGATCTCAGAGAATGTTGGATTCAGGGGATTCTTCATCAAATCGGATAACCAACTGAACTTTTGGCTATTTCGGGAAATTTCATCAAAATACCCATCCCGTATTATCCTTGGGAAAGATAACTGGCTTTTTGAAAAGAGCTATATTGACACTTACAACCGCCTCGACGTTGTTGCGCCGGATAAGCTTGAGCGACGTGTGACCGACATGCGGCGGTTACAAGACTTATTGATTAAACGGGGGATCACATTTCTGTACATTATCACACCAAGCAAAGCCTCTATCTACTCAGAATATATCCCTGATTCCTTCGTCATTAAGAAACGGAAGGCACTAAAAACAAACTACGATGTAATAATCCCATTGCTTGACAGGTATGGTATTCACTATCTTGATGGGAGGTTATTTTCCCTTGCGCTAAAGAAAGAATCTCTTGACCAACCCTTCCCCAAGAGTGGGACCCACTGGAGTTATTATAATGCTTATCGTTTCATGGAAACCATCATATATAAGCTTGAAGAACTCTCACATAGAAAAATGGCTAATATTACTTGCACTAACATCCTCAGGTCGGAAAAGCCGATTAATTCAACGGATGCCGATATTGGATCATTGGTGAATGTTTTTTTCCCGCGAGCCATGTATGGAACATATTATTTCCCTGAAACCAAAAGTGATGCAGGCCCCGGGGTGTTCAAACCGCAAATGATTCTTGTCGGTGGAAGCTTTTGCTTTCATCTGCTCGAGCACATCAATCATAGCCAAATCTCAGATATGGATTTCTTTTATTATTTTAAAAGATTGTATAAGACATCCACACCAGTTTTTAGTGAAGTAGGACCAATAGCTGAAAAAGACCTCGATTGGGAGAAGGAAGTCTTTAATCGGGATGTGATTATCATTGAGAATAACGAGCAAAGTTTGACTAATATCGGGCATGGTTTCATTGAGCAGGCGCTGGACCATCTCCAGAAAAAAGAAGAATGAAACTGGGATAAAAAGAAAGGCATGAGGGTCAGGTCTTCCTTTGGCTTTTGAGAGAGACACAGGGTTAACTGCTACCGCAGCCTCCCAATCTTGCCCCAGCCTGAACAATACTTATAGTCCAATGCATGGACACGACGGATCTGATCAGAATCGGCACATGCAGCTGGAAATACGATTCCTGAAAGGGCCTGGTCTATTCCGGCGAACAGGGCCGCAACTACCTTGAGGAATACAGCCGGTGCTACTCCACCGTCGAGGTAGACCAGTGGTTCGGGTCCCTCTTCAAGAGCGACACGCCGCTTCTGCCCAGGACCGATGTCGTGCGGGAATACGCAGACTCGGTGCCGCCGGGCTTTCTCTTCAGCATCAAGGTGCCGAACAGCATCACTCTCACCCATCATTACAGCAGGGAGAAAGGCGCCGCCCTTGTCGCCAATCCGCATTTCCTCTCCATCGGCCTGATGAAGCGATTCATCGAGGCCATCAAGCCGCTGGGCGACCATATCGGCCCGTTGATGTTCCAGTTCGAATACCTGAACAAGCTGAAGATGGCCGGACTGCGTCAATTCCTCGACCTGTTCGAGGTCTTCCGCCAGGGGTTGCCGGAAGGCTACCGCTATTGCGTCGAGATCAGGAACCCGAATTACCTGCAGGACACCTATTTCGACTATCTCGCCGAGCACGGGCTGGACCATGTCTTTCTGCAGGGATACTACATGCCGCCGATATTCGGGCTGTACCGGCTGTTCAGGGAGAAACTTGCGGACCCGGTCGTGTTCAGACTGCACGGCCCCGACCGGCAGGAAATCGAGGAGCGCACCGGCGAGGTCTGGGACAAGATCGTCGAGCCGAAGGACAAGGAACTGGAGGAACTGGCCGGGATCGTGCGCGACCTGCGGGAACGGCGACTCCATAGCTTCATCAATGTCAACAACCACTACTATGCCGCTAACGGCATAGTAGTGGTTATGCCGACTGCCGGATTATGCCGCGTCGGGAGATTAGGATGCACGTCCCGCGCTTTTAGGTAGTTGCTGACGCGGCATAATTTCTGTGGGATCTTCAAACTGGCAATTCCGCCAGACAAAGGAGAGACCATATGAAAAC
>JANMSX010000134.1:0-2502 GCA_031389785.1 Desulfobulbaceae bacterium | reverse complement strand
GGTACCCGGCCCGAAAGCGCCGCCCGCCTGGTCTACGTGGGCGATCCGCATCAGTTGGCGGACATTCGTTTCATTATCACCCTCGACAGTGACACCCAGTTGCCGCACGCAACGGCCCGCAGGCTGGTGGAGACCCTGGCGCACCCCCTCAACCTGCCCCGCTTCGATGGGTCGGGCAGGATCATGGCCGGCACCTATACCATCATCCAGCCGCGGGTGAGCCCGACCCTGCCGAGCACGAGCGCCTCGATCTTCAGCCGGCTCTTCGCCGATGCGGTTGGCATCGACCCCTATACCCAGGCGGTCTCCGATGTCTATCAGGACTTGAGCGGTGAAGGATCGTACCATGGCAAGGGGATCTACGATGTCCGCGCCTTCAGCCGCTTGCTCTCGGGGCGGCTCCCTGAAGAGTGGGTCTTGAGCCACGACCTGATCGAAGGGGCCCATGTCCGGGTGGGGCTGGCCAGCGATATTGAGCTTTACGACGAATTTCCCCAAGGGTATCAAAGCTACACCAGCCGGGCCCATCGCTGGATTCGCGGGGACTGGCAGATCGCGGAGTGGATTCTCCCGCGTGTCCCCCTGGCGGGAGGAGGTCGCGGGGCCAATCCGCTCTCCCTGTTCGACCGTGGGAAGATTCTCGACAACCTGCGCCGCAGCCTCCTGCCTGCCGCGAGCCTGGCCCTGTTGACTGCCTCCTGGCTCGTCTCCCCGCAGATCGGCGGGATCGCAACCCTGGTGGTCGGCATGCAGCTGCTCTTTCCCCCCCTGGCGCAACTCTTCACCGTGGTCACCACCCGCAAGGGGCTGAAGTATTTCTCTCTGTCCAAGGTGTGGCATGATCTGTTGCGGGCCGGCGCCGATGCCGCGCTGCTGCCGCTTCAGGCAATAGTGGCCCTGGATGCCATTGTCCGGGCCTGCTACCGCCGAGTGATCTCCCGTCGCGGCCTGCTGGAATGGACGGCCCACGCAACCTCCGGGAGCGCCTCCCGCCGGCAGCCGTTCTTCGTTGTGAGCCTGGCCCTGGGGAGCATCTTCAGCGTCATCGTCAGCGGGGCGGTCTGGCACCTCATGCCGGACAGTCTGCTGCTGGCCGCCCCCTGGCTTGCCTTATGGATTTTCTCCCCGCTGCTCGGCTGGCTTCTGAATCTACGACCCGGTGAGCCGCAACAGGCACAACTGCTGCCGGCAAAGGACCGCCGCTTCCTCCGGCAGGTCGCCCGGCGTACCTGGCGCTATTTTTCATCCTTTGTCAGCGCCGACACCTCCTGGTTGCCGCCCGATAACTACCAGGTCGCCCATCAGAACAGCCTGGCCATGCGAACCAGTCCCACCAATATCGGTCTCTGGATGACCAGTGTCCTGGGAGCCCACGATTCCGGCTACCTGACCATTAGTCAGGTGGTCGAAAGACTGACCAGCACCATGACAACCATCGGCCGTCTGGAACGCTACGAAGGGCATCTCCTGAACTGGTACGATATCCAGACCCTGACCCCGCTTGAACCTCGCTACGTCTCCATGGTCGACAGCGGCAATCTGCTGGGTGCCCTGTGGGCACTGGAACAAGGGCTTGACGAGCTGGTGCATGGACCCCTCCTGGACGGCAAGGCCTTTGGTGGTCTGGCCGACACCGGCGGAATTTTGAAACACGATGCCGCCATAGAAGGAATGACCGGCCCGTATCGCCAGATTCTTGACCAGCTCCTGGCTGAATGGCAGACGCCGCCGTCCGGCATCGTCGATCTCCTCCGCCTGCAGCGGCGGATAGAGGTCAATGTCAGTTCTGTTGTCGCTGTCGCCGGAGCCTCGCCATGGGCAGCTGAACTTGAACAACAGGTTGCGGCCTGGACTCAGAACAGCGACCGTTATCTCACCTGGATCGAAATCCTCGCCGAAAAAACCGAGGAGGAGATGGCCCCGTTGGGGGCGGCAGCCCTGCTCGCCATCCAACAGGATCTTTCCAGGGCGCCTTCGCTGCACGATCTTACCCACGACCGGATCGGCTCGATCCCGATTCTCCAGGCCTTCCGCGCGGCGTCTCTCCAGGCCGGCGCTCCCCTCGGCCCATGGCTCGACCGGGTGATCAAGGCATTCGCCACGTCGCAGTGGCTGGCCGGTGAAATGCTGGGGATGGCTGAGCGGCTCATTGAGGACGTCCGCAAGTTGTCCGCAGCGATGAACATGCGGTTCCTCTATAACAGGGAAAGCAAACTGTTCGCCATCGGCTTCAACGTTTCCACTGATGTCCTCGACGGTTCCAGTTACGATCTCCTGGCCAGTGAGGCGCGCTTCGGCAGTTTCGTCGCTATTGCCCGGGGCGATGTCCCTCTGGAGCACTGGTTCTCTCTGGGTCGCCCTTATGGCGCTATCGGCCGGCAGCGGGTGCTGCTCAGCTGGTCCGGGACCATGTTCGAATACCTGATGCCGCTTTTGTTTCAGTACTCCTACGACAATTCGCTTCTGGACAAGGCGGCCCGTGAAGCGGTGACGATCCAGATT
>JANMSX010000144.1:0-9538 GCA_031389785.1 Desulfobulbaceae bacterium | reverse complement strand
CAGTAGCTTGCTTGACCATTCGCAAAAATTGGCAAAAATATTCAATCATCCGTAGTCAAGATATCTCCTGTTTACCGATACTTGAAAATTGTTGATCATTAAGAAACTTGAACATATTGAATCCCTTTACACCTTGCTCCTAAAACAACTTCATCTGCCGCCCATTTCCGACCTCCCGGAATATTCCAGATTGGTCGCTCCTATATAGGTCACTGTGTTGGCAGTCAATCTTCAGCGACCATCGTTGCGATACCATTGCCAAATGACCATTCATCAGCCTCAGTCGTGTTAATAACCACCATGATGTCCTGGGGACGAATGCCCGGTGTTATTTCTAGCAATTCAGCCAGCCGTTGATAAAAAACCATTTTTGTTTGAGTGTCGCGAGGGCGGCCTGCCGTAATGGCAATGAGCACGAGATTCTCGGTCTTCATAAGATCCGCCAGCTCACCGAACTCTTTCTTGCAAGAGATCTCCAGGCGCAGGGCATCGATCTGTTCCTCAACCAGTTCCCTGTGCGCGGTCGCACCCTTCATTTGAGTGCTGCGAATTGAAGCCTGCAGGGTTCGTGTACCAACCCGGTATTGCTTCTCGATCTCTTTCCATTGTACTGTCGTCAGTGCTGGCATTACTTCAACCTCTTCTCGAGCTCATTCAACATAGCAGCAATGGACACCACAACATCGCTCTTACCATGGGTAAAATCGAGGGCACAGTACGGGCACAGCACTTTTGTCATGTGCTCGTACCCACATTGCCGCTTCGTCCTCGAACAAGGTCTGAGCCAGTAAGGTGGCCTTGTTCTTTGCCCCTTTCGGTTTCCCCGCCGGATTCCCTGATTTTCCAGGCTGGAAAAGTTTACCTCGCTTTTTTCCTGCTGTATTTTCAGTCATTTTTGTTCCTCCTCAATGATGATGTATGCATTTTTCAAGGTCTTCAGGCAGGCGCCAGCCAACTCCCGTCTTTCGCCCAGCGGCGATCGAAGCGTTCGACCACCGGCACTTTCTCGCCATCGGAGGTCTGCATGTCAGCGACTGCGACCGGTAGACCTAAGGTCGCAAGTATCAGCTGGCAGAGCCACTCGTTTTCGACCCTGATGCATAGATCGATACCGCTTCAGGCAAATTCGCCGATCGGCAGTTTGAAGAGATGACTGGTGGGGGGTGCCCCGGCCGGTCTGCACCAATGCCCGTTATGGTGCAGGAAGGCGGTCTTCTTCTGGGCGCCGGTCTGCGAGATCCGGAAATCAGCCTCGAGGTCTATTCCTGCAGCATGATACGTTTGGTGGTCGTTATCGACATGCAGAGAGATCTGGTCAACGAGGTTCACAGATTGACTATGAACTGCCTGAACTGGTATAATAGTTGCAAGCTTCATCCGCAATTAACCAAAACAAGGTCTGGGGGTAATTCAAACATCCGCTTGTCAGATATGCGGTTTGATATGGATGCTTAATTATTGGAGTACTAACGTGGGGAAATATGCTTGGAATTTCGAAGGAGTAAGGGGAGAGAAGATTGAAGAGTCTGAAATTTCGAAATACGGTTTTATGTTATCTATCGATCCCAAGAAAATAAATTCTTCCTGCCTCTTACTGATGTTCTCCGGATGCAGACTGATACTTTCCTCCATGGTTTTAATCCTGGCATTTTCCGGGGTATTCGCCTTTTTGTGTAACGCCGGGGAAAAAATGTCTGATGCTTTCGTTTCTCCCGCTGCAATACCCGGCCAGGGGACTTCCATCCGAGTGCTCTGGACGGTGTCGTCCTATCATATCATGAGCAATGCAGCATGGGGTGAGAACGAAGCCAGGGCCTTGCTTTTCAAACCGCTGGATATCAACGCAACAACGATTGCTTTTGACGGACAAACCTGTCGCGATGTGGTGTTCACCAGCGAGATAATTGATACAACTGAATATTTAAGGGAACGATACCAGGTCACAGCGCAATCGCTGGGGATTGAGGATAAAATAATGCAGCTCGTCAAGACGACCTGCCGTATTCCGGGATTTGACGAATACACCCGGTTGAGCGACAGGAGACTGCTTGTCCCCATCCAGGGTGTTTTGTTTGTCTTTACTCCCGCAGTCAACTACTGAGCCTATTATTCACAGTGAGGGTATGTCGGTGAGGCGTTACACTGCTTTCCTGTTCTTCATACTGACTGCGTTCCCGATTTCCCTGCCCGGGGCTGTCGTGGCGGAGACGACATCTGTTGCAGAAACACAGCAGGTAGTCTTGCCCGCGCCGCAGGTTTTGAAGCTGTCCGCCGACGGAAAAATCCTGCTTGGCGGAGTTCCTGCCAAGGCTGTGGTGGTCGACCCCAATCCATCGTCGCCGCGCAGAAAGATTCCCGCGCCGGCCAGGCTGGTAATCGCTCCTGCGGCGGCCACGGCAAGTTTTTCGATCACCTATGTCCTTGATGGCGACAGGGACGCATGGGATGAGTCCTGTTCCCCCTTTCCTGAAGGTGCCAAGTCCGCCTTCAACGCGGCAGCCGGTATATGGGCCAGTACTGTCAGTTCCGCTGTCCCAATCACAATCAGGGCCTGCTGGGCCAATCTGGGTTCCTCGAACATCCTGGGATATTCAGGGGGCGGGTATATGCACAGGGATTTTCCCGGGGCGCCGTATGCCAATACCTGGTATGCAGTATCGCTGGCCAATGCACTCCATGGTGCAGATTTGGATCCAGCGGGATTCGACATGCACATAACCTATAACCAGAACTTCGCCTGGTATTACGGGACCGACGGCGATACCCCGGCAGGCCAATATGACCTGATGACAGTAGTGCTCCACGAAATAGCACATGGTTTGAATTTTTCCGGTTCCATGCAATATGCAGGCGGAGTCGGCAGCTGGGGCTACGGCACCGGTTATCCGACCATATATGATGTGTTCATGCGCGATGTTGCCGGGACGCAGCTGATTAATACAGCTGTCTACCCCAATTCGTCGCCATCCCTCGGTTCCGCCCTGGTTTCGAATAATATCTGGTTTCATGGCAGCAAGGCAATAATGGCTAATTCCAACCAGCCGGTGAAAATGTACACCCCAGGTACCTGGAGTGGCGGCTCAAGTTACTCCCATCTCGATCATGACACTTTCAACAACACGTCGAATCAACTTATGGTCTATGCCATCAGCAATGGTGAATCCATTCACGACCCGGGCGCCGTCATCAGGGGCTTGTTCCAGGACCTCGGCTGGGCGGTCTCTGGATCCCTTCCTCCTCCTCATCTTCCGCTGTCTCCTTCTTCGTCTTCCACTTCTTCAGTCAGCCCCTGGCTCACGCTCCTTCTCGATGATGACGGTTCCACCCCGCCCTGACCCCCGATCTGCACTGCAATACCAAATGGGAATTTTGAGTCTGGAAATACCATGGGCCGACTATTCTGCCCTTGGATGAGGGGTAATAACCAATAAATTTCTACCTTTTGTCCATTGGTGGCTCATTGTTGATCAAGCCCTTCTGCTTTCACGTTGCTGATGATCTGCCGACATTGATTTTCTGCATCCATGGGATCCGTTGCCACAATCGTATGAACCGACAAACTCTCTCTTTGAATCAATTCGTACTTGTCGTCGCAGATATAATCAAGCAGCCAATTTCTCCATTGATGAATCTGTATTCTTTTCATTTTTTCCTCTTGAGGGTAAGGTTTTTCCCGGATCAAAGATCCTCCAATCCGGATTTGGGGTGTAAGTTGCAGTGAAACAGAAAACTGGTCAAGTATCTGCGTCGTTATGTCTGTACATGGTCGCAGCCTGCCGCGATTGACTGCTTTAAACAACATATGGTCAGCGTCATCCGGATGGAAATAGAGCGGAACCTATCTGCGTTCGTGCCACCAACGGTCTTTCAATGTTGAATTTGCACATGCGAGCACGTAGTGTGCTCCGGTCGAGACCAAGGATTTCAGCAGCACTGTTTTTCCCGCTTACTTTCCATTGGGTGTGTTCAAGCACATCAATAATATAATCCCGTTCAACTGCCTCCAAGGTCTTCAAAATTGTACTGGGATCTTTGAGCGGTTTTCTGAGTTCTTCGACCAGACGCAACGTATGCTCTGGAGAGGTGATCAAACTCGCCATCCTGAATAACCCTCATCAGTTTTGCCTGTAACTCGACAGGGTTTTTTCGCCTGTTGCCGTGTCGCAGCAAGGTTGACCGTGCGGTGTTCGAAACCCTTATCTGGCCTTTTTCTGTAATATTTCAGGTCGTGTATATCATAAATTGGCGACGAGATCGGGCGGGTTTTGCTTTTTTTTTGATCTTTTCCAGGCCTACCCCCTTGGTCAAGGTGAGTCTGTCCGGTGCTGGGGCAATTTTTTGCAACAGTTGTGAACAACGAATGATTGGCTGGCCTCGTCGTTATGTTTTCATCCATAGCAGTTCGCCTCATATCTCGTCGTTAAAAAATCTTAATGGCCATCAAAGCGCAGAGCCTCAAACAGAACTTCAGGTGGTATTAACAGTGATGCCACCTCCCAAGCAAGATGTATACCATTCCTCTTTATTGTGATTAACGATATGATTTAATAGAAAGTATGATGAAAATATAACTGCCGTCGATAGCGGCAGAGCCCAGCACGTGTATGGTTAGCCCTTCAGGAAGGACCTGGCCGATAGCCCGTAAACAGGAAGACAACTGCGTTATTTGAGTAGGTTATGCTTGATGTATGGTTTTCCCTTCATGCCAAAGGAAATTGTCTATCAGATAGAAACTATTATATCCGGCGAATGGCGTAGAATGCCAAAGGCAGATACAATGGTCCGTAACAGGAAAAAGTTGTAAAAAGAAAGGAGAGGTGGTGAATATAGGGAAGTTTGCTGCCTTGGCATATTTATGACGAGATTGATTGGGGAGCAGCGGGTCCGCTATGGGGTAAAGACCTCTGACCGGATTTTGAGACGGATTTTGTCGTGACGATTGAGGAAAACCGCAGGCGTGGCAGCGCCACGCTGAGGATTTTCCGATTGAGAAACGGCCAAAGGCGGCCAAAAGCCGGATGCGAGCATAAAAGTATTATTTACAGATAAGCTCTAGATGAAGCCGCCTGCTTTCTTCGACCAGAGGATGACGCAATGAAAGAGGAATACAATTTCACTCTGACAGTTCCGTTGTCGGATCTCGATGAGGCTCTTCTCCTTCTGGGTGAAGCTCAGGCGCACAACCGGAATATGCGCCTGAGCCGAAAACCGGACCGACAGGAGAAGGCCCGTTTCTACCTCAGTTTCCCCGGCACCGGAACCCGCACGGACCTTCAGTTCATTGAGTGGTTCATAGGTCGGAACAAGAAAAACTGGGAACTCTTTGGCCCGAATTACGGCGTCTGGGGATTCACCTGATTTTCAATTTAGTGCCTTACAGATTATTTTCGTTTATAAAAACCAGGAAAATAATCTGCGAAAGGCACTTATACCCCCTTGTGGGGTGTTGGAGGTGTTACATTCCGCCCAGTCCTTATGAAGAGGCAGTCTCCTTCAGCAATTCCTCCGTTCCGGCCTCGCCAATCCTGTTACGCCACCGTGTCATACTCGACAGATGGACCGGCAGTTCATGCCCGAAGAGCAATCAATCCCGGCAATTGCTCTTAAAAGAACAATTCCCCAAAGGACTGTCGGCTGATCATTGCATGGCATCGGCAAGCTTGGCGCCAGCCTTGAATTTGACAACCTTCTTTGCCGGAATGGTGATGTTCTTACCGGACTGGGGGTTGCGGCCCTCGCGAGCGGCCCGCTCGGATACGGCGAATGTGCCAAAACCCATCAAGGTCACCTTATCTCCTGCGGCCACGGCCTCGGTGATTGCCCCAAGGGTGCTGTTCAATACCTTCTCGGCAGCGGCTTTGGTCAGCTCACAATTCTGTGCCAGTTTTTCTATCAGATCACCTTTGTTCATTGCTCCTCCTGTTTGGGTTTTGAAATACTGAAATAATGTAAGGGTTCGGTCTGCTCCTGAGTCGGCAGGCCTCTCCGGGTCCTGAGAGAAACCTCGGCCTCCGGTTTGTTTGCGGTCTCCATGATTTCGCTGGTTGCCCGGGGGGCGCGTTTGCGGAACCCGGCGGGAGCCTGTCGCAGACCGCTATTTTTTGGCTCCATGCAAATATTCATTCATCTTTCGACAACAACAGCTATGCCCATGCCGCCACCGATACAGAGCGTTGCAAGGCCGCTCCTGGCATCCCGTTTTTCCATCTCGTGGAGCAGTGAGACGAATATACGGGCGCCGGAGGCTCCAATCGGGTGGCCAAGGGCGATGGCGCCTCCGTTCACATTGACCTTGCTCATATCGAAACCCAACTCCTTTGAGACGGCGATGCTTTGTGAAGCAAAAGCTTCGTTGGCCTCGATCAGGTCGATATCTGCAAGCGTTTTGCCTGCCTTTGCCAGGGCCTTGGGAGTGGCTGCCGCAGGTCCCATACCCATGATTTTCGGATCGACCCCGGCAGAAGCATAGCCGATGAGCCTGGCCATCGGTTTAAGCCCCAATTCCTTGGCCTTGTCCGCCCCCATGACAATGATAATCGCCGCCCCATCATTGATCCCGGAGGCGTTTGCAGCCGTGACCATGCCATCGGACTTGAATGCAGGTTTAAGCCGCCTGACTTTTTCTATGGTCGAGTCAGGCGTGAAATGCTCATCGGTATCGAACACTATGGGGTCTCCCTTCCTGGTCGGAAGCAACACCGGCACAATCTCATTCTTGAATCGCCCGCTCGTGATAGCGGCCTGCGCCTTTTTTTGAGATTCAACCGCAAAAACATCGAGCTCTTCTCTTGAGAGGTTCCAGCGTTCACAGATGTTCTCTGCGGTTGTACCCATGTGGCAATTGCTCATTGCGCAATGCAGGCCGTCGTGGACCATCATATCGATCATGGCATTGCCCGGGACATTCATCCTGTACCCGAAACGAGCCTGGGGCAGGGCATAGGCTGTAGCGCTCATGTTTTCGAAGCCGCCGGCCACAACTATATCGGTATCTCCGGCAATTATCGATTGCGCCGCCATGATTACGGACTTGAGTCCACTGCCGCAGACCTTGTTGATGGTGACTGCCGGCACTTCCTGGGGAATACCTGCCCTGAGCATCGCCTGCCGGGCGGGGTTCTGACCCAGGGCACCGGTAAGCACACAGCCGAGTATGACTTCATCGACCATTTCCGGTTTGATACCTGTTCTGTTCAGGGCTTCCCGAATTACCACAGCACCCAGTTCCACTGCTGGAATATTCTTGAGAGAACCTCCGAATTTTCCTACTGCTGTTCGGCAGGCGCCGACAAGGACTACTTCACGCATCACTTCCTCCTTCTGCTCAAAAGTACTGCTGATAGGGTTTCTGCTGGCAAATCCAGGCTAACCTCGGCAGGCCGGCAATATGCCAGTCGTGCCAGGGACACCTGATCGGCCCTGTGCTCCGCATGCAATGGCCGCAAGGCACAAGTCTTGGCTTGCTGAGACACTCTGCAATGATTCGTTATGCTATCTGAGATAGCAAACCTCCCCGGGACTTGCAAGATTAATCAGCTTACTGACTATTTGCGTTCTTCATGGATTCGCTGACGAGCGGGGGAGTACCGACGGCGACGTCGTCGTCCGCCTGGTTTGGCGACAGGGCAGGGAGGGACCATGGCAATACCCCATCGATCTCTCCGAGGCGGGGTTTCAAGAGGGCAGAGACGAAAGCAGATTGGGGCAGGATCTCTATGAGTCTGGTCGATAGACTTGCCGGAGTGGATCTTCCGGCCCGGGATGCGCTCAATGAGATTCAGGGCTGGCAAAGCCGGATCGAACGCAACGAGGCAAGGCTGGGATATTTACCTCGAGATTGTTTTTACAAATGGAGGGTGGCTCAATGAAAGGGCTCTCGTTTTGCAAAAGCTTACGCATAAACCGCAACCGCTGCAATGTACTGCGATGAATCGCAGCTGTCCTTTCGGCTTCGACCGGTGGAGCTTGAGTGCACCGGTCGGACAGATTGCGGTGCATCGCGGGCATAGAGTACAACTGTCATTGATAGCCAGGCGATGGCTGCAGAGATTCTCCAGGCCCTCCAGTTCCTCCGGGTCGGCATCGTTGATAACCGACTCGAGAATTCGCACTTTCGTGGGGACTCTCCTGCCGTTGATCCGCTCCTTCGGTTTTCGAGGCCGCTCGGACGTCAGTCCGACACTTGCTGCCTGTGAGAACTTTTCAACCAAATTGGATAGATAAGATCTTCTATTATCCGTTTCAGTCTCCACTGCCCTTGTCTGCACTTCGTCGATAATCAATCGGGTCGAAAATACGGTTGTTCCGATATGGGACAGATGTTCGAGGGAGGCTCGCAAGCGGACAGCGGCATGGTGGTTCCTGCAGTCCTGGCATTCACTTGTGTTAAAGGTTATGCGGTCACAGCCGCTGCGACCAAGGGCAAGAAGCGATTCTTTGGAAAAAATCCCGAGACAGGGCACGGCGACCTCATCACGACGATTTTCCCTGTTCCGGATACAGGGAATGAACACCTGCTGCCTGGATAAGATTTCCGCAAGCAGTGCCGCAATATCGTATCCGCCATCCAGGGCGTCGTTCGGGCACACGGCACAGCAGCACATGCAGGCTGTGCACTTGTCATGATCAATGTGGATCCGTCGTTCGATCAGGGAAAGTGCCCCGGCAGGGCAGACATCGAGGCAAAGACGGCAATCGCAGGTGTTCAGGCGGCCTCTGAGGCATCTTTCTGTTATCGCCTCCACCGCCGGCCTTTCTTCAATCAGCATTTCCTGAAGGGCAGACAAGATTCCCATGACAGCCGCTCCACTCCTCAGGCTAGGGGTTCAGGTTCACGGCAACGCCGGCCGAATGAGGATATGCAGCCATCCAGACAATCTGCCAGAGCCAGATAAAACCGGTTTTCTGTGCCGGCACGAATGGCCTGGCAGAAAACCGGAAGCCACGGCTGCAGATAACCTTCGAGAAAGCGGGTCTGAACCTGTCGGCAGTGCTCCGCCTCTTCGTTCAGGCCGTCCGCCGCTGCCCGCGCCTCTTTTTGGGCGAGAAAGGATAAAAATTCCAGCTCGATGGCGATATGGTCGGGAGGTTCACTTACATCGACCTCCAGTCCTTCCTGCCGGTAAAAGCGGGCGACCTCAATGGTCGAATCTCCCATCACCCGGCGGCCCTGCTCCAAATACACCGAACCATAGGGTGCGGCAAGCAGCTCAAAGGGGCCGACAAAGAGGGCCGCGTGATCGCGGCTCAACTGCTCCTGATCGGATTCCCGCAAGGCCTTCGCCATCTCCCTGGCGGCCTGAACGGCTCCCGGCGCTGAATCGGCCAGCAGACCGGCGAGGTTCTCACAGACCTTCTCTTCCAGGAACATGTCATTGTCAGGTTCATACAAACAGGCCGCTAGCAGCCTGTCGGCTTTCAAGCCATCACTACGGGCCCTCAGCCTAACAGATGAAGCTGATGAATTAACTTAGCTGATCATCATTATCGATTAACTGGCTTTTTGCCGCCAACCTGACGCAAAATCTGTTCATATGAC
>JANMSX010000143.1:0-7007 GCA_031389785.1 Desulfobulbaceae bacterium | reverse complement strand
ATATCGCAATTCCGGGAACCTACCGCGTCACCCATCCATACGGTCAGATCCTTTTTCCCAATGTTCCTGCCGGCAGACGGGCCATAAACTACACCAGCGACATCGGCGGCGTCAACGTGATCGATCCCGCCGCCGCATTCGTGGCCACCCTGTTGAGCGATGTGATGAATCCCGGCGCCAGTATTCAAACCCCTGCGCCGACCACGTTCATTACCTGGCCGAACTATGACACCAATCTCGACCTGCTGGTCGACGGCAAAAGGTACATAGGCGATCCCAATGTGGATAGTACGATCGTCGGCAGCCCCACCGGCAACAACTTCTTCCGCGTTGAGCGTCAGGCAGGTCCGGGTGCCTGGGCGCTGGTCGCCGACACCGATCTGTTTTCCCTGAGCGGCCGGGTCTTCGATGGACGAGCCATCACCGCCAAGACAACGTACGGTGTACCGCCAACCCAAAACCTGGCTGCGGTCGGACCGGTCAACCGGCAAACGCCTTTTTCTCTCCCGGGCACCCCTTTCATCAACGGCCCAGGGGGCTTTGATCCGGCCTATCCGATTGGTTATCCCCAGTGGTATGCGGACGCCTCCGGCCTGGAGTTGACCATTACCTTCCCGCCGATGGGTATCTCCGTACCGCTTGTACCGCCGGAAAGCTTCCCGCTCAATACCGCGGGTGAAACCTTCTACTGGGCAGCGGTAGCCTCCTTTGATGCCGTTCCGGCTGCAGCTGCCCTTGCCCCACTTGTCGAATATGCCATAGAGGGTACCTTCGGCGGCGACGAGTCGATTGTGGACGGCAACCAGATTACCTTCGGCCGTCTGCGTATCCGCATCGATACGCCCGTAGCCGGAACATACACGGTGACCCACCCATACGGGACCAACACCTTTGAAGTGGATCCGGCACTCCTGGCGGATGGCATCAACTATACCCAGGATATCGGGAATGTTAACCCCATCGACCCGGATACCGCCTTTAACGGAACGCTGTACAGCATTATCGGGCCGAGATTCCTGACATGGAACACCTTTAACCCCAATCCGGTCATGAATGATCCGCTCCTGCAGAAGGTCAACCCCGCCAACCCTGCCGGACCGAAACTCCAATATGTCGGCGACCCGGGCATCGATCATGCCGTCAAGGGCGGCACCTTCGGCAATATTGTCAGGATCGTGGGACCTGGGATCGACGTGCAGACCAGCCTGTTCTCGGTCATGGGACAGGTGGTTCCGGCCAGAATCATTCCTCCGGGTGGAGCAAGATCCCGGTCTGCGGTCAACCTGCTGCTTTTACCGTAGTAATTCCAACAGCCCGGGCTTTCTTCCTGGAGGCCCGGGCTGGAGGTAGAACCCTGTGGGGATCCATTCGCAAAAAAACCATCTTGCGTATACCGTATATTCTTGGTTTGCTTCAGGTCATAGCATCCCTGGTGTATACGCCGCTTGAAAATCCAGCCATTTCAGAATCGGCGTATTAACGATTCCGCATCTGCTGCCTGCAGCATGCCGCCGGGAGTGTATGCAGCCGCATCAGGCGGTGCAATGATTACGGTGACCTGCACCTGATAAATAGTCCTCTTCGTGCTTGCCTGGACAGGCCGCTATTTGATATCATGAACAAGTGGAAATTACATGGCCCGAGAGCGGTATCGTCACGCTCTTCAAAACTGCACTCTATAGTGGGATGGATATGAGCGAGATGACAACGAAATTCCGGATAATCATGGTGCTGATGTCGTTACTGTTGTTATCGACGGTGTCTGCCTACGCAGAAGGGAATCTCGACCCTGCGTTCGGGGTCAAAGGCGCGGCCGTCACCGATTTCGGTATTGCCGATGATGAAGCGATGGCCCTTACGGTGCAGCCGGACGGCAAGATTCTGCTCGCCGGCTTCAGCGACACCTCGGTGCTGAAGGATATCGCGGTGGCCAGGTACCTGCAGGACGGGAAGCTCGACACTACTTTTCACGGCACCGGCTTTACCACCTTCAATGTCGGTAGCGGTAATGCCATGGCGCGGGCCATGGCGGTGCAGGATGACGGCAAAATTGTCATCGCCGGCACCGCCGACAATGGCGCGAATGAAGCAAGTTCGGAAATCTTTCTGGTTCGCCTCAGCGATGCCGGCGAACCGGATCTCTCCTTCGGCGCGCAAGGCAGGCTTGTCCTGCCGCTGCAGGGCAGAACCGGTATTGCCTATGATCTGCAGCTCACCGCGGACGGCGATATTCTGGTGGCAGGAACGGCCGGCGGTAGCGAAGGCCTGCAGGCGATGGTCGCCCGGGTTGACCAGCAGGGTCGACTGGACGGCACCTTCGGCGACAAGGGCACCGTGCTCATCGACCGCGATTATGAAACCGCGGCTCATTCCCTGGTGGTGCTGAGCGATAATTCGATCCTGTTTGCCGGGTATAGCAAACAGGAAGAGGTTGCCGGTCTCAGCCTCTTCCGTCTCAAGACGGATGGGACCGTCGATGAGTCGTTTGGCGCCGGGGGCGAGGTACGGGGCGCCGTTCAGGAAGGAGAAGCGATCGTCTATGATATGGTCGCCCAGGCCGATGGCCGGGTGGTCATTGCCGGCTCGTTCGATAACGGCAAATATCGAGAGGTGCTCCTCGGTCGATTCCTGGCGAACGGGCAAGCCGACACGAGTTTCGGCACGGCCGGCCTGGTCCGCAACGACCTGGGCCAGGACAGTGTCGTCTACGCTGTGGCCGTGCAGCAGGACGGCGGCATACTGGCAACCGGCTTCAGTGAAATGGGCAACGGCAAGGATGTCATCCTGCTTCGCTATGGCGCAGAGGAAGAGGCAATGCAGGAATTGACAACGGCATCGCCTGCAACGGCCGGTGTCGACCAATTAGCGAATGCCCTGACTACGGATCAATCCCAGACTCCGCTGGACGACAGCGCGACCCCGGCGGAAAGCGCTGGAGGCATAACCACCGCCACGTTTATCGCGGATGCCGTCTCAGCGTTTGACGACGAAGGCCGGGCACTGGCAATCCTGCCGAACGGGGCGGTCCTTGCCGGCGGATTTACCAGCAATGGCGCTGACAATGATTTCCTCCTGCTGCAATTCAGCCCGAATGCCGTTTCATCCCTGGACGATTCGTCGTCCGGTTCGGAGACTTCGGGTGTACCTTCAACCGACTTTCGTATCACTACGACTCCGATCACCAATATTACCCGTAACAGTGCCATGTCCGGCGGTGTGATAACTACGAGGTCGCCCATAGTCGACTGTGAGGAATCCTGCCTGGATGAGTGCGAGGATGACGACTCGGACACGATCACCTCTACTACCGCCTGTTTCACGGCCTGTTTGACGAGATGCACCGATGCCGTTCAGACCATCACGGCGAGAGGGGTGGTCTTCGGCACGGCGCCGCATCCGGTGTTCAGGCCAACCACGAGTTCGACCAATGGTTCGACCAATGGTTCGACCGATGGTTCGGTCGATGATTCGGGTGATACGCCTGATGATTCCGATCCAGTAGTGCCAATACTGCCTACGGTAAGTGATGACAATTCCCATAACTTCGACACGGTCCTGTTCGGGCAGACCAGCGATGGCACCGGTATAGGCTCATTCGGCAGTCATATTATCAACATTACGCCGGACACCTTGTATTTTGTCCGCGCTTATGCAGTGCTTTCCGATGACAGGGTCATCTACGGCAATGAACTGTCGTTTGAGACCAAGGATGCCTGTTTTATCGCCACCGCGGCCTATGGCTCACTGCTCGACCCGCATGTGGTCGTATTGCGGAATTTTCGCGACAGCTATCTGAAAGGTTCCAGTCTCGGGCAGGCCTTCATCAACGGGTACTATCGATTTTCACCTGCGATTGCAGAAGTTATCGAACATAATGAAGTCTTGAAGCAGGTCGTCAGGTTGTTTCTGTGGCCGTGGGTTGCCTTCTGCTATCTCATGCTGCATTTCGCCGGCCTGGTGAAATTTGCCATGATGCTGCTTGCCGTACTGTTTGCCGGCGTAGCGGCGTATTTCCTGAAAACAAACATAAAATCAAGAAAAACAGTATGATAAATAGATTTTCCCTTCGGCCTTTGAAAGGACACAAAACGCTCTCCGCCGAAGCCGGTTTTACCCTTATAGAACTTCTGGTTGTACTGGTCATCATCGGTATTCTGGCCGGCTATGTCGGCCCGAAAATCATGGGACATCCCGAGGAAGCCAAACGAACCAAGGCGGCCATGCAGATCCAGGGGATTGAAACCGCCCTGAACCTCTATAAACTCGATAACGGCCAATACCCATCCACGGAACAGGGATTGCAAGCCCTCGTCGAACCGCCTTCGGTCGGGGTACTGCCGCGGAAATGGCGATCCGGCGGTTATCTGGAAAAGAGCAAGGTGCCGAAAGACCCGTGGGGGAACGATTTCGTCTTCCTGAGTCCCGGGGCGCATGGCGATTTTGACCTCAGTTCCTATGGCATTGATGGGGAGGCGGGAGGTGAAGGCGATAACGCCGACATCAACAGCTGGGAGATAGAGTAGCCGGTGCCGGTGCAGCCGTTGGCGGAGAAAAAGGCCGTCGGTATGTGGCAAACGGAAACGTGGCGTAATGAATCGGCCTTTACCCTTTTTGAACTGCTGGTGGTTTCCGCCCTGATTTCCGTGATGTTGGCGGTCGCCGTGCCAACCCTGAAAAATACCGTCCTGACCGATCCGCTGAAAACCTCCTCACGTCAGGTGATCGGGTTGATCAAGGCGGTGCGGGAAAAGGCCGTACGGGACCAGCAGGCCTACCTCATCACCTTCGATCTCTCGGAAAACCGCATCCGTTTTCTCAAGGAATCGGTAGTGGGGTTTGATGATACGGGGGAGGACATAACGGACGAACTGCACCTCACGGAACCGGTTCGTATCCTTGATGTATGGACAAAAAGCGAAGGCAGGCAGGATACGGACCGGCAGATACTCTGGGTCAGTAAACAGGGCTACATCGACGAAACCTTGATCCATCTGGGTAATGATAAAGATGAGGTGCTCAGCATGTTGTTTTCTCCCTTTCTCGGCAAAGTCCAGATAATGGACACCTATGTGGAACTGCAGTAATTCCAACCCCAAATCAAGCGTCATCGGCGGCTGCGCCGTACGGCTCATCGGCGTACCTCCAGGTACTGTCTCGCCGCTGCCCGCCCGTCTCCGCGTTCTCATCCTGATTTGGCAATGTAATACCGAGTTATCAGCGTGACACCTACAGCACAACCACCGCACTTTCTTTCTTCCGCGTGTCGACAACGAGGGTTTACTCTGCTTGAAGTCCTGATCGCCATTGCGATACTGGCGATCAGTCTTTCCGCCATCTTCGGTTCCCAGGCCCAAAGTCTTTCACTCGCCACCGAGGCTCAATTCAATATCTATGCCGCAACCCTGGCGAAAGGCAAACTGGCGGAATATGAAAGCGGGATAACGCCCCTCGAGAATGGGGACGGGGATTTTGGTGATGACTTCCCCGGTTACACCTGGAAGGTTGAGGTGCAGGAGGCCGATCTGCAGGATATCCTGCCCTCTTTAGCGGATCTCGGAGACCCCCTGCAACGCCTCGACATAATCGTATCGTGGGAAAACGAGAGTCTCACCTATGGACTCAGGTGCTATGTCAAAAAGGAGAATGCCTTCTGAGCTACCGATCTGAAAACAAAGGTCAAGGCGGGTTTACCCTCCTGGAACTGCTGATGGCGGTATTTATCTTTGCCATCGTCATATCCTCCGTGTATGGTGCCTACAGGTCCACCTTCCGCATCACCAACAATACGGAATCCCTGGCAGAATTCGGCAATATGGGGAGAATCTCCCTGGAGCGCATCAGCGGCGACCTGGAATCGCTGTACAGTGGCGACGGCGGTCTGCTGCAGGGGGAAAGAAACGAGGGGAAGACGGGAAGGTCCGATCTGCTTACCTTCACCTCGACCGCGCATCTGGTCTTCAGTCAGAAAGAGCAGCCGGCGAGCTATGCGACGATCCGGTACAGGACAGAACTGGACGAAGACAGCGGCCTGCTGCGGCTGTATCGCATCGACAAACCGTTTCGGCCGGGCGAAGACCTGGAACTCGACGAGGAGAGAGGTTATCTGCTTTGTGACAGTCTTGCGCAAATCGAGTACAGTTATCTGGAAGCAGGGGGCAATGCAAATGAGGAGTGGAACAGCGAGGAAGGCGGTGTACAACAGGCAGGCGGTACGATCGCCGGGAACTTCCCGGCGATGATCCGGGTGACCCTGCATTTCGCCGAATCGGCCGAAACCGAAGGGCGGACGGTTTTTTCCACCGCTGTTGCCCTGCCTCTATCGACGAGAACCACAACACCGTGACTGGCTACCGGCGCAGAATTTTCGCAGCCGATGATCGGGGCATGGCCTTGCTCATCACCATCATGATCCTCAGCCTGTTGATTGTGGTGACCCTTGAGTTCGGCAAGTCGATGCGGCAGCATCATCTGGCTGCCGCCAATCTGAAAGGGGGCGAGCAGCTTGCGGCGATTGCCCGATCGGGAATTTCCGTGGCGAAGGCCCTTCTTGAACAGGATGGCAAGGACACCCCGGGCGACACCTTCTTCGATGAATGGGCAACCCTGTCGCAAGCTGACCTTTCAGGCCTGTTCAGTCAGGGAAGCCTGAGATTGACGGTCTCCGATCTCTCCGGCAGGGTGCAGATCAACAGCCTTGCCAAAAGCGGCGCAGTCGGGATAGGCGCCAGGGCCATTCTCACCCGCCTGCTGTTTTCCGGAGAATTCGCCATCAAGGACGAGCCGGAGGCGAGTGCAATCGTCGATTCACTTGTTGACTGGCTCGATACCGATGACCAGGAGTTGGATTTCGGGGCGGAGAACAGCTACTACCGGTCGCTTTCTCCCGCTTATGGCTGCCGGAACGGGCCGGTGCAGTTTATTGAGGAACTTCTGCTGGTCAAAGGGGTCACGCCGGACCTGCTGTTCGGCACGGCGGACAAAAAAGCGCTGGTGGAGTTCATAACGGT
>JANMSX010000041.1:0-2039 GCA_031389785.1 Desulfobulbaceae bacterium | reverse complement strand
TTTGCGGGGGCCGCCTGTTGTTCCAGGGTGGCAATATAGCTGTAGGCCGCCTGTTTGAGATGGTTGTCACCTCCGAGCCCCTCAGGCCGTCCCGAAATTCATGCGGGAACTGAGCTACAGCCAGTACCAGGATATTCGCTTTGATCCCGAGAAAAGTCTCTGGCGGGAGTCCGGCTCGCGCTTTCAGGTCATGCTCGTGCCGCCCGGTCTCTTTTACGACCATGCCGTGGCCATTAATATTGTCGATTCACAGGGGAGCCATCCCCTGCCCTTTAAGCGCGATTCATTCATCTGCAACGACCCAAATCTGGCGAAGAGACTCCCGCTTGATCTCGGCTATGCCGGCTTCAAACTCACCTATCCGATGGTCAAGGAAGATCAGCACAACCAGTTTCTGGTGTTTGCCGGAGCCAGCTATTTCCGCTCTGTCGGCCAGAACAACGCCTTTGGTATCTCTGCCCGCGGCGTGGCACTTGATACCGGTCTCTCTTGGGGCGAGGAGTTCCCCTCGTTTGTCGAATTCTGGCTGGTGCGGCCGTCTCCCGAGGCGAAAGAGATGCTGCTCTATGGCCTCCTCGATGGCAAGAGCATGACGGGGGCCTACGCCTTCACGATTACTCCGGGACCTGTCACAACAGTGGCGGTCAAGGCCATGATCTTTGCCCGCACGCAACTGAACCTGCTCGGCATGGCCCCCCTGACCAGCATGTTCTATTACGGCGAGAATACCGGCCGACCTGTCGGCGAATGGCGGCGGCAGGTGCACGATTCCGATGGACTGTTGATCCGGAACGGTACGAGTGGTGAATGGCTGTGGCGACCGCTGCTTAATCCCAAAAGCCTGCAGGTGGACTCGTTCGCCACCGAGAATGTGCGCGGTTTCGGTCTCATGCAGCGGGACAGCGATTTCAGCGATTACCTGGATGCCGAGGCCCAGTACCATATCCGGCCAAGCGCCTGGGTGGAGCCGCTGGGCGACTGGGGCAAAGGTCAGGTGGTGCTGGTGCAGCTGCCCTCACCGAACGAGACTAATGATAACATTGTCGCCTTCTGGACTCCGGCAGGGCAGGTCTCTCCCGAAAAGCCCCTTTCTCTTGAATACACCTTAAAATTCGGTGATTCTTTGATCGCAGGTGAACCGATGGGGCGGGCGATCAACACCCTGGTGGGAGACGGTAACCGCACCGGTGGCGGCAGTGCCGAAGGCGCCTACCGGCTGGTTGTCGATTTTGCCGGCGGCCCTTTGGAAAAACTCTCCCCTCGCGCCAAAATACTTGCCTCGGTCACCGCCCTGGAGAAAGGCGAAGTACTCGATCACTACGTTGAATATATCCCCTCGCAGAGCTGCTGGCGGCTGTCGATATTGGCAAAACCCTTTGAAAACACCCCCCTCGTCCTCCGCGCCTACTTAAGCAGGGACCGGGAAACACTTACCGAAACCTGGACCTATAGGCTGGCGGGAGACAATGATATTCGTCTTAAAGGAGAATGAAATGCAGGAAATAATCTATGAAGACCTTTTTTCCCGGACCTTCGGCTATCTCAGACAGGGGGGAGTAGCGCTGACCCGGGACACCGCCTTGTCCACCCTGAGGCTGATCGAGGAGCTCCTCGTCAGCGATTCCCGGGATGCCCTGGAACGTGTGGTCGTCGAATTGCCCAGGCGTCTCGACATTTCGGATATTTCCCTGCCCCTGCCCTGTCCTCCCGTCAATCGGGGTAGCATCGGTTACTGGGATGAACGATGACAGCAGAGACCTCCGAAGGGGCAGACTCAAGCCCGAAACAGGACCGCAGCCCTGCCGCGCCCTGGCGCACAAGGGCGAGACTGCGCCGCATCGTCCTGACCCTGCTGGTCACCGGCCAGTGCGGCATCGCCACCTATGGCATGATCAGGGTTCTGCCCTACCACGGGGGTGATCCCCTCGAGATCAGCCTGGCAGTGGTGTTTGGCCTGCTCTTTTTCGGCATTTCGGTGGGATCCTGGTTCGGCATCTACGGTTTCATTGTACGACTGTCGGGCGGCGACCGGCTGTCTC
>JANMSX010000008.1:0-268097 GCA_031389785.1 Desulfobulbaceae bacterium | reverse complement strand
CGGATACTCTGCCGCAACTGTGCCTCTGACAGATATTATACAGTTATTGGTTAAGCAACGATGGAAATGATAACACTTCTTGATTATGGCGCCGGCAATGTCCGCAGCGTCAGAAACGCGATCAGAAAACTTGGGTTTGAGGTCCGGGACGTGGCCTCACCGGATGATATCCTCAACGCCGACAAACTGATCTTTCCCGGAGTCGGCAGTTTCGGCACGGTGATGGAACGGCTGCAGCGGGACGGCTATATCGAGCCGCTCAAGGAACGCATCCGCCGGAACAGGCCTTTGCTCGGCATCTGTGTCGCCCTCCAGGCCTTCTTTGACGGCAGCGAAGAATCGCCCGGGGTTCCGGGCCTGGGCATTATCCCCGGCATGATCAGAAGATTCTCCGAGCCCGGCTTATCGGTGCCGCAGATAGGCTGGAACGGCATCCTGCTCAAGAAGGAATCAGCCCTTTTCCAGGATTACGGCGGCGAAAAACTCTATTTCGTCCATTCCTACCGGGCCCTCATCGAACCGGGCGGCGAAGACTGGGTCCTGGCTACCACCAGCTATGGCGGCGAATTCGTTTCGGCCGTCGAAAAGGGCAATATCACCGCCTGCCAATTCCACCCGGAAAAGAGCGGCCGGGCAGGCCTGGCCATCCTCGGCAACTTTCTCCGCCGCCGCGCTGAGGCGGAAATCCGTCCCGCCTCAGCGGTTGCAACGGCCAGCGCTGATACTCGCCTGGCCAAGCGGATTATCGCCTGTCTCGATGTTCGCAGCAATGACGCCGGAGACTTGGTGGTTACCAAGGGCGATCAGTATGACGTCAGGGCTGAAGGGGAGGTGCGGAATCTCGGCAGGCCGGTCGATCTTGCCCGGCGTTATTACGAGGAGGGGGCGGATGAGATCACCTTTCTCAATATCACCGGCTTCCGGGATTTTCCGCTGGAGGATCAACCGATGCTCGAGGTCCTGAAACGGACCTCGGAAAATGTCTTTGTCCCCCTGACCATCGGCGGCGGCATCAAATCGTTCACCGCCACCGACGGCCGGCACTATTCGGCAGTCGATGTCGCTTCGGAATATTTTCGTTCCGGCGCCGACAAGATCTCCATCGGCAGTGACGCGGTCTACGAGGTCGAGAAATATCTCGCCAGCGGCAGGAGGACAGGGGAGAGTTCGATCGAACAGATCTCCATTGTCTACGGGACCCAGGCCGTAGTTATCTCGATCGATCCACGGAGGGTCTATGTCGAAAATCCCGATGACACTCGGCATGCCACCCTGCACACCGCTTTTCCCGGCCCGAACGGGGAGAGATTCTGCTGGTACCAGTGCACAGTGCGGGGCGGCAGGGAAGGACGGGATATCGACGTGGTCCAACTGGCCCAGGTCTGCGAACTGCTCGGGGCCGGGGAAATCCTCCTGAACTGTATTGACCGGGACGGCACCAACAGTGGTTTTGACCTGGAACTGATCGGCATGGTGAAGGAAGCAGTGGGCATTCCCGTTATTGCCTCAAGTGGCGCCGGTAAGGCCGGTCATTTTGTCGAGGTCTTTCGGGAAACCGGGGCGGATGCAGCCCTGGCTGCCGGCATATTTCACAGGCAGGAAGTCACTATCGCCGAGGTCAAAGAAGCGGTGGCGGCTGCCGGCATCGAGGTCCGCATCTGAGCTTCGTTCGATAGGTGCTGTTCCCCGGTTGACATTGCATCCTGCTGCGCAGCGGTTCACCCTGCTGCCCGGAAAGAGTTCCAGGAGAAGCTGAGAGAGGGCTGGAGGATCGGCCTGCCGTTTCTTCGGCGATTCCTCATACATGCGGTGCAATCAGGACCTTCCGGTTAAGAGAGGTTTGTTGTACCTTATCCGTGCCATGGAAATTCAACCGCGATGAACAAGCTCAGCCCCCGGCATCTCTTTATTCTCAAAGGCATCGTTTTTTTTATCCTGCTCCTGCTTGTTGTTCTCCTTGCGACCTCCCGCTTGACCTACAGAAGTGGGTTCGAAAAGCTGGCCGAACAGGGGGCAGTGAAACTCGAGCTATATATCACCTATCTTCAAGGTGTTCTGAAAAAATCAGAGAGTTTGCCTGAACTGTTGGCGACGGACAGGCTGCTGGTATCCACCTTGCTGAACCCATCCGACTCGCAACGGATCGATTCCCTCAACCGTTACCTGGAGACGATCAACAGCATCAGCGATACCGCCGATATCTACCTGATGGACAAAAACGGGCTGACGATTGCCGCCAGCAACTGGCGGACCGAGCTTTCATTTATCGGCAGCAACTTCAGTTACCGGCCCTACTTCCAGGGTGCGATGCAGGGCCGGCTCGGACGCTATTTCGCCCTCGGTACGACCTCTTCCCGGCGCGGCTACTATTTCGCTTATCCGGTCAGGGAGGGCAGCGAAATTCTCGGCGCCGCGGTAGTCAAGATCAACATCGACTCGGTGGAGCAGAACTGGGGGCACCGTGATGAAGGCTACCTGATCTCCGACCCGGACGGTGTCATCTTCATCACCTCGACCCCGGAGTGGCGCTACCGCACCTTCGAACCGCTCGATCCGGCGCTGCAGCAACAGATCATCGCCAGTAAACGCTATCCGAACACCCAGTTTGAGTCGCTCAGCGACGAAAGGGGAAAAATCGACAACAACCTGCAGGAGATCAGTCTGCGGAGCCCTGCCGATAACGAGAAGAAAGATTATCTGCGGCAGTTTCACTTCATGCCGGAGGCGGGCTGGCACGTCAACATCCTCACCGATCTCCAACCCCTGAAGCGGGATGTCCTGATCGCCAATATCCTGGTGAGCTCCGGGCTTTTCCTCACCTTTATGCTGGTCCTGCTGCTGGTCCAGAGGCAGCATCGCCTCACCGAACTGAACAGGATCGAGGAAGAGGCCCGGCGAACCCTGGAGGAGGCCAATGAACAACTGGAATCGCGCGTGCTGAAGCGGACCAGCGAGCTGACCGAGACCAACCGCCTGCTGCGCCGGGAGATAGCCGATCGGCAACGCACTGAGATAGCCCTGAAAAAAACTCGTTCGGAGCTGATCCATGCCGCCAAACTGGCAGCCCTGGGGCAGATGTCGGCCGGCATCAATCATGAGCTTAACCAGCCGCTGGCGGCCATCCGCAGCTATGCCGACAACGGCAAACAGTTTCTCGACAAGGGCAGACTTGTCGAGGCCATGTGGAATCTTGAGCAAATCGGCGAGCTTACCGAAAGGATGGCGCAGATCGGCAGTCAGCTCAAGCTGTTTTCCCGTAAATCGAGCGGGCAGATGACGGTTGTGCCGGTTCACGGGGTGATCGATGGCGCTCTTGAAATCCTGGGCCCGGCCATCAAAAAATCCGGCACAGCAGTTTCCGTGCAGCTTTCTCCCGAGAATCTTGAAGTCAAGGCCAACAACGTCCTGCTGCAGCAGGTCCTGGTGAATATCATCAACAACGCCATCCAGGCCATGGAAACGACATCGCCGAAAGAGGTATACATTACCGGCCGGCTCGATCAGCATATCGTTGTCGTCGCCGTTAGAGACAGTGGCCCGGGAATCCCTGAAGAGCATATCCCGCATATTTTCGAGCCGTTTTACACCAGCAAGAAATCCGGTCAGGGCCTGGGCCTTGGCCTGGCCATCAGCGATCGCATCCTCCTCGATATGAACGGCAGGATATCGGCCTGCAATACTGGGCGGGGCGCCTGCTTTGAAATTTTTCTGGAGAAGGCCTGAGAAGAGATGAACACCCTGAACAACGTCCTTTTCATCGATGACGAGAAACACATCCGCCTGGCAAACAAACAGACTCTCGAGCTTGCCGATCTCAATGTCACCTGCCAGGACTGCGCCGAGGACGCCATGCCGCTCCTGTCAACCGAATGGCCGGGCGTGGTAGTCTGCGATATTCGCCTGCCGAATATGGATGGCCTGGAATTCCTCGTCAAGGCCCAGCAAATTGACCCGCACCTGCCCATCATCCTCATCACCGGGCACGGCGATATCTCGACCGCGGTCCAGGCCATGCGCGACGGGGCCTATGATTTCATAGAAAAACCCTACTCTTCCGAACGGCTGGTGAAGACCGTGCTGAGGGCCCTGGAAAAGCGGGCCCTGACTCTGGAGAACCGTAGCCTGCGCCGGGAGCTCGAGGCTCACAGCGCCCTGGGACCCCGTATTCTCGGAAAGACCCCGGCAATGGAGCATCTACGGGCGACCATCGCCCAGGTCGCCGATACCGGCGCCGATGTACTCATCCTCGGTGAAACCGGGACCGGCAAGGAACTGGTGGCCAGATCCCTGCACGAACACAGCAAGAGAAGGACACGGAACTTTGTCGCGGTCAACTGCGGCGCGGTCTCGGAAACGATGATCGAAAGCGAGTTGTTCGGGCATGAGGCGGGGGCCTTCACCGACGCCAGGACCCGCAGGATCGGCAAGTTCGAACATGCCAACGGCGGCACCCTGCTCCTCGACGAGATCGAATCGATGCCGCTACGGATCCAGATCCATCTCCTGCGGGTACTCCAGGAACGCTCTCTCGAGCGACTCGGCTCCAATGAGCTGATTTCTCTCGACCTGCGGGTTGTCGCGGCCTCGAAGGTCGATCTCAGGCAGCTGGCCGAGATGGGAGAATTCAGGGAGGACCTCTATTATCGGCTGAATGTGGTCTGCCTGGAGATCCCGCCGCTGAGGGAAAGACGTGAAGATATATCACTGTTGTTCCATCATTTTCTCCTCGTTGCCGGGCACCGCTACCAGCAGGAGGTCCCTTTGCCGGGTACGGCCCAGCTGAATTCGCTGATGGCCTATCCCTGGCCCGGCAATGTCAGGGAACTGCGTAATCTGGCGGAACGTTATGTCCTTCTCGGAAGTCAGTACGGCTGGTCCCTTGAAAAACTTCTTTCCGGGATCGAAAAGGGACAGGCCAGGAGCCTGCCGCAGCAGGTCGACTGCTTTGAACGCAGTCTTATCGAGCAGGCCCTGGTGGCCAGTAACGGCAGCATCAAGGACGTCATGGAGACCCTGGCCATCCCCCGCAAGACCCTCTACGACAAGATGCGTAAGTATGGGCTGGAAAAGAGGAACTACAAATAGCAGTATCATGCCGATTTCAGGATGACAATACGATCTGCATGAGAAGTCCCCTGGTTGTTTTGTGATAAGGAAAATTGGTTTTTCTCCCATCGATCATCTATAATACCTGCAAGGCCTGCCAGGAACAGGGGTCCAACAAAAAAAAGAAAAGGCGTACTTAAGATATAGATAATCGAAAAGGAGTTTTCCTTATGAAAGCCATCCCCAAAATTTCCACCATCCTCTATGCGACCGATCTCGGCAAGAATACCCGACCGGTCTTCAGGCAGGCCATGGCCCAGGCCATAATCCACAACGCCACGATCATCATGCTGCATGTCGTCGAGCCGTTGAGTGAAACCGCCAGGGCGGTGATATCAGCCTATATGCCTGAAACGGAGATCGAAGGCGTGCAGAAGGAGGGGATGAAAAACGTGATCAACCATATGAAGGAGCGTGTAAAGAAGTTCTATGATGAAGAATGTGAAGAATACGAAAAAGACTACATCCCGATAAAGGATATTTTGGTCATAGCCGGCAGACCCAGTGAAGAGATCCTGACGGCGGCAGACCAGTTCAAGGTCGACATGATCATCATGGGTCAGTCCTCCAAAAAGATCATGGGTAGCAAGGTCATGGGATCGTCGGCCCGTCGGGTGGCCCGGCTCGCTAAGGTGCCGGTGCTGATCGTGCCGAATGTCTGACACGATGTTTTTTTCTCAACTGCGTCATTGTGCTGATGGGAAGAGGGGGGATTGATATTGTCGGAAGAGCCATCAACCAGGGAGATCGTCCTTGCTCAGCCTCGCGGTTTCTGCGCCGGGGTTGAGCGGGCCATTGAAACCGTTCGCCTCAGTCTCAAACGGTATGGCGCACCGGTGTATGTCCTGCACGAGATTGTCCACAACCGTCATGTCCTGGAAGAACTGCAACAGCTCGGGGCCATATTTGTCGAGGACCTATCGGATATTCCTCCAGGCGGTATCTGCATCTTCAGCGCCCATGGGGTTGCCCGTCTTGTCGAACTGCGGGCCGGGGTTCTCGGTCTCAAGACCATTGATGCCACCTGCCCGCTGGTCGGCAGTGTCCACCGGATGGTGGAAAAATACCATGATGAGGGCTATGACGTGCTGATCATCGGCCACCACAATCATCCCGAGGTCGAGGGCACGGCCGGCCGGGTGGACAGCGGGGTCCACATTATCGCCTGTGAAGAAGAGGCGGCGCGGTGTCAGGTCGCCGACCCGCGGAGGGTTGCCTATGTCACGCAGACGACATTGAGCCGGGACGATATCTGCGGCATCCTCGAGATCCTCAGAAAACGCTTTCCGGCTATCCGGGGTCCGGCCTCAAATATCTGTTTTGCCACCCAGAATCGTCAGGATGCGGTAAAGAGGCTGGCCGGACTGACCGATCTCATCCTGGTCGTCGGCTCAAAAAACAGTTCCAATTCAAACAGACTGCGGGAGGTCGCCCGGCGGCACGGCACGGAAGGCTATCTCATCGACGATTGCGATGACCTGCGACCGGAATGGCTAGAGGGGAAAAAAAAGGTCGGCATCACCGCAGGGGCTTCGGCACCCGAGCGGCTGGTGGAGGGGGTTATCAACTGGATACAGGGTCGGGGCTGTGTCAGCGTCCGGGAGATGCAGGGGAAAAAAGAGGACGTCCATTTCGAGGCCGCCGGTATCACCAAACTGTAGCCGCCACCGGAGTATCAGAGCCCGGTGGCGGTTTGCCCTGTTGCATTCCTCATGCCAGGTCAGGATGAGAACGTCAAGGCGCGAGCGGGCCTCCTGCACAGCACCTGAAAGGACGGCGAGGAACCGCACTGCGCAGCCTTTTGGTTCAATCCTCCTTTTGCAGCAGGAAAAGTGACCTCCTGATTCGGGGTTGGCGTACGACCGGTCAGGAAAGGGCCTGGCTGATCCTCTGCAAGGCCTTCTCGACATTTTCATGGCTGTTGAAGGCCGAAATGCGGATATAGCCGTTGCCGCACCGGCCGAAACCGGCACCGGGCGTACAAACCACACCCGCCTTGTTCAGGAGCATATCAAAAAACTCCCAGGAGTCGCGGCCGCCGTCGATCCAGACGTAGGGTGAATTCTCACCGCCGACGAAGGGAAATCCGAGCACCGCCATTTGCCGGCGCACCTTGTCGGCATTCTCCAGGTAATAATCGGCGAGTTCGCGGGTCTGGGCCTTGCCTTCCTCGCTGTAGACGGCCTCGGCAGCCCTTTGCACGGGATAGGAGACGCCGTTGAATTTGGTGCAGTGCCGGCGGTTCCAGAGGGGATGCAGCGGCTGCCTGTTGCCCTTGCTGTCGTAGGCCGTACATTCTTTGGGGACAACGGTGTAGGCGCAGCGGGTGCCGGTAAAGCCGGCGCTCTTGCTGTAGCTTCTGAACTCGATCGCCACCTCCCTGGCTCCCTCGATCTCATATATCGATCGCGGCAGGCTTTCGTCGCGGATGAAGATCTCGTAGGCCGCGTCGAACAGGATCAGGGCCTTGTTGGCCCGGGCATATTCGACCCAGGTCTGCAGCTCGGCGCGGGTGATGGTTGAACCGGTGGGATTGTTGGGAAAACAGAGATAAATGAGGTCGACCTTCTCTGTCGGCAGGGAGGGGACGAAGTTGTTCTCCCTAGTTGAATCGAGATAGACGATGCCCTTATAACGGCCGTCCGCGAAGACGCCGGTGCGTCCAGCCATGACATTGGTATCAAGATAGACCGGATACACCGGGTCGGGGATGGCTATCCGGGTTTCCTGGCTGAAGAGTTCCTGGATATTGCCGGTGTCGCACTTCGCCCCGTCGCTGACAAAGATCTCGTCGGCCTGGATATCGGCGCCGCGGGCCTGGAAATCATGAGTGGCTATGGCCTCGCGCAGAAAGGCGTAGCCCTGCTCGGGGCCATAGCCCCTGAAACTGGTATCGACCGCCATCTCGTCGACCGCCTTGTGGAAGGCGGTGATGCAGGCCGGAGGCAGCGGCCTGGTGACATCGCCTATTCCCAGTTTGATGACCTCGACGCCGGGGTTTTTCTCCTGAAAGGCTGCCACCCGCCTGGCAATGTCGGAGAAGAGGTAGGATGCCTGTAATTTTAAATAATTTTCATTGATAGTGATCATCGGATTACGTCTCTCTTTGGCATATATTGACTTTGATCATATTCGACACATAGTTAAGACCTGTTTGAATATAATTAAAAGCCGGGCTGTGTCAACAGCCAATGTCGACAGGGCAGGCCATGGCCGGCACCCTTTTCCTGTTGTCCGCTCGGCTCAATCCATTGCCAGATCACGACTAAAAATGCCGGAAAAGAAAATTTCGGGCACGTTTCGGGCCGGCACCGCCATTTTCAGCCAATTCACCGTCACCACAAGGACCAGCCATTTATGAACAGCGAACAGCATGTCACCATATACCGTAATGATTATCGGGTGCCCGAGTATCTCGTCGAGGACCTGCACCTGACCTTTCAGCTCTACGAGACCTTCACCACGGTCATCGCCAAGGCGATCTATGTCGTCAACCAGGACAGCAGCGAGTGTACCGGTCGGATCCGGCTTTTCGGCGAAGGGCTGGAGCTTCTGGAAATCCGTCTTGACGGCAGAAAGCTTGCTGACGATGCATACCGGCTGTCCGACAGGGACCTGACGCTGGTCCCGGGAAAGGACCGTTTCGAACTCGAGATCGTCACCCGCATTGACCCGACGGCCAACACATCGCTGGAGGGGCTCTACCGAACCAGCGGCAATTTCTGCACCCAGTGCGAACCCGAGGGGTTTCGCAAGATCACCTATTACCAGGACCGTCCCGACGTCCTGACCCGGTTCACTACCCGCATCGAAGGGGACAGGGACCAGTGCCCGGTGCTGCTGTCGAACGGTAATCTCGTTGACCAGGGCGAACTGGCCGATAACCGTCATTTCGCGGTCTGGCTGGATCCCTTCCCGAAACCCTGCTACCTCTTTGCCCTGGTCGCCGGCCGACTCGAATGCATCGAAGATCGCTTCATCACCCGCTCGGGACGGGATGTCCTGCTGCGCATCTTTGTCGAGGAGCGCAACCGGGAGAAATGCGGCCATGCCATGCTCTCCCTGAAAAAGGCCATGAAATGGGACGAGGAGGTCTTTGGCCTCGAATATGACCTCGATGTCTTCATGATCGTCGCCGTCGATGATTTTAATATGGGGGCCATGGAAAACAAGGGTCTGAACATCTTCAACTCGAAATATGTCCTGGCCTCGCCGGAGACCGCCACCGATCAGGATTATATCGGCATCGAGGGGGTGGTCGCCCATGAATACTTTCACAACTGGACCGGCAACCGGGTAACCTGCCGCGACTGGTTCCAGCTCAGCCTGAAGGAAGGGCTCACCGTCTTCCGCGATCAGGAATTTTCTTCGGACATGAACTCCAGGGCGGTCCAGAGGATCGACGACGTGCAATTGCTGAAGAACTTCCAGTTCCGTGAAGACGCCGGTCCGATGGCCCACCCGGTCCGGCCGGACTCCTATGTCGAGATCAATAATTTTTATACGATGACGGTCTACAACAAGGGGGCCGAGGTCATCAGGATGATGCATACCCTGCTCGGAGCGGCAGGATTCAGAAAGGGGATGGATCTTTATTTCGATCGGCACGACGGCAAGGCCGTGACCTGTGACGATTTCGTCGCCGCGATGGCCGATGCAACCGGCATTAACCTCGACCAGTTCAAACTATGGTACAGCCAGGCGGGAACGCCTCTCGTTACAGTCAACGGCGAATGGCTGGCCGGGGAGCAGCGTTATGTCCTGACCATCAGGCAGAGTTGCCCGGATACCCCTGGCCAGAGCGCCAAGGAACCCTTTCACATTCCCCTTGCCGTCGGCCTGCTTGACCGGCAGGGCAGGGACCTGCTCGGCCACGGCAAGGGCGGGACCGAGGTGCTGGAACTGCGCGAGGCGGAACAGTCCTTCAGTTTACCGGATATCGCCGAAAAACCGGTCCTCTCCTTTCTCAGGGGATTTTCCGCCCCCGTCATGGTTGCGCCCGGCCAGACCAGGGAGGAGCTGGCATTCCTGCTGGCCCACGATACCGATCTTTACAATCGCTGGAATGCCGCCAGCCAGCTGGCCGAAACGATCATTCTCGATACTGTGCGCACCCTGCAATCCGGCCGGACACCGGTGCTCGATCCATTCCTCGTAGAGGCAATGCGGAGCAACCTGCGCCAGGCCGATGGCGACAAGGCCCTGCTGGCTCTGGCCCTGCAGCTGCCGGCGGAGACCTACCTGGCCCAGCAGATGGATGTTATCGATCCCGACAACCTCCATCTTGCCCGCGAATTTGTCAGGGCGGAACTCGCGGCCGCCCTCTCCGAGGATTTCCTCCGCACCTACCACGAGAACAGCGAGGCGGGAACCTACCAGATCACCCCCGAAGCCATCGGCAGAAGGAGCCTGAAAAACCTCGCCCTTTCCTATCTGATGGCGGCAGATCCGCTGCAGGACGAAATCTATGAACTGTGCTGCCGGCAGTATGCCGAGGGCGGCAATATGACCGACACCATCTCCGCCCTGTCTGCGATAGTCCAGGTTGCCGGCAGAAAACGCCGGGAAATTCTCGAGGATTTCCATACCGCCTGGCGGCATGATACGCTGGTCCTTGACAAGTGGTTTACCCTGCAGGCTACCGCCGGTCTGCCGGACACCCTCGACGAGGTGATCCGCCTGCTTGACCACCCCTCCTTCTCGATCAAAAACCCGAACAAGGTGCGGGCCTTGATCGGTGCCTTCTGTTCAGGGAATCATTACAGATTCCATGATATCTCCGGGGCAGGGTATACCTTTCTGACCGACATGGTGCTCGAACTCAACACGACCAACCCGCAGATCGCGGCAAGGCTGGTTTCGCCGATGACCTCCTGGCGGAAATACGACCCGGCGCGCCAGGAGCTGATGAAAGGCCAGCTCGAACGCATCCTTGCCGCTGACAACCTCTCAGGCGATGTATACGAGATGGCAAAGAAGAGCCTGTAAGGACAAGGCATAGGTTTTCAGGGGACTTATATTATAGCCAAATCAAGATGGGCACGAAAAGGCAAACGAACAGCGACGAGATTGCACATACGCGGCGAGGAGCAGCCTGGAGCAGCTGATTCAGTTCAATCGCCCTCTGAATGGAAAAGGCTAAACCTGGAATTGAGATGATATTTACGGTATAAACCAGTCAATTACTGCCGTTTATGACAGAACAGGCACCGGTATGGCGGAGGGTGGCCTTCCGGCAGGGGGGCCTCGGTGTCGGGACCGTGGCATTCCCCGCAGTGCCGCTCTGCCTCCTTCTTGCTTATTCCGGCCTGAAATGGCCGGTGTATGTCATCGAGCGGCAGTTTGGCCGTGCTCTCCTCCGGGGCCTTGAGCAGGATCAGCAGGATGCCGAGCGCGACCAGCAGGAAGAGGATATTAAGGAAAATTATTTTCTTTTTCTGGGTATCGGTCATAATCGTTACAGGGAAGTTGCCTTGGTAAGTTTTAGTGAGCCATCTCAAGCCGGGTGAAATCGACCAGCCGCAGGCGCAGAGCCATGGTCACCGTTTCGGCGATGACTGCGGCAATCAGCCGGTTTTTACCGGTCAGAAGGGTCATCCGCTTGTGATATCCCTGCATCCGGATGAGCCGGTGCAAGTCCGCAAGGTCATATCCAGGATCAAGAATGCAGCGAGCGATCGCCTCGCCCGAAACAATGGCGGGATAAATGCCCTCGCCGGTAAGACCCGAGGCCAGTCCGGCCGCGTCGCCGGCCAGGAAGATATGGCCGAACCGCCAGCCCCGATAATCGAAATTTATATACTCGGCCCTCTGCCGGGCTCCGGCCAGGGAGATACCCTTGCCGTTGGCCCATCGCCTCAGGGACTGGTGCAGGTCGCCGGCCTTCATCGCCGCCGAATCGACATAAGCACCGATCGAGACTGTATCGCGGTGCGGAAATACCCAACTGTAGCCGTTTCGGAAGAGACCCGGGGCGAGGTGCCATTCCATCTTCTCAAGGTCTCCAGGAACCTGGTAATTGATGCCGACGCCGAGATGTCTGACCGGAATCTTAAGGAATCGGCGCACCAGGGAGGAGGAACCGTCCGCCCCGACCAGGTAACGGAAATGCACTTTTTCTTTCAAGCCTGACAGGCGGTTTGCATACGTCACCGTATCGTCTTCAATTCCTGTGACCTGGACCGAGGTGAGAATCCTGGCCCCTGCCTGTTCGGCCTCCCCGGCCATATGCCTGCCGAGTTTTTCCCTGTTGACCGTGGCGATTATCGGATCGTCCGAGGTAATGCATACCTGCTGCAGCGGCGTGAAGATGTACTGCCTGGAGAATCGCCTTTCCTCGAGACAGCCGGGAATGCGGTTGATCAGTCCGCTCCAGGTAATCCCCCCGGCGCAGACCTTCGGGCCCGGTCTTTCCTTGCGCTCAAGGACCACTACACGCAACCCGCCGCCGGCAAGGATCCTGGCGCAGGAAAGACCGGCAGGTCCTGCCCCGACGATAACGGCGTCAGCGTGCATGGCCTGGCATTTTCAATGGGCGGTGGAGAAATAAAAAAACCTGTCCGGCTGGGCAGGCCGCCGGACAGGTTGTAAACGGACGGGCTCCCTCATCCTTCAAACAGGCTGGCTGCGAGAAACTCGCGATTGAGCCGGGCGATATTGCGAATCGAGATAGCCTTCGGGCAGACTGCCTCGCACTCCCTGGCGTTGGTGCAGTTGCCGAATCCCTCACGGCCCATGGCCTCAACCATGGCCAGGGTCCGGCGCTTACGTTCCGGTTGGCCCTGGGGCAGCAGGCAGAGCTGGGAAACCTTGGCGCTGGTGAAGAGCATCGCCGCGCCGTTGGGGCAGCTGGCGACACAGGCGCCGCAGCCGATGCAGGCGGCGGCGTCCATGGCCAGTTCGGCGGTCTGTGAGGGAATGGGGATAGTGTTGGCGTCCGGGGTGCCGCCTGTATTGACCGAGACATAGCCGCCGGACTGGATGATCCTGTCAAAGGCCGAGCGGTCGACCATCAGGTCCTTGCGGACCGGAAAGGCCCGTGAGCGAAAGGGCTCGATAACCAGGGTGTCGCCGCTCCTGAAGTTGCGCATGTGCAGTTGGCAGAGGGTGGTCTCCTTTTCGGGGCCATGGGCCACGCCGTTGACCACTGCCCCGCACATGCCGCAGATGCCCTCGCGGCAGTCGTGGTCGAAGGTGATCGGATCCTTCCCCTCTCTGGTCAGCTGTTCATTAAGGACATCGAGCATCTCGAGAAAGGACATATCGGTGTGGATGCCCTGAAGGGTGTAGGTCTCCAGATGTCCGAGAGAATCATTGTTTTTCTGGCGCCATATCTGCAAGGTGAGATCAATGCTGCTCATTGTAGGTATACCGTTGAGATTTTCGGGTAAGAGGGCGACCGACAGGCATCCGCCTATTTGTAGCTTCTCTGGCTGAGGGTGACATTCTCAAAGACGAGCTGTTCCTTGTGCATGAGTGGGGGCGTGTCCTCTCCCTGATACTGCCAGACCGATACGTGGGAATAGTTGGCATCGTCCCGTTTCGCCTCATTCTCGGCGGTCTGGCTCTCCTCGCGCAGATGACAGCCGCACGACTCTTCCCGGGCCAGGGCGTCACGGACCATTACCTCGGCGAATTCAAGGAAATCGGCGACCCTGCCGGCGCGTTCCAGGGACTGGTTGATATCAGTGGCGTTGCCGGGGATATACACCTCGTTCCAGAATCGTTCCCTGATCTCGGGCAGGCGGGCCAAGGCCGTCTCCAGTCCGGCCCTGTTTCGTGCCATGCCGCAGTGGTCCCAGAGCAGACGGCCCAGTTCCTTGTGAATCTCGTCGACAGTGACCTTGCCGGACGGGCCCCGCATGCTGTTGCGCAGAAGCCGATGTAGCCGGTCGGCGACACTTTTTCGGGATTCATCGAAGTCCTGGGCAGTTACTGCAACTTTCTCCAAAGAGGTTGAACCGATATAGTGGGCGATGGAGGTGGCGATGACGAAGTAGCCATCGGCCAGGCCCTGCATCAGGGCGCTGGCCCCCAGCCGGTTGGCGCCGTGGTCGGAAAAATTGCACTCGCCGAGGGCGAAAAGGCCAGGGATGGTGGTCATCAGGTCATAGTCCACCCAGAGACCGCCCATGGCATAATGCACCGCCGGATAAATCATCATCGGCTCGTTGAGCGGGTTCTTATCGGTGATCTTTTCATACATCTGAAAGAGATTGCCGTACTTCTTGTAGATGGTGGCCTGGCCGTCGCGTTTGATCGACTCGGCGAAATCGAGGTAGACGGCAAGCCCTGTATTGCCGACGCCCTTGCCGGCATCGCACTGTTCCTTGGCGTTGCGGGAGGCGACATCACGCGGTACGAGATTGCCGAAGCTCGGGTATTTCTTCTCCAGATAATAGTCGCGTTCCGTCTCCGGGATCTGTGAAGGCGAACGCTGATCCCCCTCTTTTGCCGGTACCCAGACCCGGCCGTCATTGCGCAGGCTTTCACTCATCAAGGTGAGTTTGGACTGGTAGTCGCCATGCACCGGGATGCAGGTCGGGTGGATCTGGACAAAGCAGGGGTTGGCGAATCCCGCCCCGTGCTTGCAGGCCCGCCAGGCTGCCGTGACATTCGAGGCCATGGCGTTGGTCGAGAGAAAATAGACATTGCCGTAACCGCCGGTGGCGAGGACCACCGCATCGGCGGCATGACTTTCCAGTTCGCCGGTTATGAGATTTCTGGTAGTGATGCCGCGGGCCTTGCCGTCAACGACCACCAGATCCATCATCTCGCGGCGGTTGTACATGCTGACCTTGCCGAGGTGAATCTGCCGGGAGAGCGCGCTGTAGGCCCCGAGCAGCAGTTGCTGGCCGGTCTGACCCCTGGCATAGAAGGTCCGCGACACCTGGGCGCCGCCGAAGGAACGATTGGCCAACGTGCCGCCGTACTCGCGGGCGAAGGGGACTCCCTGGGCCACGCACTGATCGATGATATTGTTGCTGACCTGGGCCAGACGATGGACATTGGCCTCGCGGGCGCGGAAATCGCCGCCCTTGATCGTGTCATAAAACAGGCGATGTACGGAATCGCCGTCGTTCTGGTAGTTCTTGGCGGCATTGATACCGCCCTGGGCGGCGATGGAATGGGCCCTGCGGGGGCTGTCCTGGATGCAGAAGGTCTTGACGTTGTAGCCCTGTTCGGCAAGCGTTGCCGAGGCAGAGGCGCCGGCCAGGCCGGTGCCGACGACGATGACCGTGAACTTCCGGCGGTTTGCCGGATTGACCAGCTTGTTGGCGAACTGGTGGTTATCCCATTTATCAGCCAGATCCCCGGAAGGTATGCGTGCGTCGAGTTTCATCGTAAGATCCTATTTGAACCACTGTTGCGGCGACAATATGCCGCCGGTCAGGAAATACATATCAGGCCTTCTTTTCTAGAACGAAGCGCCTGCGCCACTCATGAAGTAGAGGGGGATGCCTCCGAAAAGCAGGAGAAAAATGGCCGGGACGATAAAGGTCAGCCGGGAGATCAGGATGTTGTAGCGCGGGTGGTTGATGCCGAAGGTCTGGAGCATGCTCCAGAAACCATGGCTGAGGTGGATGGCCAGAACAATGAAAGAGATAATATAGAAGAGGCCGTAGAAGAAGCCGCTGAGCATGGTTTTGACCGTCTCGCTGATCAGGACATCTTTCGGACCGAAGGTGAAACTGAAAACGTGGATCAAGATAAAAAGCAGGAGAAAAAGACCCGTATATGGCATGGTCTTGACGGCGAGGGTGTGCTCCGCCACCCGTTTTTCAACCGCATACCGCGTAGGGTTGACCAGGCGGTTCTCGAAAAACAGGTAAATGCCGAGGCCGATGTGGGTGAGGAAGAGAAAGAGGACGATCAGGCTGAAGACCAGGACGATCAGCGGGTGGCTGTGCAGTTCGTCGGCATAGCTCTGGAAGACCTCGCTGCCCATGTAAATGGTGGCATTGCCGGCGGCATGGGCGCTGAGAAAGAGGAGGAGCAGCAAACCTGTCGTTGCCATTATCAGTTTCTTGCCGATCGAGGACTTGATAAGCCTGATAAACCACATATGCGTACCCCTGCGAGGAAAGATGAAGAGTTGAAATGCAATAGTGACCGTATCGATTGTATATTATTGGTCTAAAAAAGAAAGGACTATTTCGTTGGTTTTCAGTTATATTGGAAGTCCCTTGGCGGCGGGGCGAGCTCTCGGAAAATGACCGTCCCCGTCGCTCTATCATTATAATTTTTCTGGTGAACGCAATTGCCCTATCGTGCTGCAATCTTCGATCTTGACGGCACTCTGGTCGATTCCCTCCGGGACCTTGCCGACACGGCAAACCAGGTGCTGGCTGGGTGCGGCTATCCGATCCACACCGTCGATGCCTATCGCTACTTTGTCGGCGATGGTCTTCGGACCCTGATCGAGCGGATCGCGCCAGCCGGCCTGACGGAAAGAGAATACGACGACTGTCTGCAACGATTCAAAGAGATCTATGCGCTGAACTGGCGGAGAAACAGTTGCCCGTATCCCGGCATTCATGCTATGTTGGCTGGCCTGAAAAATGCAGGTCATCGCCTGGCCGTGCTTTCCAATAAACCGCACAGTTTTACCCTTGAATTCGTTGACTATTTCTTCCCGTGCGGGATATTTCCGATAGTCTTTGGGCAACGACCCGAGGTAGAGAAAAAACCCAATCCTGCCGGTGCCCTGGAGATAGCCACGATGATGGCTGTCGCCCCTTCGGAATGTCTGTACATCGGCGATACCGCTGTCGATATGCAGACCGGCAAATCCGCAGGGATGTTCACCATCGGCGTCCTCTGGGGGTTTCGCGAACGGCAGGAGCTGGTGGAGCACCGGGCCGATAAGATTGTTCACCACCCCATGGAGATTGTCGAACATGCAGTTCATTCCCTCTGAGTTAGGGCCGTTTATTGAATACGCCTCGCCGCCGGTGGTCGGCGCCTTTATCGGCTACATCACCAACAAGGTGGCGATCAAGATGCTGTTCCGGCCGCTGAAGCCCTGGCGTGTTCTCGGGATCAGGATCCCCATGACCCCCGGAGTCATCCCGTCAAAACGGTATGAATTCGCCGAGAATATGGGAGAGATGGTCGGCGACCACCTGCTCACCAGCAGGGAGTTAGGCCATGGCCTGACCCAGAAGGCCTTTCAAGAGCATCTCTACACCCTCATCGAAGAGCGGGTGGGGGGACTGCTGCATCGCGATCTCGGTCCGATATCCACGGTTATCCCTCAGAAATTTTACTTTTATTTCGATATAGCCGTCAAGACCCTCAGGTTTCAGGTCAAGGAGAATATTCATACTTTCATCCAATCTCCCGATTTTGCCAAAAAAGTCGATAGATCCCTGGGAAAACGCCTGGAACAGTTTCTCAGCCGCGAAGTGGGGGCTGTTCTCACTGGTCGGGAGCGGGAGAACGCCTACAGATTTCTTGAAGACAATCTGGCGAGGATGCTTTCCGGTCCGGCCATGCACCAGTGGCTCGAGGATTTCATCCAGGAAAAGGTCTATGGTATCCTGCAACAGAACAAAGCCCTGCAGGACACCCTGCCGCAACCGCTGCAGCAGATGGTCCTGGATGTCATCGAGCAGGAGACCCCGAACCTTCTGCTCCGCCTGGCGACGATGCTGAAGGAGCCCGAAGTGCGCGATAAGGTCGTGCGGGGCGCACGAGAGGGGGTGGAGAGTTTCATCGCCACGCTGGGGCCGATGGCGGCCATGGCCGGCGGTTTTCTGAAAATGGATACGGTTGAGACCAAAATCCGCGACTACCTTACCAGCAAGGAGGAAGATATCTCCGGCTGGCTGCAGAGTGAAGAGGTCCGGAAAAAGGTGGCCGAGGCCCTCGCCGAACGCTGCCGGACCTTTTTCGGCCAACCGATCCAGACCATTGTCCGGGTTGAAGACGAAGAAAAAGTCGAACACTTCTGCTGTGGGCTGGCCGACCGGCTTGTGCCCCTGCTGCAGGACCGGGACATCCATGTCGCCCTGTCGTCGATGCTGAAATCGAACCTTGAAACCTATATCGATGGCGGCAACATCTCCGTCGGCCAGGTCCTGGTCGAATTCATCGGCCGCAGCGGCGTCGATGCCGGCAAGGCCTGGATCAAGGAAGAGGGCACGGCCCTGCTGCGCAGCCGGGAGACCCTTAACACCCTCGACTCGATGATCGAAACACTGGTCGACGCCTTGCTCAACAAGCCCGTCGGCAAGCTCTCAAACCTGCTGCCGATCGACGTGCGCGAAGGCATCTACCGGTCGATCCAGGCCATGTCCGCCAATATGCTGGCCATGGAGGTCCCGGGCCTGGTCGATTCACTCAATATCAAGCGCATCGTTGCCGAGAAGGTCAATTCCCTCGATCTGCTGCGCCTGGAGAAACTACTATTGTCGATTATGGAAGAGCAATTCAAATATATCAATCTTTTCGGTGCTATCCTTGGTTTTATGATCGGTTGCCTGAATCTGATCTTCGCCCGTTGAACAGTTGAGGGCGGTTGATGAAGGCGGCGATCGCCGGTCCGGAACCCAATTTTTTCGACCTGCCTGTAATGGAATTTTTTTCCTGGAAAACTCTCGGTACATTTTTGTAATACATTATCAAGGTAACAAATTTTTCAGAATGATATTCTTAACTTGTGTTCGCTATTCTTAAAGAAGTTCGCTATATTGATGGAAAATATAACTCAGGTTCTCGTGCTGCCCTACGACAATGTCTTACCGGGACAATCCAGATGAAGGGAGAGGGAGATATGCAGAAAAAGAAGCCCCGTTCGGATCAGGACAAAAGCCAACAAGAACAGCTCCGGGAACAGGCCGGCGAAGACAGCCCAACCTCGCCCGCAGACCATCAGGACGACCCGGAAAAAGGCTATCTGGACAGCAGGAAGGGCCCGGGAAAAACGCTCTATACCGTTATTTTCTTCTATGAATGGTGCAAATCCTGCGGGATCTGCAGCGCTCTCTGCCCGCAGAAGATCATCCTCCAGGATGAAACCGGCAAGCCTTCCATCGAGGATATGGACAACTGCATCGGCTGCCGTTTCTGCGAGGTGCACTGTCCCGATTTCGCCATCACCGTGAAAGAACGATATCCAGATCGCAGGAGGAAAAAGAATGGGAGCAAGTGAAGGCCAGAAAAAGATACTGCTGCAGGGCAACGAGGCCATCGTGCACGGAGCGCTTGCCGCCGGCTGCCGTTTCTTTGCCGGTTACCCGATTACTCCCGCCTCGGAGATCAGTGAGATCCTGTCGGTGAAACTCCCCCAGGTGGGAGGGACCTTCATCCAGATGGAGGACGAGATCGCCTCGATGGGGGCGATTATCGGCGCCTCCCTGGCCGGGGTCAAATCGATGACCGCCACCAGCGGCCCAGGTTTCTCGCTGATCCAGGAAAATCTCGGCTATGCCTGCATCACCGAGGTGCCCTGCGTCATCGTCAATGTCATGCGCGGCGGACCCAGCACCGGCCTGCCGACCAATGTCGCCCAGGGCGACGTGCTCATGGCCCGCTGGGGCACCCACGGCGATCACCCGATCATCGTCCTCTCCGTCTCCTCGGTCATCGAATGCTTCTCGGTGACCATCAAGGCCTTCAATCTTTCCGAGCAATTTCGGGTGCCGGTGATTATCCTCTCGGACGAAGTAGTCGCCCATACCAGGGAAGCTGTGGTCCTGCCCAGCCAGAATGAGATTCAGGTCTTCGACCGGATCACCCCGAGCGTACCGCCGGAATGGTACAAACCGTATGCCGACAACAACCGTGGCGTCCCGGACATGGCGGCGGTCGGCGATGGCTACCGCCACCACGTCACCGGTCTGGTCCATGATGAGCGGGGTTTTCCGACGCAGCAGCCGAAGGAGATCGAACAGTTCCTCAATCGCCTGCACAATAAGGTAACCAAGGGCTTCTCCGAGATCGTCATGACCAAGTCCGTCGAAATGGAGGATGCCGAGATCTGCGTGATCGCCTACGGTTCGGTCGCCCGATCCGCCCACAGGGCGATCAAGGACGCCAGGCAGCAGGGCATCAAGGCCGGCCTTCTGCAGTTGGTGACGCTCTTTCCGTTCCCGCGCAAGGCCGTGGATTCCGCTCTCCGTCAGTGCAAGGCGGTGATCATCCCGGAAATGAACATGGGCCAGATCAGCCGGGAGATCCACCGGGTCAATCAGGCCGGCACCCGGATCATCAAGCATAACAGGATAGACGGCCACCTGATTACCCCTGATGAAATTCTCAAGCATATCATCAACGCCTGAGTTCTCAATAAGGAGCAAGGAGAAGAACATGTTGGAAAGCGCTGAAATAATTCGTCAGGAGTATCTTCGCCACGACAAGAAGTTCCCACATGTCTGGTGCCCGGGCTGCGGCAACGGCATTGTCATGAACGCCCTGCTCAGGGCCATCCACCACCTTGAACTGCCGAAGGATAATGTGGTCCTGGCCTCAGGCATCGGCTGCTCGGGCCGCTTGCCCACATACGTCGATTTCAATACCATCCATACCACCCACGGCCGGGCCTTGACCTTTGCTACCGGCGTCAAGCTGGCGAAACCGCAGCTTTCCGTGATTGCCGTCATGGGCGACGGGGATGCCACGGCCATCGGCGGCAACCATTTCATTCATGCCGCCAGGAGAAACCTCAATATCACCGCCATCATCATCAACAACAACACCTACGGCATGACCGGCGGCCAGTACTCGCCGACCACACCCTACGGCAGCAAGTCAACGACCTCGGTCTATGGTCATGTCGAGCACGCCTTCAATATCGCCGAACTGGCGGTGGTCGCCGGGGCCTCCTTCGTGGCCAGGGGAACCGTCTATCACGCCAATCACCTCAACACGATGATTCAACAGGCGATCGTCAAGAAGGGCTTTTCAGTGGTCGAGGTCATCTCCAATTGCCATGTCCAGCACGGCCGGAGAAACAAGCTCGGCAATGCCGTGCAGATGATCAACAGCTTCAAGGAAAACGCCGTTCCCGTTGCCAGGGCAGGGAGGATGACGGCCGCGGAGCTGCAGGGCAAATTCACCATCGGTGTCCTTTGTGACGTGGAAAAACCGGTGTCGACCGAAGAATACGACCGACTCCGGCAGGCTGCCCAGACCGAGGCCAACAGGATAACAGAGGAAAAAGCCAAGAATGGAGTGAAGCGATATGAAGAGTAGCACGCGGTACGAGATCCGTTTCAGCGGCTCGGGCGGGCAGGGGATCATCACCGCCGCTGTGATCCTGGCCGATGCGGTCGGCTCCTTTGACGGCAGATATGTCTGCCAGACCCAGAGTTACGGCCCCGAAGCGAGAGGCGGAAAGAGCAAGGCGGAGGTTGTAATCTCGGACAGCCCGATCGATTACCCCAAGGCCCTGCGGGTCGATCTCCTGCTGGCCATGACCCAGGCGGCCTGCGACGCCTATTTTTTCGACCTGCAGACGGATGGCCTGCTGATCGTCGACTCCGGCCTCGTCGAACAGGTCCCCACCAGCCGGGCAGTCTCACTGCCGTTTACCCAGATCGCCCGCCAGCAGATCGGCCGGGAACTGGTGGCCAATATGGTGGCCCTGGGGGCGGTCGGCTGTCTCTGCGGCCAGGTATCGATGGAGAGCCTGCACGCGGCTTTACTCGCCAGGGTGCCGAAAGGGACCGAGGAGATGAACCGCAAGGCCCTGCAGGCCGGTATTGATGCGGCGATGAACATCGACCTGTCGGCCCTGCCGCGTTCAATCATCTCCGACTGGGAAAGCGAACTCTAGATCCGCCAGGAAGGCCGTCGCCGGAGAGTCATTTCCGGCCGAGACTTGCGGCATAGATAACCGCCTCGTTCCGGTCGTCCAAGCCGAGAAGGGCGCCTGCCTCCTGATCGTAGAAGGCGGCAACCGGACAGCCGCAGCAGGCCAGTGACTCCGCGGCCAGCAACAGATTCTGGCAGATATGGCCGGCATCAAGAAAGAGATAGCGGAGGCCGCGTTCTCCGTATTTCGCCATGGACCTTCGGAATATGGCGGTCCAGAAGAAGGTCACATCCGCCTGGCCGATGAAGTCCTGGTCAAGGCAGACATGGGCGGCATCCTTGCCGCGCACCTCGGCTGACAGTCTTTCCAGTTGAAAATGTTCCACCTCAAAATGATAGAGACCGGCCGTCAAACCGGCGACACGCTCGATCACCAGATAGGTTTCGATCGGGTAGAGGGCCCCTGCCGAAGGGGCAGTCCGCAGGTAATGGTTTCCCATCCTGGCGGTGATGCCCTGGGCGGCCCAGAGCATGAAGGACAGGTCCCGCAAGGCGAGCGGTGCGGCGGCAGCATAGCGGCGCTGCGACCGGCGTTTCTGCAGGAGCGGCAGGAATCGTGGCTCGTCCGGGCTCCAGTCGACCGGCAGGACGATCCTTTCCGCCTCAGGATAGGTCTTGAACCTCGTCGTGCCGGCAATCTCCGGCCGTCGCCGGTGGCGAATGGTAGCCCGGTCGTGGCAGCTTCGCTCGAGGTATTCCATGGCCTTGGTAGTGTGCAGTTCAGGCATCTCCTGCTCCTTTACGTTACTTTACCGTCTCCGGCAAGCTGTCCGCAGGCCGCGAGGATATCAGCGCCCCGGCTGCTCCTGATAAAAACCGAGTAGTGGGCCTCGCGCAGTATCTTCTGGAAGGCGAGGATCTTCTCCATGGAAGAACTACGGTAGGGCAACTGGGGACAGTGGTTGTATGCCAAGAGATTTATCTTGCAGGGAATATCGCGTAATTTCCGGGCCAATTCACGGGCCTCGGCGGCGGAATCGTTGATGCCGTCAAGGAGCAGGTACTCGAACATGATGCGCCGCCGTTTCGGCATCGGAAAGGTGCGGCAGGCCTCGAACAACTCCACCAGCGGATAGATCCTGTTCACCGGCATCAGCATATCCCTGGTCCGGTCATCGACAGCGTGCAGAGAGATGGCCAGGTTTGCGGTCGAGCGTTCACCGAACTCGTGCATCTTCGGCACGATGCCGCAGGTCGAAACGGTGATGCGCCGGCCGGTCAGGTCAAGTCCTTTCTGGTCGGTGAGGATGGAGAGGGAGGTGAGGACGTTTTCAAGATTATTGAGCGGTTCCCCCATGCCCATATAGACCAGGTTGGTCACCGCCCGCGGCCCGATCAGGGTCTCGTCCGGTTCGGCGGCCAGGTGATCGCGGGCGGCGCAGACCTGGTTGACGATCTCGGCCGGGGAGAGGTTGCGGGTGAAGCCCATGGTACCGGTCAGACAGAACGAGCAGTGCATGGCGCAGCCGACCTGCGAGGAAATGCAGAGGGTGTTGCGGTCGGGCTCCGGGATTAATACCGATTCAATAATGTGCCCATCGGAGAGGCGGAAGCCGAATTTTACCGTGCCGTCCGCCGATTTTTCCAGGATCAGGTTGCTGAATCGGGAGATATAGGCGTGCTCTTCGAGGATGGCCCGGAACGACTTTGCGAGGTCGGTCATCTGGGATATCTCGGTGATACCGGGGCGATAGAGCCACGACATCATCTGTCTGCCGCGAAAGGCGGGCTGACCGAGGCCTTCGACAAACCGGATCAGATCGTCCTGGTCAAAATTGCGTAAATCCGTCAAGTTCGTCTTCACAGGGCCCTCATGCCTTCCGGAACCAGTTTCGTGCCGCCTGCCAGGGCGAGATCGATGGCGGCAAGAATCTTTTTTTTATCCTTTTGCAGGGTTCCTTCAATCGGCAGATAATTCGAGGCATGGTTGGCATGGAACAGGGAGCGTGAGAGTTCAAGTCCGGCCACCAGGATCCTCAACTCACGCAGGATCCCGTATTGATCGGGCAGATGGAACAAGCCGGCCTGGTGCTGCCGGCCCATCAGGGTATTGGCCATCGGCATCAGGGTCAGGGCGGCCACCTGCTTCGGGGTCATCCGGTTCAAGGCCTCGGCCGATTGCCGGGCATGCGTTTCGGAGAGTTCCACGCCGGCCAGGCCAAGCAGGGTGGTGACCGACAGAAAAAGGCCGCTGTCGTTGATTCTTTGCGCCGCCTCCACCATGCCTTCGACCGTCTCACCCTTGGCAACCCGTTCCAGGATCTCGTCCGAGCCGCTTTCCAGACCCATATACACCCGGTCAAGCCCGTAAGACTTGAGGGCGGTCAGTTCGGTCACGGATTTTGCCCGGATGGACCGGGCATTGCCGTACAGGGAGACCCTTTTTGCCCAGGGCAGATAGGCCCTGATCTTTGCCAGCAGGGCCGACAGGCGTTTCTGTGGCAGTATGAGAACATCGCCGTCGGCCAGGAAGACCCGGTTCTGGCGTCTGCAGTAGCGGGCGGCAAAGAGGAGATCCTCTTCGATCTCCTCTTCGGTTTTGATCCTGAACTGCTTGTCTTTATAGGCCCCGCAGAATGTACAGCGGTTATAGGAACATCCGACCGTCACCTGGAGGATGATCGAAAACGCCTCGCTGGGAGGCCGGATGATGGTTCCCTCATACCGCATCGGCGCAGGTGGGTCAGGCAGGGTTGGCGGCCTCGAATTCGCCCATGAACTCAACCAGCTTCACCACTCCTTCGCGCGGGAAGGCGTTGTATATCGAGGCCCGGCAGCCGCCGACCGAACGATGTCCCTTCAGCCCGTTCAGGTCTTTGGCCGTGGCCTCGGCGATGAATTTGGCCTCGAGTTCGGGGGTCGGCAGGTTGAAGGTGACGTTCATCAGTGAACGGGAGGCCGGCTCGGCATGACCGCGGTAATAGCCGCTTGCATCGATTTTGGCGTAGAGCAGGGCGGCCTTTTCCCGGTTGATCTTCTCGATGGCCTCGACGCCGCCGAGGTTCTTCAACCACTTCAGCACCAGCCCGACAATATAGACGGCAAAACAGGGCGGGGTGTTGAACATCGAACCCTTGTCGGCATGCGTTTTGTAGCTGAGCATAGTCGGGGTGTTGGCCGGGGTGCGGTCGAGCAGGTCTTCGCGAATGATCGCGATGGTCACACCGGCAGGTCCGAGATTCTTCTGGGCCCCGGCGAAAATAAGGCCGAAACGGCTGACGTCGAAGGCCCTGGAGAGAATGTCCGAGGACATGTCGGAGACGAGCATCTTGTCGACGACCGGGAATTCCGGAAACTGGGTGCCGTAAATGGTGTTGTTGGATACCAGGTAGAGGTACTCCGCGTCCTTATCGACCGTATATTCGGCGGGGGTCGGCACCCTGACGAATTTCTGTTCTTCGCTGGAGTAGGCAACATTGACTTCACCGAAGAGCTTCGCCTCCTTGATAGCCTTTTTCGACCAGGTACCGGTATTCAGGTAGACGGCCTTTTTGCCGGGTCCGAGAAGATTCATCGGCACCATGAAGAACTGGCTCGAGGCGCCGCCCTGCAGGAAGAGCACCTTGTAGTTCCCGGGTATCCTCATCAATTCGCGGAGCAGGGCCTCGGCCTCGTCCATGACGGCGATGAACTGTTTGGAACGGTGGCTGACCTCGATGAGGCCCATGCCCATGCCCTGAAAATTGACGATATCGCGAGAGGCCTGCTCCAGCACTTCATACGGAAGGACTGCAGGACCGGGACCGAAATTAAAGACGCGCTCTGCCATGGATCGATTCTCCTCTATTTTGGCTGATAATGTAAAAAAGAGCCTGGATTGCCCTTTTGACGTGTATCCGTTGGTGAAAAAAACGGTAACCGGCTGCTGCGGCTGTCAGGAAAAGCCACCGCCTGCATCGCTGTTCTGGCGGATCGCTTCATATAAGACGATACCGGCGGTCATTGCAAGATTAAGGCTCCTGATTCGGCTGTTTTCCATCGGCAGCGTATAGCAGCGATCATGGTACAGCGACAGGATGTCTTCCGGCAGTCCTTTTGACTCCCTGCCGAAAATGAGATAGTCTCCCGGACGGAATGAGGCTTCAGTATACGACCTTTTCACCTTGGTCGTAAAAAAAAACAGTCTGCGTTCATCCTGGGCCTGAAGGAAGGTGTCCAGATCGTCCCAGTAGACGATATCGACAAACTGCCAGTAATCAAGGCCGGCACGCTTGAGATGTTTGTCCGCCGTTGAAAAACCCAAAGGACGGATCAGGTGCAGGGTGGTATTGGTGGCGCCGCACAAGCGGGCGATCGAGCCGGTGTTCGGAGGAATTTCGGGCTCGACTAGTACTATATGAAAACGCTTCAAATGATCCATTTCTCTCTTTCCGTTCAATCGCTGAAGCAGAGATTTATACTGACTGGGGGAAATGAAGACAAGGGAAATCTGAAAAGAAGCGGGGTGGTTTCAATTGCCGTTGCATTTTCCCGATGAGCGGATACATTCAGGTGGCGGAAGGTCTGACCGCGGCACTCCCTTTCCGGGCGTATCCGGCAGGATTCATGCACCGGCGTCCTGGGAAAAATGATGCGGTCACCTCACCTTCAGTAAAATTTCTATTTTGCCATGTATTATATATAGGAGAGTCTCCTGATTGTCATGGTGACCTTGCAGAAGACTCCCGGATCATTTTTCTTCCGGCAGAGTGTGGAAAAACAGGATTTCATCGTCGAATCAGGACAAGGGAATTTTGACGGGAATACGGATATTCAACGGGATAGACGAATACCCGTGCTGCTTGTCTGCGCCTTCGTCTTGTTCTGTATGGCAGCGGTCATGAAAGTCCTGGCCCCCGGCAGTTCAACAGGGGGATCCGACCCAGCTGCGGCCCAGCTTGTCTGGTCCGGAAGATTTCTTTCAACTGAGAGGAGTTCGATTCCCTCGACTTCTCAAGGTCTCGTTGAGCTCCCCCCGGCGATGACCCCATTTTTCTTCATGCCAATTCCCGTCAATCTGGCCGACGCCCGTCTGCTCGAGACGATAAATGGCATAGGTCCGCATCTGGCGGCGAAAATCATCGACGAACGTCAGACCGGGGGAAGGTTCCGCAACCGGGATGACCTCCTGCGGGTGTCCGGCCTCGGCCCGAAGCGCATCATGCAGATTGAAAAGCAGCTTTCCTTCGTGGAGAAAGAGTGAGCTTTTCAGGTGCCTCATCACCGCCGATCCTGGTTCTCGTCGGCCCGACGGCCATCGGCAAGACCGCACTGTCCTTCGAGATCGCCAGAAGATTCAACTGCGAGATCGTCAGTGTCGATTCCATGCAGGTCTACAGATATATGGACATCGGCACGGCCAAGGCGAGCGGTGCCGACCAGGCGGCCATACCGCATCACCTCATCGATATCATCGATCCGGACGAACAGTACGACGCCGCCCGATTCGTCGACGATGCCACTGCAGCCATCCACCTCATCCACAACAACGACAAACTACCCCTGCTGACCGGGGGGACCGGATTGTACTTGAAGGCCTTAACAGAAGGACTATTTGCCGGCCCGCCGGTCGGCAGAGAGGTGAGGGACGACCTGAAAGAAGTGATGCAGCGGAACGGGCCGGCGGCCCTGCACCGGCAGCTCGCCCTGTGCGACCCCGCTTCCGCTGCCAGAATTCATGGCAACGACCGCCAGCGCATTCTCAGAGCGCTGGAGATTTATCATGCTACCGGCATTCCCTGGTCCGAGCACCTGCGCATCCAGGCGGAAAAAAGAGGGCAGGGGCCATGGCTGAATATGCTGCAGATCGGCCTGACCTGTGATCGCCAGATCCTCTACAAACGGATCAACGAACGCTGCCGGCAGATGATCGACGGCGGTCTGGAGCAGGAGATTTACGACCTTTTTGACCGCGGTTTCGGCAAGGAGCTGCCGGCGCTCAATGCCATCGGCTACCGGCATATGATCAACTATATCGAAAAGATATGGAACATCGAAGAAACTCTCAGCAATCTCGCCCGGGACACCCGGAGGTATGCCAAACGACAGTACACCTGGTTTCATGGCATGCCGACCATTGAATGGTATCAGGCCGCTGCAACAGAACAGATTCTCGAACGCCTTTCTGGCTGGTTGAGGCAGTTCCCTTCTATCCGATTTTGAAAATTTTTCCGGTTAAAATATCAACTCTTCAATATGGATGAACACAGGACCGTGTACCGTTACGAGGATATTCCCCCAGTCTTCCTGACGCTCCTTGAGCAGAGAGGGATCACCGGTAGGGAAATGGTGGAGGCCTTTCTTTACCCCCGCCTGGACCGCCTTCCTTCTCCCTTTGCGATGAAAGGGATGCAGGAGGCCATCGATCTTATCCTCACGGCACTTGCCGCCGATCGCAATATCGTTCTCTGGGGGGATTACGATGTAGACGGCACAACCGGCACAGCCTTGCTCATTGCATTTTTCCGCAGCATCGGCAGGGAGGTTACATGGCATATTCCCGACCGGTTGACCGAGGGGTATGGGCTGAACATTGAATCTCTCCGAAAGATAGCTGAAGAGCTGAATGATTTTAAATATGTATTGATCACAATCGATTGTGGCATCGGCAATTTCAAAGAAGTCGGTGAGTTGCAGAACTGGGGCGCTGAGGTAATCGTTACCGACCACCATCAGATAGCCGACGGGAAATTACCTCCGTGCGTCGTGCTCAACCCCCACCAGGATGACTGCGGTTTTATCGGGGAGCATCTGGCGGGAGTGGGGGTGGCATTCTACCTGGCCGCCGGCTTGCGCGCTCAGTTACGCAAAAACGGCTTTTTCCGGAATGGACAGGGGCCCAGCATGAAACCCTTTCTTGCCTATACGGCACTCGGTTCCATCGCCGATATGGTGCCTCTTCGCTCGACAAACAGGACATTTGTCCGGGCCGGTATAGAGGCGCTGCAGGAAACCCGGCAGGCGGGCCTGAGGTCCCTGCTCAGATTTTCCGAAATTCATGATAAAATCTTTTCCGAGGACATAGGCTTTCTGCTGGGACCAAAGATTAATGCCGCCGGCAGAATGGCCACAGCGGATCTGGCAGTCCGTCTTCTGGTCTGCGAGGATGGCGGTGAATCCGACAGGCTGGCAAAAGCACTTAATGGCCTTAATGATGAAAGAAAGAAAAGATGCAAGGAAGATCTCGAAAAAGCATTAACATATGTCGACCCACTTACCGTAAAACGTGACCATTGCTGTATTCTGATCGGCCCCTTCCATCATGGCATTCTCGGGATCACGGCTGCCCGGCTCCTGGAAAGGTTACAGGTGCCGGTGATTGTCCTGTCCTACGCAGACAGCAGCCCCAGTTCCGCCGGGAGAATATTGAAAGGATCATGCAGGTCACTGGATCCAATAGATATATTTTCAATATTGGACGATTGCCGGGACCACTTGACGGCGTATGGCGGACATTCACTGGCGGCTGGCTTGACAATCTCGGAAGGAAATTTTGCGGCGTTCCATCAGCGCTGTGTTGCCTGTATCGGCAAGATAGCGGGGAGAAAAAAGACTTTCACCCTGCAAGCCGATGTGGAATTTCCGGTCGCCCAGATACTCACCCGAAAAAATCTTGAATTATTTGCCTTGCTCGATCCTTTCGGCCAGGAAAATCAACGACCGATATTTCGCGACACCAATGCTACGATCGTTGATGCCCGCGCTATCGGCAGCAGAAAGGAGCATCTGCAACTAAGTTTCCGCGGCGATGCTGGAACATACAAGGGCATCGGGTTTTCCCTTGGCGAGAAAGTCGACATGGTGAGAGGGAAGAGGGAGTGTGAGGTGATTTATACCCTCAGCGGCAATAGATACAAAGAGCGAATGTCCTGGCAGATCCAGGTCCTTGATGTGCGTTGAACGGTAGTTCCTAAGACACCATACCGGAGAACAGCCGGGAGTCGGATCCGACAACAAAGGCAACCTTATCAATATCTATCTGATTTTAAATAATATTACATAAGTAAACATAATATACATTATGCGACATAATATCAAGTTGTGGATTTACGGGCGGAAGCTTTCTCTTTCCGGGGAAAAATGGTATAAGGCGTTTCCTGATCGTCCGATACACCCATGGAGAGTTGATTTTCTTAGCCGGCAGCTTGTACGGCCATGACAAATTGAATGTTAGATAATTACCTATATTCTGCATCTTAAATAGAATATCTCAACTCTATCCAAAAGAATACGGAGTCCATTTATGTCGAGAGATGTCTACCAGGAACCCCTTGTCAGCAGATACACCAGCAAGGATATGCAGCAGCTCTTCTCCGAGACCAAGAAATTCACCACCTGGCGTAAGTGCTGGATTGCCCTGGCTGAGGCCCAGTATGAGCTCGGTCTGACCGATCTGGTTACGCTGGAGATGCTCGAGGAAATGCAGGCCAACTGGGACAATATTGATTACGACATCGCCACCGCCAAAGAAAGGGAGATTCGTCACGATGTCATGGCCCATGTCTACGAATTCGGGCTGAAATGCCCGAAGGCCAGCGCGATCATCCATTTGGGCGCCACCTCGCAGTTTGTTGTCTGCAATACCGATCTGCTCATCCAGCGCGAGGCATTTGCCCTTGTGAAAAAGGCCCTTCTCCAGGTAATCAAGAATCTGGCCGACTTTGCCAAGATCCACAGCCATCTACCGACGCTTGGCTATACCCATTACCAACCTGCCCAGCCAGTGACGGTCGGGAAGCGTAATACGCTATACATTCAGGATCTTATAATGGATCTTGAATACATCGAGATGTTTCTCTCTCAGATCAGGGCCCGGGGCGTCAAGGGCACAGTCGGCACCCAGGCCACCTTCCTCGAGCTTTTCAAGGGAGATCATCAAAAAGTTCGCGCTTTGGATAAACTTGTGGCTAAAAAGCTCGGTTTTGACGAAATATTTGCAGTTACCAGCCAGACCTACACCCGCAAGCTCGATATGAAACTTGCCGAAACCCTGGCCGGCATTGGCGCCTCAGCCCACAAGTTTGCGGTCGATCTTCGCCTGCTTTCCAATCTCAAGGTCCAGGAGGAACCGTTTGAAAAGAATCAGACCGGTTCCTCCGCCATGGCCTATAAGAGAAATCCGATGCGGGCCGAACGGATGACCGGTCTTGCCCGAAAACTCATGGGCCTGCCACCGAATTTTGCCGCAACCTTCAGCAATCAGTGGTTCGAGCGGACCCTTGATGATTCGGCGATACGCCGGATGGATATCCCCCAGTGTTTCCTGTTGACCGATGCAATTCTCAAGCTCTACGTGAATATTTCAGCAGATATGGTTGTTTTTCCAAAACAAGCTGCCAGGCACCTTCTTGCCGAATTGCCCTTTATGGCGACGGAGAAGATTCTCATGGAGGCCGTCAGCAGAGGCATGAGCCGTCAGGAAATGCATGAGGTAATCAAGGAACACGCAGTTGCTGCCGGAAAAAACGTGAAAGAGGAAGGAAAGGAAAACGATCTGCTTGAAAGGTTGACCAAAGACCCGCGAGTCCCCTTCTCTTTCAAGGAACTGCGGGATCTGCTCGGGGATCAGCAGAGTTTTGTCGGGCGTGCGCCGGAACAGACGGAAGAGTATCTTGCAGAAGTCGTCTATCCTCTGCTGGAGAGATATCGAGGTGAATTTGACAACTATGATGCAACACTTACCGTATAAGGACAATTTCCAGAATCTGGAACAACTTTTCCTCCGTGTCTCCCTGGGGAAATTTCATATTCTCAAATTCATCCTTGAAGGATATGACAATATGGGGCTTATTTCGAGTTATCAGAATGATAAGGGGATTATTCTGCTGCGATATTCGAAGGACTTCGCCCGGGAAGTTATGGACCTCCTGGCCTCTCTTTCTCCTCTCCTGAGACGGTCCTGATAGAACCGCCCTTATCCGCATAAAATATTTTAACATACTGCAATAATGTATAAATCTGTATATATCAAAACTTTTGGCTGCCAGATGAATGAGCGGGACTCCGAGATCATGAGTCAGTTGCTCTCGTCATACGGTTATATCGAGGGCGCGGACATCGAGTCTGCGGATCTTGTCATCCTGAACACCTGTTCTATCCGGGCAAAGGCCGAACAAAAGGTCATGAGCCTTCTTGGGTCGCTGAGAAAAATTAAGGCGGAAAGACCGGAGATGAAAATCTGCGTTGCCGGATGTGTCGCTCAGCAGGAGGGGGAACAATTGCTGCACAGGATGCCCCATATCGACCTTGTGGTCGGGACGCAGCATATCTATGATATAGGTAAACTTCTTGAAAATTCGATAGTTGCCGATAAGGCTGTGGTCAAGACCGGGATGAGCGACAGCTTCAGCATCCCTGCCTTTCTTCCCGCCGGGAGGAGTAAAACCAGCAATGATGTACCCGTTTCTTCCTTCCGCAGGTTCGTCACCATTATGCAGGGCTGTGACAATTACTGTTCATACTGTATCGTCCCCTACACCAGGGGCAGGGAAATATCACGAAATATTAATGATATAATAGATGAAGTTAAGGTTTTGGTTGATTCTGGGGTCAAGGAAATCACCCTTCTCGGCCAAAACGTCAACTCCTATGGTCGTACCAATATGGTGGATGAGACTGGGGCTCGCTTTTCCTTTCCGGATCTGCTGCATCGGGTGGCCGAGGTACCAGGTCTTGCCCGCCTTCGTTTTACCACCTCGCACCCGAAAGACCTTTCGGATGAGCTCATCCAATGTTTTCGGGGTATTGACATGCTCTGCCCGCAGTTTCACCTGCCGGTGCAATCAGGGTCGGACGCCGTCCTGAAGCGGATGAACAGAAAATATACGATCGATGGCTATCTGGAGAAAGTGGAGAAATTGGTCCTTTGCCGTCCCGATATTGCCCTGACTACCGATATTATCGTCGGGTTCCCCGGTGAAACCGACGAGGACTTTCAGTTGACCATGGATCTTCTTGAAAGCGTTCGCTATCATGGGTCTTTTTCGTTCAAGTATTCGGATAGACCGGGCACCCGCGCCAGCGATTTTGCCGACAAGATCGATGAACGGATCAAATCGGAACGCCTTGCCCGATTCCAGAAGCGGCAGGACGAGATAAGCCTGGAACGCAACAGGGCCTATCTGCAAACCATACAGACAATACTGATCGAGGCTGTCGGTCCGGTTAGCTTTCAGGGCAGAACGGGAACGAACCACATTGTCCATGTGGCGGAGACAACCGACCTGGCTCCCGGAGGGATGGAGGATGTAATAATCATCCATGCCGGTCAGCATTCTCTGCAGGGAAAATCTATTAAGCTGCCTTAACTCTTGGATGGTACATATCGTATTTGCGTGTTAAGAATTTCTTGCAGGTCCAGACAACGTCGATTCACCAACCAGTATCTTCGTTCGCTGCTACTCTTCGTTTAAGAGATCGATTTCGCTGTCGTTTTCAATCCCCTCCCCTTCCTCCTGCGACGTGGGGGGGTCTTCGGCGGTAAAACCGGGAAGAGTCGGGATGATCCGCCGGACCTCCTGCGGTCGACTGGTTGCTGAGGTCTCGGCGACCTTTCGCACTATCCTGTTGGAGATCCTCTTGCCTTTGGCCAGAGGATTTTTCACGAGATAATCGTCGAAGAAGACATCGAGGACATTGCTCTTTGCCCGCGGCGACGGCATCAGACTGGCCCGGGCGCCTTTTCCCTCGCCGAACAGATGGAGAAGGATTTTTGAGCGCTTATGCTCCGGGAAAATTCTGTATTCCTTTTCCAGGATAAAACTCGGAGTTTTGAATCTCTTCACATAAACAATATTTTCCTGCCCATCTCTATACATTACATTAAAAATTAAATCCTTCTCTACCTTGCCGAACCATTCCAGTTCATGGCCGACAAAGAGTTTGTCGGTGACCGGAATCACCTTGTACATACCGTTGCTGAAGAGGAGGAGCAGGCGGTCGTATTCGGAACAGGTGATGGCCTGTTCAAGGTTCTCGACTTCATCCTTGATCTGGTAACCGAGAAAGCCGGATTCCCGGTTGTAGCTCACTGGAAGATTTGAAGGGGCCACCTTGCGCACGCTTACTTCTGTGAATTCGAGCACCTGCGTCTGCCGCGGATAGAGATGCCCGTACTTTGTCAGCAGGCCATCAATATAGGAGATAGTGTAGGCGACCATGTCCTTCAGGCTCTGCTGGACCGAGGCGATCTCCTTGCGGATATCGCGGATTTCCTTGTGCTGTTTGTTGAGATCGTATCGGGAAATCCGTTTAATCCTGATTTCCAGCAGTTTCTCGATATCTTCTTTTGTCACCGCCCGCACCAGTTCATCGGCAAAAGGCAGTAGCGAGTTACTCACGCTTTTCACCACCGCCGAATAGCTGGTCTCCTCCTCAATATTTTTATAGAGACGATGTTCAATAAAAATCTGCTCGAGAAGATGGGCGTGCAGCTTTTCCTGTAATCGCGCCAGGGATATCTCCAGTTCCCTGGTTAGGTCAATCTGCAGCTTGCCGGTGTTGTACCTGAGGACCTCACTTACTGTCGAGGTTTCAGGGGTATTCCCCCGGATAAGGGTGAAATTTGGGGAAATCGGCACTTCGCAGTCGGTAAAGGCATAGAGCGCCTTGATGGTATCTTTGGCAAAAACCCCGCGGGCAAGCTTGATCTCGATCTCCACCTCTTCGGCCGTATAGTCGTTTATCGAGACGATCTTTATTTTTCCGGACTTTGCCGCCCGCTCGATGGAATCGGTGAGGGACTGTGTGGTCGTCGTATAGGGTATGTCCCTGATGACAATGGTCTTTTCGTTGACCTCCTCGATACGGGCCCGGCAACGGATTCTGCCGTTGCCGTCTTCATAGTCGGTGACATCGATATAGCCCTTCTGGAGAAAATCCGGATAGAGGATGAAATCCTCGTTGCGGAGGATTTTCTTCTGTGCCTCCAGGAGTTCGCAGAAATTGTGGGGCAGGATCTTGGTCGCCATACCGACGGCGATGCCGTCCGCACCCTGGAGCAGGAGGAGCGGTATCTTGGCGGGCAGGGTGACCGGTTCGACCATCCTACCATCATAGGAATCGACAAATTCGGTGAGATCCTTATTGAACAAGACCTCCTTGGCCAGCGGCGACAGCCGGCATTCGATGTATCGGGCTGCCGAGGCCTGGTCGCCGGTGAAGATATTGCCGTAATTGCCCTGCCGATCAATCAGGTAGCCTTTGTTAGCCAGGTTCACCAGGGCGGCAAAGATGGAGGCGTCGCCGTGCGGATGCAGCTTCATCGATTCACCGACCACGTTGGCGACCTTGTGGAAACGGCTATCTTCCATGTTCATCAAGGTCTGGAGGATGCGCCGTTGCACCGGCTTCAGCCCATCCTCAATCGAAGGTATCGCCCTCTCCCGGATAACATACGAAGTATACTCGAGAAAATTAAAATCAAAGAGCTGGTGCAGTTTTCCTTGCGTATAATCCATGAGCGACTATTCGGGGGCTGATGTGGAGGGCATGAATCTCATTCACCGCGGATGCGGCCGTTGCAAACGACCATGATCGGATTCAGACCAGGTTGTCCATGATATACTGTTTCCTGTCCGGGGTGTTTTTGCCCATATAGAACGAAAGCACCTTGTTGACCTCGCTGATGGAATCGAGGGTGACGCTTTTCAGGCGGATGTCGTCGCCGATAAACTGCTTGAATTCCTTCGGCGAGATCTCGCCCAGTCCCTTGAACCTGGTGGTTTCCACGTTCAGCTGCCGGCTGCCCTGCCCTTTCAGGAGTTTCGTGGCCTCGACCTTTTCCTTTTCCGAATAGCAGTAGATGGTCTGCTGGGTGTTACGGACTCTGAAGATCGGGGTCTCCAGGATATAGACATAGCCGAGCTTAACCAGCGGCTCGAAATAATGCAGGAAAAACGTCAGGAGCAGGTTGCGGATGTGCAGGCCGTCGACATCGGCATCAGTCGCCAGGATGACCTGGTCATAGCGCAGGTTGGAGATCGAAACCTCGATGTCGAGGGTCCGCATCAGGGAATACATCTCATCGTTTTTATAGAGCACTGCCATTTTCTGGCCCAGGACGTTCATCGGTTTGCCCTTGAGGGAAAACACCGCCTGGATCATCGGGTCGCGGGATGAGACGATGGAACCGGCGGCCGACTGGCCTTCGGTGATGAACAGCATGTTCTTCTGGCCGTTCGGCGAGGGCTTGCCCTTGGCCGGATGGTACTTGCAGTCCTTCAGCTGGGGGATCTTCAGGGCCACCTTCTTGGCCTTGGCCCGGGCCTCCTGGCGGACGCTCTGGAGTTCCTTCCGGACCTTTTCGTTACGGTGGATCTTGTCGATGAGGATCTCGGCAGCCTCGGTATCTTTGTAAAGTGAACTGCAGACCGCGTCCTTGACCTTGGCGACGATCCACGAGCGCACCTCGGTATTGCCCAGCTTGTTCTTGGTCTGCGATTCGAAGACCGGTTCCTTTACCTTGATGGCCAGGGTGCCGACAATGCCGTCGCGCACATCGGTATTGACGAAGATCTTTTTCGCATACTCGTTGATCCCTTTGAGTATGCCCTCTCGGAAGGCGGAGAGATGGGTTCCCCCCTCGCTGGTATAGGTGCCGTTGACGAAAGTGTAGTAGGTGTCGCCGTATGAATCGATATGGGAGAAGGAGAATTCGAGGGTTTCATCCTTGTAGTAGATCGGGGTGTAGAGATTCTCCTCGGCCAACTCTTTCTCCAGCAGATCGAGGAGACCGTTGGCGGAATAGTAGAGTTTCTTGTCGACATAGATCTTCAAGCCGGCATTGAGATAGGCGTAGCGCCACATTCTCTTATCTATGTATACGGGATCAAAGATAAATTCAGGAAACATCTGGTGATCGGGAAGAAATTCTATGAGGGTACCGTTTTTTTCTTCGGTGTCCCCTTCGAAGGTTTCGAGCAGGTCCCCCCGGGAGAAACGGGCGGAGGCAAACCGGCCTTCACGGAAGGCCGTCACCTGGAAATGCTCGGACAGGGCGTTGACGGCCTTGGTTCCCACGCCGTTCAGGCCGACGGAAAACTGAAAGACGTCGGTATTGTACTTCGCCCCGGTATTGATGACTGATACACAGTCGACGACCTTGCCGAGCGGGATTCCCCGGCCGAAATCCCGTACCCGCACCAGGCCCTTTTCAGCTATCATGATATTGATCCGTTTGCCGGCCCCCATGATGAACTCATCGACGGCGTTATCGACGACTTCCTTTAGCAGAATATAGATCCCGTCATCCTGATTGGAGCCATCGCCGAGTCGGCCGATGTACATCCCCGGACGTTTCCGGATGTGCTCCAGAGAGCTCAAGGTCTTAATCTTGCTTTCGTCGTAATTATGGGTGGATACATTCATATTTCGGCAATCCGCAAGGTGGTTTTGGTTGAATTTCGAAAGCCATACTATTGCATTTCCAGGCGTTTGGCAACAGCGATAAATTCCTCTTCCGGACGGTTCGGCCGCCTTCCAGAAGCTGTTGGGAAGTCCATATCCCGGTGCTCCGGGGACGGAACGATCGACAGCGGCCAACAAGAAAAATTGCGGAGAAAGGACGAAGAGGGGAATACCGGGAGCGGAGATCGACTAGACCATCCGGATACGTTCACAATCGGGGCAGATCCAGGTGGGACCGTTGCTTATCCCCCACTTGTTTTCCTGAAAACAGGCATCGCAGATCTGAAATCCGCAGGGACAGCTCCAGCAGAATGGCTTCTTTTCCTTGCAGCAGTGGCAGCGGAATTCACCGAGCTTTCGTTGACGGTAACCGGGGCGACCTGTTTTCTTGTCGTTCATGGCCGTAATTCCGCCTTCATCCAGTCGATGTATTCCCGGCTGCCGGCGACGATGGCCACAGCGATGATCTCCGGGGTCTCGTAAGGATGTTTGGCCTTGATCATGGCCTCAACCACGGCAAAATGTTCCCGGTCGGTCTTCAGTGAAAGCTGGTATTCCAAGGCCTGGACGATCTCTCCCTGCCACCAGTACAGGCCGGTGCCCGGCCCGGAAATCCTGGCACAGGCGACAAGATGTTGTCCAAGCAGGAATCTGGCCAGCTTTTCGGCCTCGTCGAGATGTTCAAAGGTGGTCGTGACAAGTATAGGGTCGTTCATCTCAATTGTTCATCGTTTTAAATAGCGATTTTCTCGAAACCACAGAAGGGGACTGTCGCGACTGGCGAGGATCTTCATGCCGCCTTGCCGCAGGCAATTTTTGTTGTCAATACACGCCTAATCTTTCCTTTTTCCTGCTGTTCGTCTATTCTAGCAGGGAGAGAAAAGAAAACACAAGGCAATTTCAAATCGATATCACAGGACTGCTATGCTTTTTGTCATCGACATCGGCAATTCACACACCGTCACCGGTCTCTACGACCATGATCAACTGATCGGCCAGTGGCGGCTCAAATCCGACCGGGACAGGACCTCGGACGAACTGGCGATCAACTACAGCGCCCTCTTTGCCATGACCGGCATCGACAAGAGGCAGATATCCGGTATCGTCATCGCCAGTGTCGTGCCGATCCTTGAAACCGCCTGGCTCGGCTGCTGCCGGGAACATTTTTCGGCCAACCTCGAGCACCCGCCCTTAATCGTTTCGGCCAAAACCGTCAGCGACCTGATCGCCATCCGCACAGACAATCCCCATGAGGTCGGGGCCGACAGGCTGGTCAACGGCATCGCCGCCTGGGAACGATTCCGCAGCGATCTGATCGTCATCGATTTCGGCACAGCGATCACCTTCGACTGCGTCACCGCCCGCTGCGAGTATATTGGCGGAATCATCTTTCCCGGCATCGGCATCTCCCTTGAGGCCCTGGCCACCAGAACCGCCAAGCTGCCGCACATCGATGTCTCCGAACCATCGCGGCGAATCATCGGCACCAATACCGTTCAGGCCATGAAAAACGGGATTCTCTTCGGCTACGGGGCGATGATCGACGGCCTGACCAGGGGGATCGCCAGGGAGATGGCCCGGAAGGAGGAGGATGTGCAGATCGTCGCCACCGGCGGCATGGCCGCCCTGATCGCCCCCTATGCCTCGACGATCGGGCATATCGACGGTAATCTCACCCTGGATGGCCTGCGTATCATCTACCTGAAGAAATACCCCCGATGAAAAAACGAATCATCCCCCCACTTCTGCGAAAAGGGGACTGCATACAGGTTATCGCCCCTGCCGGGCAACTCGCCTCGATCGAGCCTTTCCGTGACGGGCTCTCTCTTCTCGAACAGATGGGATTTGTTCTGCAATTCCCGGAAAATCTCTGGCCTGGCCAGGGCTATCTCGCCGACACCGACAGACGCCGGACCGAGGAATTCAACCAGGCCTTCCTGGATGAGAAGGTCAAGGCCGTCTTCGCCTTGCGCGGCGGGTACGGCTGCCTGCGCATGCTGGCCGGCATCGATCTCAACCTGGTGCGGCAAAGGCCGAAACTGCTGGTAGGTTTTTCCGATATCACCCTGCTCCACAACCATCTGCTGGCGGCAACCGGCTTGATCAGCCTGCACGGCCCGGTGCTGACTACCCTGTCGACCTCGACTCCGGCGACCCTGGAACGGCTCTATCACTGCCTGAGCGAATCCTGGCAGGGCACCAGCCGTTTTCCCCGCATCGAGGTCCTCAGGGGCGGGTCTGAGGTGCGGGGGACCCTCGCCGGCGGCAATCTCAGCAGTCTTGTCACCCTCCTCGGCACCCCCTTCGATTTTTCCTGGCAGGATCATATTGTCTTCCTGGAAGACACCAATGAACCGACCTACCGCCTCGATCGCATGCTGACCCAACTGGCCCTGGCCGGTAAATTCACGGGCCTTGCCGGTATCCTGCTCGGCGATTTTTCCTTGTCCTATCCACGGGGGGATGCGGAGACCCTGCGCCGCAAGGAATGGCTGTGGGAGAGGGTTCTGGATCTGACGGCCTCATCATCTGTGCCGGTCTGGGCCGAACTGCCCGCCGGTCACTGCCGGGAAAACCTGACACTGCCCATTGGTGCCTCGACCGTCATGAACAGCAGCAGGGCGACCTTGACCTTTATGTAAAATATCCTGTTTTACCGCATAGTAGAAATATGTTTTTGCGGATAGATGTGGGGGGAAAGGCATTTGACTTCAAATGCCATTAGTGTTATAAGCGATTACTTGCATTGATCAAGAGCAGGAAAAAACCCCTCCCCAACCATCAACCACAACTTGATTATATACTTATGACATTTTTTCACCGTCTCAAAAAAATATCGACCAGGGCCTTGCTTACCGGATCACTCTGCACCCTTCTTGCCGGTCCGGCCTTTTCCGCTGAATATGTCAGTGTAGTGAAGGACGGCGTCAACGTCAGGACCTCACCCTCCAAAGACGCACCGGTCCTCATGGAGCTGTTCCAGGGCTATCCGCTCATGGTGCAGGGCAAGGAAGGCGACTGGCTGAAGGTTTCGGACTATGAAAACGACACCGGTTATATCCATTCCTCTCTTGTCGTCAAGGGCAATACCGTTATCGTCAACGCCAAAAAAAGCGCGAACATGCGCACTGAACCGAATGCCACCGCTGCCGTCGTGGCCGATGTCGAGCGCGGTGTGGTGTTGACCAAAATCTCGGTGCAGGACAAATGGGTCAAGGTCAAACACAGCGGCGGCAGCGTCGGCTGGATATCTCAGCCCCTCATTTGGCCCTGAGCAGGAGTTTTACGGATTGAGGCAAGCACCTTTTCCAGGGCAAGCGGCAGTCTGACTACCTTGCCGGCCTTGTTCTGGAAAAGGAGAAAGCCCTTGTCGAGGGCGAAGTGCAGCAGATCCCGGGTGATTTCCACATCTTTCCTGCAGTATTTGGCGATCAGGTCTATTTTCCCTTCCTTGTACCACTGCAGGGCCTGCAGGCCATCGGCGCTTTTACCTGCTCCGAGGGTATGCCGGGCCAGTCGGTCAAGGCTGAGGCGGTAGCCGAGATGCGCACTCACTTCCTCGAGAAGATCGAGGGTCGGCAGGTGATTGAAGTCACTGGCACTGTAGCCGCTGAGCACCCGATAGTCGAATCTCCGAGAGTTGAAACCGACCACCAGATCGAGTTGCTGCAGGTGGGCGATCAGGCTGTCCACTTCGTGTTCGAGATAGGTGACACAATTCTCCAGCTGTGAGTCCCAGACCACCGCCACGGATATCCCCATCCGCTCGCAGCGGTGCCAGCCCCCCACCTCCTCCGCCGAGCGTATCGTCTCAAGGTCAAAGACCCCGTAGCGCTCGGGAAGCATTTCGATTCCCCGGCGGTTTTCCTCGTTGAGCGAGGGAAGATCGTTTTGCCGCCGGGCCGCCGGCAGGGCTCCAGCCGTGATTCGGACCTCCCCTTTTCCCTCTCCCTTCACAATTTCATCGAGCAGAGCGAGACAGGCCTGTTTATCGATCGGTCGGTTCCCCGAGCCGCACTTTGGCGAGTGGACGCAGGAAGGGCAGCCGTTGTCGCAGGGACAGTCCTGTATCGTCTTGTGCGTCTGGCTGAGCAGGTCGTCTATCCGGCGATAGGCCTCGGTCGCCAGACCGACGCCGCCGGCATGCCCGTCGTAGACAAAAATCGCCGCCCAAGCGGTCTGCGGATGGCGGGGACAGGAGATGCCGCCGATATCGTTGCGGTCGCAGAGCACCAGCAGCGGGAAGAGCGAGATCATGGCGTGCTCGAGGGCATGGATGGCACCCATGAAATGCAGCTGCCTCTCCTCCAGACGCTTCTGGATCTCCTCCGATATCTCCAGCCAGAACCCCTCTGTCTCGATGATCTGTTCCGGCAGTTCGAGCGGGACATTGGCGATGACCCGCTGAGTCGCATTGGTCAGCCGCTGATAGCCGGCGACCCTCTCGGTGACTCTGAGCCTGCCGCAGGATATCCTGCAGCCAAACACCGGCTTCTCGTCATACGTCTGCAAAATCTCAGTATCTTTTGTCGAAGTGGGACGGGTATAGTAACTGGGCTTGCCGCCTGTACACTTGACCTCCCTGTCCTGCAGGTCGAGGTCCTCGATCAGCCAGGAATTGGCCCGGTGTATGTAAACCGCACCAGGATGACACTCCTTCAAGGCCCTGCCGCCGTCAATCTCGCCGAAGATCTCGCCGCTCCGGCAATCGATCAGGGCCAGCTGCACCCCACCGCCTCGCAGGTTCACCTGCCGTTGGGGAAATCTGCGGCTGGCATACCAGGACCTGCCGTCGGCGTCCTGCAGCAGGGTCGATGACCGGCTCAGGGTCTCGACGGCGGCTGTAATCGCCGGGTTGTCGAGCAGCGGCTCGGCTACGGAAAGGGGCAGTTCGGCGGCAGCACAGTGCAGATGCTGCTGCAGGACTGCTTCGTTTTCCGGATTGACCACCGCCGATTCGACCGGCCGTGAGAAAAAATCCTCGGGCTGGCGCATGAAGTGCTGATCGAGAGCGTCTTCCTGACCAATCATGATGATCGCCGACTTCCGGAACTGTCGTCCGACCCGCCCGCCCCTCTGCCATGAGGCCATGATCGAGCCGGGATAGCCGACCAGGATGCAGAGATCGAGATCGCCGATATCGATGCCGAGTTCCAGGGCTGAGGTCGACACCACCGCAAGCAGATCGCCCCGGCTGAGTTTCTGTTCGATCTCGCGCCGTTCCTCCGGCAGAAAACCGGCCCGATAGGAGCTGAGTTTTACCGCCAGAGTGCCGAGTCGTGGCGTGGTCCAGAGATGGATGAGTTCGGTCATCCTCCGCGATTTGGTGTAGACAATCGTCCGCAGTCCGCGCTTCATGGCGGCCTCCAGCAGCTGGCTGGCCGCTGTGGCGGCGCTGTCCCAGGGGTTGAGGAAGAGAAAATGCTTTTCCGCCTGGGCCGCGCCCGAGGCGGTAATCACCCGGACCTTCCGGCCGATCAACCGTTCCGCAAATTCTCCGGGATTGCCGATGGTCGCCGACAGCAGGGCGAACTGGGGATCAGCGCCGTAATATCGGGCGATACGCTGCAGCCGCCGCAGCACCCAGGCCATATGCGAGCCGAAAATCCCCCTGTAGGTATGGATCTCATCGATCACGACGAATCTGAGCTTCTGGAAAAACAGCGACCAGCTGCCGTGATACGGCAGGATCGACAGGTGCAGCATGTCGGGGTTGGTCAACAGGATCGACGGCAGATGATCCCTGATCCTTCTCCGCTGAGAGGCCGTCGTATCCCCGTCGTAGATGGCCGCCAGTTCGCCATCTCTTCTCATATCCAGCGGCAGCATAGCCGCCAGTTCCCTGAGCACCCGCAGCTGGTCCTGGGCCAGGGCCTTGAGGGGGAAGAGGTAGAGGGCGCAACCCGGTTCATCGGAGCAGATCAGGTCCAGGACCGGCAGGTTGTAAATCATGCTCTTGCCCGAGGCCGTGGGGGTCGCCACCAGGATATCGTCTCCGTCGAGGAGATTGCCGATGGCCTCGGTCTGATGGGAATAGAGCCGGTCGATACCCTTTGCCCGGAGGATCTCCTGGATGTGCGGTGAGAGATGCGGCTGGCCGGGGGCATCGTCTCTTGCCACCGCCGGGAAGACCCGGTGGCAGACCACCTGCGGTCCGAATTTCCTCGAGGCCTTGAGGGACTTCAGATATTCCTCGATGTCAGGTTGGGTCTCGGTTTGATCGCCTGTGGCAGACATGTTTTCCGTATTAATTGGTTGCTTTCACAAAAAGAGTGTATATTTTCCTCTGTCGGCGTGCTTCCTCGGTGTCGCGGAGGTGTACGGCACCCTCCGGGATTGACCCGGAATAACCACTGCCGGCAGACAACCACAATTGTACTTTGTTTCGAGAAGAACGGCCTCAGAAAACCATGTTCAGTATCGCCACCCAGGGGCCGATCGGCTCCGACAGCTACCAGGCCGCCCGCCAATATGACCCGGATGCCAAGGTCCTGTTGTTCAACCGGATTGCCGATATCCTCGGAGCCTTTCTCCGCGATGAGGCCGATTACGCCCTGGTGCCGGTCTACAACACCCGTGAAGGAGAAATCAAGGAGTCGTTCCGGCTTGTTACCCAGTTGGACCAGGGGTACTGGATCGACAACGTGGTGCTGCCCATTCATCTCTCCCTCGGTTCGATCTCCGGTGCTGCCCCCGACCTGGCCGGTATTAATACCATCGTCGGCAGGAGTTCGGTCTTTCGCCAGTGCGAGGAATATATCGACGAGCACTTTCCGCGGGCAACCCTGATGTCCGTCCAGGATATCGAGACCGCCATCGTCGATATCAGGACCAACGGACGCACCAGCCATGCGGTCATCGAATCGGAAGAACTCCTGAAAAAGCACGGTATCGAACTGATCGCCAGGGAGGTCGTGCCGCATAACCGCACGCGTTTCGCCCTGCTCGGCAAGCATCTTGCCAAATCCTCCGGTTACGATGCGACCGCCCTGATCACCCGGCCGTTGCGCGACCGGGTCGGCATGCTCGCCGATATCCTCGGCGAATTCACCCGCAGAGGGATCAACATCCTCGACCTGCAGTCGGAAAACGATATCAAGACCCAGAAACTGCGGATTTATATCGAAGCCGAGGGCCACATCGAGGACAACCTGCTGCGCGAGGCCCTGGCCAGGATCGAAAAAAGCGTCATCCAGGAGGAAGGAGCGATCAAACTCCTCGGTTCCTTTCCCCGGGTCGACATGCGGGTCAAGCAGATCAAGTCCTTCGGCTTCATCGGTTCCGGGGCGATGAGCAGATGGTTTGCCAGCCGCCTGGAAAACGAGGGATACAAGACCTATCTGAGTGGACGTTCAACCTCACTAAAACCGGAAGAGATGATCGCGATGGTGGATGTGGTCATTGTCTGCGTGCCGATTTCGGTAACCGCCGAGACCGTCAGGCGTTACGGCCGGTGTCTGCGGGACGGCCAGGCCCTGATCCTTCTTGCCGGCGAATCCGAAAACACCATCGACACCGCCTATGCTACCACCAGCCCCGGCGTCGAGCTGATGCTTGTCCATAATCTCTGGGGACCCCAGGCCCTGACCATGAAGGACAAAAACGCATCAGTGGTGCGAACGGCCAGAAGCGGGGCATTCTGCAGCGAGTTCGAGGCCTTTCTCTACAAACACGGGGCGGAGATCTTTCATGACAGCCCGTCGAAGCACGACCTGCTGATGGGTGTCGGCCAGAAACTGCCGACCACCATCTCGGTGACCCTGGCCATGACCCTGGCGGCTCACGAAATCGACTGCCGCGACATCAGCAGCCACTCGACCCTTACCTCGCTCTACGGCATCCTGGCGATGGCCAGGGTCCACAACCAGAATCCCAGGACTTATGCCGAGATCATGGCGACCTCCGGCGACGGCCGCAAAATCGTGCGGAGTTTTGCCGAAAATCTGCTGCATCTGATCGATCTGGCGGAGAGTGGCGACATCAGCGAGCTTTGCCGGATAATGGAGAAGAACAAGGAATTTATGACCCCGGCTTTTCTGCAGAGCCGGATGAAACAGGCCAAGGCGGTTGACGGGGTCCTCTCGCATGCCGGCCTGAAAGATGACTGGGAAACCTGAGAAATCGCTACGGACTGCGGTCTGTCTTTACCTTCGGCCCCATCAGGTGTATGGTTATGACGATCAATATTTTATCTACCCCAGGCAAGGTGCCTGAGGCCATATGATTGCAAGGAGCTGTGCTTTATGCGTACGAATGATGTGAATTATCTCGACGAAGTGCATATCTGTCCCCATTGCTCGCAGAGGATGTCCTGCTGCGAAGCCCCTCCGGTCCATGTCGGCGACGGTCTCGGCTGGGGTTCGGAGATCCTCTTTATCTGCCTCAACGATGCCTGTTCCCTCTTCTTGAACGGCTGGGACCATGTAGAAAACCAGTACGGTCACCATGCCTCGTACCGGTATATGGAACTCCCCGGCAGCAGCGAAAACAACGCCATGATGGTCGGCAACGCCGACGCCTTCAAGGGCAGCGTGATCGACCCGGCTGTCCTGAAAAACCAGAATGACAGATACAAAAAGGAAAAGGAGGCGATCGAGGCCCTCGACACCTGCCTTGCAGAGAAGAATCTCAAGCCGGTATTAACCCTGATCCTCGATGAGGCGGTGGCAAAGGAGAGCCGGCAGCGGGCCATTGGCCTGATGCTGAAGCTGAACGACCTGAGCTGCATCGATCCGATACGCAACCATGCCTTCCGTGACACCTCGCTTGAGCAGGAGTGCAATATGGTCATCAACCAGCTGCTCAAGGCCAATTTCAAAAAGGAGTGCCCGCACTGCTTCGAGATCGTCAAGGCCCAGGCTGCGAAATGTATGCACTGCGGGGAAGATCTGGCATAACTTTGTTCTTGCAAATCGAGAATCGAGCGGGTATAAGAAGGGCGCTTTTCCCCAAGCAATTCGGACGGTGGACATAGCTCAGTTGGTTAGAGCACCTGGTTGTGGCCCAGGAGGCCGTGGGTTCGAGCCCCATTGTCCACCCCATATCATTGAAGGTTGCAGGTTCTGCCTGCAACCTTTTTTTATTGCAGGCCGGACCTGATCCACCCTTCGCCTCCACCACCTGCCGGACAAGCTGAGCCGGCACGGCCATGGTCAACACTGTATCCTTCCACATCGTACCGAAATCTACTGAAAGATACCTTCCGGAATCCCGATCCCGTGGGGGATTGCCGGTTCGCCGACCGATGAGCCGAGCATACCCGTCGGAGACGAATCGGTCGGGGCCTGTTTGCCGGGCCAGATATCGGGTTTCCCGAAGGATGATCAAATACGGGGTTATTTTTCTTCACTGACGGTTTTTTCGGCCGTGACAGGGGCACGCAACTGGCTTTTTCCCCTCACTTCCTATACATTGTCTGACTAAGGAAATTTCACAGGTGCTTCGACATACAATTCAACGCCATTTCATCATGCAGAAATACAGCAAACTCGATCGACCGGAAGTCCTCTCCCGTATTTTTTTTCCTATCCGCACGACCAGTCCCCCTCTCCCTGCCCGGGCCAGGGATGTGACGGTGGAAGTCGGGGAAAATCTCACACTCGGCTGCCGCTTTTACGAAGCGGGACCCGAATCCCCGACTCTTCTCTATTTTCATGGCAACGGCGAAACCGTCGGCGATTATGACCCGATTGCCCCCGAGTACTGCCGCCACGGTCTCAATATCTTTGTAGCCACCTACCGGGGTTATGGCTGGAGCAGCGGATCGCCCGATGTGACATCGATGTTCGGCGATGCCGTGGCGGTAGGCCGCTTCGTGACCGGCTGGCTGCAGCAGTCAGGATTCAGCGGCCCGCTCTTTGTCATGGGCCGCTCGCTCGGTTCGGCCAGCGCCATCGAAGTGGCCCTGGAGATGGGCGGGCAGCTGAAGGGACTCGTCATCGAAAGCGGGTTCGCCGAGACCCTGCCCCTGGCCGAGTCGCTCGGTATCGATATCACGGGACTTGAGGAGCAGGACTGTTTCAATAACTGTGAAAAGATAGCCCGGATCAAACTGCCGACCCTGATCATGCACGGGGCCCGGGATCAGCTCATTCCGGTCCACCAGGCGGAAAAACTGCAGATGCACAGCGACGCCAGGAACAAACAGTTTCTGGTCATCCCCGGCGCCGATCACAATTCACTGATCGCGGTCGCCGGAGATCGTTATTTTGCCAGTATAAGGAAATTTGTCGATGAGGTGTGCGGCATCAACACCTGGCGGCAACGCCGCAGAAAATTCAACGATAACAGCCAAGTCTCATGAAACGAACGAACTATCTCTCCTGGGACGAGTATTTCATGGCGGTCGCGCTCCTCTCCGCCCAGCGCAGCAAGGATCCCAATACCCAGGTCGGGGCCTGCGTGGCCAATGACCAGAACAAGATCGTCGGGGTCGGCTATAACGGATTTCCCTGGGGCTGTTCGGACGACGAACTGCCCTGGTCCAGGGAAGGCGACTACCTGGATACCAAATATCCCTATGTCTGCCATGCCGAACTGAACGCGGTGCTCAACGCGATCACCACCGATCTGAGGAACTGCCGGATCTATGTCGGCCTCTTTCCCTGCAACGAGTGCACCAAGGTGATCATCCAGTCGGGGATCAGCGAAATCATCTATCTTTCCGACAAGTACAGGGACAGCGATCAGGTCAGGGCCGCCAAGATCATGCTCGACAAGTCCCCGAACATCACCTATCGGCAGATGCAGACGGCGCGCACATCGTTCACCATCAATTACCTGCCGCCGGGGGGCTGTTGAATCCGGAAATTATTTGATCCGCTTGAGCCCGCCTTCCTTTTTGGCGGGCCCGGCCGGGAGCTCCGCCGGCACGAGACGGGCGCCGCCGAGGTCGACGGCCTTGACGAATCGTTCCTCGCCGCCCATCGTGAATATCTCCATGCCGGTCATCTGCCGGGTGCGCAGGGTCCAGGTCATCTGCTGGATCGGTATCGAGAGTACTGAGAAATGCAGGAACCACCACTCGTCCTTTCGTGACGGATCCCGTTCGATATCGGTGACCACGGCATAGAGCAGCATCTGCGGTTTTTTGGCGGCAATCAGGATGATATCGCCGATATCGGTGGTGTCTTTGAAGGCAACCAGTTGTTTGAGTTCCGCGACAAGCTTCTCCATGTTTATTTCCCCTGTCCGGATGCCGCTTCCGGCTCGAGCTGGAACGTCGATTCGATGACAATACGGTCCTCACCCAGGCGACTCCTGGTGGCAATTGTAGAAAACATCGTCAGGCCGTCGAGCAGAGGGCTGATCACCCCATCGATCAGTGCCGTTGATTTCGCCGCCGCCTCCCTGCCCTGGATCGCCAGCATAACCCCGCCCCAGCCCACAAGTTCCCGGATGCCATCGACAACCCCTGCCATCCGGATAAAACTGACGGAATTGGTATCCGACTCAAGATCCATTCGCAGGTCGGTATAGACTTTGCTTTTCTGAAGGCCCTTGCCGTCCTTCCTGGTATCGACGATATTCTCCAGTATCTGCCGGCTGTTGGCGAGGAGCAGATAATTTTCGTGAAAGCCCCAAAGGGCCTGGAGCCCGCCCGGCAAGGGCTGCCCATAGGAAGTATATGTCACGTCCTTGTAGGTATTCTCCTGCAGGGGAATATTGAACGAAGCAGTGGTCTTTTTGATCACCTCCTCCATCTGCCGGCGATCAGTCACTTTGACAAAAACGGCGAAATGCGGCAGTGGGATGAAGGCCGTGTCATCCCCTCTGTTCAGAAACAGGCTCACCCCGCCGTCAATCAGGGCCAGGACCGTTTCCACCTCGCTGCCGGTCGTCTTCTTGAACATCCTGGTGAACTCGTTGAGCGCCTGGCTGTCGGTCTTGTTATTCTCCTTGTATATCTGCCATATCGCCGCAAGGGCGAAGGTGTTCGACCAGTAATAGGTCAGGATGTCTTCGGGGACGAGGCGGAGGGTGTCGTTATGCTCCGGTGCTGCCGAAAGCAGCTTTCTGACCTGCGGATCAAGGCCCTGCCGGTCGATCAGGGTGATTGACCGGTCCCTGAGCAGGCCTTCTTCCCGCCAGATCCCATAGGCGCTGTGCTGCAGTCCGGCAAGCGAGGCGAATTGGCCGGCCGGGTCGCTGCCGGCAGCCTCCTGCCCGGTTACAGCCGGCAGTTCCCGGCGAATGCCCTCGAGAGAGGTATAGGCAAAAAAGTCAAGTTGGGAGAACTGTCCCCTGAGCTGTTCGAAGGCCGGCAGTTCAACAAGGGACATATCTGCCTGCAAGGCAGTGTCAAGGGCCGTATGCAGGGTCTTTTCCTGCAGGCCGAGGAGAAAAAAACCATCGACCGTGGCGGCATAGACCGTCGTACCGTCTATCTCGAATTTTTTCAGCTTGTACCCCTTGTAGTCGACCTCGCTCTGACGGACATTTCCTGTCGCGACCGAGGAGATCAATTCGAAAATCTCCGCCTTGTGCTGAGGCCTGGCAATGAACAGTACCTGAAACGGCAGGGAGCCCTGCTGCCCGACCTCCGCGGCGACTGGTCCGCCGGGCAGCAGGGCCAGAGCCGCGGTCTTCCCGCAGAATTCTCTGAACAGCCTGCTGTTGCCGAGATCCTCGATAACCTTGACGGTGTCTGTCAGCCCGGCGACTTCTTCATCCGGCAGACCGATATCCGTTGCGACCTGCCGGACATTGATTGCGGCGACGGCTTTGCCCAGAGGCGATGCCTGAAAGCCATCGATCAATTCGCCGATATCCTTCTGTTCGACAAACACGAGGGCGTCCCGGGGGACAAATGAGGCGGCATTGTCCTTTTTCGGAATCAGCTTGCTGTCCCAGACATACCAGAGGAGAAGTAGCGCCAGGCAGAGGCCGATGGCAACGAGATATCTAGTTTTCATATTGAGTCCTTGGAGCAGAATACAGGTGCGATGCGAAAAACGAGCAACCGGTTTAGCATGAAATTCCGGGAGGGGCAAGGGTTTCTCTGCTGCCGGTTAAAAGAGCAAATCCTGGCAGGCAGCGACAGGATAAGCAGAAAGAATGCGGTCATCTGCGTTGTGCAGCCGGAGAATATCGTATTGCCCCTGGGGCAGGAATCTTTTCCGGTCACCTTGGTAAAATCTTCACCACCTGCAGGATGATAGCGAGGCCGGAGGCTGACGGATTGGAGATGATCCTCATATTTACCGTGGGTCTCCGGTTTTGCAATCTGTTCAAAGAATCGGCATCGGTGAGGTAAAGATCAAGGGGTCTTCCTGTCGAAACGCCGGAACTGGATGGCCTCGGCGATATTGCCGGTCGAGATTCTCTCGGCATCCTCCATATCGGCAAGGGTCCTGGCAATTTTGAGGATTCGATGATAGGCCCTGGCCGAAAGACCGAGACGCTGCACCCCTTTTTCAAGGAGAGCGAGACCGGCCGGGTCAAGGTGACAGAAACGCTCGATCTCCTTTGGGCCCATCTGGCTGTTGGCATGGATGCGGGCCGATCCGGCGTAACGTTTTTTCTGGATATCCCGGGTCCTGTCGACCCGTTCCTTGATCGCAGCGGACGTCTCCCTGCCGGCCGTGCTGCTCATTTCTCGAAACGGCACGACGGGAACCTCGAGATGCATGTCGATCCGGTCAAGGAGAGGGCCGGAGATCCGGCTTACATAGCGCTGAATCTGGGCGGGATTGCAGTTGCAACGATTGCGGCTGTCACCGAGATAGCCGCAGGGACAGGGGTTCATGGCGACAACGAGGACAAATCGGGCCGGAAAGGTCAGGGACATGGTGGCCCTGACGATCGTCACAGTTTCGTCTTCAAGGGGCTGGCGCAGGACCTCCAGCACGTGTTTTTTGAATTCGGGCAGTTCGTCAAGGAACAGGACGCCGTTATGGGCCATGGAGACTTCGCCCGGCCGTGGATTGGTCCCACCGCCGATCAGGCCGGCGTCGGAAACGGTATGGTGCGGCGCCCTGAACGGCCGCACCGCCTGGATAGCGGATCCGTTCTGCTGGCCGGCGATACTGTAGATCTTGGTGGTTTCAAGGATTTCCTCAAAGGTCATTTCCGGCAGGATGGTGGCGAGCCGTTTCGCCAGCATGGTCTTTCCCGAGCCAGGCGGCCCCTTCATCAAGATGTTATGATCCCCGGAAGCCGCCACCTCGAGGGCCCTCTTGACATGGTCCTGGCCCTTGACATCGGCAAAATCGACACCGTGCTGCCGATGCTGGCGCAGTTCTTCCGGTGAGCACTGGCGGACCGGGGTGATCTCAACGATTCCCTTGAGATATTCCACGGCCTGCGGCAGATGGGCAACGGCAATCACCGTGATGCCGGCTGCGGCGATGGCCGCCTCGGCACCGTTCTCAGCCGGGATGAGGATCTTCTCCATGCCGGCATCACGGGCGGCCAGGACCATCGACAATACGCCGTTGACCCGGCGGATGCGGCCATCGAGGCTCAATTCCCCGACCACGCAGCAGGCGGAGATGTCACGCTCTTTGAAAAGGCCGGTGGCGGCAAGAATACCCAGGGCGATCGGCAGATCGAATCCCGTCCCTTCCTTCTTCACGTCCGCCGGGGCGAGGTTGACCGTAATCTTCTGCTGCGGAAAGTCATAGCCGCAGTTCTTGATGGCCGCCCTGACCCTCTCCCTGCTTTCCCGTACCGCCCCGTCCGGCAGGCCGACGGTGGCGAACATCGGCAGACCCGGCACGACATCCACCTCGACCTCGATAGGCAACCCGTCGATGCCCATGACCGTGCAGCTCTTGATTGTAGCAAGCATCGATTCTATTCCTTTTCGGCGGCAGGGATCATTTCACCCTGCTCGACCGGTTCTGCGGCGTAGAGCCGCTGCATGGCCGGGCTGTAGTCCCCGTTTTTTTGCCGGTAGATATAAAAAGGCGGCAGCACCTGTAACCCCCTGCCGCCGTTTTTGACGGCGGAGACCACGACCATCCTCGCTGTCGCGGTCGGATCCGGATAACTGTAGACGCACTGCAGACGCTTGGCCTCGAACCGGCGGGCAGAGAGGCTGGTCAGCAGTTCGCCCAGTCCTTCGGCGGGATAGACCATCACCAGGCAGCCGCCGCTCCTGAGCACCGCCGCTACCGCGGCGACGGTATCGTCGAGACTGGCGAGGATCTGGTGTCTCGCCAGCAGGGATTCGGCATCGACGTTCTGCCGCCCCGATCCCTCTTTATAAAAAGGCGGGTTGCAGATGACCTGGCTGAATGATTCAGGTTCGAGGAACTCGAGGATATTTCTGAGATCACCGAGAACGACCCGGCATTTGCCGTTGAAGCCGTTTTCCCGGAAATTGCGGCGGGCCAATTCGGCCAGTTGCGGCTGCACCTCAAAGGCGGTGAGATGCCTTATCCTCAGCCCCCATCTGTACATGGCGATGAGGCCGATAACGCCACAGCCGCAGCCGAGATCGAGCAGCGATGCCCCCCGTGCAGGCGGCTGAAAATGGGCGGCCAGCACGGCATCGACGGAAAAGCGATAGCCCTGTCGGTGCTGCAGGCAGACCAATCGACCATCAAAGAGACTGTCCCGGCTTGTCGCCTTTTCCTCCCTCTGCCTGTTCGATTCAGTCAAGGTGCCTGACCACCTCTCCGTCGACCAATTGATAAAACAGCAGACCGGTCATGATCTTCGGATAGAAATAGGTGGATTTGTGCGGCATGATCAGGCCGGCGTCAGCCACCTTTTTCACCTGTTCGACCCTGGTCGGATTCATCAGAAAGAGAAGAGGCGTCATATCGTCAAGGACTGCGCTGTCTTTCACCGTAATATCGATGGCCTCGTCGGGATCGCTGTGAAAAGAGATGAGGTTTTCGTGCTCAGCGCGATCATGGTCAAGGCCGAAATACTTTTTAATAATCAGATCTGACAAAACGACGACATCGAGTTCCCGGAGACAAGGTTCCTGGATATCGAGCTGGTCCACCGCCTCCTCTTTCATGGTGATGAAGAAGCAGCGATCCTCGCCGGCATGGTAGACGCCGAAGGCCGTGACGGTCTTTTCCGTGTTCCGTTTCGCGATCTCGTCCATCCGCGACAGGACCTCCTCCACCAGGGTCTCGCGGCTGCCGGTGGTGATCTCTTCAAAGGTAAAACCGCCAGCAAGCCGCGAACACAGCTCCTCGACGCTCAGCCTGCCGGGCCAGTACAGGAGCCTGTGGGTCGGCAGCACGGAAAGGCCTGGGTCCTCCATCGGGCAGAGGTACATCATAATATGGTTGGCGGGATGGCTGTCGGCCATGCCTCCTTCTTTTTCCCGCACATATCTGCGGTAGGCGAGGGCCGTTGTGTAGCGATGATGACCATCAGCGATATAGAGCGATTTGTCCTTGAAGAAGACCTGGGCCTGGCGGATGACCTCGGCATCGGTGATCTTGCGGATGCTGTGCCGGCAGCCGTCGGCGTCGGTGACGGTGCCGGCTGCCTCCGATTCAGCTCTTTCGAGGAGACCGATCACCGTATTGGCACGGTCGGAAAACAAGGAGAATATCTGGCTGAACTGGGCCTTGCAGTGTTTGATCAGTTGCAGGCGGTCGGCGATGACCGTCTCGAAGGTCTGCTCATGGGGTTTGACCACCCCTTCCGAGAACTCGGCCAGACCGACGAGGCAGAGCAGCCCTTTTCTCACCAGTTTTTTGCCGGAAGGCAGCGTATAACTGGTCTCGTAGAGATAGAGCGCCTCCCTGTCGTCGCGGATCAGTAACCTCTCTTCCTGCCACCGGCGGAACAAGGCCGCTGCCTCGACATATCTTTTTTCGCTGTTGTCGCCCAATCCCGGGGTCTTGGTAATGTCCAGGCGAACCATGCTGTAGGGGTTTTTTGAGACGAAGCTGTTGACCGTCTCTTCCTTGATGACGTCATAGGGCGGCGTCACGATGTCGTCGAGTCTTCCCGCTTTTTCGGTATTGAAACGGACACCTTTCAGCGGTGCAATAAAGGCCATGCTCTTTGACTCCTTTTCTGCTACAATATTCATGATGTGATGTTGAATTTCGGATCGCATCATCGACCAGGCCGACGACTTCATGCATAAGACTGAAATTTTGCCTTTTTCACCGTCTGAAGTAAAGGCCAATCAAGCATATACTCATACCATTTTCCGCTTATTTTGCAAGTAATCGGGATAATTTCCATGAATTAACAGGAGTTATCATGTACGACATATTTATCAAGACCCACTTTGCCGGGGCCCACCACCTCCGCGACTATCCCGGCGATTGTGAAAATCCGCATGGTCATAACTGGAAGGTCGAAGTCACCGTCAGGGCCACCGAGCTCGACCAGATCGGCATGGGTATCGATTTCAAGGTCTTGAAAGGGATAGTGAAGGAGGCAATCGATAAGCTTGATCACCGTGATCTCAACAATATGGCGATGTTCAAGGAGGTCAATCCCTCATCGGAAAATATTGCCAGATACCTGTTCAGTGAACTGAAGGGACCGCTCAGCCACGACCGCTATTCCCTCTACAGCATCACCATCCTCGAGACGGACACCTCCGGCCTTGTCTATTATGGCCCGTGATAAGGGGCTGCAGGTATCCGAGCTGTTCTACTCGCTGCAGGGCGAATCGACTTTCGCCGGTCTGCCCTGCGTCTTTATTCGTCTGGCCGGCTGCAATCTGCGCTGCAGCTACTGCGATGCGGCCTATACCTACAACGAAGCCGGGGAGGAGCTGACGCTTGCGGCCATCCTCGCCTATGCCGACAGGTATCCGACGGCCCTCGTGGAACTGACCGGCGGCGAACCCCTCCTGCAGCAGAACAGCCTGCTGCTGATGAACGAACTGCTCCGCCGCAGGCGCACAGTGCTCCTCGAGACCAACGGTTCGCAGCCGATCGCCGCCCTGCCGCCGGAGGTCCATGTCATCCTCGATGTCAAATGTCCGGCGAGCGGCATGGCAGACTCCTGGCTGCCGGAAAATCTCGAAGCGATCCGCAGCCGGCAGGCAATTCGTGCCGACTGCACGGAGATAAAATTTGTCATCAGCGATCTCGAAGATTATCATTTTGCCCGCGATTTCGTGCGTCAGCATGGATTTGCGGAGATCGCCCCCGTCCTCTTCTCGCCTGTCCGCGGCAGGATGTCCTCCCGGATTCTCGCCGAAGCGATCCTCACGGACCGGTTGCCCGTCCGCCTGCAGCTGCAGCTGCACACCGTGATCTGGCCGGAAATCTCACGAGGTATTTGACATTTCTTTTCATATTTTATAGATATGGCAGCAGGTTTGAGAATTCCGGCGCTATTGCCGCTCGTTATCACGTATCTTCTTCCGGGGAATAGAGATGTTTTCACTGAAACAGGCGGAAATCGCCGTTATCGGCCTTGGCTATGTCGGATTGCCGCTGGCCGTGGAGTTCGGCAGACACTTCAGCACCAGGGGCTTTGATCTCAATGCCGGCCGAATCGCCGAACTTAGCGAAGGCCGGGATTCGACCCTGGAAGTCAGCCGAGACGAACTGCTGACGGCGGAACAACTGCAGTTCACCGCCGACCCGGCCGAAATCGCCGGCTGCACGGTCTATATTATCGCCGTGCCGACCCCGATCGATGCCTCGAAGAGACCGAATTTCCGGCCGTTGACCAGCGCCTCTGAGACCGTCGGCGGGGTTCTGAAAAAAAACGACATCGTCATCTACGAATCCACCGTTTATCCAGGGGCCACCGAGGAAGTCTGCGTACCTGTCCTGGAGCGGGTCTCCGGCCTGCGTTTCAACCGCGACTTCTATTGCGGCTACAGCCCCGAACGGATCAATCCGGGCGACAAGCAGCATCGTCTCGCCAATATCGTCAAGATCACCTCGGGCTCGACGCCCGAGGTCGCCGATTTTGTCGACCGGCTCTACCGGACCATCATCACCGCCGGGACCTTCCCTGCCAGTTCAATCAAGGTGGCCGAGGCGGCGAAGGTCATCGAGAACACCCAGCGGGATGTCAATATCGCCCTGATCAACGAACTCTCCCTCATCTTCCACAAACTCGGCATCAACACCATCGAAGTCCTGAAGGCGGCCGAGACCAAATGGAATTTTCTGCCGTTCCGGCCCGGTCTGGTCGGCGGCCACTGCATCGGTGTCGACCCCTACTACCTGACCCACAAGGCCCAGGAGGTCGGCTACCACCCCGACATGATCCTCGCCGGCCGGCGAATCAACGATAATATGGGGCATCACATCGCCTCATCGGTGATTAAATTAATGGCGAGAAAGGGCATCGACACCTCGAAGGCGAAGATCCTGGTGCTGGGCCTCACCTTCAAAGAGAACTGCCCTGACCTGCGCAACACCAGGGTAATCGACATCATCGCCGAACTGCAGGACTACGGTATCGCCGTGGATGTCCACGACCCCTGGGTCAACCCGGATGAGGCCAGGCGCGAATACGGGATCACTCTGTGCAGCGGTCTTTCCGAACTGACCTATGACGGCCTGGTTATCGCCGTCGCCCACCGGCAGTATACGGCGATGCAGCCTGGCGATTTCCGCCGTCTCTGCAAGGAAAACTCCGTCATTTTCGACGTAAAGAATATCCTGCCGGTTGAGCAGGTCGACGGTTGCCTCTAGGATTGGGATTTGTGAGTAATTTTGGCAAATAGTCCCCCCTCGCAATGCACAGTGCGTGTCGCCGTCTCTTCGGACGGGCTTGCTCCTGATCTTCTTGCAGCGTCCTGCCAGCTCTCGAAAATCGCCATCAAGGACGCCATGCAGAAAGGCGCCGTGTGGCTGGAGCGCCCCGGCTGCAAGGAACAGCGGATCCGCAAGGCGAAATTTCAGCTGCAGACAGGAGATGTCGTCTCTCTCTACTACGATTCCCAGATCCTGACACGGGTCCCGCCGGCGCCCCATCTCGTCGCCCGGCAGAAAGACTACAGCGTCTGGTATAAATCGGCAGATCTGTTGACCCAGGGCAGTCGCTTCGGGGATCACTGCTCCCTGTTGCGCCATGTCGAAAAGCAGGCCGATTTCGGCGGGACGGTCAGGCTTATTCATCGCCTGGACCGTGAGGCCCAAGGACTCGTCCTGCTTGCCCATAATCAGCGGGCGGCGGCAGCTCTGTCCGATCTTTTTCAGACCCGGGAAATAGAGAAACGATATTGGGGCGCGGCCCATTGCCGGGTCGGCGTGGTGGGTGAAATCCTGACCTGCGACACAGCCCTTGACGGCAAGGCGGCCCGCACCCTCGTAACAGTGAAGGAGATTGTCGGAGGAGGTGCGTTCAGTGTCCTGGATATCCTCCTGGAGACCGGGAGAAAACACCAGATCCGCAGACATCTCAGCATGCTGGGACATCCGCTGGTGGGGGACGGACGCTACGGCAGGGCCGGGAGCGGAACAGGCCTGCAGCTCTGTGCCTGGTTTCTCGGATTTACCTGCCCGCTTACCGGCAAAAGACGCAGCTATGCGATCGAGCCGCCGGTTTTCTCCGCACCGGAGGGTTGAGTCTTGAGAGTGACCAGGGTTGCCCCCCAGCTGCCGCTCTCGCTGCCAGCCAGCCGATAGCCTGCTACGAGGGGATTCCTGTCCAGCAGGGCATGCACCGAACGCCGGAGATTGCCAACCCCCTTGCCGTGGATGATCCTCAGTTCACGGATCCCGAGGGCATGGCACTGCTCCAGGTAATCGGGAATCAAGGTTTTGAGATCCTTCGGTGAAAAGGCATGGAGATCGAGGACGCCGTCTATTTCCAGCCTGACCATTTCGGTCTCGTCAAAGTCATCATTGTCCATCAGGGATTCAACCTCCCAGCATCTGCAGGGCGAGTTGGGCCGCCCGCTCAGAGGCGCCCTGCCCTCCCAAGCGCTTTCGGACACCCTCCAGACCCTTACGCATTTTTTCCCTCCTCTCCTGATCGAAGAGGATCGGCAGGATCTGCGAGGCGATATTTTCAGGGCTCACCTCATCCTGCAGCAGTTCCGGCACCACCTCTTTACCGGCGATCAGGTTTACCAGCGAGAAATGCCGGAGTTTGACGAGTATCCTGCCCAGTTGATAGGTAAGCGGGGAAAATCTATAGGCCACAACCATTGGCACATCCAGCAGGGCGAGTTCAAGGGTGACGGTGCCGGAGGCGGCAATGACCGCTTCACAGGCCGCCATCACCTCGTAGCGGTCAGTCTTGATAACGCGGATATCGAGATCGCCGACCCTGTCATGCAGACCGCCGGGCCAGAGATCATCCTCTTCAATGGTTGAGGCCAGGGGCAGCAGAAAGACCAGCGGCTCGGCTGTCCGTTCCTGGAGAAGTCTGGCGGCCTCAAGAAAAATGGGGAAAAGTGTTGAAATCTCCTTTTTCCTGCTGCCAGGCAGAATGCCGATCCGCCTGCATCCAGGATCAATCCGGTATTTTTCACAGGTCTGGGAAACCGTGCGGGAGACCCTGACCGAGTCGAGCAGCGGATGGCCGACGTATTCGGCGGCGACACCCCTGCCTTTGAAGAATTCCTCCTCAAACGGCAGGATGACCCCGACTTTATCGACCCGTTGGCCGATAGTCTTAACCCGTCCTGAACGCCAGGCCCAGACCTGCGGGGTGATATAATAAAAAACCGGGATCCCCAGAGCTTTTGCCTTTTTGGCGAGCAGGAGATTGAAGTCGGGGAGATCGATGATGATGAGCAGAGCCGGTCGGCGCTCCCGCATTCTGGCCTGGAGTACATGCTGGGCCTTGAAGATGTCCCCGAGGTGGGAGAAGACTTCGATCACACCGACGACTGCCACCTTGCCGGCATCATAGAGAATTTCCATGCCCAGCGAAGCCAGTTCGCTGCCGCCCATGCCGCAGAAGGTGAGGTCGGGGTTGCTTCGCCGCATCGCCCTGAGAAGATTGGCCCCATGAAGATCGCCGGAGGCCTCTCCGGTGACGATCATGATCTCCCCGCTCATGATTTGCGAAGGGCTTCGGAGATCTTTTGAAAGACTTCCAGACTCTGGTGTTCCTTGATCTGGGCCATGACCTGCAGGGCCACGTCGAGGGCCCTGCGTCCTTCGTGACCAGAAACCTGCGGCCGTGTCCGTGCGCGCACGTGGTGGATGAAGTGCTCGATCTCGCTGCGCAAAGCATCGCCGACTTCAAAGGTCCGCACCTGGACATCCTGCTTCGGCATGCCCGACTCGAGGATCTCATCGGTCAGCGAAATTGTCATGATCTTTTTTTTAGCAAAATCCACATTGATATAGGATCCCGGCTGGAATATGCGCATCATGCGGATATTGGTCCGGGAAACCCGGCTGGCCGTGACATTCGCCGTCGCCCCGTTGGCAAAGATCAGCCGGGCATTGGCGATATCGGTGGTTGCGGTCACCACCGGGGCTCCGGCGGTATGGATGGTCTTCAGCGGTGATTTGATGATATTGAGGATGATATCAATATCATGAATCATCAGATCAAGAACCACGTCGACATCCACACCCCGATTTTTGAAGGTGGAGATGCGGTTGCTTTCTATGAAGACCGGCAGGGTCAGAAAGGGCTCCATCGCCTGCACGGCCGGATTGAAGCGCTCGAGATGACCGACCTGGAGGACCAGTCCCTTCTCCTCGCAGCGCCTGATCAGTTCATCCGCCTCCTCCAGGCTGACGGTCATGGGCTTCTCGAGCAGGATATCGACCCCGGCATCGATGCAGTCGGAAGCGATCTTGTGGTGCAGACTGGTCGGTACGGCGATGGAAACGCAATCGACTTCGCGCAGCAGCATGGCATGATCGGTATAAGCCGTACAGCCGCATTCGGCAGCCACCCGCCCGGCCTGTTCGGCATCGACATCGGCGACTCCGACGAGTCGCACACCGTCCATCGCTGCATATTTCTGGGCATGAAACCTGCCGAGATACCCTACGCCTATTACGCCTGCCTTGATTGTTTTCATATGGTGTTCCGTGTTGCTTTCCGGATTCGGTGCTTGAATATTTTTCCAGTTGATCTGGTATGACCAGCTTTGCAACCGGCGACCTGGTATGTCAGGTGGCACGGTGGCAATTCTAGATGCCGAGATAGGCCTTCTGGATATCGCTGTTCTTCAAAAGGGTCTCTGCCTGACCGGAAAAAACGATCCTGCCGTTTTCGATGACATACCCCCGGTCGGCAATATGCAGGGCCTGGTTGGCATTTTGTTCCACAAGAAAGATCGTGGTGTTGTTTTCGGTGTTGATCTGCTTGATGATCTCGAATATCTGCCTGATGACAAGCGGCGCCAGGCCCATCGACGGCTCGTCGAGCAGGAGCAGCTTCGGTCTGGCCATCAGGGCCCTCGACATGGCCAGCATCTGCTGTTCGCCGCCGCTCAGGGTGCCGCCATCCTGGCCCCGGCGCTCGGCGAGAATCGGAAAGAGCGAAAAAACATAATCAATATCCAGCTTTATCTCTTTCTTGTTGGTGCGAAGAAAGGCCCCCATATCGAGATTTTCCTGGACCGTCAGTTCGGGGAAGATATGCCGCCCCTCGGGCACCTGGCAGATTCCCATGCGGACGATCTGGTCGGCTTCCATTTTCTGGATCTCCCGGCCGTTGAAGAGAATCCTGCCGGCCCTCGTCGGCACCACGCCGGAAATCGTCATCAGGGTGGTACTCTTGCCGGCGCCGTTGGCCCCGATCAGGGTGACGATCTCTCCTTCGCTGATCTCAAGATTGACATCTTTGATGGCCAGGATATTGCCATATCCGGTCTGTACGTTTTCCAGTTTAAGCATCGATATCTTCACCTAAATACGCCTTGATAACGGCAGGATTTGAACGAATTTCCGAAGGTTTTCCCTGGGCGATTTTCTTGCCGTAATCCATAACGAAGATCCGGTCGGACAGGCTCATCACCAGTTTCATGTCATGTTCGATCAGCAGGATTGACTGGCCATCGTTGGAAATCTCCCTGATCAGGCGATCAAGTTCATGGGTTTCCTGCGGGTTCATGCCTGCCGCCGGTTCGTCGAGGAGGAGCAGGAATGGATCGGTGGCCAACGCCCTGGCAATTTCCAGACGCCGCTGGGCGCCGTAGGAAAGGTTTTTGGCAAACTCGTTGGCCTGATTTGCCAGACCGACCTTTTCCAGGATCGCATAGCTGGTCTCGACAATCTGCCTCTCCTCCGCCCTGGTCGCGGCATTTCGGAAAATCGCCCCGAGGATGAAGGCCTTGGTCCGGCAGTGCCGGCCGATCATGACGTTCTCGAGCACTGTCATCTGGGAGAACAGACGGATATTCTGAAAGGTCCTGGCCAGGCCCTTCTCCGTCACCTGGTTGGGCTTCAGGCCTTTGAGACTGATACTTTTGTCGCTCCCCGGCGGAGTAAGCATAATCTCGCCGGCGGTAGGCAGGTAGATGCCGGTAAGGCAGTTGAAAAAGGTCGTTTTCCCCGCACCGTTCGGACCGATGAGGGCGGCGATTTCACCGGCATGGACATCGAGTTCCAGGCGGTTCAGGGCGCGGATCCCGCCGAAATCCATGGAAAGCCCGCTGATTTTGAGAATGGGACTATTCTTCATTGGACACAGAATGATTTAATTTTTTTCAAAGCGGTAGGTTCTGCGGATATTGGAAATCAGCCCCTGTGGCCGGAAGACCATCATCGCTACAAGTATGGCGCCGAAGGCGAGCATCCGGTACTCGGAAAGGGCCCGGAGATATTCCGGGAGGAGAATCAGGATCAGCGCCCCGAAGATGACTCCGACGATGGAGCCCATGCCGCCGAGAACGACAATCGACAGGATGATGGCCGATTCGAGAAAGGTGAAGCTGGCCGGGTTGATAAAGGTCGTCTTGGCGGCGAAGACCACCCCGATGATCCCGGCCCAGAAGGCCCCCAGGGAAAAGGCGACCAGCTTTGTCTTGCGTTTGTCAATGCCCATGGCCTGACAGGCTATTTCATCCTCGCGCAGGGCGATCCAGGCCCGGCCGAGCCTCGAATCCTGCAGGCGGTTGACGATGAAGATCGTCACGATCATGAAGATGATCATCAGGTAGTAGAGATAGATGATCGCTCCGTCGAGAGTCAGTTCCACGCCGAAAAGTCCTGGCCGGGGGATATTGGAGATGCCGCTTGGGCCTTTGGAGAATTCACTCCAGTTTTCCAGGATCAGACGGATGATCTCACCAAACCCGAGGGTGACAATGGCGAGATAGTCACCGCGCAGGCGCAGGACCGGAAAGCCGAGGAGGATCCCGAAGAGGGCTGCCAGTCCCCCGCCGATCGGCAGCACCGCCCAGAAGCCGAGTTGGAAATGATGGTTCAGCAGGGCATAGGAATAGGCGCCCACCGCATAAAAGGCCACATAGCCCAGATCAAGCAGACCGGCCATGCCGACCACGATGTTCAGACCAAGACCAAGCACTACATACATCAGGGCAGTGGACATGACATTGGTCTGGTAGGAGGATGAGAAATGCGGAAAGGCAAGGGCCACGGCCAGCGACAGACCGACCAGGACATATCGCTGCCTGGGGTTTGCCAGGATGCGATGGATAATCGATCCCTTCTGGTCGGCCTCACTTTCGGTCCTGGCCTCCATGGACCGGGTTTTCCGATGGAGGAGAAATTTTATCAGGAGATAGGCCAGAAAGGTGCCGACAGCCACAAAAAGGGAATTTTCCCAGCGCCACCGTACGATGCGTTCGATGGGGTCGACCTTGATGACCATAATGGGAAAAGTCAGAAAAACAAACCAGAGCGAGGTTAAAAGAGCTCTCTTTATTTCTTTCAAATCGAACATGGGAATTGCTCCAGACTCACACTTTCTTGGTTTCCGCTTTGCCGAGCAGGCCGGACGGTTTGAAGATCAGGATGAGGACGAGAAGAGAAAAGGCGAACACATCTTCATAATCGCTTGAGACGTAACCGGTGGCAAAACTCTCAGTGAGGCCGAGGACCAGACTGCCGAGCACCGCCCCCGGGATCGAACCGATGCCGCCGAGGACCGCTGCCGTAAAGGCCTTGATGCCGGCCAGAAAGCCGATATAGAAATTGATCTGGCCTATATGGGAAGCGATCAGCAATCCGCCGATGGCAGCCAGGGCCGAACCGATAATAAAGGTGGCCGAGATGATCCTGTTGACGTTGATGCCGACCAGCATGGCCATGGTCCGGTCCTGAGCCGTGGCCCGCATCGCCTTGCCGATCCGGGTGAATTTAATCACCACCGTGAGAATCAGCATGATGATCGCGGTGGTGATCAGAATCATCAGGTCGGAGGAACCCACGATATGCGCGACCGGTTCCATAAAGGTGAATTCCGGGATGAGTTCGGGAAACGGCAGAAAATCCGAGGTCTGGGCCAGCAGCACGTAATTCTGGAGAAATATCGACATGCCGATGGCGCTGATCAGGGGCGAAAGACGCGGGGCGTGGCGCAACGGTTTATAGGCGAGTCTTTCGACCGTATAACCATAGGCGCTCGACCAGATGACTGCAGCGACACCGGCAAGCAGCACAATGGCAAGCAGGGGAAACCCATAGATGGAGAGGACCGTTGCCACGATAAAGGATGTAAAGGCGCCGATCATATAGATTTCGCCATGGGCAAAATTGATCAACCCGATAATACCATAGACCATGGTATAGCCGAGGGCGATCAGGGCATAGATTGCCCCTCGTGTTATCCCGCTGAAGAAAAGCTCAATAAAATAGTCCATTTTTTATAAAAAAAATCTGAAGCAAGTCACTCGTGCGACCGAGAACTTGCTTCAGATATTGGGGTTATGGAAATGATGAGTTATTTCACCACTACATATTTGCCGTTCTGGACCTGATACATTGAATAGCCAACACCGACTGCATCACCCTTCTGATCGAAATTAATTACTCCAACCGGGGTTTCCACTTTTTCTTCCTGCAACACCTTCTTCAATGCCTCCAGGTCAGTCGAACCAGCTTTTTCAATTGCATTCAACATGGCTTTGGTGGCAGCATAGGCGCCATCAAAAAACGCCCCTGGATCACTCTTGAATGCTGCCTTATGCTCTTCTTTGGCGGCAATCGACATCTTGTTTGAAGTAACATCTTCGGGTCCTACGGCATAGACGCCTTCCGCATCTTTTCCGGCGACCTTGATAAAGGTGTCATCTTTTACACCATCATCTGAGATGAATTCGATCTTCAACCGTTTCTTTTTCATCATGCCGACGATTTTCGAGGCCTCGGGATGATACCCTCCGAAAATAACTGCTTCAGCGCCGGATTGTTTGATTTTCTGAACTATTGCCGAATAATCCACGGCCCCTGGGGTGATACCCTCAAACAGGACGACCTTGCCCTTTCCAGAGTCTTCGATAGATTTTTTCGCACCTTCTGCCAGCGGTTTGCCATAATCGCCTTTGTCATGGATTACGGCAATCTTGGTAAGCCCCAGCGTATTCAGGGCAAAGTCGGCCATGGTAGGCGACTGAGCGGAGTTGGGAGCGATAGTCCTGAAAAAATTCGGATAATCGCCACTATATGTTAATGGATCCGTGGTGGCCGAAGGAGACATGACCAATATTTTCGCATCACGATAAATCGGCATTGCGGCCACCGTGGCGCCTGAACAGATATGACCGAGAACCACCTGGGCACCTTCGGATACCAGTTTGGTTGCGGTATTGGTGGCGATTTCAGGTTTGCAGACATCGTCCTCGATCAGCATTTCGATCATTTTGCCATTGATACCGCCCTTGGCGTTGACCTGGTCGATAACCAGTTTGGCTGCGTTGACTGTCGGCAGACCATATGACGCCAAATCGCCGCTGTGCGGTCCGGCCACGCCGAACTTTATGGTATCGGCGGCATTGCCTGCAACGGAGGCAGTCAAGCCCATCATCATAACCGCGGCTGCTGCAAGGATTTTTTTACTCTTGGTCGGTTTCATTTTTCCCCCTCTAAAATTTTAGATTGTTACACCCATCATAATTAACTGTTATGCTAAAAATGTGGGCTGAATCCAGCAAAAAATGATAGTAGTCTTTTACGCGTCATTTTGCAAAATTGAAAGCGAAAAATCGAAATCAGGAATAACTATTGATCACTTATTGATCGCCCTTCATGAAGCTTTCCCAAGACCTTCTTTTTGCTGTTGGCCGGCCCTTCAGTCCCTTCTACAGCTGGCTCATGCGGGTACGCTCCGGACTCTATGGAAAAGGAGTATTCAGGCAGCACAAACTGTCCGTGCCGGTTATCTCGGTCGGCAATCTCACCATGGGGGGAACGGGCAAGACACCGGCGGTCGCCTATATCGCCGCCCACCTGCAGTCGCTCGGCTATCGACCGGCAATCATCAGCCGCGGCTACGGCGGGCGTGCCGGCAAGGCCGTCAATCTGGTTTCCGATGGCAGAAAGATTCTGCTCGATGCCGCGCAGGCCGGTGACGAACCCGCCATGCTTGCCGAAAAACTCACCGGCGTGCCGGTCCTCACCGGCAGGCACCGTCTGCATCCGTGCCGCTATGCCATGGAGCAACTGCGCTGCAATATCCTCATCCTCGATGATGGTTTTCAGCACCTCGCCGTTGCCCGTGACATCAACCTTGTCCTGTTCAACGCCACGTCACTTGCCGGCAACAGCAGGGTCTTTCCCGGCGGCGAACTGCGTGAGCCCGTAGCCGCCCTGCGCAGGTGCAATGCCTTTCTGCTCACCGGAATCGATCCTGCCAACAGGGCAAGGGCAGAGCGATTTGCCGAGCTGCTTGGCCGGCGGTTTCCGGACAGACCGGTTTTTTATGCCTCCCTCGATGCCGGCCCGCTTGTCGAAGCCAAGGAAGCAACCAGCCATCAGCATGGTTCTTCCTCATCTCCATTGTATGCCTTCTCGGCAATCGCCCATCCCGGTCGCTTTCTCTCGACCCTCGTCGCGGCCGGGATTGAGGTTGCAGGCCATACCCCGTTTCCCGACCACCACCCCTACAGGCAGGGCGATATCGACGACCTCTGCCGATCTGCCGCAGGTCTTGGCGCAAGAGGGCTTGTAACCACCGAAAAGGACCGGGTCAAACTGAAGACCCTGCACATCGACATCCCTCTTTTCATAATGAAGACCAGGTTTCGTCCGGACGAGATATTTCCCGCCTACCTCTCGGACAACCTCCCGCCGCCGTCGTGATTGCCCGAGTCGGCCGCGAGGGACCGGATCACCCGGCGACGCAGCTATGTTTAAATGACCTGATTGTGTCATCCAGCACACACCCTCCCAGATCACCTGACCGGACCAGGCGTTTTTCTAAATATGTATATATTTGTATTAAAAGAAATTTTTCCGCTCAGACCTGATGCCCGGCAGACACATCAAGGCGCATATGGACAAGGTGGTTGATACCCGGCTGGCAACAACGCTGGGCGATCAGGAGCTTCGGGTTTCCACCACCGAGCATCTGATGGCGGCGCTGCAGGGCTTCGGTGTCGATAATGCCGACATCGAGCTGGATGCCGGTGAGGTGCCGATCATGGATGGCAGTGCCGAGCCGTTTTTCGGTCTGATGAAGAAGACGGGCAAAAAGAAACAGGACGGTCTACGCAAGGTGTTGCGGATCACCAAACCGATTACCTGCAGGGATGGAGATAAGACAGTCACAATTTCTCCCTGCAACGGCTTCAAGACCGGACACACCCAGCATCTTGCCTTCATGCAGCTCCTTGCCGATTCCCCGGATTGCTGGGAACTTATTGAAATGAAAAGGAACGGCGCCTATTCGGTCCTTGCCCGGTTGGTCTCCGGCACCATGGCGGCCGGCGATATCATCTTCCCGTTTTTCCACCGAAAAACCACAGCCGCGGCGGCCTGATGATGAAATGAGCCGAATCATCCCTGCCTCGCTCGAGAGATGCAGGGATATTCCGTTGCTGTCCCCGGCTATTCGCCGATTATCTTGATCAGCACCCGTTTTTTCCGCCTCCCGTCGAATTCTCCGTAAAATACCTGTTCCCACGTTCCGAAATCCAACTTTCCATCTGTGACTGCTACAACCACCTCACGCCCCATGACCTGACGTTTCAGATGGGCGTCTGCGTTATCCTCGTAGCCATTATGGCGGTACTGACTGACCGGTTCATGGGGGGCAAGCTTTTCAAGCCACACCTCATAGTCGTGGTGCAGGCCGGGTTCGTCATCATTGATAAAGACCGAGGCGGTTATGTGCATCGCGTTACAAAGCAGCAAACCTTCACTGACTCCGCTTTCTCTCAAACATTCTTCGACCTTCGGGGTAATATTGATAAAACCTCTTCGGGTCGGCACTTCGAACCATAATTCTTTCCTGTAACTCTTCATTAACGCCTCCTGATCATAATCAATGTGATACATCTTAATTTTCCTCAATATAATCAGTAATCCCGAACCAAACGGCAGAAAAACAGGTCAGCTCAAAATAGAATGTTGCTGCCAGGGAATGGTCCAATGATGGATTAGATAATCACCATGATTATAATGATAAATTTTCTATCATCTAATTATCATACATTTGGCCATTGTTTTTTACTTAATATTAATTATTAAATTTAGATATAGTCAGTTATATATAGAACCAATTGAATAGAGCAGAAGAGCCCAAGATGGATTTTAAAAGAATATAAATACAATCGATGAAAGGAGGAAGATTATGAAAATCATAGAAAAAACCTCCGTTACAAGGCGGCAGTTCATTAAGTCCGGGACACTGGGCTTGACAGCCGTCGCTGTCGGTTCTGCAACCAATTTTTCGCTGTTTCCCAATAAGGCGTATGCGCAGGACAACGGCACGATAAACCTGGGCATGACCACAGCGGACGTGGAAATGGTGGACGGCATCTTTGTCCCTCACTGGGTATATACCGTGGGCGGCAGTCCGACCCTGCCGGGACCGGCCATCTTTGCTTTTGTAACTGATACAATTCAAATCAACGTCACCAACAACATCGCCGGCGGCTCGAGACGGTTCGCCATCGTGGGCAACGACTTTGACGGGGGTCAGTTCGCCCTGATTCGCCAGAGCGGGGAAATACCTTCCGGTGAAACCCGCAGTCTGACGATAAACGCCAATTCCCTCGAGCCGGGCACCTATCTCTACAAAGACCCGACCCTGGATCCCATCAGCCGGGTGCTCGGGCTGCACGGGGTCATCGTCATCCTGCCGGATCCGCTGGCAACCAATCCCTACGGAGTTTTTTCGACCCCCAATGTAACCGCCCTGTTCAACGCGCTGGGAGTCGGCACTCCCAGGGACCCCGAAGCGATCTTCCCCGGCCAGCTCTGGTTCGCCACCACTGATGCCAATACGCAAGGCTATGACCCCGAGAACAATGATTCTGATCACCACCACCACGAGCATTTTATCCTCGACCCCAACGGTCCGCAGTCCCTTATTTTCGAGCGCTTTCTCTACCGGACCCGGATCTGGCTGCACAGTTCCATCGATCCGGAACTGAACCGGGCCGTGATTACCAACGGTACTATTCCCAACCCGGCCACGGTAAAGGATACCTTCCTGCCCCAATACTTCAGCATCAACGGCCGGCAGGGAGGCTTCAGCATGCACTCCCCGGACGTGTTGCCGGTGGGAACGATTGGGGAGCCTCATGTCATCCGCCTCCTCAACGCGGGGCTGGCCAACCACTCACCCCACCTGCACGCCAATCATTTCTATGTCATCTCGGTGAACAACCAGGTGGGGGGCGGCGGCACCTACTTCGGCAACACATCGGGCGATGACAACATCCTCTTTCTGGACACCGTGACAATGGGCCCCGAAGACCGCATAGACTGGGTCGTCCCTTTCATCCGGCCGCCGGACATCCCGAGAGTAGTTGGAAACGACGGTCTCCTGCTGCCTCTGGCGCAACTCGCTGCCGAAGAGCTTGCCTTGACCCTCATTACGCCGCAGAACCCGATGAGCTGGCCTATGCACAGTCATATGGAACTGGACCAGACTGCGGCAGGCGGCAATTATCCGCAGGGAGCCATTTCGGGATGGGAACTCAACGGGGAATTCGGCGAGGACTTCTTTACGGATGCGGTTGGGATACCGGTCCCGACAGCGATCAACGACTTTGCAGCCACCGCCGCGACTGCACCGGTGACTATCAACGTCCTGGCTAACGACACGTTCGACGGTCAACCCGTCAATCCTGCCCTTGCCACAGTTGCCCTGGCGGCAAACGCCGGCAACGGTAATGCTGCCCTGAACGGCGACAATACCTTCACCTATACCCCCAACCCGTTATTTTCCGGACTAGACACCTTTACCTACACGGTGACCGTGAATGGTCGGACGTCCAACTCCGCCATGGTATCGGTATCGGTTGCGAGGGTAGAAACACAGCCCGGCAACAGGCCCCCGGTCGGCGGCAACACGGCTGCGGTCAACTCGCTGATTCTATAGATTATATTTAATCACAGACAGGACAGAAATCATATCTTGTTTATTATCGGAGGAGGAGACTACCATGAGCGACTTTCAAGCATTCGGCACAGCCCGGGATACCTTTTTTACCGGGAACAACAATACCCTGTTGAAGCACGTCTGCCCTCCGAATTTCGGCGGCGGACCTTTGGATTTTGTTACCCCGAACCGGCAATTCGAACTGTCGTTGATGTCACGCTTCGACCTGCTGCTGCCGACCAACGTCGCGGCTATGGTGGGAACGGACAGATTGCCGATGTGGATCATCAGGGACAACACGGCCGGCGCACCTGTCCGGGAATCTTTTCCCTCCCCCCTCCTCCGCATGGTCCAGGGGGAGATCATCCATGCCCGGGTGAGTGCCAATGTAAACACCCACACCATCCATTGGCACGGCATCGAACCCACAGCCATGAACGACGGAGTCGGAAAGCACTCCTTTGAGATCAGCGGCAATTTCACCTACCAGTTCCAGGCCAACGAAGCGGGCACCTATTTCTACCACTGCCACAAAAACACCACCCTCCACTTCGAAATGGGCCTTTACGGGGGGCTCATCGTTGACCCGCTGCCGCTTGAGGGCTCTGGGTTGACGGCCCCTTACGTCACCGGTGGGCCGGGGTTCGTGGCAGGCAAGCTGAATGCCCAGGACAACGCGGAGGTCATCCGCTACGATATCGAAAAGATCTGGGTGGTGGACGACATGGATTCCAGGTGGCATTTCCCGGAACCGCACCATAACCACAACATGCAGATATGTAACGCCAACGACCCGGCAAATCCCACCAACTTCTATCAGTTCGGGACGGGGGATTTCGAGCTCAACGACTTCCGGCAGGACATCTTCGCAGTCTCCGGAGTGGTGATGGATGTGGGGACGAGGAATGGCAATGGCGTGTTCGAGGGCGAGATCAACGCCCCGGCGATCGGGATCAGCGCTAACGTCGGCCAGGTCGTTCTCCTTCGTTATATTAACGCCAGCTACACCATTCAGGAGTTGACGCTGCCGGTGGACGCCACTGTCATCGCCTGGGACGGACACCCCCTGGGGGTGGGCGGGTTCCACCTCTTTTCCCGAGCGTATGTCGTTCCAGCCGGAAATCCCATCCGCACTACCAGCGCCCGGCGTATGGACATCATCATCAACTCCGGCCAGACCGTTTCCGATACCGCCCATATCCGTAATTATCAGTGGGTCAAGGGGGTTCCCGATGGTTTGGTGGGCCATGTGCAGATCCCGGTGAGCATCGTTTAGCTTGCCAAGAAGCGATGCAATCAACCAATCCCGTTCTGAAACAGGTCCAAAAACCCGGGGTGGAGATACATTCTCCACCCCGGGTTTTTATCAATGCCTACCAGAAAGGGAGGCAACCGCCGGCGGGAATTACCTTGACGTATACGTTCATTATTGTATACTACCGAAAATGAGACGTATTATCGTTTTCACCCCACCTTCATTGCTGCAGTAAACGCATTATTTCAATACGTTATTCGCTGATCAGTCGTTTGATGATCGATTCGTTGCTCTACCATGCTGTGAGATTATTTGCAGATTGGCAAGCAAGCAAAATCACCTGAGGAGGTTTTCCGTGACTATTTTCGAAGGACTCTTATGGTTGACCTTAAACGTCTACCATGAGGCTCGATCAGAGCCACAACTCGGGCAGGTAGCAATTGCTCAGGTAACACTCAACCGCGCTAAAAAAAACCACCTTTCCATTGAGGAGGTGGTCCGCCAACCGCATCAATTCAGTTGGACGATGGATAAAAATTCGTTTTTCCCCGAAGATCCCAAGGCCTTCCTGCAGTGCATGGAATCGGCCGTCATCGCTCTCCAGGACGATGACATCACCAAGGGCTCGACCCACTTCCACCTGACCAGCGTCTCCCCGAACTGGGCCTCGGACTATACCTTCGTCGAGCAGATCGGTTCACACAAATTTTATCGTTAAGCCGTCGTCAAACAATAACCGTTACGCAGAAATACCTTTCCGGCATAAGGGGCCGTAACGAAATGGTGAAAAATGTAACGGTTATTTCGTAACGGTCCCTGATATGTCTAAACAGGATCTCAGGCCTGTGCCTGGTTCCGCGGCACAGGCCGGGAGTCAGATAGATCAAACGGCGGCAGCCTTTTTCAGGGCCTGGGCCATTGCCGTCCGTCGGTCTTCAGGCATCCTGATCGACACCGGGAACACCAGATTCCGCCGCATCAAGGCGGCTGAAGCCGGCAGGGCTTCGGGATCGTAGATCACTCTTCGCTTGCCGCCCGGCTCGATAAATGGCCAGCCTGAAGCAGCCAGGGTGCTGCCGTTCAAGAGATGCTCCCAACGGGGATAATAATGCCAGGCGTTTTCAGCAAAGCTGATGGCCCCGCAGCCGTTTTCCCGCAAGACCTCGTTGACTCTCCGGCAATGCTCGGGATCCTGCAGAAAAAAACTCAGGTGAGTTGCCGTATCACCCTCCGCGTCGACCAATTTCCGAAAACTGACACCGGGGATCGCCGAAACAGCCTCCTTGAGAAAAGACTTATTGGTGCGTTGCTCTGCAAGCATCATATCCAGTTTAGCAAGTTGGGCAATACCGATCGCCCCCTGGATCTCCATCATCCGGTAGTTCGAACCGATGAATCGCCTGCCCTCGCCGCCTCTGCCGCCAGGATTCACCGCGTGATCATGGCCGTGATCCTGGTATTCCGACATGGTCCGCCACAGGTCCTCGTCGGCGGTGATGATCATTCCGCCTTCGCCGGTGGTCATCGTCTTGACCGCATCAAAGGAAAAAGTGCCGCACGTACCGAATGTGCCGAGATGGCGGCCGGCGATCCGGCCTCCGGCCGCCTGGGCGGTATCCTCCAGAACCGGCAGTGAATGGACGTCGGCGATCTCCACTATCTCACTGATCCTGGCCTGAGCGCCGAGCATGTGCACCGGCACGATGCAGCGGGTCCTCGGGGTGATTTTCTTCTTGAGATCATCAGGATCCATATTCAGGGTGGCATCGACTTCGGTAAAGACCGGCACTGCCCCGAGTTCAAGGATCGCCTCCCAGGTGGCGACAAAGGTGAAACCCTGGGTAATGACTTCGTCACCGGGCCCGACGCCCAGGGCAGCCAGGCCGACCTTCAGGGCAGAGGTGCCGGAGGTGACTGCCTGGGCATAGCCGGTGCCGCAATAGTTCGCAAATTTTTCCTCGAATTCCTTTACCTTGTAAACACCTCTGCGTTGTTCGGCGAATTCATATCGGAACAGCACGCCGCTGTCGAGGACGTCCTGGATCTCCCTTTTTTCCTCGTCTCCGAAAACCTCAAATCCTGGCATATATAACCTCTCAATAATATATAAATATTTAATTTAAACAGGGGTGTTGGAGGTACCTGGCAGAAGGAGGCCGTTGTCGATCAGGCGTACCCGGTCGTTGATCTTCACCGCCACGGCCATGACGCTGTCGTGGTCAATTGTCGCACAGGGGAGAAGGGAGTACCGATCAACTACCTGCACATACTCGACACGGCAGCCATCGTGGGCATGGATACTTCGCTCCGCCTCGGCGATGAGATCGGCGACCGAGGCCGTGCTTCCTGAATTTTCGACGATCTGCCGACAGAGGCAGATGGCCTGATGCAGACACAGGGCCTCTTTTCGTTCCGGTTCAGTCAGGTAGCTGTTGCGCGAACTCATGGCCAGGCCATCGGCTTCCCGGACGATGGGATGGCCGACAACCTCGACGGCAAAGTTGAGGTCACGGACCATCCGGCGGATTACCGCCAGCTGCTGCAGATCCTTTTCGCCGAAGACGGCGATATGCGGCACCATGAGATGAAAGAGCTTGGTGACAATCGTCGCCACCCCGTCGAAGTGGCCGGGTCGGTCGGCACCGCACAGGCCTTGGGCGATGCCGCCGGGCGAGACCCTGGTCTGAAACTGCGGCTCGAACATCTCCTCGACGGCCGGGGCAAAGAGCGCATCAACCCCTTCCATTTCGGCCAGGCGGCGATCCCGCTCAAGATCCCTCGGATAGGAGCCGAGATCCTCCCGCGGCCCGAACTGGATGGGATTGACGAAGAGACTGACGATAGTCCGGCTGCCCAGGGTGCGCGCCAGCCGCATCAGAGACAGGTGGCCGGCATGAAACCAGCCCATGGTCGGGACGAGTACGATCTTCTCCCCTTCCGCCCGCCAACCGGTCGTCAGGGCCGTAATCTCTGCCGTGGTCTGAATCAGTTTCACTGCCTGGCCTTCAGTCGAGAAATTTTCTCTTCGATAAACTGTTTCCCAGGATCGGTGGCCGGCTTTTCCGCAAGGGTGGCAAGGAAGCCGTTGAGGGTCTCCAGGGCATCATCCACCTTGCCCTGCGCTTCCTGAACCCTGGCCATCCCCGTATAGCCGATGACCTGGAAGCCATTGATGTCCTTTAATTCCTGGTAGGAGGCAAAGGCCTCCGGGTAGTCGTGGTTGCCCTCTCTGGCCTGGGCGAAACCGAAGATGGTCAGGGCGTAGAGGGGGTCGGTTTTGTCGAGATCGTTGCGCATCTTCTGGTATTTGTCGGCTGCCTCGGCGAATTTGCCGGTCTGCATATCGAGATGGGCCAACTCCACGCCTGCCCAGAGGGCCGAGGTGGTGCCGGAAAAATCACTGACGACCTTTTCCAGGGCGCCGGCTTTTTCCTCCGGTCCCTTCTGCTGGGCCACGGCCAGGGCCGATGCCGCCGCTTCGATCCGTTTGTCGCGATAGGAATCGTAGACAGCCAGGGCCACAACCAGGACCAGGACCAGGCCGGCGACGATCTGGAGTTTTTGCTTATGTGTACGGATAAATTTTATCGCAGCAGGGGGAAGGTTGAGATGTTCCAGCAATCCCTCAACATCGCTGAGGGTGCTGGCCTCGACATGTCGTTTATCAAAAGCGCTCTCTCCGGCCATACACATTCTCCTTGATATTTTTCTTTACCTTTTGGGGTATTAATTCTACCTTGAGGGCACGAGTATAATATAAACAGACCGCCCTGTCCATCCGCAATCACCCTTGCCCGCGCCGGAAAACCCGCCGCCTCCCCCTTTCACGATGGCGATCCCTTACTCTGCAGAAATCCTGACCGTCAGCCAGGCGACCCAATCGATCAAATCGCTGCTGGAGGAGAACTACCGGTTCATCCATGTCCGGGGGGAAATCTCCAATCTCCGCATCCCCTATTCCGGGCACCGGTATTTCATCCTCAAGGACAGTACGGCGCAGATCAGGGCCGTACTGTTCAAACCCCAGGACCGCTATCTCGCAAAACCCCTCGAAGACGGCCAGCAGGTGATCTGTCACGGCAGGATCTCGGTCTATGAACAGCGAGGGGAGTACCAGCTGATTGTCGATGTCGTCGAACAGGCCGGCTTCGGTGTCCTGCAGGTCAGGTTTGAGGAACTGAAAAAGAAACTGGCCGCCGAAGGGCTGTTCGATGCCGCCCGGAAAAGGCCGCTGCCCGCTTTTCCTGAGAAAATCATCGTCATTTCCTCACCAAGCGGTGCGGCCATCCACGATTTCCTGACGGTCTGGCGGCTGCGTAGGTCGCCTGTCACCGTCCAGCTGCTGCCGGTCAGGGTCCAGGGCAAGGGTGCCGGGGAGGAAATCGCCGCCGCCATCGATCTCGCCAACCGACAGCAGCAGACCGACCTCATCGTCCTCTGCCGCGGCGGCGGGTCGATAGAAGATCTCTGGGCCTTCAACGAAGAGACTGTAGCCCGGGCCATCGCCCGCTCGGGTGTGCCGGTGGTCACCGGCATCGGTCATGAAATCGATTTCACGATCGCCGACTTCTGTGCGGACCTGCGCGCTCCCACCCCGACGGGCGCTGCCGAGAGGATCATCCCCGACACCGCCCTGCTGAGAAACAGGATCGCCGGCATGAAAAAGGAGATAGTGAATTGCCTGGAGAGACGGCTGGCGATGGAACAGCGCAATCTCGACCACAGTCTTCGCCTTCTCGGCAATTTCCGGGAAGGCCTGCAGAGCCTGGCCTTCAGGCTTGACCTCTGCATCCACCGGTTCAGCAGGATCTTTCTTGCCAGACTCGCTGAAAAAGAGCAGAGATGCGAGCGGCTGATGCGCCGGCTTGAGGCCCAGACCCCTCTGCACCGTCTGGAGCTGAAGGCCCTGCAGATCGACCATCTGCAAAAGAGGCTGCTCCGGCACATGTCGACCATTCTCCAGCGCAAAGAGGCGCAGCTTGCTGCAGGTGCGGCTCTCCTTGATTCGCTGAGTCCCCTGGCGATCCTGGCCAGAGGATATGCCATTGTCACAAAAGAGATCGGCAAGGCGACAAAGGTCATCTCCAGAAGCAGCGAAGTGGAACAGGGCGACCGGGTCGAGGTGCTCCTGGGCCATGGAAGCCTGCGCTGCGAGGTCCTGGCCACCCGACCGGACCGTGTCCCTGCGCCGGCGGTGGAGCCGACGCTCAGCGCCGATGGGGCAGACGGATACGAAAGGTAGCCCCCTTACCTGCCTCCGACCGTGCCTCAATGGTCCCCTTGTGCTGATCGTGGATAATGAAATAGGAAATGGACATGCCCAGACCGGTACCGAGTCCGACCGGTTTCGTGGTGAAGAAGGGTTCGAAGATGCGCTTTCTCGTCTTCTCCTCCATGCCCGGCCCGTTGTCGGCAATCTCCACCGTTACCATCCTCCCATCGGCACTGATCCGCAATGTCAGTCGCGGTGAATCACCGGTAAACTCCTTTTCCGACAGGGCATACGTCGATACTGCGGGCCTTGATATAACCTTCGACATCCTCCATGCGGATGCCGAACTCCCTGGCAACCTCGACATTTTTCGGCAGGTCGGGCGAGAATCTGTTCTGCACGACCTGCAGGTTCTGGAGGATGCCGGCAAGGGGGTTGTTGATTTCATGGGCCATGCCCGCCGCCAGGCCGCCAACGGAGAGCATCTTTTCGGACTGGACCATCAGGTCTTCGATCCGCACCTTCTCGGTCACGTCATCCAGGCGGATAACGGCGCCGGTCACATGCTCTGCGACCAGCGGGTAGATGGTAATCGTGTCAAAACGGGTTTCTCCGTCCTGATAATAGGGGACGTTCCGTTCTTCATCGGGAACGCCGCTGGCGATGACGGCCTGGATCCTCCAGAGATAGCCGGTCAGCCGCGGGAAGACCTGGCTGAGCAGGCGGTGTTCCGCATCTCCTGCCGAAATCATGGTGACCCGTTCCGCCTCCTTGTTCCACTGCATGCCCCGTCCGTTCATATCGACGCCGATCAACACCGACGGCATCGAATCATTGATCCCTTTCAAGAGATTGCGCAGGCGGGTCATCTCCCTTTCCGAACTGATCTTGAGGAAATGATGCCACATCTTCTCAAGCAGCAGGTTTACCTGGCCGACATCCGATTCACCGTACCCTCCCTGTCTGTTGCAGACTCCGGCGATGAGCGGTACCCGGTCCTGGTCGACGATCGGCACATCGATATGATTCTGGATGGGACCCTTTTCCGTGGGATAGATCACCGATTCGCAGGCCTCGCAGGGGATATTGCTGATAACCGCGGCCTTCTGCCGCAGGGCAAGGCTGGGAAAACCGGCCTTCTCGGCAAAAAACGATATCTCGCCGTCATCCTTACGCCATTCGCCGCCGTTATTTTCAAGGAAGGATTGAAATGAGATGATCGTATCCAGCCCCTGGTGGTCGTCGGGACCAAACTCCAGGACAATCCCGCCCAGATCGAAGCGGCCGATCTTTTCCATGGTGCTGATGAAATTCTCCCTGGTCAACTCGCCCTTCACCTCCCTGGCGATGGCGCAGAACAGGCGGCCGGCGATATAGCCTTCAAGGGAGGTGAATCCCGGCGAATACTCGTGCTGATAGGTGGCAAGGGCCTTGGCATATTCCTTCACCAGGGGAATCTCACTGTTCCAGGGAAAAGGTACGACCTGGGAGATAATCACCTTGTCGCCGAATGCCCCGAGTGCCTTCTGCAGACTGTCCGAACCGACAGACGAGATATTGCTGAAGTGGATACTGTCGCCGTGCTGCAGCTTGCTCAGCTTGATAAACTCAACGCAGGCGGCATAGGCGCCGACCATCAGGATTGATTACTGCCTCCGAGGTGGGGGTCCCGACCTCGCCAATCAAAAGAAACACATGATCCTTTTCGATCAGGCGCCGGGTGTTCTGAACCGCCCGGTAGGGTTCATAGCCGTCATCGATACTCAACAGAACGATTTCCCTGCCGTCGATGCCGCCGGCCTGATTGGCCTCGGAAAAGGCGGCAAGAAGGCCGGCCCGCAATTCGAGGCCGAGGTTTCATCATCATTACAATGGAAGAATATATGGTTCGCCGGTATTCTTCCAGTCCATCTCCAGGCAGATATAATAAAAGCCGAGCAGATGCACAAGACAGAAGGGTTCAGTTTTTATGGAGAATACGGAGAAAAGTAGGCGAGGCAGCCTCAGCGGGAACCGGTAATCGAACCGGTACGGGGCTGGATCGTTCGGCTGCCCACCCCGACCTCGAGGAACGAGGGCGAGGTGGGAGCAAGGGTTGATTTACAGCAGTTCGAGGCCGGAGAAAAAATAGCCGATCTCAAAGGCGGCCGTCTCGGGGGCGTCCGAACCGTGGGTGGCATTTTCGCCGACCGAGGTGCCGAACTGGCGGCGCAGGGTGCCAGCCGCGGCATCGCCTGGGTTGGTGGCGCCCATCAGGTCGCGCCATTTCTTGATGGCTCCCTCGGCCTCAAGGGCTATGACGATACAGGGGCCGCTGCTCATGAACTCGGTGAGTTCGCCGAAAAACGGCCGGCTCTTGTGGACGGAATAGAAGCCTTCGGCCTCGATCTTGCTCAGGTAGAGTTTTTTCAGGCCGACGACGGTGAAGCCCTCTTCATAGATCCGGCTCAGGATTTTTCCGGCGTGACCGGCGGCGAAGGCGTCCGGTTTGATGATCGCAAATGTTCTTTCCATACGGGTGTCCTCTTAATAGGGTGAGAAGTTGAAAAACCGGCTCATCAGTAGCACCACGCGGCGGAAATGTCAAGGGCCTGAGGTCCGGAGACTCAGGCCATCTTCAGCAGGGCATTGACGATCGCCGCGGCGATCGGGCTCCCTCCCCGCCTGCCGAGGACGGTGATGCTGGGGATATTTTCGTTGAACAGCAGTTCCTTGGATTCGGCGGCGTTGACAAACCCCACCGGCACGCCGATGACGAGATCGGGTGAGAAGGCCCCTTGCCGCACCAGTTCGAGGGTGGCAAGAAGCGCGGTCGGGGCGTTGCCGACCGCGACGATGCCGATGTTTTCGTCTTTCGCCATCGCCAGGGCGGTCTCCGCCCGCGTTCGTCCGCTCTCCTTTGCCGTCCGTGCAACCTCTTCCTCGCCGACCCGGCAGATCACCCTGCCGCCAAAGGCCGCCGTCAGTTTGCCACCGATGCCGGCGGCCACCATGCTGACATCTACGTAGACATTGCGGCCCATCCTGATGGCCGCCAGGCCGCGATCAATCGCCTGTGGATGAAAACGGATGCTGTCGGCCAGCGAGAAATCGCCGGTGGCGTGGATTATCCGCTGCAGGATGGCGAATTCAGGTGCGCTGAACTCCTCCTGCCGCCTTCCTGTCTGCTCGAAAAACTCCTGCTCGATGATCCTGAAGCTCTCTCGTTCGATATCTTCCGGTCTGATGTTCTGCACCTGTGTCAAGGTCGTTCCCCTTTTTGCCGTTGTCTGAGCGTAAACTGGTAGAGATGAGCCACATTCCCGGCGGACCTGGCGAAGTGGAGGTGGACATAGCTGCCCAGAGCGTTGTTTTGACAGTACCCTTCCCGTCTGCCGTCTTCCAGGCGATAAATGCATTCGGTCGTCGCCGCTTCCTTTCCGATCTCCGAATAGTGGAATTCGTGACCATGGAGGACTTCGCCCTCCCTGCCGAGAAGGCAATCCCGCGTCAGGCTGACCTTCCGGTAGCCGAGCCGGCTGAACCGGTCTTTCATCACCATCCGCATCGGGAAGACATCGACCATCGGATACAGCCTGCCGTCTGCACCTGTGAGGTCCCGGGACATATACATCAGGCCGCCGCATTCGCAGTACAGCACCCCGCCATCCTCGACCCACCGCCGCAGCGAGGACCTCATGGAGGTGTTGGCGCCCAGGCTGCCGGCGTGCAGTTCAGGATAACCGCCGCCGATGTAGACGGCGTCAGTCCCTGCCGGCAGGGACGCGTCGGCCAGCGGGCTGAAGAAGACCGGATCGAAACCGGCCCGGTAAAGGATATCGAGGTTGTCCTCATAGTAGAAGGAGAAGGCTGCGTCGCGGGCGACCGCCAGGCGCAGTCTTTTTGCCGGCCTGGCCATATCGTCCTTTGCCGGTGCCGGCGGCTTCGCCCGGCGGCTGCGCCGCAGCAATGTGTCAAGGTCGATATGCTCTTCGACGGCCGCAGCCAGGTTGTCGAGCTGCCCTGTCGACAGGGGTTGTTCATCACCCATGTGGAGACCGAGATGCCTCTCCGGCATGGCGAAAGCGGCATTCCGGGGAAAGGCCCCGAGAAAGCCGGTAGTGCAGGAGCCTGCCATGGCATCCCGGATCAGCCGGACATGCCGCTCCGAACCGGTCTGGTTGAGGACGACCGCGCACAGCCGCAGGGCGGGATCGAAGACCTCGAAGCCCTTGATCACGGCGGCGACGCTCTCGGCTGCCGAACGGGCGTCGACGATCAAGAGCACCGGCAGGTCAAGGGTCTTCGCCAAGGCGGCGGTGCTGGCCATACTGCCGTCGAAGAGGCCCATCACCCCTTCGATCACCTGGACGTCGCTGCCCTCCGAAGACCGGGCGAAGGTCTGCCGGCAGCAGTCGGCTCCCATCATGAACAGATCGAGATTGCGGGAGGTGCTGCCTGCCACCATCTTATGCAGGGTCGGGTCGATGAAATCCGGGCCGCATTTGAACGGCTGTACCCGCAGACCTCGCCGCACCAGGGCGGCCATGATGCCGAGGGTCAAGAGGGTCTTGCCGGAGCCGCTTTTCGTTGCCGCGATGACAAAGGCGGAACAGTCCATCATTTATCCCTCCACCAGCAGATACCTGCAGCCGAGCAGGAAGACGATGAGGAGCAGAGAACCGAGGTACATCAGCCTGTTGGTCCTGAGGATGTCCTCCGCCTGAATAGGCCGCAGGTCGTCGCCGATAAACGGTTTTTCCACCACGCTCCCGAAATATCTCGACGGACCGCCCAACCTGACCCCGAGGGCCCCGGCCACCGCCGCCTCGGGGTGGCCGGCGTTGGGGCTGGCATGACAGAGGCGGTCGCGGAAAAAGATCCTTGCCGCCCCACGCCAGTCAAGCCTCAGCACCGCAGCCGCCAGGACGAGAAAGAGAGGAGTCAGTCTGGCCGGCAGATAATTCAGGACATCGTCGAGCCGGGCCGCCGCCATCCCGAATCGAAGATAGTGGTCGTTCTTATAGCCGAACATCGAATCCATGGTGTTGGCCGCCTTGTAGAGCAGGGCGCCGACCGCAGTCAGCTCGATGGCGCCGAGGCCGGCCATGGGTGCCAGCAGGCTGCAGCAGATACCGGTGAATATCGGGGCGGTCACGCCGTCGACGGTGTTCTCGGCGACCGTCTCGACGGCGGCCCGGCTGACCCCTTCCCTGTCGAGGGACGCGGTCTCCCGGCCGACGATCATCGCCACGGCCTTCCTCGCCGCCGGCAGGTCCCCTGCCTGCAGACGGTGATACACCTCACGGCTGTGTCCGGCCAGATCGCGGGCGGCCAGGCAGGTATACAGCAGGATCACCGCCGCCAGATCGGCAAGCCACGGCGAAATCGCCGCTAGCGCCAGGAGCGTCAGCATTGCCGAGGTTGCGGTCGCCGACAGCACGGCGGCAACCGTCAGGGTACCGGCAGCTGCGGCGTTGCCCGTCCTGGCTCGGAAAAACCCCTCGCAGCGGCTGCAGAACCAGCCGATCAACCGCACAGGATGCGGCAGGGAGCGGGGATCGCCGAGCAGCAGATCGAGTAAATAAGCGATGAGGACCTGGATCGCGTAGAACATCAGTATCGGTCCGCCGCCGTGCCAGCCATCCTACAGACGAAGCAGGGCATAGATCTTCTCCATGTCAAGACTCTGCCGCACCCTCGCCGCCAGTCTGTCAAAGGCGGCCTCGAGGCTGTAGGGGGCGAGGACGATTCCGGTCGCTGCAAGTCCCCTGCCCTTTCTCAGATCATCGATGAACCAGCGCCGAAACAGGTCTTCGTCGAAGATCCCGTGCAGATAGCTGCCCCAGATACGGCCGTCAGAGCCGACCGCGCCGCAGCAGCAGCCGTCTGTAAACTGCAGGGCGGAAGGCAGGGAACCCGATGAGATGCCATGATGGATTTCATAACCGCTGACCTCAAGGGCCGAGGGCAGGTGCACCCCCCGTCGGCGCAGCAGGGTCTTGTTCTCCTTCAGGTCGGTGACGACATCGAGCAGACCGAGTCCTGCGGCCTCCCTGTCAGTCGATTCAAGCCCGTGAGGGTCCTCTATTTTCCGGCCGAGCATCTGATAGCCGCCGCAGACTCCGACGATAACCCGGCCGCGTTCCGCCAGACGCCCGATCGCCTCGGCAAAACCGGAATCCCGGAGGAAGCGGAGATCGCCGATGACATTCTTTGAGCCCGGCAGGATAACCGCATCCGGGTCGCCCAGCTCGACAAGCCTGGTGACTACCCGGAGATGGACATCCGGTTCGGCCAGGAAGGGTTCGAGGTCGGTGAAATTGGAGATATGCGGCAGACTGACGACCGCGATCTCGACATGGGGGGATTCCGGCCGCAGGCGTTGATAAATGCCTTCCTTGAACGACACCGAATCCTCTTCCGGCAGATCAAGATCGTGAAAATACGGGACAACGCCGAAAACCTCGCGGCCGGTATGCTCGCGAAGATAGCGATGGGCGGAATCGAGCAGCGAGGCCTGGCCACGGAAGCGGTTGACGACGAATCCGGCGACCATTTGCCGTTCCCATTCGGCCAGCACCTCCATGGTGCCGACAAAGGAGGCGTAGACCCCGCCGCGGTCGATATCGCCGACCAGCAGCACCGGGCTGTCGGCGTAGCGGGCCATGCGCATGTTGACAATGTCATGATGCTTGAGGTTGATCTCGCCGGGCGAGCCGGCCCCCTCGAGGACAATCGCCTGATATTCGTCGGCCAGGCTGTCGTAGCAGGCGGTGACCACATCCCAGGCCTCGCTTTTGAAGGCCGTATACTGGTTCACCGACATGCTGCGCACCGGCCGCCCTCGGACAATGACCTGGCTGCCGGTGTCGGAGCTGGGTTTGAGCAGGACCGGGTTCATCCTGACATCGGGGTCGAGGCGCGAGGCCTGGGCCTGGACCACCTGCGCCCGGCCCATCTCCTCGCCCTGCAGGGTGACAAACGAGTTGAGCGACATGTTCTGGGCCTTGAAGGGGGCCACCCGTACGCCGTCCTGCAGCAGGATCCGGCAGAGGGCGGCGGTCAGCACCGATTTGCCGGCATTCGAGGAGGTGCCCTGGAACATCAGGCTCCCGGCCTTCTTCTTCGGCGGAACATGACGGCTTTTGCCCTCGAGGATGTCGGCCAGGGCTGCCAGGAGTCGTCCGTTCTCGGTCTCCGTACGCACGGCCAGACGGATATAGGAGCTGTCGAGGCCGGCGTAGTTGTCGCAGCGACGGATCAGCAGCCCCTGGGCCGAGAGCCTTGCGGCCAGCTCCTGCGAGTTCATCCGCCCGCTGAGGCGGAGAAAGAGATAGTTGGCCGTCGCCGGGAACACCTGCAGGTCGACAAACTCGCCGAGTTTTTCGGCGAAATCGCCGCGCAGCCGCAGGCATGCCGCCCGCGTCCGGTCCTGGTAGTCCCGATCCTGCAGGGCTCTGGCGCCGATGGCCTGGGCCAGGCTGTTGACCGTCCAGGGCGGCAGATTCTCCCGCAGGAGTCCGGCAATCCGTTCGGGAAAGACCCCGAATCCGAGACGAAGGCCGGGGATGGCGTAAAATTTTGTCAGGGAATTGAGGGTATGGATATTTTCGGCTCTGCCCCCCACCGACTGCCCATCCGGCACGAAATCGAGAAAGGCCTCATCGATCAGGAAATCGGCCCCCGGAAAATCACCGGCGAGACCAGTGATGACGGTGGCCTCGACCATGGCCCCGGTGGGGTTGTTGGGACTGCCGATTATTACCAGATCGCCCGGCCGGATAAGGCCTGCCAGGCGGACCGGATCAAGGCGAAAACCGTCCTGTTCCGTCATCGGGACAATTTCAGCAGGTTTGCCGGCAAGTCCTGCGGCCCGGGCATAGTCGATATAGGCCGGGGCGGGAATGAGCACCCGCCGGCAGGGCAGGAGCCGCAGCAGGAGATAGAGCAGTTCGGTGGATCCGTTAGCGGGGACGATGCAGGAGTCGGGATAATCGCCGTGCGCGGCTATGGATTGGACGAGGTCATGGCAGTCGGGGTCGGGATAGTGGCCAAGGTCCTCTACCGCCCGGCTGAGCACCTGCCGCAGCCATTCCGGCGGTCCCAGCGGGTTGATGTTGGCGCTGAAATCGATGATATCGCCCTCTTTCATCGCCCGCCGGAAGGCGTGGATATTGCCGCCATGTCCCAGGGGCGGTGCCTGCCTGTCATCTGCCACTGTCTGCCTCTTTGCTTCGCTCCGTACTGTCATCCATACCGGTCTGCCTTTGCCGAATGCCTGTCGAAAAAACGGTTTGGATCCTGATCTGCTCAGGATACACGAATAGTCATGGCGACCGCCACCATCAGTTCGCTCAGTTCGCAGACTGCGCCAAGGGTGTCTCCGGTAGCCCCGCCGAGACTCTTTCTGCACCAGACGGAAAAGAGCAGGACGGTGCCGGCCAGGGCGATCCCGATAGCCGCAACGATCTGCCAGTGAAGCCATGCAAACCGGCTGAAGAGGAAGAGGACCATCAGCAGCATGAGAGCCGAAGCCCCGGCCGCCATCCGGGTTTTCCGCGAATAGAACAAGGCCCCCAGACCCCCTTCCGGCCGGGCATAGGGAAGCAATGCCATCGAAAAGACCTGGACGCAGCGACCGGCCAGTGGCATGAGCACCAGTGCCGCCGGTAAAAGAACCGCCCCTGCCGAGGCCAACGCGGCATATTTCCCGAGCAGGACCACGATAATGGCGGTCACACCCATCGCCCCCGTCCGGCTGTCGCGCATGATCACCAGTTTCTGCTCTCTCGGGCGGCTGCTCAACAGGCCGTCGGCAGTATCGGCCAGGCCGTCGATATGCAGAAAACCTGATATGCCGGCCAGCATGACGATTGCAAACAGGGCGACCACGGCCTGAGGCAGGATGAAACCCAGCAGGGTGGCCGCCAGGGCGGTGAGAAGGCCGATGGCCAGGCCGATCAGCGGAAAATAGAACAGGCTGCCGGCAAAATAGCGGCCGTCGTCGGCCATCCCATGGCGAACCGGCAGGACCGTCAGGAACCGCAGGGCGGCCAGGATGCACAGAATTGGAGATTGCAATGACGGCATCTGGGCTCTTTTCCGCAGAATCTCAAACCTACTTGTCGGCCCCGGCCACCGCGGCTTCGGCGAAGGTCGCCACCTCGGTGAGAATGGCCACGGCTCCTTCGACCAGATTCATCGCCATCGCCGCGCCGGTCCCCTCGCCGAGCCTGAAATTGAGATCAAGCAGGGGTCGGGTGCATCCCAGCATCTCCTGCATGAAGCGGTGTCCCGGTTCCACCGAACGGTGTGAAAAGATGAGATAATCGCGGACAAACGGTTCGATTTTGCAGGCGATCAGGGCGCCGGCAGTGGAGATGAAGCCATCGATTAAGACCGGTTTTTTCTGGGCGGCAGCCCCGAGGATGAGGCCTGCGATACCGCCTATCTCAAAGCCGCCGACTTTGGCCAGGATATCGAGACCATCTTTCGGATCCGGCCTGTTTACCGTAAGTATTTTTTTTATGACCCTGATTTTGTGTTGCAGCTGCTCATCGTCCAGGCCGGTTCCCCGGCCGGTCAGCTCATCCACCGATTTCCCCGTGCAGACCGCGGCAATGGCCGTGGAAGGCGTGGTGTTGCCGATGCCCATATCGCCGGTACCGAAGATATCATAATCGCCGGCCAACTGCATGGCGACATCAATCCCCGATTCGACAGCCCTCCTGGCCATGGCCGGGCTCATGGCCGGACCGACGGCGATATTGTCGGTCCCCAAGGCCACCTTTTTATTGATGATCTTGCCAGTCTCGACAAGTTCCCGGAGGTCGGCGGCAACACCCATATCCACGACAAATACCTTCGCCCCGGCCTGGCGGGCCAGGGCATTGATGCCGGCCCCGCCGTTGACGAAGTTGTGGACCATCTGCGGGGTGACCTCCTTGGGGAATTTACTGACGCCTTCATCGGTCACCCCGTGGTCGCCGGCCATTGTCACGATCGCCTTGCGGCCGACCGGCGGGTGCATCGAGCGGGTCATGCCGGCGAGATTGATCGCCAGGTCCATCAGATCACCCAGGGCCCAGTGCGGCAGGGCCAGCTGGTCAAGTCTTTCTTTTGCCTGCTGCCGGTAATCGGTGTCCTGCGGATAAATCTGTTCCAGAGTTCGTTCCAATGCTCCCATATCGTCCCTGTCCTGTAAAATGAGGTGATAAATGAGTCGATCAGTCTGTTTGCCGGTCGGTTGTTTTCAAGAACAGCGGTATACCGCAGCTCACCAGCACCACCTCGTCGGCGCCGGCGGCGAGAAGCCGGTTGCAGCAGCCGACCAGATCCCGGTAGTGCCGGGCCAACGGATTGTCCGGCACGATACCCATGCCGACCTCGTTGGTGACACAGATCACCGTTCCCCGGTGGTCTGCCACCGCCAGCAGCAGCCGCTGGCATTCCCCGGCCACGTCCTTTTCATCAAAGCTCACCCGCTCTAACTCGGCCCGGTAAAGAAGATTATTCAGCCAGAGGGTGAGACAGTCGATCAGGATCGGGCCGGCCTCTTCGATGGCCTTAATGCGGCCGGCGATATCGGTCTCCTCTTCGATGCTCCGCCAGCCGCGGCCCTGTCGTTCCCGCCGATGACGGTCGATACGAAGGGACATTTCGGCATCGGTTACCGGACAGGTCGCGAGAAAATGCCGTGTCCCGGCAATCTGCTCTCCGCGCTGCAGGGCATAGGCACTCTTGCCGCTGCGGGCCCCGCCGGTGACGATGATCAGACTTCCCATCCTAATTCCCGCCCTGGTTGAGACCGGCGAGGATGCCGCCGGCCGGGTGGAGATCGATCACGGCGCAGAGGCCAGGCTGGACGTCAAAGAGAAGGTAGTTCTCCGGCCCAAGGCCAAGGCAGGAACAGACAAGCTGACGGATGACCCCGCCATGGCTGATCAGCAGCAGATGCTCCCCCGGCCCCTCCAGCACCATTTTTTTTATGTTGTCGATCCGTTTGAGAAAATCCCGGATACTCTCGCCCTCGGGGAAGGAAAAATTCTCCGACCAGCGGGCCCAGCGGTCGACGGCCGCAGCGTCCTGTGCACATATTTCGGCGAAGGTCAGTCCCTCCCAGCCGCCGAAGTCGACCTCCCGCAGGTCGTCTACGATCTCCGGCGTCCCGTCGAGCCCGAGGATCTCCAGGGTCTGGCGGCAGCGCAGCAGCGGACTGCAACGGACACAGTCGATCTGCTGCCGGTGGAGATAGGGAGCGATTCGCGTGATGTCCTCCATCCCCTCCGGCGCAAGCGGCAGGTCCGTGGCCCCGATGTACCGCGGTCCGGCGGCCGTCCGGCCGTGCCGCAGGAGATAGAGCCGCTTTACCCTGCTCACTGCCCTTCGCCTCCTTGCTCGGCCAGAAGGTATTTGCCCTTGTAGCCGCGGGGCGTGATCATCCTGCCGCGCCAGGAAAAGGTGTGGCTGTTGCCGACGATGATGGTCGTCTGCATGGTGATTTCGGCGCTGAGCATATGCTCCAGATCGGTCAGCAGGATGCTCTCGTCAGCACGGGTAGCCGCCCTGACGATCCCCACCGGGGTGGACGGGCTTCTGTAGTGCAGGAGGATCTCCCTGGCCTTGACGATGTGTTCGGTGCGCTTCTTTGATTTCGGGTTGTAGATGGCGATGACAAAATCGGCCGAGGCGGCGGCGTGCAGGCGACGCTCAATGGTATCCCAGGGAGTGAGGAGGTCGGACAGGCTGACCGCGGCGAAATCATGCATGAGCGGCGCCCCGAGCCGGGCAGCGCAGCTGTTGATGGCGGCGATCCCCGGAATCACCTCGATATCGAGTTTGGAGTTCCGCTCCATGGCGATCTCGAAGAGGAGACCGGCCATGGCATAGATGCCAGGATCTCCCCCCGAGACCATGACCACCCGCCGGCCTGCCTCGGCCAGATCAAAGGCCCGGCGGCAGCGGGCGACCTCCTGCATCATCGACGAGGAGATAACCTCCTTGTCGGCAAGCAGGTTGGTAACCAGGTCGAGATAGGTGCTGTAGCCGATGACGATGTCGGCAGCCCTGATGCAGGCCGCCACGGCCGGAGTGATATGCTCCGGACCTCCCGGTCCGGTGCCGACTACCGAAATCATCCCTTGAAGACCATTTTCTGTGCTGCCACTGCCGTCGTCACATCTTTCCATTTCATTTTCCCGATGAGCAACCTTCCCGGGGTCGCTCCGTATGCCGCTGCCAGCATGGCAGCCGGTTCGGCCACCCCGATGGCTCCGACTGCGGCCATGGCGTAAGGCGATATCTGTATTCCCTCTACCCTGTTCAACTGTTCCTTGCTGAAAAAATGCAGCGGCAGGCTATGCTTTTCGGCGTACTGCAGCAGGCCGGGTTCACTGATCTTGGCATCGATAGTGGCACAGCCGAATATCGATCGCCGATGCAGGTCGTGGATCCGGCAGGTCTCATCAACTGCGGCCTCGATGTCCGCGACCGGAGTTCCCCGGTTGCAGCCGATGCCAATGATAAGATTACGGGGAGAGAGGTACAGGGCATCATGCAGCTGACTGTCACGGCAGGTCACGATGATGTCGGCCTGTTCCGATCCGGCGACTCGATGAAAATCTTCCGGCAGGTTCGTGCATTCATCATCGCTGTACAGGCCGATTGACCCGGTATTGACCAGTTTTGCCGCAGTCGTTGTCATTTTTTTGCGATCCGAGCGGAGCAGCAGGCGATTTTTCTCAACCCACAGGTCGAGCGCAGTCCTGCCGAGGGTGTCGGAACTGGTGGTGATGACCGCTTCGCCCCCGGTGATCTCCGCGATACGCCGGGCAAGTTCGTTGCCGCCGCCGAGATGTCCGGAGATGAGGCTGATGACATGGCGTCCCTCCTCGTCCAGGACCACGACACAGGGGTCGGTATACTTGTCCCGGCAGAGGGGACCGATCGACCGGACCACAATACCGGCCGACATCACACAGACCAGGGCCTCACAGGAGGTCCAGGCCTCCTGAAGCGTCTCAACCGTTGCCCTGCCGGCCGGGATGACCGCCTCGTCCCCCAGTACCCCGGCAATCTTTTCGGCCAGCCTTCTTCCTCCCGTCGTGACCGAGAGAATTGCGATTGTCATCTGTTTCTATCCACTCGTTCAGGGAAATTGGCTCGGCCCCTTTTCGCACCGGAAAAGGGAAGATATCACACCGCCGGGTTGAAGGCAAACGGCAATTCGTGCCGCCCTGCCCTGCCGGTCTTTCCCGTTTTATTGGTAAATACCGGCAACTAGCCATTATTCAATTGAATATCCGTTCTTTTTCCGTACGAGCTCAGCCATCTGGTCCCTGGCAAAATCGAGCGACGGGTCGAGGGTCAGGGCAACGGTGAAGAACTGAATTGCTTCGTCGTGCCGGCCCAGACGCTTATAGTTGACGCCGAGATTGGCATAATCGATGCCCGAGGCGGGATTGAGGGCCACGGCGCGGTGGAAGTGGCCTATCGCCTCCTCGTAGCGATCCTGTTTGAACAGACAGACACCGATCAGGTTATGGAGGTCCGGGCGTTCTTCATCCTCGGCAAGCCCCTGTCGCAGGACTTCGATGGCCTCGCCGTAGCGTCCCAGTTCCTTCAGGCAGCTGCCCTTGTAGGAAAAGATATAGGGCAGATCTTCGGCCTCGGGCGAAAGACTAAGGGCTTGGTCGAAATGACCGAGGGCCTCCTCGCAGGCCCCCGTCTTGAGGGCGTTGCGTCCCCGGTAAAACGCCAGGTAATAGGCCTCCGGCAGGAGATTTTCCATCTGCCGGAATTTCTTCTCCTTATCTTCCGGGTCGTGAATGAGTTCCTCAACCAGTTTGGCGGAGAACAGCCCGACATCCCGGATCATCGACCGCTCGCGGAAATGGGCGCCGGGAACGATGGTGTAGAGGGCGGGTATATCGAGTTTCTCATGCCGCACATCGATCATCAGCACTTCCATGCCGATATTCTTCAGGGCAGCGAGGCAGTGTTCAATCTCGACCCTGATATTATTGTCGGAGAGATCGGCCATCTCCTCGATCCGGATGCGGGCGGCGGGTCCGCTCAGATAAGCGACCTCCTCCATGCCGAGCGGTTTCGGCAGGCCGGAGGCCACGTAGTTCGAGCCGGTATTGAAATCTCCGGCCAGCTGGGCGACTTCGGTCACCGCCCGGATCAAGGCCTTCTCCGGGTTCGGCGTGGTGCCGGCGGTATAGACGATCTCGCTTTTTTCGGGAAAGGTCGAACGATCGATGGCCAGGGCCGCGACCGTGCAGATGCCGGTATCGAGGCTGAAATCGTGGAGATGGAGCTCGATGCCGTTCTTCCGGAATTTCTCCAGCAGCTCAACTGCCACGGGGTCCTTGACCGAATCGGGATCTATCGCCGGGGTCGGCAGGTGATGGTGGTTGACAAGGGAGCATACATGGCGTTCGACAATCTCGCAGATGCCCTGCAGGGCGGCCTCTTCGAGGGTATTGCCGGCGGAGGGGCCGTTGAATTCATTGATCGTAAAGAACCAGGAAAAAGGCACCAGCACCTCTTCCCCGCGGCTGATATTGGTGGCCCAGGCCCATTGCATGGGGATATCTTCAAGCATTGCCTCAAGAAGGCCTCTCTCCGTACGGTCGTCATGCACCGATTTCAGCAGCAGGTCGATATCCAGCACAGGGTGACCGGCTCGACGCATGGCCTGATAATCGCCCCTGATGAAGTTGGCGGGGTTACTCTTGAACGAGAAGAATGAAAACCGCTCGGCGAGTTCCATACAGGCGGAGGCCTCAGCCTGGATGGGCGAGGCGCCCTTGCCCATCTGCTTCTTAGTGCCGGTGAGGGCCCGGGCATCGTCACCGCAGATACTGAAATACACCGGGATATCGAGCCGACCGTTGTCAATCCGTTTGACCTCGTTGAGGATCACGCAGTCGAGATCCTTGACCTTTGCATAAAACCTCTTGAGGGTGTCTTCAGGCCGTATCGCCTTGTCCTGGTCAGTGGTGAAGGTCTTCAGGCAATCCTCAAAAACAAGCATACTCGTTTTCATGTATTTATTTGATTTCTGGTTAATTTTGATTATACGCGGCGTGCATTGCAGGCCTTTATCGCGCTGCGGTGGGATTCCAGTTGCAAACAGGACTACAGTGGGGGTCAAGGCGGACTACAGGAGGCTGCCATCAGTGACGCACGCACAATAATGAACTGCCATGCGCATTGCGTCAAGATAAAAACCGTGGATCAGTCTTCTCTTGAGACGCATGGCCGCGAAAAGAAGTCGGAATAAAGAAATTTCAGGGGCGCCCGGGCGATGGCGCATCCCCTGCGGCGAGGAACTCGGGATGCTCCTGCAGCAGACTCGCCAGGCGCGCCTCCCAGTTCCGGGAGAATGTACATTGAACGTTCCTGCTGTCATCACCCGGGTTTTCCAACCACAGCTGCAGGCGATCGGCCGGCAGCAGGTCCCCGCCGCGGTCGGACCATTCTATCACAGTCAGACCTGAGAGATAGAAATATTCTTCAACCCCCAGGTCTTCAACCTCGGAAACATCCCGCAGGCGATAAAAATCCATATGATAGAGGGGGATTCTTCCCGGATATTCATGAAAAATGGCGAAAGAAGGGCTGGTAACATAACAGGACTCGGGGACACCCAGGCCTCTCGCGATGGCCTGGGTGAGGGTCGTTTTGCCGGCGCCGAGATCGCCATCCAGGCAGATTAAATCGCCAGGCAGGGCCAGTTCACCAAGCTTTTCGCCAAAATGTCGTGTCTCAGCCAGCGACCCGAGATATATCCTGCACGTGCTCATCGTAATTTCCCCGTTTCAGGCCCTGCCTCAATGGCCGGCGGGTCAGCCGCAGCCTTTGCCCCGCATAAAAAAACCCCGGTTGACAGCCTGCTGCCAACCGGGGTTAGAAATCCTCTTGGGTGTCGTCAGGCGACCTTGCTCACATTTTCGGCCTGCAGGCCCTTATCGGTCTTGGCCACCGAAAACTCCACCGGTTCGCCTTCTTCGAGGCTTCTGAATCCCTCCCCCTGGATGGCGCTGAAGTGCACGAAGACATCGGCTTCGCCATCCGGCCTTTCCAAAAATCCGTATCCCTTGCTTGCATTAAACCATTTCACTTTTCCCTTCACACGTTCAGACATACAACCAACCTCCAGTGTAGCGACAAGACACTCCCTTCCTGTCAATGAAATACGGGCATCGCCCTCACTCAAGCATTGTTCCTGATATCTCGGGAACGTAATAATGTCATATCAGATAAAAAATCCGATAGTCAAGGGAAAAAGCAGGTTTTCCGACAAAGAAACGGATATTTAGACTGCAGGCCTGGCTATTCGACAGGTAGCCATGTGTAATATCGAGGATTACCCCTCCGGTCAGCGACTTGCTTCCTTTGCCCACCAGGTCATCAGCAGTTGGATGTAATTATAATACAAGGGTAATTTGTCAGGTTGATGAAACTTTTCATAGTAGCTGAGCCGATGCCCATCCGCATACCAGTTGGGTGCGAGATAGTAGCCGTACCAGAGCACCCGGTCGAGGGCCTTGCAGGCTGCGGTCAGCTCTTCCTGTGTTGTGGCGTAGATAATCTTTTCCACCAGATGATCGACGACCGGAGAGGTGATGCCGGCATAGTTGTTCGACCCGTTCCTCTGCGCGGCCTCGGAGTGCCAGAAATTCCGCTGTTCGTTACCCGGTGACTGCGATTGTCCATAGACATGGACGATCATGTCAAAATCAAACCTCTGCAGCCGCTCTTCGTAGAGGGTCGGGTCGATGGTCCGGTAACGCACCTGCATACCGAGTTTTTCCAGGTTCTTGACATAGGGGGCCATGACCCGTTCAAAGGTGGCGGACGAGAGGAGGATTTCGAAGCTGAAGGTCTGATTCGCCGGATTTTTCAGCACTCCGTCCCTGATCGTCCAGCCGGCCTCGGCAAGAAGCTCTTTGGCCCGGAGCAGGTTGTCGCGCAGGCCGGTCTTTCCTTCAGTCGTCGGGGCCGTAAGCGGCTTCGTGAAGACCTCCGGCGGCAGCTGATCGCGAAACGGTTCCAGCAGGGCCAGCTCCCGGCCGGCAGGCAGACCGGTAGCGGCAAGGTATGAGTTGCTGAAAAAGGAGTGGCTGCGGGTGTACTGACCGAAGAACAGAGACCTGTTGGTCCATTCGAAATCAAAGGCCAGGCCCATCGCCTCACGCACCCGGCGATCAGCGAACAGTGTTTTCCTGGTATTCATCAGAAAGCCTTGCATCCCGGCATTGTTCGAATGGGGAAAGATCTTCTTGACTATGCCGCCCGGGGCGAATTTTTCCCCTTGCATGTCCCGAACCCACTGTTTGGCGATGTTCACCATCATGAAATCGAACTCTCCCGCCTTGAAGGCCTCGAGCGCCACCACCGGGTCCTTGTAGTATTTGACGATGATCTCGTCAAAATTGTACATCCCCTTCCTGATCGGATGTTCCCTGGCCCAGTAATCCGGATTGCGTTTATAGGTAATCGATTTTCCGGGATTGACGCTGGATACGAGATATGGCCCGCTGGTGACCGGCGGCCTCAACATGTCCTTCGTGCCGGTCTCTTCGCCAAAGCCGTATTTGCTATAGAAGGCCTTCGACAAAACCGGAATCTGGCTGGCAATCATGAACAGCTCCCGGTTGACCTGGCTGAAACGGAACCGTATCCTCTTCTCATCAAGCACATCCGATCCGACGATATCCTTGTAATAATAGGAATAGAATGGATGAACCTTATCGCTCTTGAGGGTGGCAAGGGAAAAGGCTATATCATCGACCGTCACCGGGCTGCCATCGGAAAATCTCGCCTGATCGTTCAGCGTGAAGACGACCGAGAGCTGGTCTGCGGCAATCTCGATGTCTTTTGCGACCAGGCCATACATGGCGAAGGGCTCATCAAGACTGCCCTCGGCCAGCGATTCGAAGGCGAAGATGTCGAGACCGAAAGGCGCGGTCCCCTTCAGGGTGAAGGGGTTCATCTGGTCAAAACTGCCGATGCTGTGGAGAACGACCCTGCCTCCTTTCCTGGCTTCGGGCGAAACATATTCCACATGTTGAAATGTTACCGGATACTTGAGACTGTCGGAGAGCGTAATGCCGTGTGCGGCCTGGGCAGCTGGAGCCCACAGCAACGAGGCGAGAAGTATCGAAAACAGGGAATAAAGTATCGGCATGGCGATTGATCTCCTGGCTTGGACAAAAGGAAACGGCATGATCGTCAGGTTCCTATGGGCCGGCGAAAAATATGGACTCGCAACTGCATCAATTTTCGGGTAAAATAGCAGGTTCCTGATCGTTTCGTAACAATATAAGCATGTATTGCCGGTTTATTCAAACCGAACTTATCGTTTACCGATACCCTGCATTTTTTTACTCCGGAGTTCATCAATGGGAAAGACTATCGCTGAAAAGATATTTGAGGCGCATCTTCGGGACACACCGTCTCCCGAAAACATGGTGCTCAACCTCGACGTTGTCATGTGCCATGAAATAACCACCCCCATCGCCATCATGGATCTTGTCGAGAAGGGGATGGACAGGGTCTTTGACCCGACCAGGATCAAGGCGGTTATCGATCATGTCACGCCGGCCAAGGATTCAAAGACCGCCACCCAGGGCAAGATCATGCGCGACTGGGCAAAGCGGCACGGCATCAAGGACTTTTTCGATATCGGTGCAAACGGGGTCTGCCACGCCCTCTTTCCGGAAAAAGGCTTCGTCCGCCCCGGCTACACCGTCATCATGGGTGACTCGCACACCTGTACGCACGGCGCCTTCGGGGCCTTCGCCGCCGGCGTCGGCACCACCGATCTCGAGGTCGGCATCTACAAGGGGGTCTGTTCCTTCAGGAGGCCGCAGACCATGAAGATTGCCATCAGCGGCGAGTTGGGGAGCGGTGTCAGCGCCAAGGACGTCATCCTCGCCATCATCAAGAGGCTGACGGTGAACGGCGCCACGGACAGGGTGATCGAGTTTGTCGGACCTGTTGTCGAGGCCATGAACATGTCGGCCAGGATGACCATCTGCAACATGGCGGTCGAGGCCGGGGCCACCTGCGGCATCTGCCTGCCCGATCGGGTCACCGCCGAATATCTCTGGCCCTTCATCCAGGGGGACTATCAGGATATCGAGGCCGCCGTCGCCGATTTCGCCAGATGGCACTCGGATCCCGACGCCCGCTATGTCGAGACCATCGAAATGGAAGTCACCGGTCTCGCCCCCCAGGTCACCTTCGGCTTTAAGCCCGACCAGGTCAAGGACATCGGCGAAATGGCCGGCACCCCGATCAACCAGATCTATATCGGCTCCTGCACCAACGGCCGGATCGAGGACCTGCGCGACGCCGCCCAGCTGCTCAAGGGCCGCAGGCTTGCCGCCGGCGTAAGGGGCATCGTCACCCCCGCCACCCCGAAGATATTCAGCCAGGCCCTCGATGAAGGGCTTATCAGGATATTCATGGATGCGGGATTCTGCGTGCTCAACCCGACCTGCGGCGCCTGCCTGGGCATGAGTTCAGGCGTCCTGGCTGAAAACGAGGTCTGCGCCTCAACCACCAACCGCAACTTCAACGGCCGCATGGGCAAAGGAGGCATGGTCCACCTGATGAGCCCCCTCTCCGCCGCCGCCGCGGCCATCAGCGGCGTGATCACCGACCCGAGAACCTATCTTTGATCCCGAATACGAGGTTAACATTATGAAAGAATTTGGCGGTCCAGCGATTTTCCTGGACAGGAACGATATCAATACCGACGAGATCATCCCGGCGAAATACCTCACCGAGATCTCCAAAACAGCTTTAAAACTCCATCTGCTGGAGGACCTCCTGCTCGACGGCAGACCTTTTGAGGCCCACTCCCCGGCCATGCAGCAGGCGAGGGTGGTGGTCAGCCGGGCCAACTTCGGCTGCGGCTCCTCGCGCGAACATGCGGTCTGGGCCTTCGAGGTCAATGACATCAATGTCATCATCGCCGAGAGCTTCGCCCGCATCTTCCGGCAGAACATGTTCAACTGCGGCATCCTGGCGATCGAGTTGGAAAAGGCCAGCCTTGATCTGCTCTTTGCCATGCAGGGCAATATCGAAGTCAAGGTTGACCTGCAGCAGAACACCATGACGGCCCTCTCGGACTCCCCCGGCCAGGTCCCGGTTACCTGCGTCTTTCAGCTGAACAGTCTCGATCGAGACCTCGTCGCCTCCGGCGGCTGGCTGGCCTTTGCCGATCAGCATTACTAAGCGGCAAAGTTTTTCGCAAAAAACAAAAAGCCTCCAGGGAGACCGCTGGTACGATCTCCCTGGAGGCTTTTTGCATCCCCCCGCCCGTCATTTCAGGCGGTCAGAGGCCGATTTTCTGCAGATCGCGGATGAGGAGTTCCTGCTCCTCGGTCATCTCCTTCGGCACCGCCACCCCGAGTTTGACGTAGAGATCGCCACGTTCACCCAGCGGACCTGCCGGCAGGCCGTGTCCTTTCAGGCGCAGCCTCGATTCATTGACCGAGGCCGGCGGGATGGTAACGACGAACTTCTTGCCGTCGATCGTCTCGACCTCGACCTTGGTGCCGAGGCAGGCCTCACTGAAGGAAACCAGCTTTTCGATAACCAGGTCGTCGCCCTCGCGGGTAAATCGATCGTGAGGGGCGATATCGACCTTCAGAAAGAGATCTCCCCGCGGGCCGCCGGCCGGCGAGTCGCCGCCTTTTTCCTTCAACCGCAGTTTTTTGCCGGCCTCGATCCCCTTGGGGATCTTGACGCTGACATTCTGGGCGGCGCCGTTGGTGCGCAGAGTGATGTTGCGTTCGGCCCCGTTCATGACATCTTCCAGGCTCACGATTATCTGGTAGGTCAGATCCTGGCCCTTGGCCGGTTGGGCGCAATTGCCGGAGCCGCAGCCGCCGCCCATGTCCTGCCCGAAAAATGAGAACCTGCCGCCGTTCCCGCCCATGCCGGAGCGGAAGTGGACATTCTGCTGTCCCCCGCCGAAGTTGAACTGCCGCAGGATGTCATTGATATCGAAATTGCGGAAAATATCCTCTTGCGAATAACGCTGGTGAAACTGCGTTGAGCCAAAGGTATCGTACTGCTTTTTTTTCTCAGGATCTGATAGAACGGCATAAGCCTCGCTGATCTCCTTGAATTTCTCCTCGGCGGCCTTGTCTCCGTTGTTTTTATCAGGATGAAATTGCAGGGCCAGTTTTCTGTAGGCTTTCTTTATCTCTGACGGCGTCGCCGTTTTTGATACACCAAGTATGTCGTAATATTCCATTGCCGTTCAACAGTTTTCTCGTATTGATCAGGGCTTCACTTGAAGTGAAAGAAAAGCGGAATCCCCCGCATTCCTTTCTTCTCATGACAATAGGAATGTTCGGAGAGCAGGTCAAGGCCGGTCCTGCAGGAAAAGGGTTTGCCAGGCTCCGCCGGCCGGCCTTCAACACGATGAAATTCCGTGTCTTTCTCCTGGGCGGGACAATCTCTAGAACGGTACGTCCTCACCGGTGCCCACCATTCCCGATGGAGGTTCCGGGAACGAGGAATCCTGATAGCCGCCATAGGACTCCTGCTCGGAGCCGCCGCCCCGGGGACTGAGCATCTTCATGTCCCGGGCGATGATCTCAGTGGTGTATTTTTCGTTGCCGTTCTGATCCGTCCACTTTCTGGTCTGGATTTTACCCTCGATATAGACTTTCGAGCCTTTGTGGAGGTATTCTCCGCAGATCTCCGCCAGCCGGGACCAGGCGACAACCCGGTGCCATTCCGTCTGATCCTGCATCTGGCCGTCCTTGCCCTTGAATTTCTCGGTGGTGGCCAGCCGGAGGGTAGCGACGGCGGTGCCGCTCTGGGTGTATCTGATCTCGGGATCAGCGCCCAGGTTACCGATAAGTATGACTTTATTTACCATGATTGTTCTCCTTGGAAGATAAACAGTTGCCCTGTATGAATTACTTTTGCCGCAGTATACGATAGAAATCCGAAAGGACAAGTTTTTATCGTACCGAAAAACTCACCCAGGCCTATTGCCACGCGATCCCGGCCCTCAAGGCAGGATTGTGCGGTCGAGCATGGCGGCGATGCCGCCATGTGCATCGGGACTGTAGCCCATAACCTCCTGCCAGATCTCCCTGCTTTCCATACAGAAATAGATACAGGTGCCGGGAGCGGCCCGCTCTCGCAGCCGCTGGTAAATATAACTGTACAGTCCGACTCTTTTCTTACGGTAATACCGGCATTTGTTATCAAGTCCGGTGATGAATTCCTGAAAGTAGATGCGGGAGGCAGGAAAACGCTCTATGCCGATCTCTTTCAGTTTCGGCAGAAATCGCAGGGCGCCGAGCGATATCCAGGCAATGGCCTCGGCCGGTACCGCGTCATAGAGCAGCCGGATCGTCTCTGCATAGCCTTCCTGCCAGCCGGGATGATCGATAAGCGGATCGAAATGAAATGCCAGCCGGTATCCCCACCGGGCGCATTGCCGCGCCGCCGCGAGCCGTTCCTCCAGGGTGGCCGAGCGCAGTTCCTCCTGCCGCATGACGGCCGGGCTGTTCAGCGACCAGGCGATCACCGTGCGGCCATTATGCCGCAGGTCCTCGAGGTTGTCGATAACGGCGCTCTTGGTTTTCAGTTCAAGAACGGCGTTTTTTTTGCGGGCAAAATATTCGACCAGGATGCGGCTCAATCCGGTCAGACGGTCAAGGGCCAAGGAATCGGTAAATTCGCCGGTGCCGATACGGAACAGACGGTCCGGTTCGCCATCGAGGACCCGGTCGAGTTCGGCAAGCAGGTCGCCGACGTTGACGTAGTGCGTTATCCACGGCGTATTGAGATAGGCCTGCAGGATACAGTAGGCGCAATCCATCGGACAGTTCATGCCGGTGCTGAGCACCTGATACTGACAGCATTGGTATTCCTTCGTGCCGGGGCAAGGCTTGAAGAACTGCCCCCTGTTCGCCGCGAGATAGAGGTGCCGCTTGCCGGCGCCGAGACTTGCCGGAAAATCGTCGCCGGGCAGCAGCGGCGCCTGGCGGTCGGGGACGACCGAAAAGGGCAGGTTGGCCCGCTCGAGTATCTCCCGGGTGTAGGCGAGATCGAGGCAGCTCTCTTCAACATGGATATGCCGCAGGTAGCGCGAAGGGTCACGCCAGGAATGTCGTTCGCTCATAGTCTTCTGTCAATTTCAGGAGGAGAGTCGCCGCTGCCGGCGGTCATTGCCAGGCCGAGAATATACCGGCCTTCGGTCTCTTTACCATATTTCAGGCAGCCGTTGCCGTAGATCGTGCATTTCTTCCACAGTTCCTCTTTGGCCAGCTTATCCTGGCTCCTGCTCAAAACCCCGCTGCCCAGAAGCCGCAGCAGCGATTCGATGCGGAAACGGTCCATCCCCACACTGTTCTGGCTTGAAACCTGGTCCTCCCGGCCGCCCTCCTTGACGGTCAGCACCTCATCGACCAGGAGAAACGGCAGGCGGCAGCTCACCCGCAGCCAGAGGTCGTAATCCTCGCAGCAGCGCATCGATTCCTCGAACAGACCGATCCGGCTGAAAATTTCCCGGCGGAGCATGACGGTTGACATGCCGACGGCACAGAGCTCAAGGCAGTGCGGGAAGATATCGCCATGGCGGGGCTGATGCCTTTTTTTCTGATTGAGGTGCCGCCCACCTCGCAGCCACCTCTCCCTGGTATGACTGATAAGATAATCGGGATGAAGATCCATCAGCGCCGCCTGGTTTTCGAGTTTTTTCGGCAGCCAGTGATCGTCGGAATCAAGGAAGGCAATCATCGGGCAGCGCGCATGAGCGATTGCCAGGTTTCTGGCGGCGGCAGGCCCCCGGTTGAAGGCATGCCGCAGCCAGCGCAGCTCCAGGCCGGGTTCGCCGACCACCATACTCTCCACCAGTTCCCTGCTGCCGTCCGTCGAGCCGTCATCGACCACAAGGATTTCCTCGCACTGGACCGACTGCCGGACAACCGACTGCAGGGCCCGGCCGAGCATGACTGCACGGTTGTAGGCGGGGATGACGACAGAAACCTGGATTTTCCGTTTCTTCAAGGACAATGCTCTGGAATTATAAATTATTTTGTATTACATATGGCGCGTCGGCTGATGGATACTGTATAGTAAAGGGTTTGAAAGTATACTCCTTCTCTTGCAGAAGTTTAAATAAAAGATGCGGCGTTCCTCTAATGAGCACAGATATACTTATAAATTCAAGGTCCTATGAAGTACGACTGGCCCTTGTCGAAAATAACATCCTCAGTGAATTCCACATGCAGAGGCCGATGGAAAAAGGCCTCAAAGGAAATATCTATCGCGGCAGGGTGGTACGCGTCCTGCCGGGAATGCAGGCTGCATTCGTTGATATCGGTCTTGAGCGCACCGGCTTTCTCTATGTCGACGACGTCTATGTCTCCGAGAAGTACATCGAAAAAAGAATGCTCGGCCAGGAACCGACCCTGGCCGTCGATGAAATTTCTCCGGTCCAAAGCGAGAATAACATACGGCGCAGTCAGGGCCACAATATCGAGGACCTGCTAATCGAAGGCCAGGATATCCTGGTGCAGGTCAGCAAGGATCCCATCGGCACCAAGGGCGCCCGGCTCACCTGCCATATCACCCTGCCCTGCAGAAATCTCGTTTTCATCCCCCTGACCGACCATATCGGGGTCTCCAGAAAAATTGAGAACGAAGAGACCCGCACCATCCTGAAGGAACAGATCGAAGAAATCAGGCCGCAGGGTACCGGTTTCATCGTCAGGACCGTGGCCGAACACGCCAAGGTCGAGGAACTCGAGGCGGACATGGAATTCCTCATGCTCCTCTGGGATGAGATCAGGGATCTGGAGAGAAGTTCGAAGGTTCCTTCCCTCGTCTATGAGGATCTCGATATCACCCTCAGGTCGGTGCGTGACCTGTTCACCAGTGATGTCGACAGGCTGATCATCGACGACAAGGCCGCCCATGAAAAACTGCTGCACTTCGTCAGCGCCTTCGCCCCGCAACTGCAGGAGAGGATCTCGCTGTATCAGGGGACGGCCCCGCTGTTCGAGGCCTACGGCATCGAGGTTGAGATCACCCGCGCCATCGAAAAGAAGGTCTGGCTCCGCTCGGGCGGTTATATCATCATTGAAAGCACCGAGGCCCTCTCGGTCATCGACGTCAATACCGGCCGCTATGTAGGTAAAAACGACCTCAACGAGACCATCTTCAAGACCAACATGGAGGCTGCCAAAGAGATCGCCTACCAGTTGCGCCTGCGAAATATCGGCGGCATCATTATCATCGATTTCATCGATATGGAAGACGAGATTCACCGCGAGGAACTGTTTGCCGCCTTCAAGGAAGCGGTGAAAAAGGACAAGAGCAGGATCAATATCCTGAGACTTTCCGAATTCGGCCTGGTACAGATGACCCGCAAGCGAAACAGCGAAAACCTCCACCAGATGATGTGTGAACCCTGTCATTACTGCGCCGGCGAAGGCATGTTGAAATCGCGCCGGACGATCTGCTACGACATTTTTCGAAAGATCAGCAGAAACGCCGTCAAGACCTCCGGCAACACGGTGACGGTGCGGGTCCATCCGAGGATTGCCGATATGCTCTTGAAAGAAGAAGAATTGACCATGACCCAACTGGAAAAGGATATCGCCAAACGGCTCATTGTCGCCCCATCAAAGGATCTCCATATCGAAAAATATGAGATCATCTGGCAACGATAATCCAATTCCCCTCCAGACTTTTCAGTATCAGAACCAAGGAAATTCCAGATTATGAAGATCAAATCCAGCAGACGATTTAAAAAACAGGCAAGGACATCTGCCAGACCCGGTAAAATTCTGCTGATCATTCTTTTTGTTCTCCTGGTTGTCTCAGGCGGTACCGGTTTCGTCCTCTTCTTCGAGGGGAAAAAACCCTCGGTCACCTTCAACGACACCCCGGACCAGGTCGGCAAGCTCGCAAAGATCAGGTATGCTGTCGCGGATGCCGGAAGCGGTATCAAACGCATACAGGTCACCGCCACGCAGGCCGAAACAACGAAGGAACTCTACGTCATGGAGAATCCCCGCACCGCCTATCTCGGCAAGATCGGTCCGGCCGAGGACAAACGGGAGATAAACTTCGACCCGATGAAACTCGGATTCAAGGAAGGAAAGATCCAGTTGGCCATCGAGGCCCGTGATTTCTCATTCCGCGGTCTTCTGCAGGGCAACCGGACCATAGCGATCAAGGAGATCACCGTCGATCTCAAACCGCCGCATGTCGAACTCCTGCACGGTGAGCGCTACATCACCCCCGGTGGCACGGGGATGGCCGTGTACCGTATTTCCGAAGCCGATTGCAGCCATGGTGTCATGATTAACGGACACCTGAATCCCGGTTACCCTCTCGGCGCCGACAGGCCGAACACATATGTCGCATTTTTCGCCCTGCCCTATGACGCCGAAAGCCTTACCGAGGCCCAGATCAACGCCAGCGACAAGGCCGGAAATGCCACCTCCATTGTCTTCTCGCCGGTTTACCAGAAAATCGCCCAGAAACATGACCGGATCAATATCAGTGACGGTTTCCTCTCCGCCAAGATTCCGGAATTTGAACAGCATTACCCGGAGATGCAGGGATCGCCGGTGGAAAAGTATCTCTATGCCAACAGTACCGTCCGTGACGCCAATAACGCGATTATTTCCGAGGTCTGCCGGAAATCGACGCCGGAGCGCTTATGGAAAGGCAAATTCCTGCGTATGCTGGGCAGTCCAAAGGCCGGATTCGCCGATCACCGCACTTATTATTATCAGGAAAAAGAGATAGACAAGCAGGTCCATCTCGGTGTCGATATCGCCTCGACCGAGCGTATCGGCATCCAGGCAGCCAACACCGGCAGGGTCGTTTATGCAGAATATCTCGGTATCTACGGCAATTGTGTCATCATTGATCACGGCCAGGGCATCTTCAGCCTTTACTCGCACATGAGCCAGATTGACGTCGCCGTCGGCGACATGGTGGAAAAGGGCAAGATCATCGGCCTGACCGGGACATCGGGCATGGCCGGAGGTGATCACCTGCATTTTTCAATGCTGGTCAATGGCGTCTTCGCCATGCCCAAGGAATGGTGGGATGAGCACTGGATAGAGGTCAATATCGACGTCCCCCTCGCCGAATCGAAGATCTGAGCCGGGGGCAAGGCCCCGCCACCGGAGAGATCCGGCGGAGGGGCCTTGTATCCTGGCGGAAAGGGTTCCCCTCCCCGCCTTCAGTCCTCGATATCGTAATCAGGCCGGTTGCAGAGCGAGCAGCGCAGGACCTGATCCGGTTTGTCAAAGATCCACTCCCAGCCCTGTTCCTTGATCATCTCTTCCTTCTCCTGGGCGCAGGTAATGCAGACCCATCGGTCACCGTCTTTCGTCTCAAATAGATGCATGTTTCCTCATTTTTTATGGAATTTTGAACATTCAGGCCAAGAGTTTCGGCCGGTCACCGGCGTTTTCCCTCGGTATCGCCGTATCGAGAGTAATATCCCTGCCGGCCTTGACCCCTTGATTAAAAATAGACAGGCTGATCCGCGAAACTTTGTTTCTCTTTTTTTGCAGGCGCGGATACCTTCTCCTCAGGCACTCCTCCACGGCCTGATCTTTTCGTATGGCCGGAAGGGGAGCCGCCACCGCCTCAGGCCCGGTCTTTCCGGTAATCCCCCCAGCCATCGCCTTCTGCCGTTGTTCCCGAAGGTTAGCGTGAAAACCGTGCAGGATGCCGAGGTAATAGCTGTTCCTCGAATGCCTGGTCGATCCGGTAAGATTGTTTTGATAGGTGCGCCAGAGGGAAAGCAATCTGCTTTCAAGAAAATGGTAGCAGTGCTCGGCGATCTCGACATGGTCGCGGCGGCCGAATATCTCAAAGGTCCTGCTGATCTGATCGGCAACCGGGTCATAGAGCTGTGAGTGAATGACGGTCACTTGAAAATATTGGGAAAGCAGAGATGTGATGAGACGCTGATAGGCAGCGACCCGTCTTTTCCCGGTCGGCAGTATGCGGTACATCGCCTCATTCCCTTCTTTCTCAATATCGGTCTCGTCAAGCCTGTGCCTTTCCATGATCCTGACCGCCATCCGCAGGGCGGCCTGAGCCTCGTGTTCATTGGCGGAGTTTGACAGGGCCAGCAGTTTACGGATTTTTTCGATCTTCCTGCCCCTGCCGTCCAGGCCTGCAGTTGTACCCGGTGTTTCGGCAGACAGGTCGGCTACATCGATGGCGGCCCGGTAGTACCTCTTCGGCAACCCCAGCATGTCGCAGGCCCGGCGGAAATCATGGTCGTGCGGCTTGCCCTGCACACGAAAGACCTCATGGCAGAGCTGATGCGCCATCTCATGCTTCAGTACATTGACCGTCACATCCCAGTTGTGATTGAGAATGAGGTGACGGCTGATGCCGATGGTCCGGCCTTTTTCCCGCCAAGTGCCGAAAACTGTTTCAGATTCGATTATCTCGATAACCGGGGGAATGAGGTCCAGGGCATGTTGGAAACAGATATGGGCGACTTCCCGCTGCAGCTGTCTGGCCCAGACGCCGTACAAGGCAGGCCATTTGTCCGGCAGGGGTGGCTTTTTTTCTTTGCGCATAGGGGGCGATCAAAATAGTCAAAATCCGGTAAAAAACAACTTCTTCCTTGTTCGCAGGGGTATTTTTCAGTAATGTCCTTCGGCATACGACACAGACAGGTCCGGCGACAGATTGCAGTACCGCATTCCCCGGCCTCACGCAAGACCGATATTTTCAAAATATGAAATCACCACTCCGCCTCCCACTGCTTCTCTACAGCTACCTTGCAACAGAGATGCTTGCGCCTTTTTTCGCAAGCTTTCTGATCATGAACGGTGTTTTTTTCCTGGTAAAACTGATCCCCTTTCTCAATTTTGTACTGGATTTGAAGATAGGCCTGGCCGATTTCGTTCGACTTTTTTCCTATCTCTTTCCCAACATGTTTCTTTATTCGATTCCGATGGCGGCGATGATGGGGATCATCATAGGTTTTTCCCGTCTGGCCAACGATTCGGAAATTCTCGCCTTCAAGGCAAGCGGTATCAGCATCTACAGGATCCTCCCGCCGGTTGTCCTGGTGGCGGCATTGATCGCCCTCCTCACCAGCTATTTCTCCATTGTCCTGATCCCTGTAAGTGAAGTTGCCATGAAACAGCTTACATATCAACTCCTCAAGGAAAAAATCGACAAGGGCATCCAGGAACATCAGTTCACCGAGGCCTTGGGCGACCTGGTCGTCCATGTCGGCAAGATCGACGAAAAGACCGGAGAATGGCAGGACGTCTGGGTTTCCGACATGCGCGGCCAGGTCATTCCGACCATCACCATGGCCTCCACCGGCAACATGAGCAGCGATGTGGACAAGATGAAGGTGACGATCATCCTTCGCAACGGCAGTCTTCACCGCCCGGATACCCCGAACTCCCAGATCGTGCAGTTCGAGAGATACCAGCTCAATATCCCTCTGCAGCTCCCGGCCAGTTCGGCGACCTCATTTAACCGGGGCTCCCTTACCATGCCTGAACTTATTGAAAATGCAAAAAAATCAGGATGGACCACAACGGAAAAGGGACGAAGTCTGATCATCGAATATCACAAGCGTTTGGTCCTCCCGACAGGTTGCCTCATTCTCTGTCTTCTCGGTCTCCCACTGGGTCTGCAGGCCGGCCCGCGTCGGCGGGCAATCGGCGTCCCCATGGGTCTTGCCGTCTTCATCCTCTATTACATCCTCTTCACCTTCGCTAAGATGGCCGCCAAGGAAGAGACACTGCCGATCGGCCTGGCAATGTGGAGCCCGAACATCGTTTTTCTCGTCCTCGCTTTTTTCTTCATCCGACAGGTATCGAACGAACGTCCGCTTATTCCCGAGAAAACCAGCACAGCCGTGAAGACCTTCGTGAAAAAACTCCTGAGGCCGACAAGCGACTGGCTGCAGCAGACCATGGTCCGGCTCAGAGACACGATCGCCCCGCGGAAGGTATACCTTCCGGATTCCGTCGACCGGCTGACGAAACAACTGCGGCCTCTGCGCGGCGATGCCAAGAACAGGATCTTTCATTTTGCCGAATGCAGCGAGTATACCTGCCGGCAGTGTTCGCTTGAGTTCAAGAATGTTGAAGTAGCGCTTGATTCCGGTTTTGAGCCGTGTGAATTCTGCCGAACACGGGTGGAGCAATACAGGACTGCGACCCCGGCCTCGTAGATTCCCGGCCGCCGTCCGGCATGCTGAAATCAGGTCCTTCCGGATGTTGATCCCTCTCCGGATCATGAGGAAGGCGAAAGCGTAAACGGGCCTGCCCTATAGGCGGTCGGACAGAGGACGAGCAGGAGAATTAAGTGCTGAAGAAGCCGCCCAACGCAGCCGGTAGCGCCACCTGATTTCGGCGCCGCCATGATCCACTCTGAATAAAGCACACCATTCCGTCGCCTCGGCAGAAGACGGTTTGAATTGGGGGAAATCATCATGAAACTACCTACAGCCCTTGAAATGCAGGCCCTTGATACCAGCGCCATCGAAGATTTCGGTATTCCCGGAATCGTCCTGATGGAAAATGCGGGTGTCGGGACCGTCAATATGATGGTTCAGGAATTTGGCCCCTGCGAAAACAACTTCGCCCTGATATTTATCGGTCCTGGCAACAACGGCGGTGACGGTCTGGTGATCGGCCGGCATCTCCATCAGCGTGGTTGCAAACCTGTTTTTTTTCTCCTCGTCAAACCGGATCTCCTCACCCACGACGCCGCTGTCAATTTCAATATTGTCCGGAAACTCAGGATCCCCTTTCATATCATCGACAACCAGGTGCGGGTTGAGGTGCTTCCTGTGCTGCTGAGGCAGATTAAATCCCGCGGGCTGCCCTGTTATGCCCTGGTCGACGCCCTTTTCGGCATCGGCCTCCGCCGCGAGATCAGTGGTCATTTTGCGGACGTGATCGAACTCATCAACCGTCCGGATTTCTCCCACGGGGTACCGGTAGTCGCGGTCGATATGCCTTCCGGCCTCGATTCCGACAGCGGCAGAACCCTGGGCAGTTGCGTCAAGGCCGACTATACGGCAACCTACAGTTGCCCGAAACCCGGTCATTTTATCCATGCCGCATCCGATATGGTCGGCAAATTATGGATAATTGACATCGGCATCCCGCCGGAGGTCGTATTCAAGGCGAAGATCGCCACGGATTTGCTGACCGCTGCAACCTGCAGCAAATGGTCCGGGGCTCTGGCCCGAGACAAGGCCTCGCACAAGGGAAGCCATGGCCATCTCCTGATTCTTGCAGGATCACCGGGCAAGACCGGGGCTGCCCTGCTGTCCGCCCGCGGTGCTCTCAGGGCGGGTTGCGGTCTGGTCAGCCTCGGCGTGCCGCACACGCTCAATGCCGTGTTCGAAGCAGCCCTCGCCGAGGCCATGACCATTCCTCTCCACAACAGCCCTGACTTTATCGGCATCGCCGACCGCGATCTCATCCTGCAGAGCATCACCGATAAAAAGGCCATCGTCATCGGACCGGGCCTCGGCATAGATCCCCAGACGGCGGACCTCGTTCTGTTCCTCTACCGCCAGGTGCGCCAGCCACTCATTCTCGACGCAGACGCCCTTAATATACTCGCCCTCCATATCTCTCAACTCGGGGCTCCTGCCGGTCCCCGCATCTTCACCCCGCATCCGGGCGAACTCAGTCGCCTGGTCAATACCCCGGTCCAGGAGATTCAGGCCCACAGGCTCGATGCCGCCCGCAAGGCCTGCTCGGTGTTCAAGACCAATGACCAGCAGATTGTCATGGTTCTGAAGGGGGCAGGGACCATCGTCGCCGCCGACGACGGCACCGCCATGATCAACACAAGCGGAAATCCGGGCATGGCTACCGGTGGCATGGGCGACGTATTGAGCGGCGTCATCGGGGCCCTGATCTGTCAGGACATGCCCCCGCTGCAGGCCGCCTCAGCTGCCGTCTTTCTCCATGGCGCAGCCGGCGATGCGCTTTACGAAAAAACCGGGGTGGGATATACTGCAAGTGAGTTGGCAGATATTCTGCCGTTGACACTGAAAAAATACCTCAGACTAAGGAAGAACCCCAATGAAGATTGCTTCTGATATCATGACCCGGGAGGTCATCACCGTTCAACCGGAAACTACTGTGCAGCAGTTGGCACAAATATTCGCATTGCACAGCATCAGCGGTGCCCCTGTCATCGACCAGGAAGGCCTTGTCGTCGGGGTCGTGACGGAGAGCGATCTCATCGATCAGAACAAGAAGGTCCACATCCCCACCGTCATCTCTATCCTCGACTCCTTTTTCTATCTGGAAAATCCTGAAAAAATGGAGCAGGAGATGCGTAAAATGGCGGGGTCTACCGTGGCGGATATCTTTACCTCGCCAGCCGTGACGGTGGAGGAAAATACGCCTATCGATGAAATTGCGACCATCATGTCGGAGAAGAACATCCATACCCTGCCGGTCGTGGAAGATGGCCGGTTGAAAGGGATCATCGGCAAGAAAGATATTATCAAGACCATTGCCGGCTGAGTACGGCATCTCCTCTTCTCTGCCGGCCGCGGCATCTCCATTGCCCGGTCATCCCAGGCCGACGGCTCACCATTCGATAGGCGACAGGCCGTGCCGAGTGAGATAGTCATTGCAGCGGACGAACACCCCGGAACCCAGGAATCCTCGATGAGCGGAAAGCGGCGAGGGGTGGCTCGTCGACAGGATCAGATGTTTTCTGCTGTCGATAAGCGGGATTTTTTTCTGGGCAAAGGAGCCCCAGAGCATGAACACCACATGCTCTTTCACGGCTGAAACGGTGCGGATAATATCGTCGGTAAGTTCATGCCAACCCAGACCGGCATGGGAGTTGGGCTGTCTGGCCACAACCGTCAGACTGGCATTGAGCAGCAGGACACCCTGCCGGGCCAGTCTGGTCAGGTCGGTATCGACGCTGACAGTTTTCCCCTGATAGACGCTGTCGTTGATCTCCTTCAGGATATTTCTCAGCGAAGGCGGCTGCGGAATCCCCTTCTGTACCGAAAAACAAAGTCCGTGGGCCTCCGGTCCTCTTCTCGGATGTTCGTTGAAATAGGGATCCTGGCCAATGATCACCACCTTCAGGATCTCCAGGCTGGTGATCCGCAGGGCGTCAAAGACATGTTCCCGCGGAGGATAAACCGGCCGATCGTTGGCCGCCGGTCCATAGGCCTTCCGGGCCAGTTCCTTGTGAAAGCCCTGCCGCATCAGCGGCACCTGTTCTTCCCAGAGCATCTCTTCCCCACCAATTTCCAGAGAGTATCCCGGCACGAGACCGACCCGTTCCGTGCCCACCCGACTCGAACCGGTTGGACATTTCTCTCTCAGGCCGTCGATACAGTCCTTTTAGCATGGTAATGAAGGGCCTGAATCTTCTCGACCAGTTCCTCTTCACTGACAACGCTGTTCCGGGGGTATTTTTCCCGGATCACCTGCCCCATATCCTTATACAGGCAATCTGCCGGGTCAAGGATCAGGGTAGTCCCCTGCGCCTTCACCAGCGAATGCATACCCTGGATGCCGGCAATATCATCGCCCGAGAGAATCACACCGGCAGTCTTGTTCTTGAATATACCGGCAACCGAGGTCAGGAGCAGGTCCAGGGAGTCGACATCCTCTCCGGTTGCCAGCACCTGTTGAAAACTGTAGTTGGCACTGTACGGCTTGAGGCAGAAGAAGTCCCTGCTGGAGGCGACATAGCAGTTTCCTCCGTCGACACACATGTTCTCTCTGGCCCGCATCACCTTCATCTGGGAGATGGCGTTGAGATATTCGGCAAAGGCGTTGACATGGGTAATTTCGTCAAAAATGACGACCACCATCGCTCCCCCCATGTCGGCATCAAACCTGGGAATGATGTTGAGGAGATTGCGAAAACTACCCCTTCCGCCCGCTAACACGGTGAGAAAGCTATTCCTTCTGAATTTGTCGCGCTGATTGACCTCGATCACGTCGCCGCAGGCCAGGCAACGGATTTCCTTCCGAACCAACCCCTTTTCCCCCTCGATGATCTGCCGCGTTCCGCATTCTTCGCAGAAAATAACCTGTTGTTCATGGAACTCCCGGGAGGGCAAAGGCGCGCTCTGCAGGGTGACGAGCGCCTCAATCGACCGGACACGGTTTCCGGCCGCACTGATCACTTTCCGGATCACCGTGTTTTTATAGATTTCGAGGTTTTTTTCCTCAAATATGAAGTCCTTGCAGATAAAATCGACGGCGCCGTTCTTCAGGGTATCGAAACAGCGGGCAGTGCCTTCACTGGTAAGACTGGAGAATATGATGGTGGGGGTCGGACAGTGGATCATCAGGTGCTGGAGGGCTGTCATGCCGTCCATTAGGGGCATCTCGAGGTCCATCAGGATGACATCGGGTTTGACCTTCAGGACGAGATCAAGAGCTTCAATGCCGTTTTTGGCCTCTCCGACTATTTCTATGCCTTCGACACTCTCAAAGATGTCCCGCAGAAACCGTCGGAAGACAAGAGAGTCATCAACAACCAGTATCGATATCCTTTCGGCTGCCTGCGTCCTTTTCATTATTCCCGTATATTCGAATGTCGGTGATTACTTGCAGTATATGTCATTGCCCGGTTGACTTGCCATCGCCGGAATATAGCCTGTGTTTGCGAATATAGGCGAGGACATTATCCGGCACCAGGCCATTCACGGAATGACCGGCCCGTATCTTCTGCCGGATGTCGGACGAGGAGACGGCAAAAGGCGGCCGGTCGAGAAATACCACCGGTTTTTTTTCATCATTACTCTGCCAGATCAGGCCTTGCGAACTGTAACCAAGTTTTTGGGCCAGCCTCTCCTTGACCTCGGAAAAATCCCCTGCCCGTGCCGAGACGACAAAGGAAACGGTCTTCAATAGCTCTTCAAACGCTTTCCAGGTGCGTATTTCCAGGAAGGCGTCAAGTCCGGTGAGAAAGAAAAAATCCGTTCCCGCTACGTAATTTTTGCACAAATACCGCAATGTATCAACGGTATAGGTAGGTGACGGCAGTTCGGCCTCGACAAGAGAAAAGGTATACATTTTTTCCCCCTGCAAGGCCAGCTTGATCATCTCGGCCCGGTGCACAAACGGGGTCAGCTGTGAAACTGGTTTATGCGGAGGTGAGGCGGCCGGAAGAAAGACAATACTCTCCAGCCGGCATTCTTCCAGTGCTGACTCGGCCAGACGCAGATGCCCGTTGTGGACCGGATCGAAGGTTCCGCCGAATATTCCTATCCTCCGTGTCAACTGCGGACCTGCCCCTGTCCGAAAACGACGAATTTACGGGTGGTCAGTTCCTCCAGACCCATCGGTCCATAGGCATGCAGTTTGCTGGTGCTGATACCGATTTCCGCCCCCAGACCGAGTTGCCCGCCGTCATTGAATCGCGTCGAGGCGTTGACCATGACCGCCGAGGCATCAATGGTGGCGATAAAGGCCTGGGCGGTGGAATAATTCTCGGTGATGATCGATTCAGTATGCTGGGAGCCATACTGCCGGATGTACTCTCTGGCCTCATTGAGGCCATCAACGACCCTGATGCAGAGCTTCAGGTCGAGATACTCGCGTCCCCAGTCATCCTCTGTTGCCGCAGCCATTGCCGGGATGATTTCCAGGCAGCGCGGACAACCCCGCAGCTCAACTCCTCCTGCGGTTAATTCTTTTGCAATCACGGGAAGATATCGATCAGCAACAGAGCGATGCAGAAGAAGCCCTTCCAGGGCGTTGCAGACCCCCGGACGCTGGATCTTCGAATTGAGAATGATCGGTGTCGCCTTGTCGAGGTCGGCATCCTTGTCGACAAAGATATGACATACCCCTTTGTAATGCTTCAATACCGGAATCCTTGAGGTCTCGACTACAAACCTGATCAGGCTTTCGCCGCCGCGCGGGATGACAAGATCGATATACTGCTCCTGGGCCAGCATCACGTTGACGGCCTGCCGGTCGGTAACGTGAATGACCTGGACCGCGTGTTCGTCGATCTCTTCGGCAGCCAGGGCCTCCTGCAAAACCTTCGCCAGGGCCATGTTGGAGTGGATCGCCTCGGATCCTCCCCGCAGCAGGATGGCATTTCCGGTCTTGAGACACAAGGCCGCGGCATCGACCGTCACATTCGGCCGCGATTCGTAGATCATGGCAATGACCCCCAGCGGCACACGCATGCGGCCGACCATCAGCCCGTTCGGCCGTTTGACCAGGTCGCGGATTTCTCCGACCGGATCGGCCAGAAGGCATATTTCGTTCAGCCCGCTGATCATCGCGGCCATAACCGCATCGGAGAGTTCAAGCCGGTTGAGCATGGCCGCCGAGAGACCCTTTTCCCTGCCTCTCCGCAGATCCTTGTCGTTCTCCGCCTGGATATAGCCTTTTTCCGACTGCAGCAGGCCGGCCATCCGCTTGAGGACGGCGTTCTTTCTCTCCGAGGAGAGGGACATCAGTGAAAATGAGGCGATCCTGGCGTCCTTCGCCATGGAGACGATCGTTTGTTCGAGGGTGGCTGATTCTGTCATAGTCTTTCCTTCCTGCAGGCTGGAATCCCCTATTTGAGGATGACCAGATTGTCCCGGTGAATAACCTCGTCACTGTCTTTGAAGCCGAGGGTATTCTGGATCTGATCCGAGCGGAGGCCCTGAATTTTCATAACATCCCGGGAATTGTAGTTGATGAGTCCAACGGCGACGGGGGTGTTCTGGCGGTCGAGGCAGCGGACTGAGTCGCCGACCCCGAACTCGCCATGTACGGCGCGTATGCCGGAAGGCAGCAGGCTCCTGCCCTGGCGGGTGATGGCCTGGCAGGCGCCATCGTCTATGACCAGCGAGCCTTTCGGTTTTAAAACATAACTTATCCAGTGCTTGCGGCTTTGCATCTTTTCTTTTCTGGGCAGGAAAAAGGTGCCGACCATTTCACCGCCGAACAGGGCCTGGAGAATGTCCTGCCTGCGACCCGGCCCGATAAAGGAACTTCCACCGCGCACGGCGACCATCTTCGCCGCCCTGATCTTGCTCTGCATCCCGCCGGTCCCGGCATCGCTCTTGACATTGCCGGCCATCCCCTCGATCTCAGGGGTGATGTCCGCCACGGTGTAGATCGGCCTGGCCTCAGGATCGGTCTGGGGATTGCCGTTGTAGAGGCCGACCACATCGGTCAGGCAGATGAACATATCCGCCTCGATCAGATTGGTGATGAGGGCGGCAAGTGTATCGTTGTCGCCGAAACGCAGTTCTTCAACGGAGACCGTATCGTTTTCATTGATGATGGGAATGACGCCGAAGCGAAAAAGGGTCATGACGGTATTTCTGACATTGAGATACCGGTCACGGTCGGCCAGGTCGGAATGGGTGAGGAGGATCTGAGCGATCTTTTTTTTGTGCCCGGCGAAGGCCTCCTCGTAGGTCTGCATCAGACATGATTGACCGATGGCGGCAAGGGCCTGTTTTTCGGGCAGACTCACCTCTCCATGGGGGATGAAACCGATTTTCTTTTTGCCGGCGGCAACCGCCCCGGAGGTGACGAGAATCACCTCGCGGCCGCTGCCGTGCAGGAAACTGATCTCCTTGGCAAGGTTTCGGACGACTTCGCGGTTTATGCCGTTTTCATCGGTGAGGATGGCGCTTCCGACCTTGACAACAACCCTCTTGGCCTTGTCAAACAAGGTCTGACGAAAATATAAGCCTTCATCACGTTGTATCTGAATCGTCATGATCTCAAGAAATATTCTTTGGTCACCAGCCACCGGCAGTCTGGCGTCGGCAGCACAATAGAACGTCGTGGCGGTGAGTCCCGGGAAAACACATGCCTGCTACAGGCAATGAACGGAAGTTTTCCGCCGCCATATCTTCAAGTACCGGGGTTCACGCCCGGTTCTCGATCTCTTCCCCTTCCTCCAGGCGAAGGTTGTCTTCCAGAAAGTGCTTCAGATCGTCGATGCCTTCCCCGGTCAAGCCGGAAATTGCTATCGCCGTGTAGCCCTTGCCGGCAAACCACTTCTTTATGCGCGCCAGGATCGCAGGCTCCACCACATCGATTTTATTCAATACCAGAAATCGTGTCCGTTCAACAAGTTCTTCCTTATATGCCTGCAATTCGTTTTCTATAATATAGAAATTCTTCTTAAAGTTGTCATCTGACGAATCAATGACATGCAGAAGAATGCGGGTTCTCTCGATATGGCGGAGAAAGGTATGACCCAGGCCAACGCCGGTATGGGCACCTTCGACGAGGCCGGGGATATCGGCGATGATGACCGGCCTGCAAAAACGGAATTGGAGGACACCGAGCTGCGGTTCAAGGGTCGTGAAAGGGTAACTGGCGATCTTCGGGTTTGCGGCCGACAGTTTTGAGAGCAGGGTAGATTTGCCGGCATTCGGCAGACCGACCAGGCCGATATCGGCGATCAATTTCAATTCGATCCTGAGCCAGCGCTCCTCGCCGGCTTCGCCCTTGGTGGCAAAGCGCGGGGTCCGGTTCGTGCCGCTGGCGAAACGCGTGTTGCCAAGTCCGCCTTCCCCTCCCTTTGCCGCAAGGAAGGTGTCGTTTTCATGGACGAGATCGGCCAGGATTTCCCCGCTCTCACCGTCCTTTATCAGGGATCCAACCGGTACCTCAAGGAGACAGTCGCTGCCGTTTCGGCCATGCATGTCTTTACCCTGGCCGTGGGTACCGCGTTCCGCCTTGAAATGCGAACGGAAGCGAAAATCAATCAGCGACTGGAGTTTGGTGGTTGCCCTGATAATGACGCTACCGCCATCTCCCCCATCTCCTCCGTTTGGTCCACCCTTGGCCACATACTTCTCCCGCCGGAAACTGACGCAGCCGTTACCCCCATCTCCTGCTTTAACAAAAAATTTTGCTTCATCTACGAAGGCCATAATACATCACTATGAAGAAGAGGAAATGACTGCAGATTTTTCTGATCGGAAAATAATACACCTGCATCAAAGCAAAAAACTCGAACACCGGATCAATCCGATGCTCGAGTTTCACTATAAGCACCCCTTGAAAGAGGTGGCGGTAAAAAAAAGGTCTGGAGCGATATCAGACTGCGGGATAAACACTGACCCGTTTTTTATCCTTACCGAAATCTTCGTACTTTACGATACCATCTACCGTGGCGAACAGGGTGTAATCACGGCCACAGCCGACATTGGACCCCGGGTGAATTTTGGTTCCGAGCTGACGAACCAGAATACTTCCCGCCGTGACCTCCTGCCCGCCGAAACGTTTGACTCCACGCCGCTGACCGGCACTGTCGCGACCGTTCCTGGAACTGCCACCTGCTTTTTTATGAGCCATTTCCTACTCCTTATATCCAGGCCTGAAGAGTCTCCTGGCTATTTTTTTTACATTTGATGGAAAAATTTCTAGGCTGTAATCGCTTCGATTTTCAGTGCGGTATAAGATTGCCGATGCCCTTTTTTGAGCTGGTATCCTTTACGCCGCTTCTTCTTGAAGACAATGACTTTCTTCGCTCGGCCCTGTTCTGCTATTTTTGCCACGACCCTGGCACTCTCAAGAACCGGCCGGCCGATCTTCACCTCGTCGCCATCAACAATCATCAGTACATCACTCAGGTCGACCGTATCGCCAACATTTCCTTCCAGTTTTTCGACCCTCAGCTGGTCTCCACAGGCTACCTGATATTGTTTCCCACCAGTCCGAACTATTGCATACATTATTGAAACCTCTTTAGATAAAATCTTCTCAAACCCTGCAAACGACTGAAAAAGTATTTCGAAACAGGTAAGTTAACCTTCTTCATCAGGAATTGTCAAGATATTTCATAGAAGATATCTTCGTTTGATCTCCGTTCTGCAATGAAAAACCCGGACGGAAACCGCAGATACCTGATCGAACCAACAAACGATGGGCATAGCATCTTCAGGCCGAATACTCGAGACGGGCTTTTTCTTTTTCCTGGCGGATCGCACATGCCTTGGCCAAAGCGGCCTTTTTCCCGTGTTTGTTGATCGATACGGAGGTCTTTCCCTGCTTGCCCTGATGGGTGACCCAACTCACCTCGTACCTGTTGAGCTTTTCATTCAACCGCACCCCGACAACACCGGTCCCGGAGTTGCTCACCGTGACCATATGCTTGTTGGTCCTGACCTTGCCGAGTTTTTTCTCGGTCTTATCCCGCCAGGAGATGGCCGACAGGAGGCTTGAATACCGCCCCCCGCACTTCCGGTCGGAAAAGAATTTCGAATGGGTCTTGCCGACAAACCGCACCCGCACGTACCAGCCGTGAGTTCTTTTGGATTCCTGATCAATTCTTGCAATATCCTTATGTTTTTCCAAAAGAAGTTTCTGCTTTTTTTCGTCTTCCATATACAACCTCATGTAAAGTGTTCATCTGCCTCAATTCACCAGGCAGTATAATTAATGACAACAGTATAAAAAAAAAGTAGGATGACTCTCCAAGTATAGGTGATTCGGAAACTACCGCTTAACTTCCACCACAACGTCATACTTCTTACTTCTTTGCAACGCTACTTAGCTTAGTCAGGTATACCTGTCAACCTTTTTTTACCTGCAGCAGACACCGGCAAAATAACTCCCCGCAACTCTTTGGCGGAATATCATCCATTGTCCGCAACTTTACACGGATTTCCCTACACAAGAAAAATGCCATCTACAACAGAATATTTCCCAGAACTGTGCCAAACCATCAAAACCCTGCTCGGAGAAAAAGGCTGCCCATGGGATAAACGTCAGACCAACCTCTCACTGCAAAAGCACTTGATCTCCGAACTTGCTGAACTGAACACGGCCATCGATCGTCGTGATCATGAAAACATCTGTGAAGAACTCGGCGATCTGCTCTACCTCATCATCCTGATCTCAGAGATCAATGACCGGCAAGGGATTTTTTCTCTCGACCAGGTACTGCAGACTGTGACAGCCAAACTCATCCGCCGCCATCCTCACGTTTTCGAGAAATTTACGGTTAAAAGCGATGAAGAACTGCGGGCGCAATGGCTGTCTATAAAGGCTAGAGAGAAATCTGAAAAATTGATTTGACAGCTTCATTTCCTCTAAGTAAAATAAGCGTTTTTTATTGAAAGGCAATTGTCAAAATCGGTTTTACGGATCGATTATGACAGGCTGCACCGATGGTCTTTTCCCGCGAAGCGACCATCGCACCTCTTCGCCCCTGCTGTGAAAACAGGTGAACGGGGCCGAAACCGGGCATAAGCCCATACTATCATGAGTCCACGAGGAGGGAACATGCGCAGGTACGAAACGATCTTTATTCTCCGCCCGAGTCAAAGCGAGGATGAGGTCAATACAATCATTGAAAACACCAAGAAAGTCATCCTTGATGAGAAAGGTACCATTATCGGCCTCAGCAGATGGGGTTTGAAAAAACTCGCCTACACAATCAAAAAGGAAACTCAGGGCCAGTATGTCTTTTGTGACTTTGCCGGTACTCCCGCAGCCGTCGCTGAAATTGAGCGAAAATTCAGGATTGATGATGCCGTGCTCAAATATCTGACGATCAAAACTGCAGATTCTATCTCGGACGAGGAAATCCAGAAGGCTATCGCAGAAGCCGATGCAAAACTTGCAGCTGCGAAAGAGACCTCAGGCGATGAAGAGGTTGACATTGTCGAAGAGGATTTGCTTGTCGAAACGGATATCGCAGAAGAAGACTAGACGCATTGACGCGTCCTCAAATACGGGAGAGATATACCATGGCACAAAGGCCCCAGAAAAAACTGTTTACAAGAAAAAAAGTCTGCCGTTTCTGTGTCGATAAAGAAGCGACTATTAACTATAAGGATGTCAAGACACTGCGTAATTTCGTTTCTGAACGCGGTAAGATCATCCCACGCCGTATTGTCGGCACATGTGCCACCCACCAGCGGCAACTGTGTGAGGCAATCAAGCAGGCCAGGCACATCGCCCTGCTGCCTTATTCCGGCGCGGCCCAGGGCTGATCAGGAAGAAGGAGGGAGGGTGACGAACCAGGTGGAGGCGGGACCTGAACTGGGGAAGATATTTCAGAGTATCCTGCTGTTTGCCTTGGTGGCCTTTCTGCCGGCCCTGGAATGGTCGGTGTTTGGCTGGATGAATGGCATAATTCCCCTGCTCACCTTCGTCTACCTCTACAAGTTCGGTCTGCACGTCGGCAACAGGATGGTCCTGACAGGGAGCGCCCTGGCCCTGGTGGCAGGTCTGATATTTCAGCGGTTCGAACCGATGCTGATATCGTTTTCGCTTATCCCGCCCGGATATGCCCTGGCACAGGCGGCGATACGCCGGCAATCTCCTTCTCTGGCGGGCCTGAAAGGGTTTGTGGTGTTGATAGGGTGCTGGCTCGCCCTTCTCGGCCTGTTTACGGCGATCCACAAGACAGCTCCCTTTGACGTATTTTTGGGGGCGCTCGACCAGGGCATCGCCGACGCCCTGACGTATTACCGGCAAAGTGATTCCGTTACCCCGGAAGCGCTTATCGTTCTGGAAGCGACCCTGTATCAGATGAAGGTTATCCTTCCCCTGATCATGCCGGCCATACTGGCCGGTATTGCTCTCCTCACAGTCTGGTTCGCCATGGCAGTGGGGAATAAGATTCTGTATCAGATTTCCGGCGCATCACCCTGGCCCAGGTACCGGGCGTGGCAGCTTCCGGACAGACTCGTCTGGCTGGTGATCATTTCGGCTCTCATCGCCCTTGTTCCCGCCAGACCATTGCAGATTACCGGCATCAACATCCTGATACTGACAAGTATAATCTATTGCTTTCAGGGCCTAGCGGTTTTCTCATTTTTCCTGCATAAGTGGAAGATACCGCTGCTCTTGCGGTCCTTCCTCTATGTGATGATTGTCTTTCAGTCATTTGGAACAGTAATTCTTCTCGGAACCGGTCTCGCCGATGTCTGGCTCGATTTCAGAAAGATCAGGAAGCCCGCCGATCCCGAGATAACAGGCGACACAAGCGAATAACTTTTTTCTGCCGGCATTTTTCCCGCGGAAAAGAATAAAAGAGATACACTACAAGGAGTCACATATGGAACTCATACTCAAGGAAACCATCAGCACCCTGGGGCTGGAAGGTGACATCGTCACCGTCAAACCGGGTTTTGGCCGGAATTATCTCCTGCCACAGAGAAAGGCCGTTCTCGCCAACCGCGAAAATCGTGCGATCCTGGAACAGAACAAGGCCGCCATCGAAGCGAGAAGACAAAATCAGCGCAAACTCGCTGAGGACCTGTCGAAGAAAATTTCCGGGATCGAAATCATCATCGAGCAGCTTGCCGGTGACGACGGAAGACTCTTCGGTTCCGTCACCAGTGCCGATATCGCCGATAAATTTGCAGCACAGGGCATTGCCATCGACAGGAAGCAGATTGTTCTCGTCGACCCGATCAAGACCCTTGGCGCAGCCACCGTTCAGATAAAGGTCGGTTTCCAGATGACAACCGATATCACGGTGAACGTCGTTCCGCCAAGCGCCAAAGAATAACCGATCACCCCTGGCCGTAAAAAACGAAGTCCGGAACCGGCAGCCCCGTGCCCGGACTTTTCGGTAATTACTCCGTGCACAGGCATTTGACACACCAGGAAGGCCCTTGCCTTCCTGGTGTGTTTTTGTTTACACTGGGCCCCTGGAACGTTTCTTCTTTATTACCCGTTTCCAACCATGAATGGATACACCAACATGATCAACCAGGCCCCCGGAACAGCCCTGCGCGTTCCGCCGCAGAACCTTGAGGCGGAACAGGCCGTGCTCGGCTCCATTCTCCTGAAGGATAAATCGCTCAGCACCGTTCTTGAGCTTCTCACCTCGAACGATTTTTACAAAGATGCCCACCGGGCCATCTTCGAGGCGATGATCGACCTCTTCGAGAAGAGTGAACCGCAGGATCTGCTCACCGTATCGAATCTCCTCAAAGATCAGAACAAACTCGAAGAAGTGGGCGGCATCGCCTACCTTTCAAGCCTCACCTCGATTGTGCCGGTGACCGCCAACATTGCCAGTTATGCCAGGATTATCCGGCAGAAATCCATCCTTCGCCAGCTCATCCATGTCAATACCGACATCGCCTCCCGCTGTTATGAGGAACAGGGTGATATCGATATCCTGGTCGATGAGGCCGAACAGGCTATCTTTGATATCGCCGGCGCCAAGAGCAGCCAGTCTTTCATCGCCATCAAGCACATCGTCCCCAAGGCCTTTGAAACCGTAGAGAATCTTTTTAAAAGAAAGGAACTGATCACCGGCGTGCCAACTGGGTATTATGAGATCGACAGAATGACCGCCGGCCTGCAGCCCTCGGATCTTGTCATCCTCGCCGCCAGGCCCTCGATGGGAAAGACCGCTTTCGCCATGAATATCGCCCAGCATGCGGCCATGATCGAAAAGATCGGCGTCGCCATGTTCAGCCTGGAAATGTCAAAGGAACAGCTGGTTATGAGGCTGCTCAGTTCCGTCGGCAAGATCGACTCGCAGCGGATCCGTACCGGCAAACTCCACAACGACGACTGGCCGAAACTGACCCGGGCGGTCGGCATGCTGTCGGAGGCACCGATCTATATTGACGACACCCCGGCCATTTCCGTGCTCGAAATGCGGGCCAAGGTCAGGAGGCTGGCCTCGCAACACGATATCGGCATGATCATCGTCGACTATCTCCAGCTCATGCAGGGACGCAGCAATACCGAAAACCGGACCCAGGAAATCAGTGATATCTCAAGGTCGCTGAAGGCCCTGGCCAAGGAACATCATATCCCGGTCCTGGCCCTCTCCCAGCTCAACCGCAGCCTCGAGAGCAGAACCGACAAACGGCCGATGATGGCCGACCTCCGCGAATCGGGCGCCATCGAGCAGGACGCGGATGTAATCTGCTTCATCTACCGTGACGAAGTCTACAACAAGGCTGAAGACAATCCCAACCGGGGTATGGCTGAAATCATTATCGGCAAACAGCGAAACGGTCCAACCGGCGCGGTAAATTTGACATTTATTAAAGAATTCACTATGTTTGAAAACATGAGTACAAAAAGTGAATATGAAGGGCTGTGACAGGACCTTTTTTTCTAACCACCATCAGAAGTTCATGATGCCGGCCATCACGAACCGACAAATTTAGAGGCGAACAGCATGACCACCAGTCAGGGCGGCGGCAACAGGTACGATTTCAAGGCCATCGAAGAAAAATGGCAAGGGCTGTGGAACGACAACGAAACCTATCGGACGACGGAGTACGACGCCAGGAAAAAGTACTATGTCCTCGAAATGTTCCCGTACCCCTCCGGCCGTATCCATATGGGACATGTCCGCAATTACTCGATCGGCGACGTCGTGGCGCGCTACAAGCGCCTGCGCGGCTATAATGTCCTGCACCCGATGGGCTGGGACGCCTTCGGTCTCCCTGCTGAAAACGCCGCCCAGAAAAACAACAGCCATCCTGCCGTGTGGACCTATGACAATATAGAGTACATGCGCCGGCAACTGCGTCAGCTCGGCCTTTCCTATGACTGGCAGCGGGAGATCGCCACCTGCAATCCCGAATATTACCGCTGGGAACAGCTGATTTTTCTTGAGATGTGGGAAAAGGGCATCATCTATCAGAAGGTGACGACCGTCAACTGGTGCGAATCCTGTCAGACCGTGCTGGCCAATGAGCAGGTTATCGAGGGGGCCTGCTGGCGCTGCGATAGTCCGGTTCTGCCGCGGCAGATGAACGGCTGGTTCTTCAAGATCACCGATTATGCCGAGGAGCTGCTGGCCGATCTTGACAAGCTGCAGGGCTGGCCGGAAAAAGTGGTCACCATGCAGCGAAACTGGATCGGCAAATCAACCGGTCTGACCTGCGACTTCCAGGTCTACGGCAGTGAGGCAAAGATTTCGATCTTCACCACCCGCCCGGACACCGTCTACGGCGTGACCTTCATGTCGCTCGCAGCTGAGCATCCTCTCATTGCCCCACTCATCGCCGGGTATGAAAAGGAGCAGGAGGTCCGCACCTTCGTCGAGCAGATCATCACGGAAAAACAGCGAAAAAGCAATGAAGAAGAGCCGGAGAAAAAAGGCATCTTTACCGGCCGATACTGCCTCAACCCCTTCAGCGGCAAAAAAATTCCGATATTTATCGCCAATTTCGTATTGATGGAGTACGGCACCGGCGCGGTCATGGCAGTACCGGCTCACGACGAGAGAGACTTTGAGTTCGCCAGGAAATACGGCCTCGAAATTGTTCCGGTGATCATGCCGGAAGGTGTTACACTGATCGACCGGGACATGGAACAGGCCTATACAGGTCCTGGCGTGCTGGCCAACTCCGGCCTGTTCACCGCCCTTCCTTCCGAAGAGGCCAAGCAATCGATCATCCGGTATGCGGTCGAACAGCATTTCGGCGCGCCCCATGTCACCTACCGGCTCAGGGACTGGGGCATCTCCCGGCAGCGCTACTGGGGGGCCCCCATCCCCATGGTGCACTGCGACCATTGCGGCGTCCAGCCTGTGCCCCGCCACGAATTGCCGGTCGTCTTGCCGCAGGATGCCGACCCCGGCAGCAGCAAATGCGATCCCCTGCACCAGCGGCCGGCGTTTTACACGACCACCTGCCCGGTCTGCCAGGGGCCTGCCCGCAGGGAGACCGATACCATGGATACCTTCGTAGAATCGTCATGGTATTTCGCCAGGTATACCTGCCCGAGATTCACCCAGGCGCCGCTCGACAGGGAGAAGGCCTCCTACTGGCTGCCGGTCGACCAGTATATCGGTGGGGTCGAACATGCCATCCTGCACCTTCTCTACTCGCGTTTCTTCACCAAGGTCCTGCGTGATCTCGGCTACCTGGACATCGACGAACCCTTCACCAACCTGCTCACCCAGGGGATGGTCATTAAGGACGGCGCCAAGATGTCGAAATCAAAAGGCAATGTCGTTGATCCTCACGACCTGATCGCTACCTACGGGGCCGACACCGTCCGCCTGTTCAGCCTCTTCGCCGCCCCCCCGGAAAAGGACCTGGAATGGAATTCCCAGGGGGTCGAGGGATCTTCCCGTTTCATCAACCGGCTCTACCGGTTCATTGCCCAGAACAGACAGTTCCTGCAGAAAAAGGCTGCATCCCGCGGAGAACCGGGAGAATCAGGCCGCATCCTGCACCGCAAGATCCACCAGACCATCCGGCGGGTCACCGAGAATATCGAGAACAATTTTCATTTCAACACCGCCATCAGTGCGGTGATGGAGCTGTTCAACACCCTCTCGGCCGCAACCGACCCCGCGGCAAGGGATCGGGCCGAAGCCCACATCGCCAGAGAGGCCATTGAAGTCATCCTCGTTCTCCTGTCGCCGATGATTCCGCACTTCTGCGCCGAGATGTGGGAGCAACTCGGCAATTCCGGCTCTGTCGAACAGGCTCCGTGGCCGCAATTTGACGCGAAGGCCGCCGCCGAAGAACAGCTCACCATTGTCGTCCAGGTCAGGGGAAAGGTGCGCGGCCGCCTGGAAGTCCCTGCCGATATTGATGATGACGAGCTTATCCGGTTGGCCCTGACCGATGACAATGTCGCCAGATTCATCGGTGGCGACACTGTAAAAAAGACCATCGTCGTCAAGAAGAAACTTGTGAATATCGTTGTTTAATACTATATTTTTGCGGCAGTTGATGGCTGTGCTCCGGTGCAGCCAATCTCACCGGCAACAAAGGTGCCCTGCTCCTCTTTTTTACGACCAAGGAGAATTCCGTTGAAAACACCCCGTCTCTTTCTGCCGCTCTGCGCGGCCATGCTGTTCTTCTTGACATCCTGCGGCTACCACAATCCTTACGTCTACTCGGGACCGGAGAAGACCATCTATATTTCCGAATGGAAGAACCGGACCAGCGAACTCTCCCTTGACTCCGATATCTACAGATCCCTGGCGCGCTGGTACCAAAAGGCCGGTTCCCTGCACGTCAGCAAAAACAGGGAAGGAGCAAACCTCATCCTGGCCGGTGAAATTGTCTCGATTTCCCTGCCCAGCCGAAGCTACGGCGCCAACCGACAGGCCGCCGAGGTAGAGGTACGCCTGCGCGTACGCTACATTCTCAAGGATATCACCAGCGGCAAGATCCTGCTGCAGGAACCAAGTGAGTACTGGACCGAATCCTACCTCACCTCGACCAATCCGGTGACCAACAAAGAAAACGAAAAGATCGCCATACGGACGATCATCTCCGATCTCTCTCAGAAGATCTACCAAAGGACCCTTGTACAGATCCCCAAGCTCTGATCTCCGGACGCCATATTTCAGGGGCCGGTTTCTTCAAAGAAATCGGCCCTTTTTTTTGCCCTGCCTCGTTCACTTTCCTTTATTTTCCCGATGTTGACAATAGCCGGCCTTGCCATCTCCTCACCCGTCGTGCTCGCCCCTCTGGCCGGGTATACCGATCTGCCTTTTCGTCTTTTGTGCCGAGAGTACGGGGCGGGTCTCTGTGTCTCGGAGATGATCAGCTGCCACGGTCTGTGTTATCGGCAGGCGAAGACCCTTGACATGCTCCGCTCGTCTCCCGCCGAGCGCCCCGTATCGTTTCAGCTCTTCGGCGCCGAAGCCGATCTGATGGCCGAGGCTGCAGCCATCCTTTCCTCCTGCAATCCCGATCTGCTGGACATCAACATGGGCTGTCCGGTGAAAAAGGTGACAAAACGGGGGGCCGGCGCTGCCCTGATGGCAAACCCTCTTCTCGCCGAGAAAATCATCCGCGGGGTGGTGGAGAATAGCCAGGTGCCGGTAACGGTGAAGATCAGGGCGGGTGTCAACGCCGCGGCTTTGAACGGCGAGGAGTTTGCCCGCATGGCCGAATCAGCCGGGGCGGCTGCTCTGACGGTCCACGGCAGGACCTGGGCCCAGGGATTTACCGGAGTCTCCGACCGGTCAATGATTGCCCGGATCAAACGGGCAGTGAAAATTCCGGTGATCGGCAACGGCGATGTCCATTCCTACAGGGAAGCGATGGCGATGATGGCTGAAACCGGTTGCGATGGGGTGATGATCGGCAGGGCAGCCCTGGGCAATCCCTGGGTCTTCACGGAAACGGGCAGACCTGCCGGCCTAACGGGCATCCTCGATGGCGCTGCCCGTCACCTGGAAATGATCGAACAATTTCTTGATACCGACCGCATGCTTGGTACAATCAAGAACCACATCGGCAGGTATTTCAAACACCTGCCGGGAAGCGCCGAGGTTCGCAAGGCAGTGTACGATTGCCCTTCCTTTGCCGCACTGAAGACCGCTCTCCATCATCTGCAGAAAACGACTGAACCGGGGCCTGAATAAATACCTCCAAATCCGCCGAACAGGCGGCCGGTCTCCTGTTCGGCGCTCCCAGGAGGAGCCGAAATTCCTTAAGGCTTTTGGGGCGAGAAGGTCGTCCAATTCCTGATCAGGTCAACCAGGGTCCGCACCCCGACACCGGAAGGACCTTTGGGAATGTAGGATTTCTCGGTAAATTCCCAGGCTGTCCCGGCGATATCCAAGTGTGCCCAGGGCAGATCTTTGACAAACTTCTCAAGATACGCGGCGGCAGTGATAGTTCCGGCCGATTTGCCGCCTGAATTTTTTATGTCGGCCACCTCGGAATCTATCTGTTTGCTGTAATCCGGGCCCAGGGGAAGTCGCCATAAGGGCTCGCCGCTACGCTTACCGGCCGAGACAAGACGACTGACCAGTTCGTCATTATTACTCATGATACCGGTATGATGATGCCCCAGGGCGATGATCACCGCGCCAGTCAGCGTTGCCAGATCGATGACGCAGCAGGGAGAATACTGGCCGATGCCGTAGGCCAGGGCATCGGCCAGGATCAGTCTTCCTTCCGCGTCGGTATTGACGACTTCCGAAGTCACACCATTGTAATGGACTACGATGTCGCCGGGTTTGAGGGCGGCGCTGCCGCTCATATTATCGGTTGCCGGGACCATTGCCACCACCGCGACACCGGGCCGTTCCTCGCCGATGACCTGCATGGCGGCAAGGACCGCCGCGCCGCCGCACATATCGTATTTCATGTCCTGCATGCCGGCGGCGGGCTTTATAGAGATGCCGCCGGAATCAAAGGTCAGGCCCTTGCCCACCAACAGGATCGTTTCTGCTGCTTTTTCCGGGCGGTATTCAAGAATCACCAGCTTCGGCGGTTCGGCGGAACCCTGATTGACAGCCAGTATCCCTCCCATCCCCAGACGCCGCATATCCTCTTTATCGAGGACCTGCAGTTGCAATGCCAGACGTTCGGCGAGACTCTGGGCATATTCCACGAAGTGAGCGGGTGTCCAGCCGTTTCCTGGTTCATTGGCCATATTCCTGGCCGCAAATCCCGCTTTGGCCGCCCTGGCGCCCCTCTCGGCTCCCTTGCGGACCTGGGAAATCTGTGAAAGAGTGTGGAAAACAAGCTTCTGCAAACCGGGATAGGGTTTTTCTTCCTGTTTCTCGCTCTTGTATTTCCTGAACCGGTAATCACCGAGCATCACCCCTTCCGTCAGACATTCGGCGATCTCCGCAGCCTTCAGGCCGGAAATAAGGGGAAGACAGATCATTGCGCCGCGGGCCTTGATCTTTTCACATTGCCGGGCAATATTCCCTCCGACAGTCCGGCAGACCTCTCGCAACGCGTCGGCATCGACACTTTCCGAAGCCTTTCCGAGACCGGCCAGCATGAGCCGTTTCGCGGAGAACATCGGGGCATCAGCCAGACCCGGGTAAACCAACAGGCTGTCGTTCATCTTTGCGGTAAAATCCCCGAGTTCAAGCGCCGTCATCATCAAGGGCTGCAGGCGCTCGTCACAGAAGGGCAGGCCTTTTGCCGGTTGATCGATACAGAACACCAGCAGGTCACCGGTATAGGCAGCCAAATCTTTACTGGTCACAGTTATTTTCGTCATATCCATAAGTCACCTTGCGATAGTCGTTGATCATATACAATTTTTCTGGTGATTCAGCAGCGATGTACTGTATTATCTGCTGGGGAGAGGGAGGCCGGTCCAACCGGAAAAACACCGTCTCCGGTCGACTGAACATCTCCCGGCCGGAAAAGCATAAACCACTTCAGATTTGTTCGTTACAAGAGGAGCATATTTTTCGTGCTGCAGACACTGATATCCGCCGTTACTCTGGCTTTAGTCGTCTCCTTTCTCTGTTCGGTCTTTGAGGCTGTACTCTATTCGGTTTCCGCCAGTCAAGTGGAAATGCTGAAAAGGGCCGGTCATTCTTCCGCCCAGATTCTCCAGAATCTGCGCGCTGATATCGAGGAACCAATCACCGCCATTCTGACCATGAATACCCTTTCGCACACCGTCGGGGCATCCATAGCAGGCGCTGCCGCCGCAAATCTCTACGGTGATGAGAATGTCATCTGGTTTTCCGGCATATTCACCTTCGTCATCCTCATCTTTTCCGAGATTCTTCCCAAAACCATCGGCGTCAGCTTCGCCTATCGCCTGGCCCCGATGGTCGCGTATCCCGTCTACTGGATGGTTGTAACTCTCAAACCCGTCATCTGGATGTGCAAGGCCTTCACGCGGCTCATTCCGCAGCGGGGAGCCGACGGCAATATCAGCGCCGAGGAACTGCAGTACATCGCCGCCCTGTCGCTTGAATCCGGTGGTATCGAGGCGGATCAGGAGAGGGTGATTTTCAATATCCTCGGCCTCAAGGCGAAAATCGTCCGTGATGTCATGACCCCGCGGACGGTCACCTTTTCCCTGGATGAAGGCCTTACAGTCGAGGGGGCGATGAAGATGGTGATCCGTCTGGGGAGCCACAGCCGTCTGCCTGTTTATGCCAGCGAACCGGACAATGTCACCGGCATCGTCCTGCGAAAGGACGTCCTGCAGGCCGCCGCTGAAGGCAAGACCGATCTCCCCCTTTCCAGTCTGCTCCATCCGGTCCATTTTGTGCCGGAAACCGCCCCACTCAACCGCATCCTCGTCGATTTCTTCGATCGCCGCCAGCATCTTTTTGTCGTTGTCGACGAATATGGCTCGATGACCGGCGTGATCTCGCTGGAAGATATCATTGAAGAGATCGTCGGCCGGGAAGATCGTCGATGAAACCGATCGAACCAAAGACATGCGGGAATTTGCCAGGGCCCAGAACCTGGAAACGAGATCTAGGCAGAAAAAAAGCAACCCCTGATTAGTCGACGGCCTCCAGTCGTACCGCCACCTCAAGAGTATCGCCGTCCCGCAGGATGGTCAATATTACCTCGTCCCCAACCCGAAAACGCTCGAGTTCCGTACGCAGGGCGTCATAGGAGTCCACCTTTACGCCGGCCACCGCGGTGATGATATCGCCGAAAATTATTTCTCCCATATACTGACTGGTTGGTCTCAACCCGGCCTTGTCGGCCGGGCCGCCCTTTTCCAGGTCGAGGATCAGCACCCCCTCGACGCCCAGATTGACGTTGAGATTGTCGTCCGCCAGCGTCGCTCCGATGCCCGGCCTGATGACCCTGCCGAATTTGATCAGCTCGGGGACAACGCGGTTCACTTCGGCGACCGGGACAGCGAAACCGATCCCGGCGTATGCTCCGGAAGGGCTGTAAATGGCGGTGTTGACCCCGATCAGCCGGCCGGCGCTGTCAAGCAGCGGACCGCCGGAATTCCCCGGATTAATCGCGGCATCGGTCTGGATCATGCCATGAATCGTGCGACCGCTGACCGATTTGATCTGCCGGCCGAGGGCGGAGATAATCCCCGAGGTAATAGTCCGGTCCAGGCCGAAAGGGTTTCCGATCGCGAACACCTTCTGGCCGACCAGCAGGTCGGTGGACTCGCCGATGGTTATCGGCTGCAGCAGGTGTTTCGGGGCATTGATCTGCAGCACGGCGATATCCTTGTCCGGTGAGGCCCCGACCAGTATCGCCTTCCAGGTCGAATTGTCGGCCATGGTGATCCGCACGGTGTTGGCGTCGCTGATCACATGATAGTTGGTGACGATCCGGCCCTCCTGATCCCAGACAAAGCCTGAACCGGTGCCCTGAGGGATCTCGACCGCATTGAGGGAAAACAGACTGCGCCGCAAGGTCGTGCTGGTTACATAGACCACCGATGGCGAGTTGTTCTTGAAAACCTCGATGGTATTCCGCTCATCTCCGGCGAGGTCTCCTCGGGCGGTTACCGTTCGCGGCACCGCGTCCGGATTCAGGGGGGTGCGTTCAAGCGGGAAAAAAATCAGCCACAAGCCGAACAGTATGAGAAGTAGAACAAGGAAGGGGGATATTTTTTTCATGGCAGTATGGTCGATGCCTCTGAGCTTATCCGGTCTGACTTAAGCTGTGATAATCCGGAAATCCGTCCAGGCAGTCTATAATTGCAAAAGCAGTTTCGCCACCGACAGATACATTAAAACACCCAGGATGTCGATCGATGGCGTGGCCACCGGATTGATGGCGATAGCGGTATCGGCATCGTACGATTTCATCTTCTTCTCAGACAAGCAATGGATCATTTCACACAGATCTACAGCCATTTTTTTCTCTTGAAAAAGAGTAAGGTCGAAACTGAGGAGAGCACCATTAAAAATACCGCGAACGGATATCCCCAAATTTTATTTAATTCCGGCATGAAATGAAAATTCATGCCATAGGAACTCGCAATCAGCGTCGGAGGCATGAAGATAACTGTAACAACGGTAAAAATTTTAATAACACGGTTCTGTTCCATGTCGACAAGGCCGAGAAATGTGTTTTGCAGAAATTCAAGCCTTTCAAAATTGAATGAGGTGTGATCGAGAAGAGAGCCGACGTCCTTGATCATAATCCGCATATTCTCATAATCCTCTTTAGGAAACATTTTGCTCTTCAGCATCGAGGAGAGAATTCTCTGTTTTTCAACGATATTTTCCCGTATCGCAATTGTCGTTTCCTGCAGTGCGGTTATCTTTAACAGAAGATCGCGGTTCAACTCTTCACTTGAAGTCATCTCCCTACTGATTTCAGTAATTTTATCGGTGATATTTTCTATTAAATCAGCATCATAATCAATTCTTGTCTCAATCAGGATCAGGAAAACATCATCACCATCCATGGGTTTTGTTGTCCGTATTTTCCTGTAGGTTTCAGAAAAAGACCTGAATTCATGCATTCTCTGGGTGATAAGCACCTTGTCTTTTATAATAAAAGACACAGGTTCATTTCGAAATGTTTCATCAACCTGTATGAGGAAATTCATGTTGATACCAATCTCATCTGCAGTTTCGACATATTTTGAACTGCTTTCAATCTCCTCGCTCTCTTGTTTTGTGAATAACTCAACCTTGAAATCCTTCTCAACCTGATGTTTTTCATTATCATTTGGATTGATCAAATCAATCCAAAAAATATTGGGTTGTGAACACACGCCGGATTCCATTTTCACAAAATTGTTTTCGATAAAAAAATAATTCACCATAATTTCAGCCCCATATATAAAAACACTTGCTAAACCAGATGGGTACGCTTGACTGAAACCCATTGCAATCGAGCATCATTATTTGTTATCATAAGATCATACAGCAACCAGTTATCGCCCACCATCTTCGATTCACCTTTATACCCCCCGGCGGTACTTTTCCTCCCGGATACGGTGAGAACCACCGGAGCTTTGCAGACGGTAAGGGAGGCTGGATTTTTTGGGGCGGCAAGGTGCCGCAGGCCCCCCTTCCCAGCAAGGCGGCGGGCCATATCGAAAAGGACCATTCCCGGATTGCCGATGAGTTCTTTTTTACTTTTATCTTCCATATGTTACACCAGGATTTCTTGGTTTATGCAGACCTTGGCGAGCTCGGCAGATTCGTTGTCATTATACTGCCACAACTGCGCTATGCTACAACCATTTTCCCTATAAGGCCAATTTGATTTAAGTCTCGACAGGATTTTTCAAGGCTCTTCCCCACTGCCGGGCAGGGACGATTGCCGTGCCTGCCACACCGGGCATGTTTATCTTGCCCCAGAGACAGTAAAGATGGAAAACAGCGGGAAACGGCAGCGGGATTCCTGACACCGGGAAGTGCTGGGGAAAGTTGCACGGGCCTGGCGGCGGGTTAAAGGGAGGATGAGCAAAAAAAGCCCCGGGGTCTGCACACATAGGGTGTTTGCAGACAGACCTCGGGGCGAAAACCGCAATTAGAAGCGTCCGTAATGGACAAATTCTCCGGCTGCCCGCCTGACCGGCGCTGAAGGGTTATGTGCGGGATAGCCGAGGGGGATCAGAGAAACAACTTCGATCCCGTCAGGCACCGCCAGCATCTCCGCCACCTTGTCGTGGTCGAAGAGGCCGACGATGACGGAACCAAGTCCCAGGCTGTGGGCGGTAAGACAGATATTCTGGGTGGCGAGGCCTATATCGTACATCAGCCAGTCCGGAAATCTGGTCATCTGCCGTCCGTTGTAGTACCCGGATTTTTTGGCCTGGCCGCAGAGCACCAGGACTACCGGGGCATGACGCACCGCGAGAGTGGCGGGATTTTTCTTCGAGACCAGTTCCGCGAGTTTCTCCCTGTCGTCCTGCACCTCCACGACGATAAGCTCCCAGCACTGGCAGTTGCCCCAGGACGGGGCCCAGCGCACAGCCTCGAAGATCTCCGCCAGTTTTTCCGGCTCGATGGCCTTGTCCTCAAATCGCCGGATGCTCCTCCGTTCCCGGATAATGGTCTGCAGGTTGTGTTCTTTCATCGCTGAATTCCAATAGGTAGCGTGTTTGTAGAGGGATATTCGGTGCACCAGCAGGCTGGATCCAGGGAGACATACGGGCGCGATCAGGAAAATTCGCGCAGAATCTCCCGGGCGATGATCAGCCGCTGAATCTCGCTCGTTCCCTCGTAGATCGTTGTGATACGGGCATCCCGGGCATACCGCTCGATTGGAAAATCCCTGGTGTAGCCGTAACCGCCGAAGATCTGCATGGCCTCGTAACAGGCCCGGTTGGCGGTTTCCGAGGCAAAGACCTTGGCCATCGAGGCCTCTTTGGAAAAGGACCGCCCCTGTTCTTTTTTAAAGGCCGCATTCATCAGCAGCAGGCGTGCCGCCTCCAGCTCAGTATACATATCCGCGATCTTCCATTGAATCGCCTGAAATTCGCTGATCTTCCGGGAAAATTGCGTCCGTTCCAGGGAATAGCGGGTGGCACGATCCATCGCCGCCAGGCCAAGCCCCAGGGCCAGGGAGCCTATACCGATGCGTCCGCCGGCGAGTTCACTGACTGCCACCCGGAAGCCGTCGTTTACCCGGCCCATCAGCGCCTCTTGCGGAATCCGGCAATCCTGGAAGAGGATCTCGTTGGTTGGCGAGGCATGCTGCCCCATCTTCTCTTCCCGTTTTCCGACTACCAGCCCCCTGCTGTCGGCCTCGACCAGGAACATGCTGATGCCCTTGCCTTTCGGCGCCTTCGGATCGGTTACCGCCCAGACCACAAAAACCCCGGCGCAGGAAGCACTGGTTATGAAAATCTTCGCGCCGTTCAACACCCATTCGTTGCCATCGCGGACCGCCGTAGTGGTCATGCCGGCGGGATCGGATCCCGCCCCGGTCTCGGTCAGGCCGAAGGCGCCGGCGGCATATTCACCGCTGCAGATCTTCGGGATAAAATGCCTTCTCTGCTCTTCGCTGCCGAGGGCCTGGATTACCTCATTGACCATATTATTGACAGACACCGTCACGGCCGTTGCGGCGCAGGCCCTGGCGATTTCGGTCATGGCCACGCTGAAGGCGATGGCACCTGCCTCCGAGCCGCCGTATTCATCCCTGATATTGAGCCCCATGAAGCCCAGCTCAGCAAGTTTCCGCAGGTTGTCGTAAAAAACCGGCAGGTCTCCGCTCTTGTCCAGTTCGGCGGCCACAGGTTCAAGTTCGGCCACGGCAAAGTCCCGGGCCGTGTCCTGGATGAGTTTCTGCTCTTCATTCAAATCGAGATTCATATTACCCTTCCTTATATCATCCCTGAAATTTGGCGGGACGTTTCTCCAGAAATGCACGCATCCCCTCTTTCTGCTCATCGCTGGTAAAACAGAGGGCGAACTGGTCCACCTCATACAGGCAGGCCCTGGCCAGATCGATCTCGACACCGTTATTGACCGCCTCTTTGCACAGTCTGACGGCGACCGGTCCGCGGGAGGCGATCCTTTCAGCCATCTCCCGGCAGCTCGCCAGCAGCTGCGCCTGCGGCACAACCCGGTTGACCAGACCGATACGGGCGGCCTCCTGGGCATCGATGATATCGCCGGTGAAGAGCAGCTCGTTGGCCCGCCCCCGGCCGATCAGCCGCGGCAGCCGCTGGGTGCCGGCGAAACCGGGCAGGACGCCGAGATTCACCTCCGGTTGCCCGAATCTGGCATTCTCGCTGGCCAGGCGGATATCGCAGGCCAGGGCAAGTTCACAGCCTCCACCCAGGGCAAAACCGTTGACCGCGGCAATCACCGGCTGCGGCAGGTTTTCTATGGTGCTCAGCACCTGCTGGCCAAGCATGGCGAAGCAGCGGGCCGCAAGCGGAGAAAGTTTCTCCATAAAGGCGATATCGGCACCCGCCACAAAGGCCTTGTCGCCGCCGCCGGTAACGATCACCACCCTGACCGCCTGGTTTTGAGCCAGTTCCCGAAAGCAGCGCAGCATCTCTTCCAGGGTCTCCTGATTGAGGGCATTGAGGGCCTTGGGCCGGTTGATGGTGACGGTGGCGACGGCGCCATCTGCAACATACAGCACGTTGTTGAACTGCATAGCTGAACTCCCTTCTGGTTGTAGACTATCAGGCATTCCCCGGCCTCATCGAAATGATGACCGAGAACGCTATATATTATTCTGAAAGTATGAATTTCCAGGCACAAAACCATTCGTCCGGATGGGCGTCCGGCGGACAGCCGATGCATTCGGTCTTAATCCTCCGGTCAATCGCCCTGGCGAAATACTTGTACTCCACCAACCCGGCAGATTTACAGGGGTAGTCATCGAGGCCTTTACGTTTCCTGGCGACCTGAACCCGGCATTCGTCCATGCGAAAGACAAAACTTTCGGGTGTCTCATCGACAAACGACTGCTTGTTGATGCAGCTGTAGACCCTGAATCCCAGGGCCCGCTTCAGTCCCTCGAGACCGGAATTTTCCGGCAGGCCGAGCATCTGCCGGATCGCAGAGGCCTCGTAGGGGGAAAAATGCGCCCAGCAGGAATCATTGCAGCGCTTCGCCTCGTTCATGCCCTCACTGGCCTCGATGGTCTGGAACCAGACCCCGTCATTTGCCAGCCAGTTTTTCGCAACCCGGTCCCTCAGGTCACGGAGGGCCTCGTCATCCATGGCCAGTAGCGGGGCCGGCAGACCATCGACCATGTCGAACCCCAGGGCCTTGGAAAGGTGCTGCATCTGGATCTCAGAGCTCTTGCGCGAGGCGGCATGCAGCATCTCCAGGGCCTTTTCCATGCCCATCTGGTGTTTCACCTCGGAGAACCACAAGGCATGGTGGACTATAATCCGGTGGAAGAGGTCGACAATGTAGCGGGCGGTCTCTTCATGGTTAAGCTGATCCAGCCGATTGGCGTCTACAGTCATCTTCCTCTCCTTATCAATGCGAAATGTCGGCGGGCAGCATCATGATGCCATCGTCAAATTTCGTCAGGGATTCAAGTCCGGTTTCGGTCACCAGATGGGTGTTCTCAATGCCCACGACCCCTTTCCCCGGCAGGATGACCTTGGGTTCCAGGGCAATGATCATGCCTTTTGCCAACGGCAGTTTCTGGCCCTTGGCGATAAACGGGAATTCATCGAGCTCGAGTCCCACGCCATGACCGGTAAAACGGATTTTCCGGTCGCCAACCCCCATGAAAAATTCTTCATAGCCCTTGTCGGCGGCCAGGGCAATCATCGTTTCATAGAGATCGCCGGACGACACCCCGGGGACGGCCCGACCCTTCACCTCTTCCTGGATCTCCAGCATGGCCGCATGCGCCCGCAGCAGTTCATCTGGCAACGGCCCGATCGAGAAGACCCGGGTGTGGTCGGAGATATAACCCTGCCAGGCGAAGACATAGTCGAACAGCACCGGTTCATTCCTCGTTATCTTCTTGAATCCCGCCCCCTGCCCGATCAGCGGACTGACCCCCTGGCCACCGGTGGGCGAGGCCAGATAGCTGGGGACGGCGGCGGCGGGACCCGACATCAGGTGGCCGTAAAAAAGCTCACTCCCCCACAGTCGCATCCGCACGATCCCCTGATGGCCGAGGCTCCGGGCGTAGGCCTCCATCTCGCCGGCCAGGGCCACCTCGGTCATCCCCTCCCTGAGGATCTCCGGGACCTTGGCGGCGACCTGGTCGGACATGGCCGCGGCATATCGCAGCAGGCCGATCTCATAGTCGGATTTGACCGCCCGGATCAGGCGGATTTCGGTGGACACATCGACGACCCGGGCGTCTTTGAAGATGGCCGCATACTGGAAATAGAGGTTGGCCGGCAGGACATCGAGTTCCATACCAAGGACGTTCGGCAGCGGACAGCCCCGTTCCTGAAGGATATCGGGGATTTTCTTAGGGCTGACAAGGGAGATTACGGGAAGAGGAGACTCGACTCCGGCCCGCTCGACGTCCTTGAAGATCATCAGCAGAGCTTCCCCTTCCGCCGGGACATACAGCCAGCCCTGCTGGGCGGTGGCGGCGAAATAGAACAAATCGGTCTTCTGGATGATCAGGCTGCCCTCGACCTGTTTTTCCCGCATACCGGCCTGGAAATTTCGTATCCTGGCCTGAATCTCCCCTGCCGGCACAGCCAATACTGATGTTTCCATGGTCTACTCCTGATAAGGCTCAGTCCGTACCCTGGCAACAGGTACTAACACCCCACAAGGGGGTATAAGTGCCTTTCGCAGATTATTTTCTTGTTTTTTATAAACGAAAATAATCTGTAAGGCACTAATAGGTATAAAATCCCCTGCCGGTCTTTCTTCCCAGCCAGCCGGCCTCGACGTACTTTCTGAGCAGCGGGCAGGGACGGTATTTCGAATCCTTGAAGCCGTCGTACAGGGTCTCCATGATAGCCAGGCAGGTGTCGAGACCGATGAGGTCGGCCAGGGCCAGCGGACCCATCGGGTGGTTCATGCCGAGCCGCATCACCATGTCGATATCCTCGGCGCGGCCGACGCTCTGGTAGAGGCAGAAGATGGCCTCGTTGATCATCGGCATGAGGATCCGGTTGGCGATGAAGCCGGGAAAATCATTGGCCTCGGCCGGGGTCTTGCCGAATTTCAGGCACAGCGCCCAGGTGGTCTCGAAGGTCTCCTGCGAGGTCGCCAGGCCCTTGATCACCTCGACCAGTTTCATGACCGGAACCGGATTCATGAAATGCATGCCGACCACCTTGTCGGGCCGTCCGGTCTGGGACGCAATCCTGCCGATGGGGATCGAGGAGGTGTTCGTTGCAAGGATGACATGGGCCGGACATATGCTGTCAAGGTCACGGAATATGGCAAACTTCAGATCCTCCCGTTCGACTGCGGCCTCAACCACGAAATCCACCGAGGCCATCTCCTGGAGATCGGTGGTAATCTCAATTCTCGAGAGAATGGCCTCTCGCTCGGCCGCTTCGATCTTGCCTTTTTCGACGCTGCGGTCGAGGTTTTTTGCAATATGGGCACGGCCTTTCTCGACAAATGCCTCTTTGATATCGCTCATCAGGACCTGCAGCCCGCTGGCTGCGGCGACCTGGGCGATACCGCCGCCCATCTGGCCGGCACCGATAACCCCGAATTTTTTGATGTCCATGTTTTCTCCCTGTCGGATCACTCTCATTACATTTTCAAACAGACCTTATCTGTTCAGCACCAGGGCCACCGCCTCACCACCGCCGAGACAGAGGGAGACCAGTCCTTTCTTTGCGCCCTGCTTCTCCATCTGATAGAGGAGGGCTGTCAGGAGTCTGGCGCCGCTGGCGCCGATGGGATGGCCGAGGGCGACGCTGCCGCCGTTGATGTTGACTTTGGCGGGGTCAAGCCCGAGCACCTTGTTGATGGCCACGGAGGTGCCGCTGAAGGCCTCGTTGACCTCGAAGATTTCGATGTCTTCTATGCCGATGCCCTCTTTTTTCAGGACCTTCGGGATGGCCAGGATCGGTGCCATGAGGACATATCTGAGGTCGATGCCGGCTGAGGCCTGGGCCCCGATTTCGGCCATGACCGTACAGCCCAGGGCATCCGCCTTCTCCCGGCTCATCACCACCACCGCGGCAGCGCCGTCGCTGATAATCGAGGCATTGCCGGCCGTCCCCAGGCCGTCTTTTTTAAAGGCCGGGCGCATTTTCACCAGGCTTTCGTAGGTCGTCTCGACTGGGCATTCGTCCTGGTCAAAGAGCTTCACCTCACCTTTTCTACCGGGAATCGGTACCGGCACGATCTGCTCTCGAAATATGCCGCCCAGGGATGCTTCCCGGGCCCTGCGGTAGGATTCGGCGGCAAACCGGTCCTGTTCCTCCCGGGTGACCTGCCATTTTTCGCAGATCAATTCATTCGACATGCCCATGTGAAAGTCATTGACAATATCCCACAGGCCGTCATGGACCATATGGTCCTCGATTTTGCCAGGTCCCATGCGATGGCCCCACCTGGCCTTTTCAAGATAATACGGGGCCATGCTCATATTTTCCATACCCCCGGCGACAATCACATCGGCGTCGCCGCACTGGATGGCCTGGGCCGCCAGCATCACCGCCTTGAGAGACGAGCCGCAGACCTTGTTAACGGTTATGGCCTCGACCTCCTGCGGCAATTCTGCCTTGATAGCCGCCTGCTTGGCCGGGTTCTGGCCGTAACCGCAGGGCAGGACCATGCCCATGATGCATTCATTGACCTCTTTGTCGTCAATCCCGGCCCGTCTGACGGCCTCGCGAATGACAAGAGCTCCCAGATCGGTGGCGCCGATGCTGCCGAGCGAACCGCCGAAACTTCCCAGGGGCGTGCGTACCGCACTGACTATTACGGCCTTTTTCATAATGTTCCTCTTTGCATTGTACAGGATCTTTCGTACCGCAGGCCGGTGCCGCCCCTATCGGTTGCACGTTATGGCCGTTGGCGATATCTTTCGGCTGCGGCATTGAGGACGGGCCTCTCCAAAAGGGGGCCCGTCCTCAATGATTAAGATGTTAGCGAAAAAGATCAGTGTTCATGGGTGTAGAACGGCCATTTGTGGAAGAACCATTCATTCCACAGCAGGGGAATAATCCACCAGAAATTCCAGATCAGCGATTCGCCGTGGAGTAACCGGTCGGCGATATCGTGCTCCATGTGGTGATTGCCGAGTCCCCAGTGACCGAAGTTGATATAATAGAAGAAGATATAAAGGACAATCGCGCCAATGCCGACACCCGCAGTACGGAACCAGAAGGCAGCCCAGGAATCCTTGTCATCCATCGGCACCATGTCATCGAAATAGTGATGCCAGATCAGGAAGGGAGTCAGGGTCATGCCGGCAATCTCGGCGGCATGGTACCACAGGAACCGCATCAGGCTGTCTTTGTTGTTGTGCTCCAGGGCTGCGGTCATATCGGGCAGCCAGGCCGGGGCGATCTTGACGAGGGTCAGGGCAATGGCATAGCCAAGAACGAAGATGATGAAGAACGATACCAGGCCTTTCAACGGCTGCGGCAGGTTGATTGCCGACCATGGTTTCATTCGCCAGACGTTGGCGGTCATGAAGAGGATGACGATCATCCATTCCCACCAGCCGAATACCCAGTGCACATGAGGCGTTCCGCCAATGTTCGCCCACCACGGAAAGTTCAGGGCGAAGGAAGTACCGAAGAGCTTGCCATAGAGCATGCCCCAGAAAGGAACGATCAGTACTGTATAGAAGATCAAGGTCCAGAACGAGGCCCAACCGAATTCGACCAGTCCGGCTGCCGGCTGCTTGAGATCACTTGGTCGGACCGGCCATTTGCCGAAAAGAATCGTGATGAACGGATAGCTGAAAAAACCGATCAGGACAAAACAGACCACCGCACGTTCACCGTAACGGGCCGAGCCTGCGACGAGTTTTTCAAGAACAAGCTCTCTGCCGCAGGTAGCGACGGCACCTGCAGCATCAGTGAACTGGGCGATATAGGAACCTCCGGCAGCGAGCGCTTCCAGATTGCTTTGGCTCAGGAAATTGAACCCGATACCGAGGATCCTGTAGAAAACGACGTGAATGACGAACCAGACGAGAACGAGATTGACGATTGTCTCGATTATTCCCCTGGCCGGCTGAGGAATATTCTGGAACGGCCAGTCGCCCAGGAACATGTGTTGCCACAGGCCGACGAGGATCATCATCGCCAGATACATGACGAAAGGATAGGGGAATGAGTGGAGAGGTCCCCTCGGGTCACTCAGCAAATACCAGAGTATCCAGGCTATGCCGGTGAAAGCAACAAACGAGATAATACCGGTGAGGGGTTGCCCCCACCTGGCTTTTAATTCTCCTGCGGCCATACACTCCTCCTTTTGAAAAAACTTGAGTAAGTACTTCGCTTCTACGTCAGAGCCTGTCAGAGGATCGTAAATCCTCCCGACAGCCCCATAGATGTCCTGCTTGTGTAACTCGTTTCCGCCCGGAAACAGCTCTTTTTCCCTGACTCTTCGTTGCTCTCAAAATTTAATCCCTGGAATATTGTACATATGCCTGCGGTTAAATTCATCGAGCGCCTCGATTCATGAAAAAATATCTCGTTTCCAGGTGGAAACTAACTCAGTTTGGGGGGGTCATGCCGTTACGTCCGAGCGCTCAGTCAATGTTGATATAAACATTTTTCGGACGTTATATCTGAAAATTCCTCCTCTCTGTATGCCATAATTGAAAAATAGTCCAAGTTATTGAATTGCCTTGCCCGCAGAAGTTGACGTAACGAAATATCCAGTACATTTATGACAATTTCCAATCGACTCCTTCGTGGTTGCCGACCAAGCGCTCAATCTTTTTTCCGATGATTAACCGTTGGTACATTTTTGTCAATCATTTTTCGCATTACGGCACCTGCCTTTTCTCTGCAACGATTAACCATTGGTTGTCAAGAAAAAATAATCTTTGACAAAAAGAAAAAATTAGCATTAAGTTCTCCCATATCCGAGCGAGCGCTCGGTTGTATTGTTCAAAAAGGGGCGGGTGAAGAAACGGCACCCAGGGTTTTCATTTCAAATCAGAACGGTAAGGAGTCACTTTATGGGTATGGAAAATCTATACAAAGAAGTAATGGTCCTTAACATGATGGATGACAATGACCAGAAGGAAACTGCTGCCAAAGCCTTTTTTGAAAAGCTCAATTTCATGGCCATGCCCGATTACTTCAACTGGGCTGAAGAGATTTTTGAAGGACTCCACGTCAGGGAACGGGGCGACAAAAAGGCCCTCGTCTGGGCCGATATCCATACCAAAGCAAGCAGGACCTTTACCTACAAAGAATTCGCCGCCCATGGCAACCAGTGCCTGAATACCCTGCGCGAGGCAGGCGTCGACAAGGGCAGCAACATGTACATGATGCTGCCGATCATCCCGGAGACCTGGTTCGCCAGTTACGCCTGCGTCAAAGGTGGTATCGTCGCGGTGCCGACCGCCACCTCGATGACCCTCAGGGAGCTTGAATTCCGCTTCCAGGCCTATCCGCCCGACTGTGTCGTCGCCGACGAGGTTTTCACCGACCTGATCGACGAGGCAATCAAGCTGACCGGTGCAGCTCCGAAAATCAAAATTGTCATCGGCAGCAAGGCCGGCTGGAAGAGTTATAGTGATCTCGCTAAAGCAAAGACCGAGGCGGTTGGCGCCAAAACCAAATCCAACGACCTGCTCTTCTGCTTCTTCACTTCCGGCACGACCGGCCTGCCGAAAAGGGTTGGCCATACCGCCATCTCCTATCCGGTGGGTCACCTATCCACCTCGGTTATCACCGGCATCCAGACCAGCGATATCCACCACAACCTGAGCGCCCCCGGCTGGGCCAAGTGGGCCTGGAGCAGTTTTTTCGGGCCGCTGAACGTAGGCGCGACCGCCACCGGTTTCAATTTTAAGGCCCTCGACGGCGCCGCCTATCTCGACGCCCTCTCGACCCACAAGATCTCGGTCTTCTGTGCCCCGCCCACGGCCTGGCGCATGTTCATCGGCATGGACATCAGCAAATACGACCTCTCATCGCTCAGGGAGTCGATCGGCGCCGGAGAGCCGCTTAATCCGGAAGTCATCTCCCAATGGAAAAAACTGACCAATACCGAGATCCGTGACTTCTACGGTCAGACCGAATCGACTGCAATGATCGGCAATCCCCCCTGGATGAAGGGCAAGATGCGCAGCGGCTCGTTCGGCTACCCCTCCTATATGTATGATGTTGTCCTGCTCGACGACGAAGGCAAGGAAATTGCCAAGGCCGACGAGCCCGGTCATATCGCCGTGCGGCTGACCAATTGGCGGAGCATTGGACTCTTCACCGAGTATATCGGCACCCCGGAGAAGATGGCCGGAGTCTTCATAGGCGGCTACTACTACACCGGTGACCGGGCCTCCTTTGATGTCGACGGCTACTGGTGGTTTGTCGGCCGGGCCGACGATGTGATCAAATCTTCGGATTTCCGCGTTGGACCCTTCGAGGTCGAAAGCGCCGTCATCGAACACCCCTCCGTCCGTGAGGCGGCGGTGGTCGGTGTTCCGGATCCGGAGAGACACCAGCTGGTCAAGGCCTACATCATCCTGAAAGATAGCTACGAGCCCTCCCGTGAACTGGCCCTGGAGCTCTTCCAGCACAGCATCAAGATCCTGGCGAAATTCAAGATCCCGCGGATCATCGAATTCGTCCCTGAATTGCCGAAGACGATCAGCGGCAAAATCAGAAGGATAGAGCTGCGCGAGAACGAGTCTGCCAGGATAAGCAAGGGCGGAGAAACAAAGCCGATGGAATTCTTCTACAAGGATTTCCCGGAATTAAGCTCGAAGAAAAAATAAGCCGTTTTCAAAAATAACATGGCCGGGAAAATGCCTGGAACGGCCTCGGGAGCCGGAGCGAATTGAGAGAAATTGAACAGCTCCTTCGTGAAGACTCCTGAACAGGCAATGACCGGGGAGGAGCCGTCGGCTTCCTCCCCGGCCTTGAATTCCCCCTGGCCGTTGCCGGGCCTATGCCGCAATACCACAAACAGATCGACAGAACACCTCCCGCAGTCCTCTTCCAGGAGCCCGAAAACTATGAATTTTGAATTGACTGAAGAACAGAACCTGATCCGTGACATGGTTCGTGAATTCGCCGAAAAGGAAGTTGCTCCGTCGGCGCGTATCCGTGACGAGGAAGAACGCTTTGACCGTGACCTGATGTTCGGACGGCTGGCGGAGCTGGGCCTGACCGGTATCATTTTTCCTGAAGAGTATGGCGGCGCCGGGGCCGATTATCTCAGTTATGCGATTGCCGTCGAGGAACTGTCGCGAGTCTGCGCCTCAACCGGGGTGACTCTGTCGGCCCACACCTCGCTGGCCGCGAACCCCATCTACCTCTTTGGCAGCAAGGAACAGAAAGAAAAATTCCTGGCGCCTATGGCACGGGGAGAAAAACTCGGGGCCTTCGGGCTGACCGAACCCTCGGCCGGATCGGATGCCGGCGGCACCAGGACCACCGCGGTCCGGGAGGCCGACGGATGGTTCCTCAACGGCACCAAGATCTTCATCACCAATGGCGGCGATGCCGAGGTCTATGTCGTCCTTGCCCGCACCGACAAGAATGCCCAGAAACACCACGGCATCAGCGCTTTCATCGTCGAAAAAGGGACCCCGGGGTTTTCCTTCGGAAAAAAAGAGAAAAAGATGGGCATACGTTCCTCACCCACCATGGAACTGGTTTTCGACAAATGCCGCATCCCGGCCGGCAATCTCCTCGGTGAGGAAGGACACGGCTTCAAGATCGCCATGAAGACCCTTGACGGCGGCCGAATCGGTATCGCCTCACAGGCCCTCGGCATTGCCCAGGGGGCGCTCGACGCAGCGGTTGCCTACGCCAGGGAGCGAAAACAGTTCGACACCCCGATCGCCAGATTTCAGGGCGTACAGTTTCAACTCGCCGACATGGCCACCCAGACCGAGGCGGCACGACTGCTGGTCTACAAGGCCGCCTATCGCGCCAGCGCCGGGCTGAGCTATTCAACTGAGTCGGCAATGGCGAAACTGTTTGCCAGCGAGACCGCCATGAAGGTCACCACCCAGGCCGTGCAGATCCTCGGCGGCTATGGATATACCCGTGAATTTCCGGTCGAAAGAATGATGCGTGATGCCAAGATCACGGAAATTTACGAAGGAACGAGCGAGATCCAGCGTCTGGTCATCGGCACCTCGTTGACCCGCTAGACGTGTAGCCATATCAGGAGAACCGTCTCACCTCTCTTCTGGATATTCCGATCATATTTTGCTTTTGTTCTTCGGGTTTTTTGTATAGTTTATTAACTCTGAAATTTATTTTCTGGAATAAAATCAAACAAAAAACACCAACATGGAGCGATTGGAAATGGAATTTGAGGCCAATTATTCGCGGGAAGTCGAGACTCAGATAAAAAACAAAGAACTGGTCAAGGAACGGCGAAGTCAGATTGTCGATGCCGCGGTCCAGCTTTTTATCCAGCGAGGCTATCACAAGACCACCACACGGGCATTGGCAAAGGCGACAGGGTTATCGATCGGCTCGCTCTATGAATATGTATCAACCAAAGATGATGTCCTCTACCTGGTCTGTATCGCCATCCATTCGGAGGTCGAACAGGGACTGAAGGAGGCACTTGCCCGGTCATCCCAGGGCCGGGAAGCCCTGGTAGAGATCATCCGCGAGTACTTTCTGGTATGCAATCGGATGAGCGACCATGTCCTGTTGATGTACCAGGTAACACACTTTCTGCCGGAAAAATGGCAGAAGAAGGTGCTCGAAGCCGAATTACGGATTACCGACCTGTTTGTCCAGGCCCTGACCCAACTCAACAATACCGGCACACTGCCGCATCTCGACGACGCCACTATCAACCTGATCAGTCACAATATTTCGGTGATCGGCCATACCTGGGCCTTCAGGCGGTGGTATTTCGCCAAGAATTTCACCATTGCCCAATATACCGAGCAGCAGACAGAATTCATAATGAGTTTTCTGGCCAATAAAAAAGGATGAACGAATACCGTTTCGCAGCGTTCTGCCGGGACCGGCGGGATACTCTTCATGCCTGCTCCACTTCGTCCTGCCATTTCCCGCCGGTCCCGGTCCAGTTGCAATGATTCGCCATCCCCGCCGACATATCGAAGATCCCTCTGAATCAAGGAGAACACATGAATACCGATACCAGCCCAGGCAGTCCGAAACATAATATCAGGGTCATAACCGCTACTTCGTTGTTTGACGGTCATGATGTGTCAACCAATATCATGCGCAGGATCCTGCAGGATTCAGGGGTTGAGGTGATCCATTTGGCCCATAATCGGTCCGTCCAGGAACTGGTCGAAACCGCTATCGAGGAGGATGCCCAGGGCATCGCCATGTCCAGCTATCAGGGCGGGCACATGGAGGCCTTCAAGTACATGATCGACCTTCTCAAGGAAAAAGGCGCCTCGCATATCAAGGTATTCGGCGGCGGCGGCGGGGTTATAGTCGCCGACGAGATCAAGGAACTCGAGGCCTACGGCGTTACCAAGATCTATTCGCCGGAAGACGGGGCCGCCATGGGCCTGCAGGGCATGGCCGACCACATGATCGCCCACCTCGACTTCTCGACCCTGCCCTACCACGATCTCGATGTCACAAAACTGCACACCACCGACGAAAAGACCATTGCCGGCTTCATCACCGCCGTCCAGCAGGCAAAGGCCGGCAGCGAGAGTGACCTGGCCGGGCTGATGGCCCGGATCAGGCCGCTCGCCGAAAAAAACGCACCGCCGGTCATCGGCATCACCGGCACCGGCGGGGCCGGCAAGTCGTCTCTGACCGATGAGATCATTGTCCGTTTCCTCCATGACATGCAGGATCTCACCATCGCCATCATCTGCTGCGATCCCTCGCGCCGCAAGACCGGCGGGGCGCTGCTCGGCGATCGCATCCGGATGAACTCGATCAGCACCTCACCGCGGATTTATATGCGGAGCCTGGCTACCCGTGCCTCCGCCACCGAGATCTCCGAGGCCCTGCCCGAGGCCATCCTGGTCGCCAAGGCGGCGGGATTCGACCTGATCATCGTCGAGACCGCCGGCATCGGCCAGGGCGACTCGAAGATCACCGAACTGGCCGATGTCTCGGTCTACGTCATGACCAGTGAATACGGTGCGCCCTCCCAGCTTGAGAAGATCGACATGCTCGATTACGCCGATATCATTGTCGTCAATAAATTCGAGAAGAAAGGCAGCGACGATGCGATCCGCGATATCCGTAAACAGGTCCAGCGCAACAGGAAGGCCTGGGATACCCCGCCGACCGCCTTTCCCGTCTATGGCACCATAGCTTCGAAATTCAATGACGATGGCGTCACAGCCCTGTATCACGGCATCATCGAGCAGCTCAACACGAAGAAGGATTGCGGGCTGCAGCCCACTTTGCCGAAGCCCGCGGAGAAGACCTCTTCCTCGAAGGCCATCGTCATCCCCCCGGAGAGAATCCGCTACCTTTCTGAAATCGCCGAGGCCATCAGAAAATACCATAAAAAGACCGCGGAGCAGGCCGCCTCGGTCCGCAAACGCTGGCATCTGCTCGAGACCGCCGATTTGCTGACCGCTCCCGACGATGCTGAGCGGGTGCCCCTCCTCGACATCCTGAACAAGGAGGCCGCCTCAATCAGCCAGACGATCGTCAAGGAAACCGAGGACCTGCTCCGCTCCTGGCCGGAGATGCAGCAGGCCTATGGCGGTGACGAATATGTCTACCATGTCAGGGGCAAGGAACTGCGGGTACCGCTCTACAGCGAATCACTGTCGCACACCATGATCCCCAAGATCTGCCTGCCGAAATTCCTGGACCCGGGACATATCTACAGCTGGATGCGCCGGGAAAACCTGCCGGGATATTTTCCCTATACCGGCGGTGTCTTCCCGCTGAAGCGGACCAACGAGGACCCCACCCGGATGTTCGCCGGCGAAGGCGGACCGGCCCAGACCAATCGGCGATTCAAGCTCCTCTCCGAAAATTATGCCGCAAAACGTCTTTCGACGGCCTTCGACTCGGTCACTCTGTATGGCTGGGATCCGGCAATCCGGCCGGATATTTATGGCAAGATCGGGACATCAGGGGTCAGCATCTGTACCCTCGACGATGTCAAACTGCTCTATGACGGCTTCGATCTCTGTTCCCCGACCACCTCGGTGTCGATGACTATCAACGGCCCGGCGCCGATCATCCTTGCCATGTTCATGAACACCGCCATCGACCAGCAGGTCGACAGATTCATCAGCGAGCGCGGGCGCAGGCCGGATGACGATGAGTACGGGCAGATCCAGGCTACCGTCCTCGCCAATGTACGCGGCACGGTGCAGGCCGATATCCTGAAGGAGGATCAGGGCCAGAATACCTGCATCTTCTCGATCGATTTCGCCCTGAAGATGATGGGCGACATCCAGGAATTCTTCATCGACAACAATGTCCGCAATTTTTATTCGGTCTCGGTCTCCGGCTACCATATCGCTGAGGCCGGAGCGAACCCGATCACCCAGCTGGCCCTCACCCTCTCGAACGGTTTCACCTACGTCGAGTATTATCTGGCCCGGGGCATGGATATCGACAAGATCGCCCCCAGCCTGTCCTTCTTCTTTTCCAACGGCATGGAGCCGGAGTACACGGTGATCGGCCGGGTGGCGAGGCGGATCTGGGCGGTGGCCATGCGGGAAAAATACGGTGCCTCCGAGGGCGGCCAGAGGCTCAAATACCACATCCAGACCTCAGGACGGTCACTGCACAGCCAGGAAATCCAGTTCAACGATATCCGCACCACCCTGCAGGCCCTCTGCGCCATCTATGACAACTGCAACAGTCTGCACACCAATGCCTACGACGAGGCGATCACCACCCCGAGTTCGGAATCGGTGCGCAGGGCCCTGGCGATCCAGTTGATCATCAACCGCGAATGGGGCCTGGCCAAGAATGAGAACATGAACCAGGGCAGTTTTATCGTCGAGGAATTGACAGATCTGGTCGAGGAGGCGGTCCTGGCAGAGTTCGACAGGATCACGGAACGCGGCGGCGTCCTCGGCGCCATGGAAACAGGCTACCAACGCAGCCGGATTCAGGAAGAATCAATGCATTACGAGGCATTGAAGCATTCGGGTGAATATGAGATCATCGGCGTTAACGCCTTCCGCAATCCCGATGCCAATTTCGAGGAGGAAAACGCCAGCCTCGAGTTGGCCAGGTCAACCGACGAGGAAAAGGATGAACAGCTCGGCCGGTTGGCTGATTTTCATCAGCGGCACCGCAGCGAGTGCCCGGGGGAATTGCGGAAACTGCAGAAGGCGGCCCTGCAAGGGGAAAACATCTTCGCCCAGTTGATCCATACCGTCCGCCACTGCAGTCTCGGCCAGATCACCGGTGCCCTGTACGAAGTGGGCGGTCAGTATCGCCGGAATATGTAGTACCCCTGCAGGCCTGAACAGCCTTGAAGATCACCCGGCAGTGCTGCCGGGTGATCGCCACCGGGCCGCTCAGGGTCGGAATACCCCGATCAAACAATCCCCCTGACGAAGAAATCGTCTATTTCCGCTTTCGTATAACCCAGTTCTTCCAGGACTTCCCTGGTATTTTCACCAAAATCGACGGGCAGGGTGCGGAGAGAACCGGGGGTCTCGCTGAGCTTCACGGGAATACCGAGGGCCTTGGTCAGGGTTCCGTCCGGCTGCAGCAGCGGCACGATCATCTCCCGCTCGAGGAACAAGGGATCGCGGAGAACCTCTTCAAAGCCCTGAATCTTCGAATGGCAGACTTCGACCTCGAGAAATTCCTCTTCCCATTCATCCAGGGTCTTTTCGCTGAAGGTCCGGCGCATGTAGGCGATGATTTCCTGTCGACGTTCCTCATCATACTGCAGATCGGTATATTCCGGGACGCCGAGATGCTCGCAGAGATTCTGCCAGAATCTGTTTTCCACCGCGCCGATGGCCAGGTAGCGTTGATCGGCCGTTTCGTAGGTGTTGTAGCAGGCATAACGGTGCGAAAACCGGGTCTCGGAGCGCTCATACGGCTGGCCCGTGAGCTGGCTGAAGAACGACGGCAGGGTCAGGTAGCCGATCATGCCATCGGTCATCGAGATATCGATATACTGACCCTTGCCGCTCTTGTCGCGGGCATACAGGGCCAGGAGGATGCCGATAGCGGCATTCATGCTGCCGCCGGCGATGTCGGCAAACTGCACGCCCGGAATGGCCGGCGGGCGGCCTTTTTCGCCGATCAGATCAAGCACCCCTGAGGTGCTCAGGTAGTTGACGTCGTGGCCGACCCTGTCCCACATCGGACCATTCTGCCCGTAACCGCTTATCGAACAGTAGATGATCCTCGGATTTATCGCCTTCACCGTCTCATAATCGACCCCGAGCGACTTCACCACGCCCGGCCTAAATCCCTCGAGTATGACGTCGGCCGTCCGAGCCAGACCCATGAAGATCGTTTTTCCCTCCTGGGTTTTCAGGTTAAGGGAGATGTGCCGTTTATTGCGGCTGATTTCTTTGAAAAACATTTCGTCGGCCTGAAACCTCCTGCTCTCGACCGCAATTACCTCGGCACCATGATCCGCCAGGATCATCGAACAATACGGTCCAGGCAGCAGCCTCGACAGATCCAGGACCTTAACACCAGTCAGCGCACCTTTTTCCAGCATTCCTTCCTCCCTCGATTGCTTCGTCAGATTCAATTCCTGCGAAAATTTATAGATGGTTCAATAACGACTATCCTTCTCGCCCCGGCCATTCATTGAAAACGATTGCAACGGCAATACAGAAGATTTGAAACAGAGAACCGTTTCCCCTATTCTGCCCTTTCACCCGCCTGCCGGCAAACGGATATTCTGATGTATTGTATGCCGAATTGGCGGTGAGACAAAGCACTGAATGTCCCTGAAATAAAAATGTCAGGATTGCCCGGCGGCGATCGTGGTGAAACAGCTCACCGAGAGCGAAAAAGGACAACAGGGAAAAGGAGATGCGGGAGCGTGGCGGAGGTACCGGCGGTTACGCAGCAAACAGGTCGGTTCGCTGCACGATCCAGCACAGCAGGAGTCCGATGGCCATGACCACAATCCCCATGAGCCGCAGCTGACCTGCCGGCATCTGGCTCATTTTGGCAAGCCAGTCGCGCATCGCCTCGGGAAATGTAGCATAGGGCAGACCTTCAAGAATCAGCACCATGCCGATGAGGAGGAGTAAGAGTTTCATGCCCCGCTATCTACCAGAGCTGGTGGCTGAATTCAAGTGGAGACTGGCGGGGTATGCAGCCGCCTCGCTCAGCCTCTGTGTAATTACATTGCATTTTCGATGTAGTGTTAATACTATGTTTTCTGAATTCTCAACTGACCCCGCGATGGGTATCCCAACAACAGCATGACGACCAAGAGACCATGACCGAACCACAGCAATCGAGATACAGTGAGGCCGGCGTCGATATCGACAAAGGCAATGCCTTTGTAAAAAGTATCAAGGAGATAGTCGCCTCAACCCATCAAATGGGGGTGTTGAGCGATATTGGCGGGTTCTCCGCCCTCTATGCCATTGATTTGAATAAATACAAAAAACCGGTGCTGGTCACCTCGACAGACGGGGTCGGCACCAAACTGGCGATCGCCCACCTCTGCAACAAGCACGACACCATCGGCATCGACCTGGTGGCGATGTGCGTCAACGATATCATTGTCGGCGGGGCAACCCCCCTGTGTTTTCTCGATTATTTCGCAGTCGGCAAGCTTGACCTGGAGATCGCCACAGAGATCGTCAAAGGCATCGCCGAGGGCTGCCGTCAGGCCAAATGCTCACTGGTAGGCGGCGAGACCGCCGAGATGCCGGGGCTCTACCGGGGCAACGATTACGACCTCGCCGGCTTTGTCACGGGCATAGTCGATCGGGACGCAATCATTGATGGTTCCGATATCCGCGCCGGCAACAGCATCATCGGTCTGGCCTCAAGCGGCCTCCACTCCAACGGCTACTCGCTGGTCCGCAAAATCTGCTTTGAAGAGCTCCAGCTCAGCGTCGATCAGTACATCGAGGAACTGGGATGCACCCTCGGCGAAGAACTGCTCAGACCGACGAGAATCTATGTCCAGTCGGTTTTCAATGTCCTCAGGAACTACCGGCTGAACGGCATGGTCCACAACACCGGCGGCGGTTTTATCGACAATGTCCCGAGGATCCTGCCGAACGGTTACAAGGCGGTCATCCACACGACACGCTGGCCGCAGCCGCCGATCTTCAGTTTCCTGGCCGAGAAGGGGCATGTGCCTGCAGCCGAGATGTACCGCACCTTCAATATGGGTATCGGCCTGATGGCCGTGGTCGACGAGGCGCAGGCAGCAGACATCTGCCATCATTTCAATGCGGTCGGTGAAAAGGCCTATGTAATCGGCGAAATTGTCCTCAAGGACGAAAATAGCGAGAACGTGGAATTGGTCGATTGACCCCTGAGGCTTGGGGGAGGGAGACAAGGGCCTTTCATCGAAGATGAAAGGCCCTTGTCATTTTTTCAGACGGCGCAATCGGCCGTGCCGCCGCAGATTTTTTCCAGCGCGTGCGGCAGGACCGGCAGGATCACCGCCAGGTTCTCCGTGGCGGCCTTCAGACTGCCAGGCAGGTTGACGATGAGACTCTGGCGGCGGATACCGACCTTGCCCCGGGAAAGAACGGCATTCGGCGTCTTCAGCAGGCTTGCCGCCCGCATCGCCTCGGCCATCCCCGGCACTTCCTTGTCGATCACCTGCAGCATGGCCTCGGGGGTGACGTCGGTCGGCGCCACTCCGGTGCCGCCGGTGGTGAGGATCAGGCTTATCCCCTGTCTGTCGACCAGATCGATCAGGGTATCAACGATGACGGCGATCTGATCGGGGATGATCGCATACGACCTGAGCTGATAGCCTTCCTGTTGCAGCCTCTCAACGAGATACGGGCCGCTGGTGTCCTGCCGCTCCCCTCTCGAGCCCTTGTCGCTGAGGGTAAGCACCGCAAAGCTGTAGGCGGCATGCCCCTGGTCACCGGTTGTCATCCCTCTCCTCCTGTTATTCGGCCTGCCGTTCGGCGATGATCTTGTCAGCGATCTGGCCCGGCACCTCTTCATAATGCGAGAACGATACCGTAAAGGTGCCGAGGCCACCGGTCATCGACGTGAGGTCGGTGGCGTAGGTCTGGATCTCCGCCATCGGCACCTGGGCGTTGATAATCTCGGACTTGGCGTCCGAGTCCATGCCCATGACCTTTCCCCGCCTGGAATTGAGATCGCCCATGACATCGCCGACATGGTCCTTGCCGACCTTGATCACCATATTCATATACGGTTCGAGGAGGACCAGCCCGGCCTCCTGCGCACCTTTCTTGAAGGCCAGGGAACCGGCGATCTTAAAGGCCATTTCCGAGGAATCGACATTGTGGAAGGTGCCGTCGACCAGGACGATCTTCACGTCGATGACCGGATACCCGGCAAGCACGCCCTTCTCCATGGCCTCCTGGATGCCTTTGTCGACAGCCGGGCGATACTGCTGCGGAATGACACCGCCGACAATGCTATCGACGAATTCATAGCCTTTACCCGGCAACGGCGAGATCTCGACCCAGCAGTCGCCGTACTGACCCCGCCCGCCGCTCTGCTTCTTGTGCTTACCCTGCACCCGGGCCGAACCGCGGATGGTCTCCATATAGGGTATCTTCGGCAGGGACAATTCCATTTCCACCCCGAATTTCTTCTTGATCCGCGAGCCGACCACCTCGAGATGGACCTTGCCGATACCGGAGATCAGGACCTGTTTGGTCTGCTGTTCCCTGGTCAGCCTGAGGGTCAGGTCCTCATCAAGCATCTTGGTTATGGACGAAAAAAGTTTTTCCTCATCGCCCTTTTTGGCGCTGACCGCAAAGGAGATCACCGGCTGCAGGGGTTCGGGAGAGTCATAGACGATCGGCGCGTTGGCGGCGCAGAGGGTGTCGCCGGTGGTGGTCTCCTTGAGCTTGGCTACCGCGACGATCATGCCGGGACCGGCAGAATCCACCGGTTTCTGCTCCTTGCCTTCAAGGACGTAGAGCTGACCGAACCTCTCCGGGCAGGCCTTGCTGGCGTTATAAAAGGTGTCCCCCTTGAGGATGCCGGACCAGACCCTGAAGATAGTCAGCCGTCCGGCATAGGGATCGGCCATGGTCTTGAAGACCAGGGCGGAGAATGGCTCCTCGGGCAGCGGTTTTCGCTCCGTGGTTTCCTGACTGCCCGGCACCTTGCCGGTCTTTGCCGGTCTTTCGGCCGGAGAAGGCAGATACATGTTGATACTGTCGAGCAGGGCGGCGGTTCCTTTGTTGTGCAGGGCCGAGCAGACGCAGACCGGGGTCAGGAGCGCCCGGGCCACGCCGGAGCGTAGACCCTGCAGGATTTCTTCAGTTGTGAGTTCGCCCTCTTCGAGGAATTTTTCGATCAGGTCATCATCGGTCTCTGCGACGTTTTCCATGAGACTCTCACGGTACAGGGCCAGGTCATCGGCCAGGTCTTCCGGCACCGCGGTCTCTTTCAAAGTTCCCTTGTTGCCTTCATCAAAGAGATAGGCCTTGCCGGAGATGACATCAACGATCCCCCTGAATTTGTCTTCCGCCCCAATGGGAATTTGCAGAACAATCGGTTTTACCGGCAGAGACTTGCGGATTTCCCCGAGGGCCCTGGAAAATTCGGCGCGCTCGCGATCCATCTTGCTGATCACGAGCATGTTCGGCAGATTCCGCTCGGCGACCATGTTGGCGAATTTGATGGTATGGCCCTTGATCCCCAGGACCGCATCGATGACAAAAACCGCGCTGTCGCAGACATGGGTGGCAAAAAGCGTTTCATTGAGGAAATTATCGTCGCCGGGGGTATCGATGAGGAAGATATCGTGTTTTTTCCAGGAATAGTTGTGGAACGATGAATTGATCGAAATCTTTCTGCTGATCTCTTCATCCTCGTAGTCCATGGCCGAGTTGCCGTCATCCACCCGGCCGAGACGGTTTATCTTTCCGGCGGTATAGAGCATGGCTTCAGCGAGTGAAGTCTTGCCGCAGTTTCCATGACCGACTATTGCGATATTCCTGACCATATTTGTATCCTGCATTTGTTTCTCCTCAAAATCGACGATTATTCAATGCCCTCTCCAAATTATCCAATCCACAATATCAAGATGCCGCCTTCGTATTCACAACAAATCTCATCTGATATATTCAATTTCAAAAGACAAAGTCAAGGATGAACGACATTCGCTTTCCCTTCGGAATTAAATAAGTTCCGATCAGAAATCGATATGTCCGTTTTCTGATGAATGACTGGCGAAAAAGTCCTGGAAAAGGTATTCTTGCCCTGCAAAAATTCTTCTCTCAGATTCTATTTAGGCAGATTCATTGAACAACACATCGAAAACCAGTGACGGCATCGCCCGCTCGGCGGCAACCGTCGGGGGAGCGGTACTGTGCAGCCGTGTCCTGGGGCTGGTCAGGGAACAGATCTTCGCCGGCATGTTCGGCGCCGGTCTGGCCTACGATTCCTTTGTCGTCGCCTTCCGTATCCCGAATCTGCTGCGGGACCTCTTCGGCGAGGGGGCACTCTCCGCCGCCTTTGTCACGGTCTTTGCCGATTACGATACCACCAGGGGAAAAACGGACACCTGGCGCCTGGCCTCGAATGTCCTGACCTTTTTCGCCATTGCCCTGAGCCTGCTCTCCCTGGCCGGCATCTTCCTGGCCGGTCCGATCGTCTCCCTGCTCGCCCCGGATTTCAGCCTGGTGGAGGGAAAGACCGAACTGACCACGAAACTTACCATGATCATGCTGCCCTTCCTGGTCTTCATCTCCCTCTCGGCCGTGGTCATGGGCATGCTCAACACCCAGGGCCGGTTCTTCGCCCCGGCCATGGCATCGAGCTTCTTTAACCTCGGCTCGATCATCGGCGGTGTCGGTCTGGCAATGATCATGCCGCATTTCGGCCAACCGGCGATTGTCGGCATGGCCTTCGGCACCCTGATCGGCGGCATACTGCAGCTGGCGGTCCAGCTGCCCTCGCTGGCCGGGACCGGATTCCGCTACCAGCCCTTCCTTAATCTGAGCGATCCGGGCCTGGTGCGGATCCTCAAGTTGATGGTGCCGGCGACCATCGGCCTCTCGGCAACCCAGATCAATATCTTCATCAACACCAATTTCGCCTCTTCCTGCGCCGAGGGTTCGGTGTCATGGCTCAACTATGCTTTCCGCCTGGTACAGCTGCCGATCGGCCTTTTCGGCGTCGCCCTGTCCATCGCCATGATGCCGGTTCTCGCCAGACATGCCGCCAATAAGGATATCGGTGCGATGAAAAACACTCTGGCATCCTCGCTCAACATGGTCTTCTGCCTCACCCTGCCGGCGACGGCCGGGCTGATCCTCCTGTCGCAGCCGATCATCCGTCTCATCTTCGAGCATGGGGCCTTCACCCCGGCAGACACCCTGGCAACGGCCGAGACCCTTTCCTTCTATGCCATCGGTCTGTTCGCCTATTCCGCCAACAAGATCCTGGTGCCCGCCTTTTATGCCATCGACAAGACAAAATATCCGGTGATCGCCAGTTTTCTTGCGATCCTCGGCAATATCGTCATCATCAACCTGACCATCGACAGGTTCCAGCATCTGTCGATCGCCTTTTCAACCTCCTGCACCATGCTGCTGAACTTCCTCTTCCTCACCGTCGTACTGTACCACAAGATGGCGGGTTTCAGCCTGGCCCCTCTGCTCAGGGGCCTGGCGAAAATCCTCGCCGCCACCCTGGTCATGTCCCTGTGGCTGTACCTCGGCGGGATACTCGGCAGGACATGGCTTGCCGGCAATACCCTCGAGCAGATCATCTCCACCTTCTCGCTGATAACCTCGGCCGCCTTACTCTATATCCTCGTCCTGTCCTTTCTCGGCATGCCCGAACTGAACGACGCCATAAAGAAAATCCGCAACAGATTCAAATCTCAGGCCTGATCACCCCCGCCCCCGGTCTGTAGCTTCTCGACCGCCTCCCGGAGCAGGCGGATCTCCTCCTGCAACTCCTGAACCTGAGTCTTGCTGGCAACCTCCATCTTCACCAGGGCGGCCTGCACCATCTCGTCCAGCTGCTTTTTGACCTCGGCCTTGGACTCCTCGGATTTTTTCATCATCTCATCGACAAGCTTCCGTCCCTCCTGTTCGGAAAGATCCCCCTTTTTGATGAAATCGCCGGCCAGTTCCTCGATCTTGTCCTTGGTCATAGCCGCCATGCCGATGCCTGTAAACATTGCCTTCTTGATCAGTTCAAACATATCTTTCCTCCATGCTCCGAATTATTGTTCTGCCGACTGAAGAAAAAAATCCTCAGCCCGTTGCCTGGCTTCTTCCAAAGTGTCGCTCTTCTGAACCGAGGTTGCCAGGATATGCCCGTATTGGTAATTTTGAGCAAAATAATGGCTGAACTGTTTCAGCCGTCCAAGTCTGCGTTCCACCGGAAAGCGTTCATCCAGCAAGGCAACGAAGCGAAAATAGACCTGCCGCCGTCCCCGGCGGGTCTCCGGAATCGGCATCCCGTAGACCTCCCGGGCAATCTCCGCAAACAACCAGGGTTTGCTGGCCGCCCCCCGTCCCAGCATCAGGCCGTCCGCCCCCGAGAGCCTCAAACATTCCTGTGCATCGGCGACCGAAAAGATGCCGCCATTGGCGATCACCGGGATGCGCAGGGCATCTTTCACCCGACCGATCATCTGCCAGCGAGGCCTGCGGCAGAATTTCTCGTCATTCAACCGGCCATGCACCGTAAGCAGATCTAGCCCCTCATCTTCCAGCATATGACAGAAGTCAAGCAGCCTGCCGGTATCGAGGCTCTCACCCAGGCGGATCTTGGCGCTCAAGGGCAGCGACGTCGCCTTTCTCAAGGTCCTGACAAGGGAACAGACCCGGTCCGGATCGCTGGTCAGGAAGACGCCGGCCCCATATCTGCGCAGTTGCGGCGCCGGACAGCCGAGATTCAGGTCGATACCTGCGGCGTCGAGCTCGTGTAACCGCGTTACCGCAGGCCCTATGGCCCCGACTTCGGTGAGAAAAAGTTGGTAAAAGAGGGGGTGCTCTTCCTTCGTTCTGATCAGAAATGGCGAAGTCCGGTCGTTCTCTTCCGGCAGCCTTCTGGCAGCCAGCATCTCGGTGAACAGCAAGCCTACGCCGCCTTCCTCCTGCACCAGCGACCGCAAGGCCGAGTGCGACAGCCCCACCATCGGGGCCAGGGCTAGCGGCGGTGAGATGACCAGCCGGCCGGCGACAATCCTGCTCGACACGGGGAGGGGCGACAGACCGGATTCATTTTGTACAAGCATCCTGACTAATTCCCTGATTCAGCGGCAATGGCCATCACCATTGCCTTTTCGAGTTTAGTGAACAGTTTGACATGGATGGAAAAATCCTGCGGGTCGTGGCAGCGTGACCCGGCACTGACAATTATGCCACTGCAGCGCAGCACTTCTCCATTCTTTAGGCCGATTTCCATGGCAATCTGCCGTCCGAGGAGGAGCCTGGCATTATAGAGGCTGGTTATCCGGACGGAAAAACCGAGCCCACCCCCTCCTATATCGCTCATCTCTCCCTTGAAGGTTCTTCTGCCGGCCTGTCCGTAGTGATCATACAGCAAGTTGCTGACGTACAGGGAGACAGGGTAGCGGAGATACTCCCGCCTGTCGCTACCGGCACTCCTGATCAGGTCCGGGATAAAATCGAATTTCATGCAGAATTCCTGCAGTTTTGCGGCGATACCGGGTTGATCGCGCTGCAGTTCCGTGAGGATCTGCCGGTCCAGGACGTACATCTGTACGTCGGACTGGGCCTTCAGGGTAACGGTCCAGGTGGACGCCGAGAAAAACTGCTCACTCCCGAGGATATCACCCGGCTGCATCCGCTTCAGGAAGATCTCCCGGTGGCCGCTCAGACAATATATGCCGACGACGCCCGAATTGATGAAATAGAGACTGACATCGGTTTCACCGCTGGCTACGATCACCTCACCGGTCCGGTATTTTTCCGGGTGCATGGCGGCATTCGATCAGCACCGGGGCAGCGTCAGCGGCGAGGTCGGGGACAAACCGGAGCAGCAGCAGGTGGTCCTTCATGTTGTTGCCGAGCATCAGCCTGTTCAGGATAAAGATTGCGGCCCGGCGGCCGAGACAGACCATGAGATTGTAGAGGCTGCCCTGTCTGCCTTCAACCTCGCGGAGGTAGTCGCTGACCAGTACTTCGAGGATTTCCCGGGATGAGAGTTCTTCCTGAATTTTCGAGAGCATGGCCCGGATAGCCGGTTCTCTCTCAAGGATACCGCTCTGGATCTGATGAATAATGACGAGCAGAGACTCGGCCTCGGCATAGAAACCGTTTGCCAGCAGTATCCTGCCAATCTGCTCAATCTGTTTGCAGATGACGTCAAAGCCGGCGATGCAGCGCGTTTCAGATTGCAGCCAGTCGACCAGTATCTGCGACAGGCGGCCGAGAATATTGAGGTGCTCCTTGAGCAGAAACCGGCCGATCAGAAAAGACAGGACCATCAGCGCCCGTTCCCGCCGCGGCACGTCGTCACAGCAGGCGCATTTGTCCAGACTGCTCAGCAGGACAGAGGCCTGCACTTCCTGCCCTTGGGAGAGCAGGACACAAAGATGATCGGCGAGATGGATGACCAGTTCATCGCTCTGCAGGATGTCGAAATTGCCGCCGGCAAATTCGGCTATCCCTCGGGAAAGTCGGCGGGCCGCATGGGCCCGTTCCGATTCCATGATGATTTTTCTGGCATTCTCAAGAGCCCTCTGCTGGCGCTCCTCGTCAATTTCCATACACTTCTCCCCGGAAGAGTTCTAAAAGGCCTCAGCTGACAGCCCTGAGGAAAAGGTATGTCCGACCGCAGAACCTGCCAAGGCATTATACCTTTCCTTTTTTAAGATTCACAAATGATTTTCTTCTTGTAGGGCAGGAGGAGGATTTTCAGAGACCTGGTTCACTGCAATCGCCGCCAGGCAATCCCCTTCGCACCTTTGGCAAGGTGGGTTGAAGTCCGAAAGGTGCCGAATGAAGGCTATTACCCTGGGTCGAATCCCGGTTTGTTTCACTGACCAGGTAGCCTTGAACCAATTGCCATGCCACGACCGCGCAACGGGCTTATTCTGCTATTTGTTTGACATGGTTCATGGCAGATTGTATAGATTTGTCAACAACCTGGTTTATCCGCAAGCCAATTTCCTATCACACCACGAACGATCCGGTGGAATTTTCGGAGAACGTCATGCTCACTGCCTCTAGAAACGGAAAATTCATTTTCCTCGTTTTCATTCTTGCCATCCCCTTTATTGCCGCCGGCCGGTCGGGGGCGGAGACGCGGTACATCTCCGACCAGTTGACCATTAATATAAGGGACAATCTCGAGAGACCCTATCAAGTTGTTGCCAAGGTACGATCGAATGAGGCGGTGAACGTCCTCGAAGAGAACGATTCCTACGCCAGGATTCAAACAGCGGACAATCAAGTGGGCTGGATCGGCAAACAGTACCTCACCGCCACCCAACCGAAGACCCTGGTCATCGAGCAACTGCAAAAAGAGGTGGCGACCCTCAAGGGGCAGACTCAAGGTGCGGCAGGCCAGGGGGCCGTCGCCGGCCCGGCAGGCTCGACGGCGGCCGACCTCGTAATGGAGCACGACCGCCTGCAGACCGACCTGAAGGCGGCAAACGGCCGCATAGTTGAACTGCAGGACAATCTCGCCAGATTAAAAGGACAATCCGCCCCGGCAGATGCCTCGGCCACCGGCCCAGGTCTGGCGGAACTTGAAGAGGAAAAGGCAAATCTGGAATCGGAAATCACCGCCCTCCGGGCGCAGTTGGAGAGTCTCAACGATGGAACGGTCGATCTTCCCGCCCTCCTCGCGGAAAAAGAAAACCTCCTGCAGGAGGTTGAGGAAAAGGACTCTCGAATAGCCACCCTCACCGCCGAAAACACCAGACTCGCCAAGAGAACAACGATCTACTGGTTCTGTGCCGGTGCTCTGGTTTTCCTCATCGGTATGTTTTCCGGCAAAATGTTCGGTCGGAAAAAGGCCAAATATTCCTACTGAGACTGCCCTTTCCTGCTGGTTATATATTCAGTTTTACACAGAAATAAGCATGAAAGCGACGGGTCGCTGCCAGACCCTGCAATTCTCGAGGTGTCCCCGCGACACGCATTACGCTTGAATTTTTAAAGGATATCGCCTAGACTTTCATGTTTTTTGTTGAGAAGCCGACCATGGCCGGCGCTGCCCTGGTCATATCGGCCGGCCACCATTGCAACAAGGCCGGACAGGCCGCCATGCAGCGAGGAACGTAAAACCTGCTGCCCGTCATCACTCTCACTGACCTGCAACCATTAAGAACAAATGAATACCCTCAGTCGCAGAATCGTCATCACAGGCGTGGGACTCGTCGCGCCCAATGCCGACAACCCGGCCGACTTTCGCCGCAAGCTGCTTGACGGCGTCAGCGGCATTCAGGAGATCGACCTTCGTTATTTCGGCAAGGCCCCGGCGGGGGTCTGCACCTTTGCCGAAACCAGACACAGGAAGAAGAAGGAAAACAACCGCGGCACCCGTGCCGGCTGTCTCGGCGTCTATTGCGCCCACGAGGCCCTTGCCGATGCCGGCCTGGATATTTCCTTCTATGATCCGGCGCAGATCGGTGTCTATATCGGTCTCACCGAGCATGGTACGGTCGAAACCGAAAACGAGGTCTACAACATCAGCAAGTACGACTATGACGTCAACTACTGGACCCATCACCACAACCCCAGGACCGTACTGAACAACCCTGCCGGGGAGATCACCATGAGCCTCGGCATAACCGGTCCACACTACGCCATCGGCGCGGCCTGTGCCGCCGGCAACGCCTCGCTGATCCAGGGCGTGCAGATGCTGCGGCTCGGCGAGGTGGAGATGGCCCTGGCCGGAGGCATTTCCGAATCGACCGGATCTTTCGGCATCTTCGCAAGCTTCAAGGCCCAGAACGCCCTTGCGGAAGCAGATGATCCCCGCAAGGCCTCCCGGCCCTTCGATCTCGCCCGCAACGGCATCGTGGTTTCGGAAGGGGCTTGTGTCTACGTCCTTGAATACCTGGACCGGGCCCTCGCCCGCAAAGCCAGGATCCTCGGCGAAATTGCCGGCTACGCGATGAACTCCGACGCCCGCGACTTTGTCCTGCCCTATGGCGTACGTCAGGCCGAGTGCATGCGCCTGGCCCTGGGCCGCGCCGGTCTGCAGCCGGAGGATGTCGACCTGATCAACACCCATGCAACCGGCACCAGACAGGGCGACATCGAGGAATGCAAGGCGATCCGTGCGGTCTTCGGTGGATCCGCCTCGACCTATATCAACAACACCAAAAGCATTATCGGCCACGCCATGGGCGCCGCCGGCGTTCTCGAACTCGCCGGCAACCTGCCGGCCTTCGAGGACAATCTTGTCCATCCGACCATCAACGTGGAGAACCTCGACCCGGAGTGCGCGCTCGCCAATCTCGTCCTCAATTCGCCGGCCGAAGCCCGGGACATCTCCGTGATTCTCAATAATTCCTTTGGCATGGTCGGCATCAATTCGGCACTGATCGTAAAGAAATATTCTCAATGATATCCGACGTTGAAAAATCAAGCGCAACAAAAAAAGTTATGAAAAAGATCTTTCGGGTATGTTATAGAAAGACCTTTGCCGCACAGAGTGCATGAGCACACCGATCTGATCATATCCCTTGAGTATACAAGGTTACCCAATAGGTTCTATCTGGAGATACACATGACGCGAGAAGATATCAAAGCCCTTATCCTGGAGATTATTGAAGACATCGATGACGAGGCGGATTTTGCCAGTCTGCAACCCGACCAGCCCCTGCGCGACCAGCTTGATCTCGACTCTATGGATTTTCTCGATATCGTCATGGAACTCCGCAAGCGCCATCAGTTGCAGATACCGGAAGCGGATTATCCCCATCTGGCCTCCCTCAATAGTTGTGTGGACTATCTTGAACCACTCCTGCAAGACGCATGAGAGGTGAAGGTTCCCTTCCTTGTCATCGGCGGCGGACTCTCAGGACTGGCCGCCGCCATCCGCTTTGCCAGATTCAACCCGGAAGTTCTGATCCTGGAGCAGCACACCCGCGTCGGCGGGCTGAATTCCTACTATTACCGACACAACCGGCTGTTTGAGACCGGCCTGCATGCGATCACCAACTATGCGGCTGCCGGCGACAAAAAGGCCCCGCTCAACCGCCTGCTCCGACAGCTGAAACTGAGCCGTGACCGTCTCGATTTCCATCAGCAGATCCAGAGTCAAATTCTCTTTCAGGACTATGAATCACTGCTCTTCTCCAACGATTTCCAGCTGATCTCAGACGAAATCCAAGCAAAATTTCCTCGTTCCGCTGATGGCTTTCAGCGGCTAGTCAGCTTCCTTGCCGACTACGATCCCTTCAGGATCGGCCCATTTCGATCGACCAGGGACTTTCTCGAGGGCCTGCTCCCCGACCCCCTCCTCATCGATATGCTGCTCTGCCCCCTGATGTACTATGGATCGAGCATCGAAGACGATTTGGACCTCTGCCAGTTCGCCATCATGTTCCGGGCCATCTTTCAGGAGGGGATGTTCCGGCCGGGAGGCTCGATCAAGGATTTTCTCGATCTCCTGCTGGCTCACTACCAGGCCCTTGGCGGGGCCATCCGAACCGGCGCAAAGGTCAGCGAAATCCTCCGCCGCAATGGCCGGGTCGACGGTGTGCGGCTGGCCTCGGGAGAAACCATCTACTGCGACTGCCTGCTCTCGACCATCGGTCTGGATGAGACACTCGCCAAACTTGGCAGCCCTGCCAGGCCGGAAAAGACGGCACGACTAGGTTTCGTCGAGACCATTTTTCAACTCCAGTCATCCCTCTGCTCTGCATTACCGCGGGACAGGACAATTATTTTTTATAGCGCTTCAAGGGATTTTCATTACCGAAAACCATCCGAACCCGTTGATTTTTCCAGCGGTGTGATCTGCCTGCCACAGAACTTTGCCGATCTCCCCGACACCGAGTACCGCGAGGTTCGCTCGACCCATCTCGCCAATTACGAACGATGGCGGGCGCTTGCCGACAACTCTCAGGCCTATGCCGCGAAAAAGGCCGAAACTGCCGACCAGTCGAGAGAGACCCTTGAGCGAATCATCGGCAGCTTCTCGCCCGCTATTGTCTTCCAGGACACCTTCACCCCGTTGACAATCGAACGCTACACTGCTAAAAAAGAAGGCGCGATCTACGGAAATCCTGAGAAAATCAAAGACGGCGTTCTGGGCTATGACAATCTCTTTCTGGCTGGTACCGATCAGGGTTTTCTAGGAATAGTCGGTTCGATGCTGAGCGGCGTTTCCATGGTGAATCAGCACATTCTCCCCAGATTCTGAGCTGTTCTTTTTCTCAACCTTCATTGCTAGCATACATCCAATGCCTGTTCCATTTTCTCAAGCGGCCGATTCCTATGACGTCATTGTCATAGGCTCCGGACTGGGGGGGCTGACCTCCGCCAATCGCCTCGCCTACTGCGGGCATAAGGTCCTGCTGCTCGAATACCACCATAAGCTCGGGGGACTGGCAGCCTGGTTCAAACGCCGCGGCCATATCTTCGACGTATCGCTGCATGGCTTTCCCTACGGCATGGTGAAGACCTGCAAGAAATACTGGAACAGGGAGATCATGAACTCCATTGTCCAGCTTAGGAAAATCGTCTTCGACAACCCGCAGTTTTCCCTGCAGACCACCTTTGATCGCCAGGATTTCACCTCCATCCTGCAGAATCATTTTCGCATTCCCCCGGCCACCATCGAAAAATTTTTCCAGACGGTCTCATCAATGAATTTTTACGATGACCGCTCGATGACCACCAGGGAGCTGTTCGAGCAGTTCTTCCCCGGCCGGACCGATGTCCATCGTCTACTGATGGAACCCATCACCTATGCCAACGGCTCGACCCTCGAAGATCCGGCGATCACCTACGGCATCGTCTTCTCAAACTTCATGAACCGCGGCGTCTTCACCTTCGAAGGCGGCACGGACAGGCTCATCGGCCTGATGTCGGACGAACTGGAAAAAAACGGGGTGACGATCTGCACCCGCTCCAAGGTTGAGCGGATCATCGTCGAAAATGCCAGGGTCAGAGGGATCGAGGCCAACGGCAGGACGATTACCGCCAGAGCAGTCGTATCAAACAGCGGCATCACCAATACCATCGACAACCTCACCGACCGGCAGGCCTTTTCGGAATCGTTTCTGGAAAAAGCGGCGGCCATCAGGGTCAATAACTCCAGCTGCCAGGTCTATATCGGTATCCGCGCTGATGAACAGATACCGGACATCGGCGACCTGCTCTTCACCTCGACGGCAGCGGAATTCGATTCCCAGGAACTCCTCGACCTGCAGACCAGATCAAAGACCTTTTCCCTGTATTACCCGAAGACCCGGCCCGGCCATGCCCGCTACACCATCGTTGCCTCGATGAACAGCCGGTTCGAAGACTGGCAGAACCTCAGCGAAGAACAGTACGCCCTGGAAAAAGAGCTCCTGATCGACCGCACCCTCGGCGATCTTGAGCGGTATCTGCCGGACATACGCCGGCAGACCGACTGGCTCGAGGCCGCAACGCCGAAGACCTTCAACCACTACACCCTGCACACCTGCGGCACCTCCTTCGGCACCAAATTCGAGGGCCTCGACCTCTCCCGCTCGATCTTCAAGGAGATCGGCGGCCTGTTTCATGTCGGCTCAGTAGGTATCATCATGTCCGGCTGGCTCGGCGCCATCAACTACGGGGTCATCGTGGCCAACGACGTTGATGGCTATCTCCGCAATCTCAATGGATAAACATATGCAGAATTTCCTCGACCAGATCGTTGTGATTACCGGCGCCACCCGCGGCATAGGCAAGGCCGTTTCCCTGGCCTTTCTCCAGGCTGGCGCCACGGTCCTCGGTATCTACCAGAGCAACCTGCAGGCTGCAGCCCAGATGCAGGAGGAAAGCGGCAGTCTGCAGGACAAACTGCACCTCTTCCAGTGCGACGTGGCAGATGAAAACCAGGTGTCGTCCTTTTTCAGCGAAGTCGAAGAACGGTACTCGGCGATCGACGTCCTCATCAACAGTGCCGGTATCCGCCGGGATGCCCTCCTGGCGCTGATGAGCAGTGCCGACTGGAAAGCCGTCCTCGATATCAACCTGACCGGCACCTTCCTGATGGCTAAACAGGCGGTTCTGCTGATGCTGAAGAAGAAATACGGACGAATCATCAATATCACCTCGCCGGTCTCCCATCTCGGCTTTGCCGGGCAGGCCAACTACGCCGCCTCAAAGGCCGGCCAGATCGGCATGACCAGGTCCCTGGCCAGGGAAACGGCGAGGAAAAAGATCACCGTCAACTGCGTCTCCCCCGGTTTTATCGAGACCGATTTCCTGCACGGGCTACCGAAAGAGCAACTCGACCTCTACAAAGGCATGGTGCCGATGCGCCGCTTCGGTACTGCCGCCGAGGTGGCCGACGCGGTACTCTTTCTTGCCGGCCGAAATGCCTCCTACATCACCGGGGCGGTCCTCGACATCAATGGAGGAATTTAGCGATGCTGCCGGACGAGACCGTCACCTCGCTCATCCCCCACCGGCCGCCATTTCTCTGGGTCGATCGTATTCTCGATTACAGCCAGGGGCTGATCATCACCGAAAAAACGATCCCGGCCGATCTCGATGTCTTCACCGGTCACTATCCCGGCCAGCCGATCATGCCCGGCGTCCTGCTTTGTGAGGCCTTATTCCAGACAGGTGCCCTGCTGATGGCGAAAATGCAGGGATCGGACGAGGGACAGCGCCCCGGGACGATCCCCGTACTGGCCAGAATCGTCAGCGCCAGGTTCAAAAGATCGGTCTATCCGGGGGACACCATGGTGATGGAGGTTAAACTTACTGAAATACTGTCATCCGCCTGTTTTTTCACAGGCAAACTCCGTATCCAGGGAAAGCTTGCCCTGCAGGTTGATTTCTCCTGCACTCTCCAGCCGGCGCGCCCCTGAAAACCTGAAACAATCCCTTTCCCGGCATCTACAGGAAAGTGAGGCCTTTCAAACTGAAACACAGGAAAGTGAGGCCTTTCAAACTGAAACATTGAAGTTTTTCTTCAGAACAAGTACATTTCGGGATTTGATATAGCCACTGCATTATCTCTCTTTTCACTGATTTAACAACCGGGTTTCTCCGGGTCGGCCGTGCCGGGGAACTCCCCTGCCGACCGATACAAGCAAAGGACCGCTTCCGTGCAGCTTTCTATCACCGACATGATTTTACACGCAGGCCCGGTAGGACAACTGGTCATGCTGACATTACTCATTTTTTCAACGGCTTCCTGGACGATAGTCTTTATGAAAACCCGCCTTTTCCGCAAGGTGCGTCTTGACAGTGAAGATTTCCTTGAAACATTCTGGTCCTCGACCAATTTGAACGAAGCCCACAAGGCGGCAGCCGAATACGACTTCAGTCCGGAGGCCTCGGTTTTTGTGGCAGGATTTACCGAGTTGCAGAAAATCAACAAGATGCGCTCCAAAAAGGATGAAAACCTGCCCTCGGAGACGCTCGAAATGCAGCTTGCCACCATGGATAATCTGAAAAGGGCTGTTCGCAAGGCCGAGGCCCAGGAACTCACCAAACTCGGCACCGCCCTGGCATTCCTGGCCACCACCGGCAGCGCCGCCCCCTTTATCGGCCTGTTCGGTACCGTCTGGGGAATCATGGCCTCCTTTCATGATATCGGCCAGCGGGGCTCCGCCTCCCTCGCCGTTGTCGCCCCTGGTATCTCCGAGGCGCTGGTCGCCACTGCCGCGGGACTGGCCGTTGCCATCCCGGCGGTTATTTTTTATAATTATTTTTCCAATAAATTGACCGCTATTGATGGAAACATGCAGAATTTCACCACCGATTTCCTCAATCTCGTAGAGCGTGATCTTCTGAGCAGGGTATAATGCATCCTGTTTCAGCACGTATCAGTATTTTATCCTATCACGCTGGGCATATATAGAATGGGACCTTTAAACGGCAGGGGACAGAGAGGGCTTGTATCGGAAATCAACGTGACGCCGCTGGTCGACGTCATGCTGGTGCTGCTCATTATTTTCATGGTTACGGCCCCGATGATGACCCAGGGCCTTGACGTAAATCTTCCCGAAACCACCGCAAAATCAATGAAACAGGAAGAGGATCCCGTCATTGTCACGATCGACAAAGACGCCAAAATCTCCCTTGGCAAGTTGGAAAAGACCCAGGCCACGCTCTATCAGCAATTGAAAAATATGCCGGAAGAAAAGAAAAAAGAACCGATTTATCTGCAAGCAGACAAGGATGTATCCTATGGGGTTGTCGTTGCCATCATGGCCGATATCAAGACGGCCGGCTTCGAAAAACTCGGGATGATCACCAAACCATCGGACAATGTAAAGTAAACGTATGGTCTACCAGGAATACCAGGTGTCATACATGCGCAGCAACAACGACTGGAAGCTCCCGCTCAACCTGGCGATCGGCTTTCATATCATGGTTGCTCTGACGGCGGTGTACCTGCCCCTGCTCTTTGAAAGCAAGCCTGAATTCACCGATGTCTATACGGTCAATCTGGTCAACATGAGCGAGCCCGCCGCCCCGGCAGCCCAGGCTCCAGCAGCCCAGGCCCCGGCTCCCGCCAAGGCCCCTCCCAAGGCCCCTCCCAAGATGATCGAAAAGACCGCGGCGCCGGTCAAGATTCCGCCCAAGACACAAGCTGCACCGATAGCCGAAGCGAAACCGGTGGAGACTGCGCCGCCGGCCCCGCCCAAGGCCATCTCCCTCAAACCGGTCAAGAACAAGGTCAAGAACAAGGTGGTCCCCCCTGACGATACCGTCCAGCGGGAGCGGGAGAAACGAGAAAAAGAGATTGAGAAGGTAAAACGGCAGCAGCTCGCCGAAAACATCAGGGCAGAACAGACCGCCATCGAAGAGGCCCGTCTCGCCGCTGAAGAGGCCGAGGCCGAACGCAGACTCATGGAGGCCACCCAGGAACGCCTGTCGGCGATACGCTCCCAGGTCGCCAGTTCAAGTACCGGTACTCGAGCTTCTTCCAGCCCAAGCGGTGGCACGACAAACGCCCTTAACGCCCAGTATGCCGCCGCTGTCGCCGCCCGCATCCAGCCCTTTTTTCAACTGCCGGAAATCAAGACCTTCGATCCCTCGCTGGTCACCGTTGTCGTGATCACGATCAACAGCAATGGCGAGATCGCCGATACCCGGATTGAAGCCGGTTCAGGCGATGCAATCTATGACCAGTTCGTGCTCAAGAGCCTGGAGGCGGCCAATCCGCTGCCCGCCATTCCACCCGCCCTACGCAGTCAGCGGATTGAACTCGGTCTTAAATTTACCCCCAGCGGCATCCGCTAAACGGTACCATGAGGATGTTCACAATCTCCATAAAACTCAGACGCCCAAAACGATTATGAGACACTCTTTTTTCAAACTTTGCCTGTCAGTCCTCCTGCTGACCGGACTTTGTTTCCCGTTCACGGCCTCCGCCGCTGACCGCCTCTATGTCGACATCACTGCCTCAAGTACCCGCAAGATCAATTTTGCCGTACCGTGGTTTGCCAGCGGGGAGATGGCCGGTCAGCATCAAAGCATGGGCAAGGAACTGGCGGACACCCTTGCCAAGGCCCTTGAATTTCATGGGGTCATCAGCATCTCGCCAACCGCTGAATATGGCGGCACACAGTCTGCCAACTGGAAACAGCTGGGGGTTGACTACGCCGTCCTCGGCCAGTTCAGTCTTTCGGCGAAAAATCTGTCGATGGAGATTCGTCTGTTGGATATTGCCTCCAATCAGATACTGATGGGCAAATCCTTCTCCGGCTTGGTTGAGCAGCGTGACGACATGCTGTTTAAATTCTGCGACAATGTGATTGAGGCCCTCACCGGTAAACCGGGTATCGCTGCCAGTAAAATCGCCTTCGTCTCCTACACGAAAAATGCCAAGGAGGTCTATCTAACCGATATTCTCGGGCATAAACTCAGGCAAATCACCCGCCACAGGAATCTCGCGGTGGCCCCGCGCTTCACCCCGGACGGCAAAAAGCTTGCTTATACATCCTACCATTCCGGCAACCAGAACCTCTATATCACCGATCTGAGTCAGGGTAAAGTGACCCGTCTTCTTTCAAAGAGGAAGGGGATGAACCTTGCGCCGGCCTGGTCGCCGGACGGCCGGTATATGATCCTGACCTTGTCAATGAACGGTAACCCAGACCTCTATCTTTGCGACAGCAATGCCAATGTTATCGAACAATTGACAGACCGGGCCGGAATCAATGTCTCGGCCAGTTGGTCGCCCGACGGCAAACGGATCGTCTTCGTCTCGGACCGTAGCGGCAAACCCCACCTTTATCTGATGAATCTCGGTTCCCGCCAGGTACAGCGTCTGACCTTCGAAGGATCTGAGAATGCCGAACCGTCGTGGTCGCCGACTGAGGATTTGATTGTCTATTCCAGCCTGCGAGACGGAGTCTATCAGATCTGCACCATCAAACCTGATGGAGGAGGGGCGGAACAGGTTACAACCGACCTCAGTCACCATGAGGCGCCGACCTGGTCTCCCGACGGTAACCAGATCATTTTTGCCAAACGCGGCGGCAACAGGAACCAGATCTATGCAGTCATGAAAAACGGCAGCTTTCAGCGATCAATCTTTTCCTTCCCGGGCAGCAACAACTACCCGCGCTGGTCACGATAAGCCTCCATATCAAACCCATACTCCACCTACGATAATGAAAAAGCTCATCCTCAATCTCTCTGTGGTCCTGGCCTTCTCCCCGTTTCTCGTGCACTGCGCCTCACAGAATGAAGTCCGAGATCTTCAATATCAGCTGCGTATCGTCAACAAAAAACTTGAAGATATGAAGTCCAACACGGTTGGTATGATCCAGAAACGGCAGGCTGACTCTTCCGGCCAGATGAGTCAGCTGGAACAGGAGATCATGACTCTGAAAAGTCAGCTGGGAGAGACAAATCAGCTTAATAGCCAGCTAAAGGACAAAAACGCCGAGCTTGAGGGCGCCTTTACCAACTACACCCAGCAGGAATCCGCTAAACGTGATGAGACGATGCAGCGGATCGAGGAGGAGCAGAGGGCCAAGGAGGCCAAGCTGGCAGAACTTTCCGAAAAGGTCAAGGCCCAGCAGGAGAGCGTGCAGGCGATTCAGGATGCCAGGGTCCGTGAAGCCGAACGGCGAGCACGGGAGGCCAAACTGGCTGCCGACAAGGCCAAGGCCAGAACCCAGGCAGCAGGCAGCGCTCTTGCATCCGGCAGTGCCGGTGTGGTAAAGATAGGGGCGTCACAGCAGAAAAAGGTTCTCTCTTCGAACGCCTCGGCAGAACCGTCTTCGCCCCCTGCCATGACCGCTTCCATTGCTGCCCCGGCTCCTTCAGCAGTGGCAGAAAGTTCCCCGCCGCCCAGCCCCGAGAAAACCGAGGTTGCTCCCTCCCCTGCTCCTGCTGCAATCCCTGCAGATCAGGGCGGCGGTCTGGCAGAGGCAAAAAATCTTTACAACGGCGGCAAATATCAGCAGGCCTTTACCCTGTATGAACAGTATATCCGCGACAACCCGTCCGGCGGCGAGGCAATCGATGCCCGCTATATGATGGGTGAATGCCTTTTTCAGCAAAAGGAATTTGACCAGGCCATCCTCCAGTATCAAAAAATAATCGCCCAGCAGGCCAAACACCCAAAGGCGGCCTCCGCCATGCTGCGTCAGGCGATGGCCTTTGAAAAGTTGTCCGACAATGAGACGGCCAAGATTATCTACCAGAAGATCCTTTCCAGCTACGGATCATCACCGGAGGCAGCCCAGGCTCAGGAAAAAATCGACAAGATGTAACTTTCAAGAGATCGGGACGTGAAAATCCGCCTTGACGAACTGCTGCTCCGGAAAAATCTCGTTCAGGACAGGGAGAAGGCCAGGGCCCTGATCGGCGCCGGCGAGGTCCTGGTCAATGATTGCAGGGTCGACAAGGCCGGATATCTGTGTGATGTCACAGCATCTATTCGCCTCAAGGCCCATTGCCCTTATGTTTCTCGGGGCGGACTCAAACTTGAAAAAGGCCTGGAGCACTTTAGGATCGATCCTGCCGGCAAGGTCTGCCTGGATGTCGGGGCCTCAACCGGGGGATTTACCGACTGCCTCCTGCAGCATGGCGCACGGAAGGTCTATGCCGTGGATGTCGCGTACGGACAGCTGGACTGGAAAATCCGCCAGGATGCTGCGGTCGTCGTGCTGGAGCGCAGCAACGCCCGCCAGCTGAAGCCGGACTTATTCGCGGAACCGCTGGATCTCGCGGTGATGGATGCCTCCTTCATCTCGATCACCAAACTCATCCCGCCATTGCTGCCCCTCTTTGGCCACCGGACATTCGCCCTCCTCGCCCTGATCAAACCGCAGTTCGAATTACCGCGGGAGAAAGTGCCCAAAGGCGGGGTGGTAGTGCAGGAAGAACTGCACGAAGAAGCGATCAGGCGGGTCAGCGAATTCGCTCTGCTCTGCGGTCTTCGCTCGTCAGGAACCGTCGCCTCTCCCCTCCTCGGCCCAAAAGGCAACCGGGAGTTCCTCATCTATCTGCATTCCTGATTTTCTCTGCTGGCAAGCAGGCCTTTCCCCAGCAGGCACGTCGGGAAGGCTGAAACACCTCTTCTCCTGAACAACGGCCGGCAAAGTAGGGCTCGCGCCCGGGTGCCCCATCCGGGACAGGGAGAATCAGCAGCAGACTTTCTCCCTTTCCGCCATCACCCGGCGGAGAATACGGCAGAATTCCTCATATCCGAGGTCGGCGTTTATGCCGGGACAGGAATCGGCGATGACATGAAAATTGTTTTCATCCTCAAGAATCGACGGATGGAGCGGCCACTGCCCGCACCGCCAGGGTCGTCCCGCATGCACCAGACAGCCATCCTGGTAGAAGATGCAGTGCCCGTCGACCGTCTTCATCTGTACACACCGGCCGGTCACCCGCCAGTACCGGCTGCGCACCTGATCCTCGCTCAGGTTGAGGGCCCGGATCATGCGCTGCCGGTCATCTCCGTCCAGGGACACCGTCGTCTCCCCCTGGCAGCAGAAACCGCAGCGGCGACATGTGAAAATACGTTCAGTTTCAGACATACAGTTCTCATTGAAGGCAGACGTTATCAAGTGCCCTGTGGATGGTGCAATGAAGGCGAGGTTATGGAGTCGGTGCCGTAGAAAAAGCCGAGGGGCCGCGCCGTTTAGGCATAGCCGATATAATCACCGAAGGTCGAAATATCAATGCCGAACTGCATCGCCGCGGCCTTCCATTTGTATTCATCGGCGGTATCAAAAATGATGAGGTCGCTGGCCGGCACCGTCAGCCATCCGTCGGCGACCAGTTCCTGTTCCAACTGACCTGGCCCCCAGCCGGTATAGCCCAGCAGGAAGAGATATTTTTCCGGTCCGCACCCTCTGGCAATGTCCTCCAGGACCTTCGATTCCCGGGAAAGGGAGATCGAGGGACTGATTTCCAGGCGATATTCGGCCTGGTAATCCGATTGGTAGAGGATGAAGGCGGATTCGAGCTCGACCGGTCCTCCGATATAGACCGGCGGTAAAACTCTATCTGGAACGGGCAGGTTCGCGCCGTTCAAAATCTCGGTCATGCTGAAGGCGGGATTGGGTTTGTTGATCGCGACCCCCATCGCCCCTTCTTTGCTGTGGGCACAGATGAGTATTACCTGTTCCTCAAAGCGTGGATCCGGCATTCTCGGGGTGGAGACCAGGAAAGAACCGGTCAGCGTTTCAATTATCGGGGCGTTATGCGATGTCATAGTATTTCCCCTTCGAGAAGAAGGTTTATAGAAAACGCATGGAACAGGCCTGCCTCCATGAATCTTTCTGTATAGTATCAGACCGGCTTCCAACTCGTCAAGTGTACCGCCGGGGAAACTCCCCGGGGCCGCGTGCTCAAAACCCAGGGAGATTGACCGGACTATCGGAAAAAAGGGAATTTGGCCATGACAAAACTGCCTTAATCACATACAATTCCTTTATACCCTAAAAGAAACTGCCATCCCTTCAACCGCTGAACCTACAGGTCCGCCGCCGCCATGTATATCAACGAACACATAGACCGCATCGTTCACTCAGCCCATTTCGACCCATTTCAGGTCCTTGGTGTGCATTTTTCAGGTGAGGACAACAGGATTGCCACGGTGCGCACCTTCCAGCCGCACGCCGGTTCCGTCGAGTTACTGATAGGCGACAGACGTATTCCGATGACCAGGATCCGCGAAGAAGGGATGTTTGAGGTCAGCCTTGATCGCACGACCTTGTCAGATCCTGATCTTGACCCCTATGTCTACCAGTTCGCCATTTCCTACCAGAGCGGTTTCGTCCATACCATCAACGATCCCTACCGATTTCTCCCCCAGCTTGAGGAGCGTGACAGTTATCTCTTTAATTTCGGCACAAACTACCAATTGTATGAGCACATGGGCAGCCACCATGCGGTATTGAGCCATATCTCCGGCACCATTTTTCGGGTCTGGGCGCCCAACGCCCTCGGTGTCACGGTGGTCGGAAATTTCAACGGTTGGGATGGCCGGATTCACCCCATGCGCTCTCTTGGCAGTTCCGGAATCTGGGAACTCTTTATACCCGGGCTCGGCGAAAACGAGCTCTATAAATTCCGGATCAGGACCAGACGGGGGGAGTTCCTCGAAAAGTCCGATCCTTTTCAGTTTTATGGCGAGCTCAGGCCGCGGACGGCGTCAATCGTCCGCTATCTCGAAGGCTATCAATGGCAGGATCAGCAGTGGCAGGAGGAGAAGAAAATCACCTCCCCCTACGATCTGCCACTCTCAATCTATGAGCTGCACCCCGGTTCCTGGCAGCGCGATCCTGCCGATCCCGAGCGCTTTCTGACCTTCCGGGAACTGGCCGAGAAGCTTATCCCCTACGTCACAAAACTTGGATTCACCCATATAGAACTGATGCCCGTCATGGAGCATCCCCTTGATGAATCCTGGGGCTATCAGGTCACCGGTCCCTTCAGCGTCACCAGTCGATACGGGATCCCCGAGGATTTCATGTACTTCGTCGACCAGTGCCATCTGCACCATATCGGGGTTATCCTCGACTGGGTGCCGGCCCATTTTCCCAAGGACAGTCACAGTCTGGGCCGTTTTGACGGAACCGCCCTCTTTGAACACGAGGATCCCCGGCTTGGTTCGCATCCGGAGTGGGGAACCTTCATCTACAATTACGGGCGTCGGGAGGTAAGCAACTACCTGATCGCCAATGCCTTGTTCTGGCTGGACAAATACCATATCGACGGACTGCGCGTCGATGCCGTCGCCTCCATGCTCTACCGGGATTACTCGCGCAAGACGGGTGAGTGGCTGCCCAATTGCTATGGCGGCAACGAAAATCTCGAGGCGATAGAGTTTCTGCGCCACGCGAACTCCATCGTCTTCGACAAGTTTCCCAACACCTTGCTGATCGCGGAAGAGTCGACCAGCTTCTACGGGGTCTCAAAACCGGCCCATGTCGGCGGCCTGGGTTTCGGATTCAAATGGAACATGGGCTGGATGAACGATATCCTGAGCTATTTTTCGAAGGACCCGCTGTACAGGAAGTACCACCACAACGCCCTGACCTTCTCCATCATGTATGCCTTCTCGGAGAATTTCATTCTGCCGATTTCCCATGATGAGGTGGTCCATGGCAAGCGCTCCCTGCTCGACAAGATGCCGGGAGACCTCTGGCAGAAGTTCGCCAACCTGCGGCTGCTGTTGTTGACCATGTGGATGCATCCCGGCAAGAAACTCCTGTTCATGGGTTGTGAATTCGGCCAGTGGTCTGAATGGTACTGTAAGAAGAGCCTTGACTGGCATCTCCTCGAAGACAACGACATGCACGGCAAGACCATGGCCTTTGTCGAAGACCTGAACCGGCTGTACAGGGAAAACCCCTCCCTGTGGCAGCAGGATTTCAGCCATCAGGGTTTTCAATGGATAGACCTCGAGGACCGCAACAACTCCATCATCTCGTTCGTGCGCTATGCAAAAGACCGGAAGGATCACCTGGTCTGCGTCTTTAATTTCACGCCGCAGACCTTTTTTGATTACACCATCGGTCTGCCGACGGGCAGTACCTATCGGGAAATCTTCTGTTCAGACAACAGGGGTTACGGCGGCAGCGATGCCAGCGATAAAACGACCTACAGACCCGTTGCGGAACCTTACGCCCAGGCCGGCTATCGCACCACCATCAAGATTCCGCCGCTCGCCGGCGTCATTCTGCAACCCTGCGATGACTGAACGCGCCCACCCATACAGTATGATTAGAGGATATTACAGACCATGACCGCACACCCGACACAACCGCCCAGCGACCGGCTGAAAAAGGCCCTTCATGCCTATTGTGAGCTGAGAGAAAAATATCCGGAAAAAGACAAAAGAAGCCTGCTGCAGCAGGTTGAGATCAAATTCGATCTGACCCCGTTGGAATGTGAATTCCTCCACCGGCAATTGCTCGAGGATGGGATACAGCCGAAATAGCTCCCGGCTGCACCCATGACGACTGGGACCTGAAGGGGAAAGGAGTTTACCGACCGGTACCGGTACCATTCTCCCTGGCTGTCGGGGAAGGAGAATGTAGAGGAGGAACAGCATGGATGCCTATCAGCAAATTATCGCCACCATTGCCCTGATGATGGGTACAGCCTGGGCGAGCGGCATTAACCTCTATGCAACTATTGCCATGCTCGGCATCCTTGGCGGCACCGGCAATATTGTTCTGCCGCAACAGCTCGTCATTCTCCAGGACCCGATCATTATCGGCGCGGCCTCGATCATGTACTGCGTAGAATTTTTTGCCGACAAAACCCCGGGTATCGACACCGGCTGGGATGTCCTGCATTCGTTCATCAGGATCCCGGCCGGGGTCATGCTCGCGGCAGGGGCAGTCGGAGAGGTGAATCCGGCCCTGGTCATAGCGGCCGGTATCCTCGGCGGCACCGTTTCCGCCACCAGCCATGTGATTAAAGCCGGCTCCAGGGTATTGATCAATACCTCTCCCGAGCCATTCTCCAACTGGGCGGCTTCCTTTTCAGAAGACCTGGCGGTGATCGGCGGGCTTTGGCTGGCCCTGCATTCCCCTTTGCTGTTCCTGGGCCTCTTTCTCCTCTTCATCGTCCTGGCGATCTGGCTCATTCCCAGAATCTGGGCGGGTATCCTGACGGTTATGAGAAAACTGTCGAGTCTGTTCAGACAGGGACAGCGTCAAGAGAGAGCCCCCGGGCCGGTCCCGGAAAATCCGCCTTCAGTCCCTTATTCAGCAGGCCAAAACCAGCGTGATAACGATACCGGCGCCTCACCGCCTCCCCCTCTCGATATGCCCAGGCCCTGAGAGGTCAGGCGTGAGGCGAATCTGTCCCGGCAGCGAGGAGTTTCCGGTACAGGGCCTCGGTCTGTTCACACATCGCCTCGGTGGTAAAACACTCCCTGACTCGGCGTTTGCCTTGTTCACCATAAGCAGCCAACCGGGACGCACCGATGGACAGCGCTTCATTCAAGGCGCGAGCCATATCGGCGGGATCGGAAGGCCTTACCAGCCAGCCGGTCTGCTGATCGACCACCGTCTCCAGGCTGCCGCCGTGGGCTGTGGCTATGACCGGTTTACCCATGGCCATCGCCTCGGCGGTAGTCCTGCCGAAGGCCTCCGGTTCACTGGAAGAAGCGGAAATGACGATATCCGCCAGAAGATAGGCAGCAGGCATATCGGCACAGTGGCCGACTAATTTCACCCGTTCGGTAAGCCCGTAATCTTCAATCAACCGCCGCAGTTCCCCGACAAATCCCGGATTTTCATCGGTATCGCCGACGAGAACGGCCTGAAAATCCAGATTGCCGAGCAGACTGAGACTCTTCAGGAAGACATCCGGGCCCTTCAGGCGGGTAATTCGTCCCGGCAGCATGACAAGCGGCCGGCCGGCCTCAATCCGCCATTGCCGCCGTAATTTCTCAAGACGTTCGGGCTCGACCTTTTCCGGTGCAAAGAGATTCATATCGACACCGCGAAAAATCAAGGTTATGCCTTTTTCCTTGCCATAGTACTCCTTAATATGCTGCCTGATGCTTTCCGAAACGGCGATGACACCCATTCCCTTGGTCATGATGGCACTGTAGGCGTTCACCGAATAAAAGCCATGGAAGGTGGTCACAAGTACCGGTCGATGCCTGGCGCGAAGGCTCTTCCAAGCCAGATAGCCGATCCAGGCCGGCATCCGGGAACGCAGATGCAGGACATCGACCTTTTCCCTCTGCAACAGTCGACGCAGCGGCAGGATATAGCTGAGACAAAGGGGCGATTTGCTGCCGACATCCCAGGGAATATGCCTGCTGCCCTCTCGCTCCAGTTGGCCAACCAACCTGCCGCCGGCGGAGACCACCAGGGAACGGTGCCCTCGTTCGGCCAGATACCTGCCGACCTCGAGGGTTCCCCGCTCCACACCTCCTCCTTCCAGATCGGGCAGCATCTGCACTACCGTCAGGTTCTTTTTTGTTCTCCTCGCCTCCTTCTCGGCAATCAGTCGCTGATACAGATCGACGGTCTTGGTGCACATCAGTGAAGCGGTAAAATGCTGATTGACCCAACTCCTGCCCTCGGCGCCTCTTCGGGTCAACTCATCCCTGTCGGCAAGGCCGTTGCGCAAGGCCTCAGCCATGGCAGCCGGATTGGATGGCGCGACCAGCCAGCCCGTTACGCCGTCAATGACCGTTTCCAGACTGCCGCCATGGGATGTGGCGATAACCGGTTTGCCCATGGCCATTGCCTCGATGGCGACCTTGCCAAAGGCCTCGGGCTGGCTCGATGAGGCCGATACGACAATATCGGCCAGGAGCATGGCAGCCGGCATGTCGGAGCAGTGACCGACCAGCCTGATCTTGTTTTCCAGACCGCAGCCCCGGATCTTCTCCTGCAGTTTTTTGGTATATGACTGATTTTCTTCCGTATCGCCAATACATAAGGCGACAAACGGAAGAGCTTTGATCAGGGCAAGACTGTCAATGAACACCTCCTGTCCCTTCCACGGGGTCAGTCTTCCGGGGAGGATGAGCACAGGCAGACAATTGTCCTCGAGATGCCATCTGCGCCGCAGGACATTGACTCGTTCCGGTTCCACCAGGCCAGCTTGAAAGGCATCCACCTCGAATCCGCCATGGATAAGCTCGATTTTTTGCGGATCGACCGGATAGTTTGCAAGGATGTGTTCACGGATCGTTTTCGAGACGGCGATGACCTTCTCGCCCTTGGTCATTATCGTCGAGTACTTGTTGACTGAATAAAAACCGTGAAAGCTGGTGACCAGGGCCGGACGCCTTTCGGCCGGCAGCAGGTTCCAGGCCAGATATCCGATCCAGCCCGGCAGTCTCGAGCGAAGATGTACGACGTCAAGGTTTTCCCGCAGCAGGAAATGATACAACTTCGGGATATATTTCAGGCATCTCGCACTCTTCTCGCCGATGCACGGCCAGTGCAGGTGTTCGCAGCCGGCCTGTTCCAGCAGGGGAACCAGCCGGCCGCCGCCGGAAACGACGATGGAGCGGTGACCATTATTGGCAAGATATATCGCCAGTTCAAGGGTCTCACCCTCGACACCGCCTTCTTCCAATTCAGGGACGATCTGTATGACACTCAGTTTTTCGGTAACCATCTTTTCACGATCTCTTCGGCGCAACGCTTGGCTTCATTGAGGGGTTTTCTTTCCGGCCGCTCACATTCTCTTCCGGCTAGCCAGGCCGACAAGGGGACGGCAAGGCCATTTTCGATCAAGTACTCTGCGCTGCGTCTGAATTTATTTTTTTCCGCCGTCCATCTGACAGGGAGCAGGCCGACCCGGCAACCGGCGGACAAGGCCTCGTAGACCATCGACATCGAATCGGCGGTAACCCACACCTTCAGGCATTCGGCATAGCGTTCCTCAATCCAGCCGGGACCGGTGTCGGCAAACCGGCGGAGAACCACATTGGTCATATCATGCGCAACGGTATCGAGGGCAGCCACCGTCTCGACGGGAGTGCGCGGGGAAGTCGCCACCGTCCAGCGGATTGCCGTTTCCGCCCCGGTCAGCTGCCGGACATATCCGGCAATCTCTGTTGAATTCCAGTGATGGCTCTTTTTGTCGATGCCGCCGATGAGGATGAGTCCCTTGCCAGGGTCCTTATCCCCGGACGGACCGGCGCAATTGGGGGGGCCTGTCGTGATCATGATATTGGCGCCGGCGGCAAGCCCGTCATGGTAGGGGACGAAGCAGAGGTCAAAGAGGTTGCGCAGATAGGATGCCGGCGTCATGCAGGTGACGGCAGGAGCGCCGGTTGCCTTCTTCATCTTCAGCATCGGGACATGGGTGCGGGATCCGGTGCCGAGCAGCAGGTCGGTTACAGTGGCGCCTTTTTCTCTGCGATCCCTGGGGAAGATGAAGAGACCGGCGAGGTCAAGGAGTTCTGCCAGGAGATTCCTGCGGCTTACCCTGACCTCAGTCAGATCAAGATCAATCATCTGCCCGAGTTCCCGAAGAATTCCCCTGGTCTGTTTTTCATGTCCGGGTCTCCCGTCAAAAAAGGCGATGACCTTCAGCTGCTGTATCTCTTTTGCCATGGTGTGCTAAAAGAAGTTTCCCGACCGGCAGAAAAATTCCCGCCGACAGGAGTGTCGTGAAGCAGGGATTCCTTTCTCGTCTGCAACCCTGCAAATGCCGGGAAAAAGAGGAGGAACAGGATCAACGCGAAGGGGGCGGCGGTCCTTGAGGCTTCCGTACGCCGCCGCCGGCAAGTTTGACAACGATCTGATCGGTTTTCTGCAATCTTGTTGCCATGGTCTTGAACAGCTGGGTCGAGACATCCGGATACTTTTCAATGACTTCATCCAGTTTGTTGCCAGGAAATCGTTTGATGGTGCTTCGTCCCTGAGAGATGATGGTCGCCGTCCGCTGTTCGCCCGAGATGGCCGCCATCTCGCCGAAATATTCGCCCGGTTCAGTCAGTTCGGCAATCTTTTTACCGCCCTTGATCACCGAGAGCGACCCCCGGATGAGCCTGAAAAAATCGATATCGGTATTGCCCTCGCGGATGATCTGATCGCCGTCCTCATAATTCTCGACATCGGGATTGACCAGGTAGGCCGGCAGACTCTCCCGGTGAGCGACGGTCCGCCGCAGGGCCTCATCGACACTGGTAATACCGTCCCGGACTTTCTGCAGGGCGGCCTCGCGCAGCGGGGTCATCCCCTCCTGCACGGCGATCTTACGCAACTGGTCCTCGGGGACCTCGGCACCGATGGCCTTGGCTACCTCATCGGTTATTTCCATCAGCTCAAAGAAGCCGACCCGGCCTTTGTAGCCGAGGCCATTGCATTCCGGACAGCCTGCAGGTCCATAGGTAACGACCGACTCGGTCTCTTCTTCACGGAAACCGACCTTTTGCAGTTCCAGCTGCGTATACTTGACGACTTTTTTGCAGTTTTGGCAGAGTTTCCGGCCAAGGCGCTGGGACAGTACCATGGTCACCGAGGAGGCCAGCATATAGGAGGGAATGCCGATATCAATCAGTCGGCTGATGGTTGCGGCGCTGTCGTTGGTATGCAGGGTGGAGAACACCAGATGGCCGGTCATCGCCGCCTTGATGGCTATCTCCGCGGTCTCCATATCGCGGATCTCACCGACCATGATGATATCCGGATCCTGGCGGAGAAAGGCCTTGAGGGCTGCGGCGAAGGTCATGCCGACCTCGGTGTGGACATTGACCTGATTGATGCCCTTGAAGTTGAACTCGACCGGGTCCTCGGCGGTGAGGATCTTGATGTCTTCACTGTTCATCGAGTTCAAGGCTGAATAGAGGGTAACCGTCTTGCCGGAACCTGTCGGTCCGGTGACCAGCAGCAGGCCCTGCGGCCGCGACAGACAGCGCTTGAGCATCTCAAAGGTCTTTTCCTCGAAACCGAGCTTGGTCAGATCGACATTAAGCGAACTCTTGTCAAGGATTCGCAGGACCACCGATTCACCGTAGAGGGTGGGCAGCGAAGAAACGCGGAAATCGACGGAGCGGTTCCGCCCCATGCGCATCTTGATACGGCCGTCCTGAGGAACGCGCCGCTCGGTGATGTCAAGGCCGGAGAGAATCTTCAGTCTGGCGACCAGGGCGTTCTTGATGGTCATCGGCAGATTCATGGCCTTGAACAGGGAACCATCCTTACGGTATCGCACCTGCATGTTCTTTTCATAGGGCTCGACGTGGATATCCGAGACCCCATCCTGCACGGCCTTGATCAGAATGCCGTTCACCAGTTTGATGATCGGTGCGTCGGAGGCGGCAAACTGATCGAAATTGTCTTCGCTGCTGCTGGTGTCGATTTCAAAGTCATCGGCGGCCTCGGCGAGAATCGAGCCGAAGTCATCGACCTCGGTGACGGAAACCTCATCATGCGCATCTTCCTTGAAGACGAAAAAGCCCTTCGCTTCTTCTTCGCTGATGCCATAGTATTTCTTGTAGGCCTCAACAATATCTTTTTCCGTTGAGACACAGACGGACAGTTCCTTGTTCAGGGCATTCTGCAGTTCCTCCACGGCCATCGTATCGGTGGGTTCGACCATGGTGATCTGCAGGGTGTTTCCCGCCATTCTGAGCGGAAAGGCCATATAGGTCTTCGCTGTTTCATACGGCAGAAGCTTCAGGGCGTCCTTGGACGGGGGTTCATTCTGGATGACGACGGGGGGATAGTTGTGTTGCCTGCTGAGAAAATTGAAGACCGTATTTTCGTCAATATAGTCAAGCTGTCGCAGTATGCTGCTCAGGCGGCCGCCGTTTTTCTGCAGCTCTTTTTTCGCGTTCTCCAGTTGCGCAAGTGTTATGTATCCGGCTTTACTTAACAACTCTCCAATCTTGAGTTTTCCGGCACCCGACTGGTCCTTGACGGTCTTCTTCATCGAGGTGGCGCCGCGACTCGCAGAGGAAGATAAAGCAGCCATATTCTCAATTTTCCTGAAAAAAGATATCTCGCAGAAGCTGATCTGTCATATCAGCGTTCCATTTCTTACTACAATACCCACTTATCGTCGAAAATAAAACGGCTTAATTCAGTCGGAAGGCCCATTCCATATGCAGTTTCCTGCCCATTTTTTTCTTGTGGAACAAAAAAATCTTCCTGTCCCCTCACCTCCGGAGGCAGGAAGATTTTCGTTTTCATCCCTACCATCCTTTCTAGAGTAGCGGATATCTCATCCGCATCTCCTCAGCCAGAGGAATCATGATCTCACGCATCGAAGGCTCGGCGGCCTGAGACGTCCGCAGGGCAAAAATATGTTTCCATTCGGCAAGGTTGCAGTACATGATGATCTCCGTCTTGCAGGAGTTGGGCAGCACCGTCCGCGCCGCCTGAGGACTCGAGGTCTCAAGCAAGCAGAGATAGAGCCTCTCGGTCTCCTCCATCGCCTGCTGCCAGAGACTGTATTCGGCAGTGCCCTTTTCATAGAACAGCGGTTTGATAAAGGTCACCTGGTTGCCGAATTTGTCCTGACTGTAGCGGCAATAGCGCTGACTCTCCTGCAGAAAAGAACAGGGACGGTGCCGCACCAGTTCATGCGTTACCGCCCGGTTGACGATGAATTTCACCCCGAGATGGCGATGCCTGCGCAAAAGATCGATCGGCAGTGATTCGACTTCGGAAAGGCCGACCTTCCGCACCGTGATGTCACTGGCAGCCGGCAGGGCCCGCGCCCCGTCAAATGCACCTTCAAAGAGATAGGGTGTCCTGGCGAACAACACCAGCAGCAGGTCATTGACCAGCTGATTGCCGCCGTGCTGCAGAGCGATCTCACGGAAGGCCCTGATCGAGCCGGTGATCAGGCCTCCCGAGGCGGTCCGGTCGATCACCAGGTATCTGGGCTGGCATTCGTAGAGCTCGCTCAGTCTTGCCGGGCCGCAGGTGACCTCGAGAGTTGCCACCGCCATCTCGAGCACCGAGTTGTGGCCGTGGCCGGCGACCTTCCTGACAAAGGGAACAGCCGAATCCTCGGTAATATTGTCTTCGCTCTTGTAGCAGATCCTGCCGCAGGCCTCGAGGCGGACCGCCAGGGAAGATCGGTCAAGCTCGTCCTGAATCTCAAATGAAGGTTCGACAACTTTCATCGTATCAGTTCCCTTTCCAGAAAGGTGACATTTTTCTCAGCGACTCGATGATGCCGGGCATCTTTGCAAGGACAAAATCAACCTCCGTCTCGGTGTTGTAGGTGCTCAGGGAAAAACGGATCGAGCCGTGGGCGGCGGTGAAAGGGACACCCATGGCCCGCAGCACATGCGAGGGTTCAAGCGAACCGGAGGTGCAGGCCGAACCCGATGAGGCGCAGATATTGTAGCGGTTCATGTGCAGCAGGATCGACTCGCCTTCGACATACTCGAAACTGATGTTGCTGGTATTCGGCAGGCGCTCGGTCTTGTGACCGTTGCGCATCGATTTGGGGATGGCGGCGAGCAAACCCTCCTCCAGCCTGTCCCGCATAGCCTTCACCCGGGTATTCTCTTCGTTCATCATCTCGGCTGCCAGCTCACAGGCCCGCCCGAGGCCGATAATCGAAGCCACGTTTTCGGTGCCGCCGCGGCGTCCCTTCTCCTGATGACCGCCGGTGAGGAAAGGGACGAACAGGGTCCCCCGCCTGATATAGAGTACGCCCACCCCTTTGGGGGCATGCAGCTTGTGCCCGGAGAGCGAGAGGAAATCGATATCGAGCTCCTTGAGGTTGACAGGCACTTTGCCTACGGCCTGCACCGCATCGGTGTGAAAGAGGATACCCCGCTCCTTGGCCATCCTCGCCATCTCGGCGATGGGAAAGATGACGCCCGTTTCGTTGTTAGCCCACATGATGCTGACAATGGCAGTATCGTCGGTGAGGGCTTCAGCGTACTCCGCCAGGTCGAGGGTGCCGTCAGCCTCGACCTTGAGACGGGTGACCCGGTGTTTGTGGCCGGTCAGCCGGTCCAGGTTCTCGCAGAGATTCTTGACCGCCGGATGCTCGACCCGGGTGGTGACGATATGACGTTTTTCCGGATAGGTCTGCAGGGCCGACAGGATGGCGGTCGAATCGCTTTCAGTGCCGCAGCTGGTAAAGGTAATCTCGCCCGGTTCGGCCCCGAGAAGGGCGGCAATCTGGCGACGTGCCCCCTCGATCGCCGTGCCGACCTGGCCGCCGAAGGTGTGCATGCTTGAGGGATTCCCATAGAACTCGGTGAGATAGGGAAGCATAGACTCGAAGACCTCGGGGGCAATCCTGGTGGTTGCGTTGTTATCCATATAGATAACCGCATCGTGATCTAGATTCATCAGTTGTTCTCCTCGACAATCAAGGTCTCCAGGACCAGTTCCCGCAGCTTCTTCTCGACGTACTCTTTAATCGTGGTCTGGGACTTCGCACAGCTCTTGCAAGCCCCCCGCAGGGAGACGCTGACAAAATCACCATCGACGTCGATGAGCTCGATATCGCCGCCGTCCTTGCGCAGGCCCGGTCTGATCTCCCGTTCCAGGACCTCTTCGATCTTCTTGATCTTCTGCAGCGTGGTCATTCTTTTCGGTTTTGCCATGGGCTTGAGCAGTTCCACCTTGCCGCCCGACACCGTCTGCTGCAGGATCAGCCTGAGTTTGTCCTCGCACTTGCCGCAGCCGCCGCCCGCCTTGGTGAAATTGGTGATTTCCTCGACAGAGCGGAGATGCGACTCGTTGATCGCCCGGATGATCTCGAGGTCGGTGACTCCGAAGCACTCGCAGACCATCTCCCCTTCCGCCATCGGCAGGGTCATGCCGCGGTAATCGGCGATGGCTGCCTCGAGGGCTTCACGGCCCATCACCGAGCAGTGCATCTTTTCTTTCGGCAGACCGCCCAGGTAATCGGCGATATCCTCATTGGTGATCTTGGCGGCCTCGTCGAGATGCTTGCCCTTGACCATCTCGGTCAGGGCGGAAGATGAGGCGATGGCGCTGGCACAGCCGAAGGTCTTGAATTTGGCGTCGGTTATGATACCCTTGTCGTCGACCTTGATCGTCAGCTTCAGGGCATCGCCGCAGGCTAGGGATCCGACATCTCCGGTGCCGCTCGCATCCTCTACCTCACCGACATTCCTCGGGTTCAAAAAGTGTTCCTTGACCAGGTCCGTATATTCCCACATAGAGCAACTCCTGAATATTGTTTTGATGGAAACGCGCTGTCGGGGAGCCGCGACGAAATACTCATGCCTTTTCCGCCTCGATCGTCGCCGCTCTTCATGCCGGCCGCGCCGTTTCAATGTGACTGTTATTATTGCATGACAGCATAGCTGACAATAATACCTGAGGCGCAAAAAGCAACCGCCTTTTCACCTCCGGCGAGTCATCAGCCAGCCTTGCGGAACACCGCCTTTTTTACAGCAGGCCGATCTCAGCCAACATGTCCCTGGCGGCGTTGACCAGATGCACCGTGCCGGCGGCGGTCCGCGATTCGACATACAGGCGGATCTTGGGCTCGGTGCCCGAGGGACGGATCATCAACCATGAACCATCGTCGAGAATCATCTTGCGGCCGTCGAGGCTGATGACCTCGATGATGGTCTTTTCTTCCCCGCCGACCGGGATCGTGCCCCCCGAGCCGTATTTCTCCAGACCGGCAAGGACGTCAAGCAACTCCCGGCCCTTGAGCCGGACGACAACCGCATCGCGGTCGGGGTAGAAGGCCCCGTAGGTGTCTTCCAGATCCTCCAGGTACTCGCCAAGGTTTTTGTTGCTGGTCATGACCATATCGAGGGCGAGAAGCAGACCGATATAGGCATCCTTCTCCGGGGTATGACCGATGATCGAGATGCCGTCGGATTCCTCGAAACAGACCAGGGCCCTGCCGATCACCGGTTTGAATTCCTTGAAGCCGACCTTCGGTTCGAACAGTTCCTCGCCAAAGGCCTCGGCCAGACTGTTTGCCATGTTGGAGGTAGCGACGGTCTTCGCCACCATCCCTCTCTTGCCCCGGTATTCATGGAGGAAGTGATAGGCCATGGCGCCGAACTGGTTCATGCTGATCTCCCTGACGCCGTCGGTGAAGCGTATCCGATCCCCGTCCGGGTCGATGATGGCGCCGAGCCTGAATCGCTCCTTTCGGGCATTGATCGCTGCAACCACTCCCTGCATATTGGCCGAGGAGGGCTCCGGGGCGATGCCGCCGAAGGTGACATCGGGGGTGTCGCGCAAGGTGAGAAGACGATCGCTCGGGGTGTCGGCAAATATGCCGGAGATATGCAGGCGGCTGGCGCCATGCACAGAATCGACTGCGACGACGATATCGTCGCGGGCATGAAATCTGGCGATTATCTCGTCGAGGATCAGGCCGTGCCTCTCCTCGTTGCGGCGGACCAGACTCTTCCAGCAGGCCAGCGCCTCGAATCTTCTGATCCTGTCGCTATCCGGCAGCCTGCCGCTATAGGTCCAGCCCGCCGGCAGGGGGACTTCTTCTTCCATCAGCCGTCTGACGTTGGCGGTGATCCGCTCCGTCAGGACCGTCGCGGCCGGTCCGGCATCGGCGGCATTATACTTGTACCCACCGTATTCAAGGGGATTGTGGGAGGGCGTCAGGTTGATGGAAAAGGCCGCCCCGAGTTCGAGGACGGCGGCCGAGAGGACGCCGGTCGTCGACTCACCGGCATAATGGACGACGAACCCTGCCGCCAGCAGCACCTCCACCGCCGCCGCGGCCAGAACCTCGCCGCCGAACCGGTTGTCGAAGCCTACGACGCAGCCTCTGTTTCTGGCATCGTCATAGCTGCTGACCCCGAGGATGGCCGCATGCGCCCGGTCCCGCTCCAGCTCGCTGTAGAGTTCGACGATGGCAGCGGTGACCACGGCGACGGAGCGGACATAGATATCCTTGCCCAGTCGACCGCGCCAGCCGGAGGTGCCGAAGTTCACCGGTTCGCTTGGCTTGCCGGTATTTTCAAGGAGTTCTCGGTAGAGCAGGGCATAGACCCGGTCGATTGACGCCTGCCAGTTCCCTCCCTCCACCCGCTTTTTTGTCAGAAGTTCCTTCAGCAGCGTGAAATAGTCGCTGCCGCCATGATTTCCTTCAACAACGTAACGGGCGAACAGCGGCCCGGCTTTATCACTTCCTGACATCATCTTCTCCTCCGCCGGATCAAGGCGTCTGCACTCCACCCGACATCTGTTTCCGCTATCTGCCCATACACTCTGTATAGAATATTTTTTACGTCAGAACCGCCTTGATGTACAGTCTTTTTTCCTCGGCCACGGCCGTCACGGCCGCCCTGCTTTTCCCGGCAACACCTTGACAGACATCAATGCTACTTGTAAATTGATACAGTTATACTGATTTGTCAGACCGGACGGGAATTCCCTGCACCGTGTGTGCCCTTTTTATTCCGGGAGGCCATCGACCCATTTTCACTTCATTTGCTTTCTACCCTATCACCCCCCATTCCAGACTCAGGAGAAATATATGACTCAGACGCACGACAAGGAACTCATCCTCTGGTTCGACGATATCGGCATCGGGGATGTCGCCATCGTTGGCGGCAAAAACGCCTCGCTCGGCGAGATGTACCAATATCTCACCGCGCACGGGGTCAAGGTGCCGCACGGCTTCGCCATAACCGCCTATGCCTACCAGTACCTGATCAAGGCCACCGGCATTCAGGATGCGGTCAACGAGGCCCTGGCCGGACTCAACACCCATGACCTGAGAAACCTCCAGGAACGCGGCAAAAAAGTCCGGGAGATCATCAGGAGTGCGACTTTCCCGGCAGATCTCAAAGAGGCCATCGTCTCAGCCTACGGCAAAATGGAGGCAGAGTACGGTGCCGGTGTCGATGTGGCGGTACGCTCGTCGGCCACGGCCGAGGACCTGCCCGACGCCTCCTTCGCCGGCCAGCAGGACACCTACCTCAACGTCCGCGGCGCCGAGGCGGTGCTCGATTACTGCAGCCAATGCTTCGCCAGCCTCTTCACCGACCGGGCGATCTCCTACCGGCACGACAAGGGCTTCAGCCAGTTTGAGGTCTATCTCTCGATCGTGGTCCAGAAGATGGTGCGTTCCGACTCAGCCTCCTCGGGTGTCCTCTTCACCCTCGACACCGAATCGGGTTTTCAGAACGCCGTCTACATCACCGGTTCCTGGGGTCTCGGTGAAAATATCGTGCAGGGGGCAGTGACGCCCGATGAATACTACGTCTTCAAGCCGACCCTGAAGGAAGGCAAGCGTCCCATCGTCTCGAAACGCCTCGGCTCGAAAGAGATCAAGATGATTTATGACAACCGCGCCGAGGCCCGCGAGCCGGTGGTCAATATCCCGACCACCGAGGCCGAGCGCAACTCCTATATCCTCTCGGACGACGAACTGCTGCAGCTCGCCAGGTGGGCGATGATCATCGAAGAACACTATGGTAAGAACATGGATGTCGAATGGGCGAAGGACGGTGACGGCATCACCACCGGCAGCGGCGGACTCTTCATCGTCCAGGCCCGGCCCGAGACCGTCCATTCCCAGACCTCGAGAAATATCACCGAGACCTATCTCCTCAAGGAACACGGCGAGATACTGGTCAAAGGCCAGGCCGTCGGGGCGAAGATCGGCCACGGCGTCGCCCGGGTGATCAAGACCGTTACCGGCATTCATGATTTTCAGCCGGGCGAGGTGCTGGTCACCGACATGACAGATCCGGACTGGGAACCGGTGATGAAGAGTGCCGGGGCGATCGTCACCAACCGCGGCGGCAGGACTTGCCATGCGGCGATCATCTCGCGCGAACTTGGCATCCCCTGCCTGATCGGCACCGAAGACGGCACCGAAAAAATCGCCCAGGGCACTGAGATCACGGTCTCCTGCGCCGAAGGCGAAACCGGTTATGTCTTCGCCGGCAAACTCGATTTCGCCATCGAACGGCTCAATCTCGACAGTATCCCCGAGACCCGCACCAAGATCATGCTCAATGTAGGTATCCCGGAGAAGGCCTTTTTCGAGTGCCAGGTCCCCAACGACGGCGTCGGTTTGGCTCGCGAGGAGTTCATCATCAACTCCCATATCGGCATCCACCCCCTCGCCCTCTACAATTTCACCGACCTGCAGAAAAAGGCCGCCGAGGGAGATGAGGATATTGCTGAAATTGTCCAGGAAATAGAGAAGAGAACGGCTGCCTATCCAGGCGACAAGCAGCAGTTTTTCATCGACAAGCTGGCGGAGGGGGTCGGCCGCATCGCCGCGGGCTTTTACCCGAAGGATGTCATCGTGCGCCTGTCGGATTTCAAATCGAACGAATATGCAAACCTGGTCGGCGGCAAACTCTATGAGCCGGTGGAGTCCAATCCGATGCTCGGCTGGCGCGGGGCCTCCCGTTACTACGATCCCAGATACAAGGCCGCCTTCGAACTTGAATGCAAGGGGCTGCTGAAGGCCAGAAACGACATGGGCCTGACCAATATCAAGCTGATGGTGCCGTTCTGCCGGACCCCGGAGGAAGGCAAGCGGGTCATCGAAACGTTGAAGGAATTCGGTCTGGTGCAGGGCGAGAATGGGCTCGAGGTTTATGTCATGTGCGAGATTCCCTCGAATGTCATCTCGGCCGATGCCTTCGCCGATATCTTCGACGGCTTCTCCATCGGCTCGAACGACCTGACCCAGCTGACCCTCGGACTGGACCGGGATTCCGACCTGGTTGCCCATATCTTCGACGAGCGCAACCCGGCGGTGAAGACCCTGGTCAAGATGGTCATCGACGTCGCCAAGCGGCGGGGCCGCAAGATCGGCATCTGCGGCCAGGCACCCTCCGACTTCCCCGAATTCGCCACCTTTCTGGTGGAATGCGGCATCGACTCGATGAGCCTGATTCCCGATTCCGCGGTCAAGACAAGGTTGCGTGTCCTCCAGAAAGAACAGGAACTCGGCATCGCCCTGTAAGAATTCTCAGCGGGAACAGCCCAGGCCGCCAGGGCTGTTCCCGAGGGACCGAATCCGAGTCCCCTCAACCCTGGACCTGTTTCGCCTCACTCACCAGCATGACCGGTATGCCGTCACGAATCTCGTAGAGCAGGCTGCATTTCTCGCAGAGCAGCCCTTTCTCCTCGTTCACCAGTTTCACCGGCCCCTTGCACTGTGGGCAGGCAAGAATTTCGACAAGTTCCTTCATATCCATGACACACTCCTTACAGTATCTTGATCGGGGATTTGCTCTTTTGCGCATATAGACTGCATCAAAGATACATGGTACAGTACATTAATCAATTGAATTTGATGTTCATCTCCACGACAGAGCGTGCCGGAGAAGGGCATCCAACCAGCGGGCCAGCTGCCCGGTATCAACCTGCTTACGGACCCCCATGACAAATCAGCTCGGATGTATCGGCGGGGGCCAGATGGGCGAGGCCCTGATCAAGGGCATCCTCCAATCCGGCCTCTACAGGAAAGAAGACATCATCGTCGTCGAACCCGAGGCGAAACGGCGAGACTACCTGGCAACCACCTATGCGATCCGCACCGAAGACAGCAGTCTTTCCCTCTGGCCGCGATGCGACACCGTCATCCTCGCGGTCAAACCGCAAATCATGGAGACGCTGCTGAAGGTATCACGCGGTCATATCGGTGGCGGCCACCTGCTCATCACCATCGCCGCCGGTCTGCCCCTCTCCTTCTACAGCGACTGTCTCGGTACAGAGAGTTACCGGATCGTCCGGGTCATGCCGAACACCCCGGCCCTGGTTTTGGAAGGGGCATCGGCGATCAGCGGCAACGATAACGCCACCGCAGCCGACCTGGAGAAGGCCAAGGCGATCTTCAACGCCGTCGGTAAGGCGCTCGTCGTCGACGAAACCTATCTCGATGCGGTGACCGGCCTCAGCGGATCTGGCCCGGCCTATGTCTTCACCTTTGTCGAGGCCCTCATCGACGCCGGTATCAAGTGCGGTCTACCGCGGGCCGTGGCCGAGACCCTGACCCTGCAGACGGTCATCGGTTCTGTGAGGCTCCTGCAGGAGAGCGGCGAACACCCGGCCGCCCTGCGCGCCAAGGTCACCTCACCCGGCGGTACTACCATCTCGGCCCTGCATGTACTTGAAAAGGCAGGTTTTACCGGCATCGTCATGGACGCCGTCGAGGCCGCCGCCAAACGTTCCATGGAGTTGGGGAAAGGCAGATGACCGGCATGTTTGCGCCATTTCACACAGTGCCGAAACTGACGGTCCGGCAGGCGGGAATCATCGTCAAGCCGGACGACCGGGAAGCGGCGGAATATGCCGCCAGGCTCCGGGTCTGGCTGACGGAGAGGGGGATCGGCACGGATACCGAAGTCATCGGCCCCGATCTCGATATCCTCATCGTCCTCGGCGGCGACGGGACACTCCTGCATATCGCCGAACAGGCCGCCCTGCACGCCATCCCCGTGGTCGGCATCAATCTGGGGTATCTGGGTTTTCTCACTGAATTTACCGCAAACGAGGCGGAAAAAGCCCTGGAAACAATCCTCGCCGGGCCGGTAACCATTGAAAACCGCCAGATGCTGCAGGTCAGGCTGATTACCGGCGGGACCGCCGCCGGCAGCCGGTTCGCCCTCAACGATGTGGTTATCAACAAAAACGCCGAAGATCGACTGCTCAATCTCGCCACCCGGGCCAACGACGACATCATCACCACCTATAAGGCCGACGGCCTGATCTTCTCATCTCCGACCGGGTCCACCGCCTACAACCTTTCGGCCGGCGGTCCGCTCGTGCATCCCGGCCTGGCCGCCATCCTGGTCACCCCGATCTGTCCCTTCATGCTCGGCAGCAGGCCGATCATCCTGCCGGCCGACCGGGTCATCACCACCGTTTTCGACAATTGCTCGACCTCCGAAAGGGCCCAGATCATCATCGACGGACAGCCTGCCTGGAATATGCGCCAGGGCGACCTCCTCGAGGTAAAGGCCGCCTCCTCGCCACTTCAGCTCATCACCTCCCCCTATCGCGATTATTTCTCTGTACTGCGCACGAAACTGCACTGGGGCTTCCAGGGCAATCCCTGTAAAGACTGATCTACTCACCCGGTTCACGGCGGATATGGTGTGCCGGGCAGCATCCCCTCGTCTCATGAAATCTCAGCCAAGCCTATCTCCTTTCCTCTACCTGGGAATCTTTCTCTAAACATCATGCATAATTATCGCTGAATTTCACATTCAAGCGAATGAATGAAACACAGATTTTTTTTTATCCATTTGAATTATCGAATAAATATTTAATGACGGCAATTTCAGCAAAAAATGCATCGTACATAAATGACCCCTCATTCACCGACGCTTGTCACATTTTTTATTGTGCATCTTAGACATAGGTGTCCTTAAAAAGAGAGCTTCTCCTCTTACCTCACCTTTGGCAATGTCAACCGATCGCTCATGGCAAGGACATAACGTATCCATATACTGTTCAAAACTTGAATTATCCCGATCCCTTCTTTTTTTCTACCGGTCCCTGACAACACACCTATCATATAGTCGCATTGCACATCACGCCTATACGGCACAACACCAAAACTCCAAAAACCTGCTGATTCCACTTGGAAAAATTACGGTCACCATAAAAAATTCTTCTCTTGACACGGAACTCTTCCTCCTGATATCAATGGCAAATCTGATTGCATTTACAGGATGAAAGACTCTCGAGCTTCGAGGGTGTTAAACATCATAGAGTACTGAACAGGAGAGAGGGGGATGGATACAGAACTTATTCTTTCAACAGCATTGCTCATCGGCCTTGCTGTTCTCATCCCGGTCCTGATGCTTGTCACAGTCATCTTTGGGCCACGGGCCAAGGGCAAGGTAAAAAACGAAGCCTATGAAAGCGGAATTGGCGCTACCATCGGTATTGTCGACCAGAAGTTCAGCGTCAAGTTCTACCTCCTCGCCATCCTCTTTCTGATCTTCGATATCGAGGCCGTCTTCATGTACCCATGGGCCGTCAGCGTACGGGAACTCGGCTGGTTCGGTTTCACCGAGATGGTCGTTTTCATGTTCCTCCTGCTTACCGGACTTATCTATATTCTCAAGAAAGGGGTGCTCAATTGGCGCTAGGATTCGAATCCAAACTCGGGGAATCTGTCATCACCACCCGACTTGATGCAATCATCAACTGGGGACGGCAAAATTCCCTCTGGCCATATGTTTTCGGCACAGCCTGCTGCGCCATCGAGTTCATGAGCACCGCCGCCGCCCAGTACGACATCTCGCGTTTCGGTGCCGAGGTCATCCGTTATTCACCACGCCAGGCCGATCTGCTGCTGGTCTGTGGCACGATCAGCTACAAACAGGCCCCAATACTTAAACGGATCTACGAACAGATGGCTGAACCGAAATGGGTGGTCGCTGTGGGTGCCTGTGCCTCAACAGGAGGTATCTACGACAATTACTGCACCGTCCAGGGTATCGACACCATCATCCCGGTCGATATCTACATTTCCGGCTGCCCACCGCGGCCCGAAGCAATATTAGATGCCCTGATGAAAATTCAGGAGCAAATCGCCGGCGAGACGATGCTGCAAGATCGCCATAAAGATTTCAAGGGGATACTCGGTTAAGATGAAGGCTCACGCACTCGAAAAAATTGGCACCGCCTTTGCCGGGACAACCTGCTCCGAGACCCTCGGCAACCTCATTATTGACGTGCCTCAGGAAGAACTGACCGGTGTCCTCGGACTGATGAAGACCGATCCGGACCTACAGTTTGATCTTCTGCTCGACGTCACCGCCATCGACTATCTTGACTACCATGTCACCCAGGCCAGCCGGTTCTCAGTCGTGTATACGCTGCGAAGCCTGCAACAGAACATGGTGGCGCAGGTTCGAGTCGCGGTTCATGATCCTGACGCCGGCATCCCGAGCGCCGCCGGGATCTGGGCATCCGCCAACTGGGGGGAGCGGGAGGCTTATGATCAATATGGCATCCGATTCAACGGCCACCCCGACCTGCGGCGGATCCTCAACCACTGGCAGTTCGAAGGCCACCCGTTGCGCAAGGATTACCCGATCGACCGCGGCCAGGTCTGTCTAGAGTCCGATAGTCTGGAAAATGAGATCAGGGCCAGGTTGAAGGAAAAGGGCATCGATACCGATCTCCTGAAGGACATCAACACCGAGATCATGTTCCTTAATATTGGTCCTGCGCACCCGGTGACCCACGGGGCAATCCGCATTCTGACCGCACTGGACGGCGAGACTGTCCTCGCCAACGTCAATGAAATCGGCTACCTGCACCGGGGGTTTGAGAAGACCTCCGAGAACCTGACCTACAACCAGGTGGTCCCGCTCACCGACCGCCTCAATTACTGCTCGTCCATGATGAACAACATCGCCTATGTCAAGGCGGTTGAAAAATGGCTTGGCGTCGAGATCACCGAGCGGACCAAGTTCATGCGGGTCATCCTCACCGAGTTCTACCGCGTCCTGGATCATCTCGTCTGCCTCGCTGCCAATCTCGTCGACATGGGAGCTCTCACCAACTACTTTTATCTCTACGACGAGAAAGAGGCCTCATACGACTTCATCAGCCGCCTCACCGGAGCCCGTCTGACCAGCTCCTTCACCCGCATCGGCGGTATGTACCGCGATTTTTACGATGGCTGGCAGACCGACCTGGAGGCACAGATCAGGGACATCGAACGCGGCGTCGACGATTCGCTCAAGCTCGTCCTGAAGAACCGGATCGTCCATGACCGAACCCAGGGCGTCTGCATTCTGCCCAAGGAAACCGCCCTTTCCTACGGCTATACCGGACCCTGCCTGCGGGCAAGCGGCGTGCCGTTCGACCTGCGCAAGGACGCTCCCTACTATCACTACGACCTCTTCGACTTCGAGGTCCCTGTCGGGTCAACCGGTGATCTGTACGACCGGCTCATGATCCGTTTCGAAGAGATCTTCCAGAGCATCAAAATCATCAGGCAGGCTGTAAAGATGATCCCGGAAGGCCCGATCTTCGTCGACAGTCCTCTTGTCGTCCTTCCCCCGAAAAAAGAACTCAATAACAATATCGAAAGTTTGGCAGGCCACTTCAAATTGATATTCGAGGGAGTGAAGGTGCCGGCTGGAGAGTGGTACGACTCCTTCGAGGCAGCCAACGGCGAGCTCGGCTTCCACATTGTCTCTGATGGATCGGGACGGCCGTACAAGATTAAAGTACGTCCGCCCTGTTTTTACATCATGGGTGGGTTTCATGAAATGGTTGAGGGGGCGATGATCGCTGATGTCGTCATCAATCTCGGCAGTATCAACATTATCGGAGGGGAACTCGACCGATGAGTGATCGTTCACACCTGATCTTTACCGGAAAACCCTTCCAGTTCGATGCCGAGCACGATGCGGAATTCGAATACCTTGTCAAACGCTATCCGACCAGGGAATCGATGATCCTGCCGGCGCTCTGGCTGACACAGGAACAGGAAGGATGGGTCCCGGCCGAGGCTATCGCCTATATCGCCGACCGGATCGGCACCTTCGCCAGCCAGGTCTTCGAAGCTGCAACCTTCTATACCATGTATAACCTGCACCCGGTAGGCAGAAACCATATCTGCATCTGCCGGACGCTGTCCTGTTGGCTGCGGGGCAAACAGGAAATCGTCGATTACCTGGCGACCGAGATCGGCATCCGGCCGGGCGAGATGACGGAGGACGGCCGATTCAGCCTCGAAGAGGTTGAATGTCTCGGCCACTGCGGTACAGCACCGGTTGTCCAGGTCAATGGCGAATTCCATGAAAATATGAATGTCGATAAACTGAAACAGCTCCTGGCAGGGCTGCGGTAAAGGAGAGCATCGATGGAAGTCAAAATCCTCAGCCGCAAATTCGACATCGCCGATGCCCATCTTCTGGAAGTCGCCAGAAAGCATGGCGCCTACGCCACGCTTGATAAGGTCTTTGCGATGCAGCCGGTCGATGTCACCGACGAGGTCAAGAACAGTGGACTACGGGGGCGCGGCGGGGCCGGTTTTCCAGCGGGACTGAAATGGTCCTTTCTCCCGAAAGGCCTGGATAAACCCGTGTACCTTACCGTCAACTCCGATGAATCGGAACCGGCGACATTCAAGGACCGCTATATCCTCAGCCGCGACCCCCATCTCCTCATCGAAGGTATTATTATCTGCTGCTACGCCATCGGCTGTCATGTCTGCTACATTTATATCCGCGGCGAGTATACGACACAGCGTAAATCCCTGCAGAAAGCCATTGATGAAGCATATGCCGCCGGTTTTCTCGGCGAGAAAGTCGACGGTCATGATTTCAAGCTCGACGTCACCATCCACCGCGGGGCCGGCGCCTATGTCTGCGGCGAGGAGACCGCCCTGCTGGAGTCGATCGAGGGCCGCAAGGGGCAACCCAGGAGCAAACCGCCGTTTCCTGCGGTCTCCGGACTCTACGGCTGCCCGACGATCATCAACAATGTACAGACCATCGCCTCGTTACCCTTCATTCTCGCCAACGGTGCCGATGCCTACAAGGCCCATGGCACCGAAAAGAGCCCGGGTACCCACCTCTTCGGGATCTCCGGCCATGTCGAGCGACCGGGTATGTACGAACTGCCTCTCGGCCTGCCGCTCCTAGAGGTTATTGAGAAGATGGCCGGTGGAGTCTGGCAGGGGAGAAAACTGAAGGCGGTCATACCCGGCGGCAGTTCGACACCGGTGCTGACCCCCGAAGAAGCTGCAACGACGACCCTTGACTACGAATCGATGGCGGCCCACAAGACCATGTTCGGCTCCGGCGGGATCGTCGTCCTCGACGAGACGGTCGATACCGTCAAGCTCGTCAAAAACCTCATCGACTTCTACCATCATGAGTCCTGCGGCCAATGCACTCCCTGCCGCGAGGGACTCGGCTGGATGCTGAAGATCGTCAAGCAGCTGCTGCACGGTGAAGGGACCATGGCCGATATCGATCTGCTCAGAGAACTCTGTGACAATATCGAGATGAAGACCGTCTGCGTCCTCTCGGCTGCCTGCACAATGCCGGTGCGAAGCTATCTCGACAAATTTCGGTCAGAATTTGTGGCCTACGCCACAGACCGACCCAAGTCCGAACAAGCATGAAACACGTGAGAAGGAACCATCATGGCTGAGACGGTAAAACTCTTTGTCAACGGACAAGAGGTCGAAGTGGAGTCGGGGAAGAACCTCATCGATGCCTTCAAGGTAATTGGTATCGAGATTCCCCACTTCTGCTACCACCCCGCCCTTGGCGCGGATGGCAACTGCCGCATGTGCCTGGTCGGCATCGAAGACGGCCGGCCGCCGCTCGTTCCCGCCTGCAAGACGCCGGTCTCCGAAGGATTGAAGGTCCAGCTCGACACCGAAAAGATCAAAAAGATCCAGCATGATGTCATGGAACTGGAGTTGATCAACCACCCGACCGACTGCCCGGTCTGCGATCAGGCCGGCGAGTGCACGCTGCAGGACTACTACATGTCCTACGATCACCAGGTCAGCCGGATGCGGGTGCCCCAGGTGCTCAAGGGAAAGAAGATGGATTTCGGCTGCGGCGTCATCCATGACCAGGAGCGTTGCGTCCTCTGCGCCCGTTGCGTGCGCTTCACCCGACTGATTACCAAGACCGGCGAACTGGGCATTGTCAACCGCTCCGATGAGGCCCGGGTCACCCTTTTCCCCGGCCGACCGCTCAACAACCGTTATGCCCTCAATGTTGTCGACCTCTGCCCGGTCGGGGCCATGACCAGCAAGGATTTTCGCTTCCAGCAACGGGCCTGGTTCCTCAAGAGGAATAAAGGTATCTGCCACGGCTGCGCGAAGGGCTGCAACATCTTCATCGACCATAACCGGGAGAAGGACGGCGACGACCTCATCTACCGCTTCCGACCGCGTCACAACCCGCAGGTCAACGGCTATTTCATCTGCGATGAAGGCCGCCTCAGTTATCATCAGGAGAATGAGGGCCGCCTGACCACCGCCCGCGTCGACCACGAGGAAAGCTCCACCGAACAGGCCCTGCAGATCGCCAGACGGAGAATAGAAGGTTCGGACAAACTGCTGATTCTGGTATCGCCGAACTGTTCAGTCGAACAGTTCCTGGCCATCAAGGCCCTGGCCTCGAAGACCGGGGCTGCCCTGTCCGGATACAGCCAAGGTTACATAAAGGAAGGTTCCGGCGACGACTTTCTAATCAAGGATGACAAGTCCGCCAATCGTGCCGGTCTGGCGTTCCTAGACATCGACTCGTCACTGGAGTTCCTGGAAACTGCCATTCAGGGCGCCAATACCCTGGTCAATTTCAATAATGACCTTTTTGCTGCCGGCCTCAATCAGGCCTGCAGCAAAAAACTTGGCGAGATGCAGACGATCATGATCGGCAGTCACGACACCGCCTTCAGCCGGCAGGCCGGCATCGCCATTCCCACTGCCTCGTACAGCGAATATGAGGGTAGCGTGATCAACTGTGACGGCATTCTGCAAAGCTTCGGTAAGGCGGTCAGCAAGAATAACCCTGCCTTGGATATGGTCCGGATCGTCGGCCTTCTCGGGGGTACCCTTACCGACCGGACGGCCCTGCTGCAGGCCATGAGAAGAAGCATCCCGGCATTCGCTGCCATCGCAACTGACCAGATCCCCGAGGAGGGATTGAAACTCACCGACAACGAGGCCGTCCATGTCACAGCTTGATATCCTCCTGGTAATTCTGCGTATCGCCTTCGGCGCCTTCATCCCGATCTGCTTCATCGCGATAGGGGTGTGGATGGAGCGCCGAGGTGCCGGTTTTATACAGGATCGGTCGGGTCCAAACCGCTGCAACATCTTCGGCTTCCGGGCCGGAGGACTGGTACAGAACCTCGCAGACGGAGTGAAGCTCATCTTCAAGGAAGATATCATTCCGGGGCACATCCCGCACAAGTTCTACTTTGTCCTGGCCCCGGTAATCGTCTTCACCACCGCCCTGGTCTCCTTCGCGGTGGTCCCCTTCGCCGATACGCTGGTACTGGGGGCGAAGAGCTACATAATGCAGACCATTCCGCTCGATATCGGCATACTCTGGTTCCTCGCATTCACCGGTTTCGCGGTTTACGGCATCATCCTTGCCGGCTGGTCGTCGCATAACAAGTACGGTATCCTGGGTGGATTGCGATCCGCCGCCCAGGTCATCGCCTACGAGATCCCGATGGGCCTTGCCTTGGTCAGCCTGCTGGTGGTTTACGGCACAATAAACCTCAGTGAGATGGTGAGATTCCAGGGTGATCTTCTCTTTGGCTTCATCCCGATGTGGGGAGTGATTCTCCAACCACTCGGCGTCGTTATCTTCATCGTCGCCGCCTTTGCCGAATGCAACCGTACCCCCTTCGACCTTGCCGAGGGTGAGAGCGAGATCGTCGCCGGCTTTCATATCGAATACAGCGCGATGAAATTCGGCATATTCTTCCTGGGTGAGTACGTGGCGATGTTCGCATCGAGCGCGATCATCGTTACCCTCTTTTTCGGCGGCTACCAGATCCCCTGGCTCAACACCGAAGCCTTGGTCACCTATGCGCAGCCGGTCGTCATCGTGCTGATGCTGCTGTTGCCGGTTATCACCTATTATTTCACCGGCTGGATCAGGAAAAACAACGTCAGCCACTACGATCGACCGAACGACCCCCGGGTCCGAGAGGCGAATGTCTATATCACGGGTTTCTGGATTCTCGCGGTGATTGTCGAAATCATATTCCTGGCCTTGGTGGTAATCAATCCGAGTCCTGACAAAATCCGGGTTTTCGTGGTCCTGCTGCAGATGGTCACCTTCCTGTTGAAGACAACTATAATGTGTTTTGTCTATGTCTGGGTACGCTGGACCCTGCCGCGGTTCCGCTACGATCAACTGCAGACGCTCGGCTGGAAGATTCTCCTGCCGCTGTCCCTTTTGAACATCTTTGTCACCAGTGCCGTTGTTGTCGCTCTGACCTGAAGAGGAATTCGATGAGTGTAAAAATAAAGACCCTTGAACGACAGGGAGCCAGCTTCAGCGAGCGGCTCTTCCTGGTCGAGGTATTCAAAGGCATGCGCGTGACCTTTGGCCATTTCATCCGGAACCTGCTCGATAATTCGAAACTTTACGTACGCCACTACCCGGAGGTCCAGCCGGAGATCACCCCGCGTTGGCGGGGGAGGCACCGGCTCACCACCCATGAGGACGGCACGGTCAAGTGCGTCGCCTGCTTCATGTGCCAGACCAACTGCCCATCGCACTGCATCTCGATCAAGGCGGGCGAACGGGTAGACGGCATGTCGGAAAAAATGCCCGTCAGTTTCAATATTGACCTTCTCGAATGCATATACTGCGGTTACTGCGTCGAGGCCTGTCCGATGGATGCGATCCGCATGGACACCGGCATATTCTCCGTCGTAACGGCCGACCGTGATTCAGTGGTCATAAAGATGGACGAACTGCTGGCCACACCTGGGGCCTTCAGCGAAGAAGACTACAGAAAAAGGGGTCTGTGATACCATGCTCAGTCAATGGCTATTCTACGGCTTTGCCACCCTGTCCGTGCTCGGAGCCCTCGGCTTGATCCTCAGCCGTAACCCGATGAACGGCGCGATGTGTTTCCTGATCACACTCATGTCACTGGCCGGACTCTATGCCCTGCTCTCGGCATCACTGCTTTTTGTTCTGCAGTTGATTGTCTATGCCGGGGCGATCATGTCGCTGGTCGTCTTCATTATTATGTTCCTCAACCTCCAGCGTTCCGATATCCCTATCGAGACCGGCAAATGGGGCTACCTCCTCGGCGGAAGTCTGGCGGTCATTCCGATCGGCCTCCTTCTGTTGAAGGTCGTCAGATCCCTGCCGGGGGGAGAGGTTGACATCGTCGGCAACGGCTTCGGACAGGTCAAGGAAGTCGGCCTCGTCCTCTTTCGCGACTGGCTCCTGCCGTTTGAGGTTGTCTCGATCCTGCTTCTCGTCGCCCTCGTGGGCGCTGTCGTCCTAGCCGGGAAAAAGGAGAAAATACAATGATCCACGACTACTTGACCCTCAGCATCCTGCTCTTCTGTCTCGGCATACTCGGCGTCATTTCCAGGCGCAACGTCTTTACCGTGTTCATGTCGATCGAGCTGATGCTGAACGCCGCCAATCTTGCCTTCATCACCTTCTCACGATTGCACGAGAGCATGGATGGACACGTCCTCGCCCTGCTGGTGATGGCGGTCGCCGCCGCAGAAGCCGCCCTCGCTCTGGCCGTTGTCATTCTGCTGCACAAGCACACCGGCAAGGTCGACACCAATGTCTTCAGCCTGCTGAAGGGGTAATCAGATGGTCCAGAACGCCACTTATCTTGGAATGATTCCGCTGCTGCCGCTTATCGGCGCAGCGATTGTGGGAACCTTGCACCTGTTGACCTGCAAACGCGGGCGATTGCCTGAAAAGCTTTACGCCGCCATCGCCTGCACGCCTCCAGTCATCACCTTCCTCCTGGCCGTCAAGGTGTTTTTCGACCTGCGTGCCCTGCCCGTCGATGCTCGTGTTCTTACGCAGGAGGTCTTTACCTGGTTCAAGGTCGGTGATCTCGATATCACTCTGGGCTTTTTCGCCGACCCGCTCAGTTCCTTGATGCTGCTCTTTGTCACCTTCACCGGTTCGCTGATTCATTTCTATTCGATCGGCTACATGGCAGGTGACGGCAGTTTCGCCAAATTTTTCGCCTACCTCAATCTCTTTCTCGGCAGTATGCTGATCCTTGTTCTTGGCAACGGACCGGTAGTGATGTTTGTCGGCTGGGAAGGCGTAGGCCTTTGCTCCTATCTGCTGATCAGCTACTACAGCGAAGAACAGAGCAACGTTCTGGCCGGCAACAAGGCCTTTATCGTCAACCGGATCGGCGATTTCGGCTTCGTACTTGGCATGGCCTTTCTCTTCTGGGCAATCGGCGCCAGCGGTTTCGATTATCCCTCGCTGAAGGCCAACGCCCACCTGATGACCCCTGCCATGATCAGCCTGGTCTGTCTGCTGTTCTTTGTCGGCGCCACCGGCAAATCGGCACAGATTCCTCTCTATGTCTGGCTGCCCGACGCGATGGCCGGCCCTACCCCGGTCTCGGCCCTGATCCATGCCGCGACCATGGTGACCGCCGGTGTTTATATGGTAGCCCGCTTCAGTTTCCTCTATGTCCAGGTCCCGGCTGTGGGTCTGGTGGTGGCCTGGGTGGGCATCCTGACCGCGCTCGTTTCTGCGATCTATGGCATGTACCAGGACGACATCAAAAAAGTCCTGGCCTATTCGACGGTCAGCCAACTCGGCTATATGTTTGCAGGTGTAGGTCTTGCTGCCTATTCCGCCGGCATCTTCCACGTCTTTACCCACGCCTTTTTCAAGGCTCTGCTTTTTCTTGGCGCCGGCTCGGTGATCTATGCCCTTCATCACGAGCAGAATATCTGGAAGATGGGCGGCCTCAAGGCGAAGATGCCAATCACCTATATGACCATGCTTATCGGTGCCCTCGCGCTGTCCGGCTGTCCACCGTTTTCGGGTTTCTTCAGCAAGGACGAGATTCTCTATTCGGCATTGGCCTCCGGGCATACCGGCATCTGGCTTGTCGGCGTCCTGGTCGCCGGCATGACCGCCTACTACACCTTCCGCATGATCTTCCTGGTTTTCCACGGCAGCCCCCGCGACATGAAGAGTTATGAACACGCCCACGAGCCTCCGGCGGTGATGACCGTACCGCTGATCATCCTGGCAGTTGGCGCCCTCTTCGCCGGATTTCTCAACCTGCCCGCCCTCTTTGGCGGCGGACAGCTGGTCTCGCATTGGCTGGCCCCGTCTCTTGCCGATCATCATCCCGCAGCCGGTCACAGCAAGGAGATCATAGCCATCGCCGCCAGTGTCCTGGCATTTGCCATCGGCATCAGCATCGCTTACAAGAAATTCGGCAAGGGTGCCGAGGAACCGGTCCTCTCCGGCTTCGCCAGCTTTGCCTACCATACCTTCCGCGTCAATGAACTATACGATATCGTTCTGGTGCGACCGTATAAGGCAATCGGCAGGGCTATCAGCAATGTTATCGATGCCCGCGTAACCGATGGTCCCGTCCAGCTGATAACCTGGCTGTATCGCCAATCTGGTCAGGCCTTCAAATTGCTGCAGGTTGGTTATGTTCGAATCTATGCAATTTACATGATCATCGGCCTCAGCCTGATGAGTCTGCTGCTCTCGCAATCCCTCAATTAGGAAAGGGGTCCGCATGTTTGAAAACGTCCTTTCTGCAATGATCTTTCTGCCGGTCGTAGTCGGGCTGGCCCTCATGCTGCTGCCTATTGGTACTGAGACCGCCCGCCGACTCGGGTTTGCGGCCTCCGCCATTGTCCTCGTCCTGGGTGTCAGGGTCTATTTCGGTTTCTCGGGGAGCGGAGGTCTCGAATTTGTCGAATCCTGGCCGCTCATCCCCTTCCTCGGTATCGATTACCGCCTTGGAGTAGACGGCATCAGCCTCTTTGTGCTGCTGACCGGAGCGATCCTCATTCCTCTGGTCTTTCTGGTTGTGAAGCACAGGGCCAAAGCCTTTTACGGCAACCTGCTGATCACCGCCGGTGCGATGGCCGGGGCGGTCACCGCCGGCGACATGGTGCTCTTCTATGCGTTCTGGGAGATCATGCTCATCCCGGTATTTTTTATGATCGGCCTCTACGGCGGTCCGGGACGGAAACCGGCAACGATCAAGATCCTGCTCTATACCGTCTCCGGCTCACTCTTCATGCTGGCGGCGATCATCTACCTCGGCGTCGTGCATCACGCCCAATACGGCGTCTGGTCCTTCGAGACTGCGGCGATGATCGGCCTCAATCTGCAGGGGACCCCTGCGCTCCTCGCCTTTATCGGATTCATGCTGGCCTTCGCCATCAAGATCCCGCTCTTTCCATTGCACACCTGGCTTCCCGACGCCTATACCGAAGCTCCGACCGCCGCCACGTTCCTGCTCTCGGCGGTCATGGCCAAGATCGGCATCTATGCGGTGATTCGATTCGTCATGCCGGTCTTCCCACCGGAATTCAGCAGATTCGCCCTCCTGCTTGCCTGTTCCGGACTGATCGGAATGATCTACTGCGGCATCGCCGCCATCGGTCAGAAGGATCTGAAACGTCTCCTGGCCTTTTCGTCCGCCTCGCACATGGGTGTCCTGGCTCTTGGCGTTTTCTGTCTGAACATTCAGGCCCTTACCGGCACGCTCTTTCAGATCATGGCTCATGCCACAAGTACGGGAGTGCTGTTTCTCTTTGCCGGAATGGTTGAGGAACAGATGAAGACCAGGGAGATCGCCGACCTTGGCGGTATTGCAAAGCAGGCTCCGATTTTCGCCTTCTTCTTCGCCGTCGCCCTCCTGGCCTCGGTCGGTCTACCGGGAACCAGCGGCTTTATCGGCGAATTCCTGATTATCCTTGGCGCAGTCAAATTTCATACCGTTATTGGTGTTCTCGCGGCAACCACCCTGATCATCGGAGTCTGCTACATGCTCTGGATGTTTCAGAGGGTGTTTTTTGAAAAGGCCAATGCCAGGACGGCAGGCTTTACCGATCTGACCACCATCGAGACCCTGGCCTTTCTACCCGTCATCCTGCTGATCATCTTCATGGGGGTCTACCCGCAGCCCTTCATCGCCAAGATAGAACCGGCAGCCAAGGCGCAGATCGCCTCGGTACATGCAACCGGGCAGAACGCAAATCACATTGTCCTCGGACATCACCCGCAACCGAAATGAGGCTGGACAGACCATGACCTGTGATATCGTACTCCTGCTCCCCCTCGTAATTGTCACTCTTGGGGCGATTCTGCTGATGCTCCTTTCGGCCTATGAGACCATCCGTATGGAAGTGGCATCGGCCCTTTGCATGGGCGTCTTCGCCGCCGCCTTCATCACGCAGCTCGTGCCCACCGGTCCCGACAGCAGCCAGCCCTTCGTCACGATTTTCAACGGGATGATGGTGATCAGCAGTTTTACTCAGGTAGCCTCGCTGATCATCCTCGCCTGCGGTTTTTTCACCGCCATGACGTCCTCCACCTATTTTCGCCAGAACTCCTTCGGCTCTCTGGAATTTTACTGCCTGATGACCTTTGCAGCGAGCGGCATGCTGCTCCTGACCATGGCCCAGGAACTGATAACCGTCTTTATCGCCCTTGAGATCGTCTCGCTTGCCATCTATATCCTGGTGGGGTACAACCGTAAAAGCGCGAGAAGCTCTGAAGCGGTCCTGAAATACCTGATGCTCGGCGCCTTTGCCGGGGCCTTTTTAACCATGGGCGCCGCCCTGATCTACGGGGCCACCGGAAGCACCAGCTTTGCCGCCATCGCCGCATACATTTCCAGGGATGGTTTTCTTGCCAATCCGGCCCTGGCCGGCGGCGTCCTGTTCATCCTTTTCGCCCTGTTCTTCAAGGTTACCGTCTTCCCCTTCCATGCCTGGGTGCTCGATGTCTACGACGGGGCCTCGATGCCGGTCACCGGCTTCATGGCCACCGCCCTGAAGACCTCGGTGTTCGCAGTGCTCGCCAATATCCTGCTGCTGGATGCCGACATCCGCGAGACTTGGCTCGACCTGCTCTTCTATCTCACTGTCTTTACCCTCTTTGCCGGCAACCTTATCGCCATCGGTCAGAACAGTCTTAAACGGATGCTCGCCGCTTCCGGCATCGTCCATACCGGCTACCTGCTGATCGCCCTGATCGCCGCCGGCAGCGAACACTTCAATGGCTCGGTGATCCTTTTCTATCTGGCTGCCTACTCCATCAGCACTCTCGGTATATTCGCCTCTCTCTCCTATCTCAGCGGTACCGACGAAAAACGGCAGAATTTTGCTGACTTCAGGGGTCTGGCCAAGGTCCGTCCCTTTTCAGCGGCGGCGATCACCATCTTTCTCTTGTCGATGGCCGGAATCCCGCCGACAGCAGGCTTCATGGGTAAGTTATACATCATTGTCACTGCCTTTGAGGCCGGCCAGACCGCTTTGGCTGTCCTCGGCATCGTCAGCAGCGTGTTATCGATGTGGTATTACATGCGCCTGATTATCACCATGTATTTTCATGAAGCGGAGGATCAATTTGAAATCAGCAGTTCACAGTCGGCGCCGGTCTGCGCCTTTATACTCGCGGTCTGCGTACTGGCGATGAGCCTGTATCCGGTTGCGATCTGACAGCGGACAGGGCGATCTGCGACGAGAGTGCACTGAACAAGGGAGATATGCAATGAAGGCAAAAGACATACTGGCAGTAAAGGGAAGCAGGGTTGTCACCACCCATCAGGACAATTCGCTGATCGAGGCGATTGCCCTCTTCTTCATCAACCGAGTCGGCTCTCTGATCATCGTCGACGAACACGACAACATCAAGGGAATCCTGGCCCCCAACGATATCCTCAAAGCCGTCCATGCCGAACTCGACAACATCCGTCAGGCCAAGATCAGCCAATATATGAGCAAGGACCTGATCGTTGCCAAGCCTGACGATAGAATTGATTATATTCAGGCAGTTATGACGGAAAATCGGGTGCGGCACATCCCTATTATTGACCAAGGCAAACTGCTCGGTATTGTCTCTATCGGCGACGTGGTCAAGGCCCAGCTGAAGGAAATGGATGTGGAAATCCAGTACCTTAAAGAATACATGGAAGGAAAATATCCGGCATAAACACCCGGCAGCATGTATACCTGCAGCCGGGACCTGTCAGCCTGGCCCGGTTACAGACCTTGATACTCCCGGCGGATACGCTCCTGACCGTATTTTTTCTCAAGACGGAGAATGATGAAATGCCCCCTGGCCATAGTCTGGAAATGCCCGATGAACAGGGTATTGACGGCGGCACCACCGAGGGCTCCGATGACCGGCAAGGCCTGAGCGGCAATCTTCTCCGACACCTGAACACCGAAGCGTGAGGATACCTGGGTAAGCAGCCTGGCCACAATCGGCGCCGTTGTCCCGGTCAGGCCCTTGCCAGTGAAATGGCGTGCCGCCTCCGCCACCGTTTGGGCCAGGCCGGCCCGGACTGCAAAATAGCCGGTCTCGGCTCCATCATCCTCTTTCCCCGGACCGCCGAAGGCGAAGACCTCGATACAGGCCACCTTGACCTGCGCTTCGGTGATCGTATGACCTTCACTACGGGCAATATCGGCGATCGACCGCATCATGATGGTCGTCGCCAGGGGCAACTCCAGGGCCAGGGCGGGCAGGCCCCAGAAACCGCCCGCCGCTCCGATACCGGCTGCCATGATTCGATGCAGGCCAATGGCTGCCGATCGTTGTTGCCGCGCGTCGATGGTCAAAACAGCCGACTGGACGGCGGCCTCAAGGGCCTTGCGGCTGAGGGCTGCGATCACCGTCGACCAGTTCTGCGGCAATAGGGCAAAGCCCTTCTCCAGCGAAGCCCCGAAGAGGTTGGTTATTCTCATCGCGAGACCCGGACTCTCAAGCAGGGTTCTGGCATGGTGCAGTTCAGCCCGGTCAGCCGGCGAGATCTCCATCTCCATCTCCATCTCCATCTCCATCACTTCCGCGGCTGGGTATGGTCCGCTGACTGCGTCACCGGGACCTGTACCCCCTCAAGGACCTGCCGTATCCTCTGGGCCAGATCCCTGGCGGAAAACGGCTTCTCGATGAATTGCAGCCCTTCGTCAAACACACCGTGGCGGGCAATGACATCGGCGGTGTAGCCGGACATGAACAGCTGGCGGATTCCGGGATAAAGACCGACCAGCCGGGTCGTTAGTTCCCAGCCGTGCATTTCTGGCATGATGACATCTTGAACATGGTGCCCCTGCCGGGTACGCTGATGACTTCGATGAAGCCGTTATTCTGTTTGATGATCCCGTAAACCGTGGCAAGACCGAGACCGGTCCCTTCGCCGACCCCCTTGGTAGTGAAAAACGGTTCGAAGATCTGCTTGCGGGCAAAGGTCAGGAGCTGGCGGACGATCTCCGCGGAACGGTTGGCGGCATCGAGAATCTTCTCCAGATCGGCATGGAGGGGCTGGCCGGGGGTAAGCTGCGCCAGAGCGATTTCGGCGTAGCCGATGATGACCATCAGGATATTGTTGAAATCATGGGCGACGCCACCGGTGAGACGGGCGACTGCTTCCATTTTCTGGGCATGCTGAAACTGCTCGGTCAGCCTGATCGGTGATAACGATGATCTCTGCGGCCTGCTCGATGGCTACCCGCAGACGCTCCCGTTCGGCCTCGACCTGTTTGCGGGTGGTGATATCGAGGGCGGTGAAGGTGACGCCTTTGCCGAGATCGCGAACGTCGAGCGGAGTGGAACTGAGCAGGACATCGATAACGGCGCCGTCTTTGCGCCTCCATCTGGTCTCCACCGTGCCGGTATCATGGTCGCGAATCTGCATGTATTTCACCCGACCGACATGATCAAAGTCCGCATCATCGAGGTAGAGCATCCTGGCACTCCGGTCGATCAATTCTTCTCTGGCATAATCGGTTATCTCGCAGAGGCGCTGGCTGGCCTTGACCATCACCCGGTCGACGGTGACACCGATACCGACCGGGGCGGCACGAAATATGCTCTGCAGATGCGCCATGCTCTGTTCCAGTTCCTTCTCCCGGCGTTTCCGTTCGATGGCCAGGGCAATCTGACCGGCAACCGAGGTCATCACAACGCAGTAGGGAAAACTCAGACTGTCCTGATCGGCGTCATAGAGGGCTATGGAAAAATTGCTGGTGTCGATGACGCTGCTGAGGACGGAGCGGATCGAGGCAAAGAACTCGTCAAGGGCGGTCGCCCGGCACACGGTCTCGGAAATACCGAGGAGCACGCGATTGATCTCTTCGAAGCGCGATGTCCTGCGCAACTCCCGCTGGAGTTCCTCGATCCTCTTCTCCAGCGCTTCACGGCTCGCTTGACTATGCATGAAAGGTAGTTCCCGTCTGCGGCAGCCGGGTTTGCACACAACCGCCGGGTGGCTATTTCTTTTTCTTAATCTGGTATTTTTTCATCTTGTACTGGAGCAGGCTCTTGGTTATGCCGAGCCGCTCGGCGGCTCTGGCCTGCACGAAATTGCTCTCGTCGAGGGCCTGGACCAGCATCTTCTCCTCCACGGCGTAGAGGACATCGTTCAGGCTGGCTGAATCGGGGATGATCTGATGCAGGTCCAGATCCCGACTCCAGGCCGCCTGGTTGTCCATATGCACGGATTCGGGCTGGACATCCTCGGCATCAATGCAGTTGCCGTTGCAGAGGATGGCAGCCCGTTCGATGGTGTTTTCCAGCTCCCGGACATTCCCTTCCCAAGGCAGGGTCATCAGCAGACGTAGGGCATCCTTGGTGATGGTGAGATCATTCTTCTGCAACTGGCGGGCAAATTTCTCGATGAAAAAATCGACGAACAGGGGCATGTCGTCCATCCTCTCACGCAGGGCCGGCAGGGAGACATGGATGACATTGAGACGATAGAAGAGGTCTTCGCGGAAACGCCCATTCATCACTTCCTCCTTGAGATCCCGATTGGAGGCGCTGATGATCCTGACATTGACCGTCATGGTCTTGGTCCCGCCTACTCGCTCAAAGCTCTTTTCCTGCAGGACACGCAGGAGTTTCGACTGCACGGCCAGAGGGATCTCGCCGACCTCGTCGAGAAAAATGGTACCGCCGTCGGCTAACTCGAAACGACCCTTGCGCATCGCCACCGCCCCGGTGAAGGCGCCCTTTTCATGACCGAAGAGTTCGCTTTCCAGCAGGGTCTCCGCCAGGGCCGCACAGTTGACGGTTATGAAGGCCTGATCTTCACGGGGGCTGTTCATGTGGATGGCCTTAGCCACCAGCTCCTTGCCCGTGCCGCTTTCGCCGGAGATCAGCACAGAGGCAGGGGTCGGTGCCACCTTTTCGATGAGTTCGTAGACCTGGAGCATCCGCGGATTCTTGCCGACCATGCCGCTGAATCCCACCCTGCCGCGGATCTCTCTGCGCAGCCGGGTGTTTTCCCGGACCAGGGCGTAATGCTGGGCCGCCTTCTGGATAACGACGATCAGCTCATCGTTCGAAAAGGGCTTGGCCAGGTAACTGAAGGCGCCGGCCTGCATCGCCGCCACCGCTTTTTCGACCTCGGCGTAGGCGGTGATCATCAGCACCGGCAGCTCCCTGTTGATCTCCTTGATATGGCGGAGGAATTGCAGGCCATTCATCTCCGGCATCTGCATGTCGGTTATGACGATATCGAGATCCACATCCCGCACGACCTGCAGCCCATCCCTGCCGCTCGCCGCAGTAAAGATCTCAAACCCCTCGTCCCGCAGAAGCTCCGAAAGTACTATCAAATAATTGGGTTCATCATCGACAATCAGAATCGAATACATTGCTCTCTCACCTCAATTATATGTATAGGGGACCGGCCTTCAACTGCAACGCGATCGTCCCGTAAATTTAGGGGCCGTTACGAAATAACCGTTACATTTTTCACCATTTCGTTACGGCCCCTTATGCCGGAAAGGTATTTCTGCGTAACGGTTATTGTTTGACGACGGCTTGGCATATCTAATTGAATAGTATACAAAGAAGCCGGCGCATAACAAGCCTTTCTCCAGATCTTCTCCGTAATATCCACTCTCCCCTGCGCTTTCTCCCGGGCCAGGCAGTTCATACACACTGCGAACTTCCTGATGCACCTGGCCACCTACACCTTCTATGGCACAATAATAAACAACTTCCGCATCCTCTAGCTGCTGCCGGCCCGCTCCTTCATCAACCCCAGGAGTTCGTCGGGGACAGTGACATTTCTGCCGCCGGCAATGGTGGTGCCGGGCCGGATATCACCGTGGAAATCACTGCCGCCTGTAAGCACAAGCCCGTATCGCCTGGCGGCTGCCCTGAGTTTTCGGCGGACCCCGGATGAGTGGGTCGGATAATAGACTTCCAGGCCGTCGAGCCCGAGCGGAACCAACTCGTTCAGCAGGCCTGGAAGCCTCTCCAGGCTCGCATCGATCTGCAGGGGATGGGCGAGGACTGCGAGGCCGCCGGCCTGCCGCAGTACGCCTATGGCCTCGGCGGCAGCCAGCACCGGGCGGGAGGCATAGGCCAGACCGTCACGGCCGAGATACTGTTCAAAGGCTTGGAGAATCGTGCGGACAATACCTTTTTCAACCAAAACCCTGGCGATATGGGGCCGGCCGGTCTGACCCGTCTGCGACACCCGCAGGATGTCCCCGGGGCTCACCGCGATTCCCTGATCCAGCAGGCGTTTGATGATTGCGGCATTACGCTCATCCCGTCCCTTCTGCAGTCCCGCCAGCACCCTGTTCAGGCCGGGATGGTCCATATCCATCAGATAACCGAGGAGATGCAGCGAGGTGCCGTTATGAAGCACGCTGATCTCAAGTCCGGGTATCACCTCCAGGCCCGTCCCGGCCGCGGCCGCAATCGCCGGTTTGATACCCGCCACGGTGTCGTGGTCGGCCAGGGCGATGGCCGTGAGTCCCTTGCGGCTGGCCAGATTCACCACTTCGACGGGACTCAGGGTGCCGTCGGAGAAGGTGCTGTGGATATGGAGATCAAGCGACATCGGCAATGGCTCGGAAATGGCATTAAATACGATGAGTTCTTTATTTTTTCTTCAGCTTTGAAACACTAAACATGTATTCTACTCAGGGCAATGGCAGAAAAGCAGTGGTGACCCGACTGAATCCAGGAAGATTTTCGCCGAGGTTGGGGATTTCATATTTTTTCTCCGCTGGTCGCCAGAAACCAGCTCTGATCGCTGGACATTTCCCGGGAAGGCCCATGCCGATCCGTCGGCCGCCATACCGCCTGCCCAGTTATTATATCGCCTGCCCAGTTATTTCTTCCTGCTGGACTTTTCCCTGCTTTTTTGCTTTATTGGAGACACTTTTTGCTGAGACCTGTGCCATAAGGCCAAGTATTTCCGACATGATTGCCGTGAGGATGTACCAGACCGACCATGCCGCTCACCCTCCTCTCTCTGCTGCTGATTCCACTGATGCTGACCTTCGGTACAGCCGTTCCCTGCCTGCCGGAGACCGTGGCCGCGACCCCGGCCAGCAAGGTGTCGCAGGAGGTGACGGCGAGGATGCACCCGGAAATCAGCATGGCCATGCAGAAAAAGGGGCTCAGCCTGGGTCGGCCGATCTTCATCCGCATCTTCAAGGAATCGGATGAACTCGAAGTCTGGGTGCGGCGCGGCGAGACCTTCAGACTCTTCAAGACTTATACCATCTGCGATTATTCGGGCGGCCTCGGCCCGAAGGAGCGGGAAGGCGACAAACAGAGCCCGGAGGGTTTCTATCGGGTCGGGGCGGCTCAGCTCAACCCCTGGAGTAAATTTCACCTGGCCTTCAATCTCGGCTACCCGAACGACTACGACCGCCTCTGCAAACGGACCGGAGGGGCGCTGATGGTGCATGGCCGCTGTTCCTCCGTCGGCTGCTTCGCCATGACCGATTACCGCATGGAAGAAATCTATACCATCGCCGAAGCGGCATTGTCGGGGGGCCAGGAGTCGTTCGCCGTCCACATCTTCCCCTTCCGGATGACGGAGGAAAACATGCGCAGGCACCGGCACAACAGGTGGCGATCCTTCTGGCTGAACCTGCAGGAAGGCTACGATCTCTTTGAACGGCACACCATCCCGCCGGAGGTTGCGGTCCTCCGCGGCCGCTACATCTTCAGCCCTGCAGCCTTCGAGCTCGCACGGCACCCATAGGAAGCAGCGTAATGGAACGACCCGACCAGCGCACCCATACCAGGATACGATTCGAGACCACGGCGATCCTGCAGATCGACGATCAGAGCATCACCGTCCATACCTCATCGCGGGACATCAGCCTTGACGGCGCTTTCCTCAGGACCGGCGAGACGATACCGATCAGTGCGCCCTGCCTGGTCATCCTCACCATCACCGGGGTCTCCAGCACCCTCACCTTGAGGATCAAAGGTCGGACCATCAGACGGGATCGGACCGGCGTCGCCGTCCGCTTCACCGAGTTCGAACTCGACAGTTTTGCCTATCTGAAGAATATCGTCCTCAACAACCAGGTACCGGATTCGCCGGCCTGAATTCCCGGTCGCTATCTCTCCTCGAGTCTCTGACGATCGAGGATGTTGATCCTCCGGCCGACCACCTCGATCAGGCCCTCCTCGCTCATCTTGGCAAAGATCCGCGAGAGGGTCTCGGGGATGGTGCCGAGAAGACTGGCAAGCTGTCCCTTGGAGATCTCCAGTTCAACGCTGTCCTGTTGCCCCTGCTCCTCGAGCAGGTAGAGCAGATAGCCGGCGAGCCGGGCCGGCACTTCCTTGAGCGAGAGATTTTCGATCTGGCTGGTGAACCGCCGCAGGCGCATGGACAATACGGCCAGCATGTTCAGGGCGATGGATGGGTTCCTTTCTACCAATTCGACAAACTTCTGCCGCGGAAAGAACAGGACCGAACTCTTGACCAGGGCCTCCGCCGACGCCGGAAAAGGCTGGCCATGAAAGACCGGGACCTCGCCGAAGGGTTCGCCCTCGCCGAAGATATGGAGGATCTGCTCCTTGCCGCCAAGAGACATCTTGAAGATCTTGACCTTGCCCTCGCTGACCATGTAGAAGCCGTTGCCGGGATCGCCCTCGAAGAAGATATTCTGGCCGCGCTGGTATTTCTTTTCGACGACAATGGCCATAATTTCATCAATATCACGTTCAGGAAGTCCCTGAAAAAGACCACTCGAACTGATTACCTGGCGTATTTTCACAATCTTCTCCTCTGCTGCTGTCGCTTGCCGGGCGGGAACCGGGCCCGCATTTCCTCTCCGGCCTTTATACCAGAAAAACCGCTTACCCCATACCATATTGAGGGGATGCCGAAACTCTTTTTATAGCGTATATTCACAACGGCGCCGCGGTACCCCAGCGCCTGCGATTCCCTGCACGGTCAGCCCCGCCAGGGCTCCCCGCGCCCAACTACGGACACTACTCTCACATACGACTGCCGATGGACCAGCGGACACTCTCCAACCAACGCAAGATCATCCATATCGATATGGATGCCTTCTTCGCCTCGGTCGAGCAACTCGACAACCCAGGGCTGCGCGGCCAGGCAGTCATTGTCGGCGGCCCCCCCGGCAGCCGGGGCGTGGTGGCGGCCTGCTCCTACGAGGCGAGGAAATTCGGCATCCACTCGGCCATGCCGAGCACCAGGGCCGCGGCACTCTGTCCGGCGGCGGTCTTCGTCAGGCCGAGGATGGCGCGCTACAAGGAGTTCTCCGGCCTGATCATGGATATTTTCAGGAGCTACACCGCTCTCGTCGAACCGCTGTCGCTCGACGAGGCCTTCCTCGATGTCAGCGGCTGCCGCCAGCACAGGGGTTCAGCCACCCTGATCGCCGGCGAAATCTGCAGCCGGATCCGCCGGGAGACCGGTCTCACAGCCTCGGCCGGGGTCTCCTGCAACAAATTTCTGGCTAAGGTGGCGAGCGGCCTCGACAAGCCCTGCGGCATGAGCGTCATCCTGCCGGAACAGGCCCTCGGTTTTCTCGGTACCCTGCCGATCGGCAAATTTTTCGGGGTCGGCCGGGTCACCGAACAGCGGATGCGGCAGCTGGGAATCCATACCGGCCACGATCTGCGGCAACGCAGCCGGGAAGAATTGAACCGGTATTTCGGCAAGGCCGGCTCGTTTTTCTATGATATCGTCCGCTGCATTGATAACCGGCCGGTCCAGTCTACCCATATCCGTAAATCGATCGGCAGCGAGGTGACGCTTGAACGGGATACCGGCGACCTCACCGAGATGTTCGAGATCCTCCTCGACCTGGCCGCAGATGTCGAAGCCGCGTTGGCCGCGCACCGACAGGGCGGCTCGACCATCACCCTGAAGGTGCGCTACCGGGATTTTTCCACGGTCACCCGTTCCGTCACCCTGCCCTTCCCGGTCTTCGACCGTGAGGAGATCTTCGCGCACGTGCCGAGACTCCTGCATGCCACCGAGGCCGGCAGAAAAAAGGTCCGCCTGCTGGGAATTTCCCTTGCAAAATTGACCGAGAAAGACAAAAAACAACCTCGACAGCTGCCGCTGCCTTTTCCTGCTCCGGTGCCAGCGAGCGGGGCGGATTCCGGCGCCGTCCGCAGCCGGCCTTGAACGACTCAGGCAGAGTGCTTACTCTCTCAGGACCTATGCCCCCCGGGCCAACCATTATCCTTCATCATCGCAGCCCATGAAAGATCTCTTCCTGTCCATCGCCGGCATCTTCCGTTTTACCGGGCGTCTCATCTCCATCGTCCGCAACACGGTTCTCAACATCGTCTTTCTCCTGCTCCTCCTGGTCGTCATCGTCGCCTTCTTCGTCAAGGGCGGGCCGCAACTGGCCGACAGGAGCATCCTCGTCCTTTCTCTCACCGGCGATATCGTCGAAGAAAAACAGACGATTTCCTCAATCGCCAGGCTCCTTGAGAAAATAAGCGGGGAATCGACCGACGACTCGGAAATCCTCCTGCAGGATATCATCCATGTCATCGACCGGGCCGCACAGGACGACCGGATCGTCGCCATCCGCCTTGACCAGCAGAAACTGGGCAATGCCGGTATCGACCAGCTGCAGGTAATCGGTGAGGCCCTCAAGCGCTTCAGGGCGGCAGGCAAGGAGGTCATCGCGGCGGAGAATTTTTACAGCCAGAAGCAGTACTATCTCGCCTCCCATGCCGACATGGTGATCGTCAACCCGATGGGCGGGGTCGACCTGCACGGACTCGGCGCCTACTCCCTGTACTTCAGGGAGGCCCTGGAAAAACTCAAGATCAACTACCATGTTTTCCGGGTCGGGACCTACAAGTCGGCTATCGAGCCGATCATCCGCGATTCGATGTCGCCTGAGGCCCGCGAGCAGAACGCCGGCTGGCTTGCCTCGTTGTGGAACAGTTATACTGCCGATATCGCCAAAGAAAGGTCGATCACCCGGGAAACAATCGATATCTACACCCACAACATCAGCACTCTCCTGACGGAAACGGGAGGCGATACGGCCCAACTCGCGTTGAAAAACGGTCTGGTAGACAAGGTATGGACCAGGCCTCAGATCGAGGCCTATCTGAATACCATCGCCGGCACCGGTTCCGGGAGGGCGTACACTGAAATCTCCTCCGCCGACTATATTGGCCTGATCGGCTCGCCGGAGACGGCAGCGGCTGCCTCCCTGAACAAGGTAGGCATCCTGGTGGCCCAGGGGAATATCCTGCCGGGAGAACAGCCTGCCGGCGTGATCGGCGGCGATTCCCTGGCCGCCCTCATCCAGGAGGCCCGCAAGGACGCCTCGGTCAAGGCTGTGGTCCTGCGGATCAACTCCGGCGGCGGCTCGGCCTTCGCCTCGGAGATCATCCGGCAGGAATTGCTCGAGCTGAAGAGGAGCGGCAAGCCGCTGATCGTCTCGATGGGCACTGTCGCCGCCTCGGGCGGTTACTGGATCGCCGCCGATGCCGACGAAATCTGGGCCGCCCCGACCACCCTCACCGGCTCGATCGGAATTTTCGGGGCCATCCCGACCTTTGAAGACACCCTGGCCGAACTCGGCATCCACAGCGACGGCATCGGCACCACCCCGATCGCCTCGGGCCTCAACCTGGCCCAGCCCCTGAGCCCGCTGATCAAGGAATCGATCCAGCTCTCGGTCGATTACGGTTATCGCCAGTTTCTCGACATTGTCGCCAAGGGCCGGAAAATCGACCGGGAACAACTGGCCGGCATCGCCGAGGGCAGGGTCTTCGACGGCCGCACCGCCCAGCGGATCGGCCTGGTCGACCACCTCGGCAACCTCGGCGACGCCGTCGCCGCCGCCGCGAAACGGGCGGGGGTATCCGACGATTTCGCCCCGGTGTATATCAAGAAGCCGCTGTCGGTACGGGAACAGCTGATCCAGGAGATAACCTCGAAAAGCCCCCTTTCGGCAGGGTTCGACCTGCCCTTTCCGCCGGCCCACCTCCTTCGCCAGTTCAGCCGGGCAGTTACGCGCTTTCCTTTCTTTTCCGATCCTCGCGGCGTTTATGCCCACAGCCTCATTTCCGGCAGCCTGTAATGACGACAACGATTTTCCCGAGCCCGGACCCCAGCTCCGGTCGCATCCATCGACCGCCCGCCTCGGCCGACAGGAGAGGAGCGGATTTCCGTTTATGACCTTATCCGCCGATACCTTCATAATGCTCTGGGACCGGCTGTTCTGGCCCCTGCTCCGGCTGATCTGCATGCTGTCGGTCGGCCTGCTCATCGCCAATTTCATCGAGGCCCTGAACTGGACGCGCAAGGTCGCCCTGCTGGCCCGGCCGCTGGTCAGATTCGGCAACCTTTCCGATATTACCGGCGCCTCCTTTTCGCTGGCGGTGTTTTCCGGGGTATCGGCCAACACCCTGCTCGCCGAGGCTTACGACCAGGAGAAGATCGACAGGAAAGAGCTGGTCCTGGCCAACCTGTTCAACAGCCTGCCCACCTATTTTGTCCATCTGCCGACGATGTTTTTCATCACAGTGCCGCTGATCAAGGGGGCGGCGTTCATTTACGTCGGCCTGACTCTCCTGGCCGCTCTGCTGCGAACGATGGTCATCATCGTCATCAGCCGTTTCCTGCTGCCGACTCCGCTCAGACAGGAGCCGGTCATAACGCCTGCGGGAAAACCGGGCATCGACTGGCGGGCGGCCCTGGATAAGAGCTGGCGGAGGTTCAAAAAACGCATCCGCAAGATCCTGCTCTATACCGTCCCGATCTATGTCATCATCTTCATCATCCATCGAATCGGCTATTTCCGTGAGGTCGAACAGGCGGTGGCCGGCTACCTGGCCTTCATCCCGGGCCTGACGCCCCAGGCCATGGGCATCATCACCCTGCAGATGGTCGCGGAACTGACGGCAGGGGTGGCCGCTGCCGGAGCCCTGCTGCAGGAGGGAGCAATGAGCAACCGTGAGGTTATCCTGGCCCTCCTGGTGGGCAACATCCTCTCCTCGCCCCTCAGGGCGGTCAGGCACCAGTTCCCCTATTATGCCGGTATTTTTCAGCCGAAAATCGCCATGGAGCTGATCGTCTGCAGCCAGGCCTTCAGGATTCTCAGCCTGATCCTGGTGGGAACTGCCTACTTCATCCTGACATTCTGAAAAGTACCGGAAAGTACCCTGATAGGCTGTGGCGATACAGGTCCGGCAGACTGTGGCATACGTGGCAAGGAAGACCGATCAGGTGCGGCAGAGCAGCTCCGGAGACAGGTGGTCAGATCGAGCCCTGCCGCGTTCACGACTCCCGGTTCCCTTCCACCCTGTTCCTGCCGTTTTCTTTTGCCCGGTATAATGCCTTATCGGCGGCATCGATGAGCTGGTCCTTTTCCTGGAGCGATTCAGTCAGCGAGGCAACCCCGAGACTGACGGTCACCCCGCCGGCCTCCGCCTCCACCGCTTTTCTCAATCTTTCCGCCGCTTCACACGCCCTTTCCAGCGACGTTTCAGGCAGGACGATGAGAAATTCCTCGCCGCCGTACCTGAAGACATAATCCGCCTTCCGCACTTCCCCGAGGAGGATGCCGGCAAGCCTGCCCAGCAGCCTGTCCCCCTCCTGGTGGCCATGGCTGTCGTTATAGTTTTTGAAATGGTCGATATCGACCATGATGAATGAAAGCTCCTCCCGGTATCTCCTGGCGGTGTCGAGGCTCTTGTCGAGCTGGATATCCATGAAGCGCCGGTTGGCAAGCCCCGTCAAAGGGTCGTGGAGCGAGGAATTTTTCGTCTCCTCGTAGAGCCGGGCATTGCTGATGGCGATACCCACCTGGGAGGCGACGGATGAGAGGAGTCCGACCATCTCGTCGGTCACCTCGGTCTCAGGCTGGATATAGAGGTTCAGCATCCCGACCACCGCACCGGCCGCCTTCAGCGGCACGATGATGTGCCCGTGCGGCTGGACAACCGGGTTGCACATCAGGTGGCGGCTGTCAACGCTGCAGTTTCTAGCTATGACGATCTCCCCTGTTGCCATGGCACGACCGCAGAGGCACTCTCCCGGACGGATATCACTGCATGGCTCCAGCTCGGTTTCAGCGAGGCTGATAAACGAGGCCAGGCGCATTTTCTCTCCTTCGACCAGGGAAATCGCCCCCTTGATCTCGAAGGTGAAGATCTCCGTTTCGGCCAGGGTGCGGAGTACCTCCGGGAGAAGTTCCTCAAGGTCCATCGTTTTGCTGATCGCCTGCGAGACGCTATAGAGGACCTTCAACGTCATGTTTTTGTTCTGCAGCATGATGCTGTCTTTGGTGATCCTCTCCCGGGCCTGCTGCTTTTCGATAGCGCGTCTGATCTGGAGCAGCAGTGTTTCGATGTCATAGGGTTTGACCAGGAAGGAAAAGGCCTCCCTGTTGGTCGCCTCTATCGCCGAATCGAGGGTGGCATTGCCGGTGAGGATGATTGCCTCGATTGAGGGAAAGCCGGCCTTGAGCGTATTGAGCACCTCGAGCCCAGGCATATCCGGCAGCCCCAGGTCGATGAGCGCCAGGTTGACGGCATGATCCCTCAGCAGGGCGAGGCCCTCCGCTCCGCTGCCGGCGGTGAGGATGTCGTATCCTTTTGCCCTGAGGATGTCGGTAAGGGTCTTCCTCAGCCCCGGATCGTCATCGATGATGAGGATGCGCGATGGATCCATTTTCAGCCTTCGATCATTTTCTGATCGTTGAAGGGTTCTCCCAGAAAGGCCTGCCTTTTCCTGCGGCTGACCTCCTCAATAATTCCTAGCAAACGTTCGATCTCCAATGGCTTGTAGAGACAGGCATAGGCCCCGATCTCCTCTCCCTTGGCAATGCTTGCCGCCATTTCCCCGCCATAACCGGTCACCATGATCACCGGTTTGGTGGGGTACTTGGCGCGGATCTCCCTGAGGACCTCAAGTCCGTTAGCGTTGCCGAGCTTGAGGTCGAGAACCACGGCCAGCTTGTAGTTGCGCTCCAGGTGGTCCAGCACACGGGCGGCGTTCATCTCGGTCTCGACCCGGTAACCCTTCGTCTCCAGGATATCCTTGATTGTCCGGCAGAAGCCGGGGTCGTCGTCGACCACAAGGATGCTCTCCTCTTTTCTCAGCAATGAAAGGAACGAGAGCAGGACCTGGATGTTGATCGGTTTGGTGAGCACCGTATACGCGCCCTGTTCCTTCGCCTCTTCCACCTGATTCGGAGTGGCGAAGGCGCTCATCAGCACCACGGGGAGTTCGGGAAAGGTGGTTTTGATTATCTTCAGGGCTTCCACCCCATCGATCCCCGGCATCCTGATATCCATCAGGACGCAATCCGGCCTCTGATCCCGGGCCATTGTCACCGCCTCCTCGCCGCTGTAAGCCTCGATCGAATCATGCCCCTTGACTTTCAGGATGTCGCAGATGGTCTTGACCATCCGTCGATCGTCGTCTACGACCAGGACTTTCAGTTTTTCCTTCATGCCTCGTCCCTCTCATCCGGCAGTATTGCCGTAAAGGTTGTTCGCTTTGTCAATTCGGTCTTCACTTCGATCTTCCCACCGCTTCCCCCATGAGATCCCGTTGATTACCGGCTCCGGGCAGTTGCCCATATCCTCGGCGGTGAAGAAAATGACGGATTTTCCTTCTCTCCCTGCGTCGTTTTCACTCTTGCCCGGCAATCGGCAGCGACACGGTAAAGGTCGTCCCCTTGCCCGGTTCGCTCGAAACCGCGATCTGTCCGCCGTTGGCCTCGACAAAGCTCTTGCAGATCGACAGTCCAAGGCCGATCCCCCGCGACTTGGTGGTGAAGAGCGGCTGAAAGAGCCTTTTCATGTTCTCCGGTGCAATCCCTTTACCTGTATCGGCAACGGAAATTTCAAGAAAATCCGCTGGAGGCATATCCTGTGGCCGTCCTTCCTGTTCACGGGCAGGCAAAAGACCTGTCCCTGCCTGGCGCGTTGCGATACGCAGCTCTCCGCCATCGGGCATTGCCTGCACCGCGTTAGTGATCAAGCTTCGTAATACCTGGTCCATCTGCTTCGGATCTATCATGACCGCAGCGGAGAGGTCCTGTATTTCTGTACGAAGTTGTATGTTTTCAGGTATAGCGCTCTCTCTGAGGCTATGCTCGACCAGGTCATGGCTGGGTATCGACTTTTTCCGAGGAGTTTGCGTGTGATAAAAATCAAGAACGTCGGAGATAATTCGCTGAGAACGGTCAATCTCGTGCTTGATGATGTCCAGGTATTCCCGGGTAGTCTCATCGGCGTCCGGCATCACGCTTTGCAGAAAGAAGATGGCGTTGTTCATCACCCCCAAAGGGTTGCGCAGCTCATTTCCCATCCCTCCGGCGATCAGTCCGAGCATGGCCAGTTTTTCACTGTTTATCAGCTCTTCCTGCGTCTTGACCAACTGCCTCGTACGCTCCTCGATTTTTCGTTCCAGCAATTCGTTCAAATCGCGCAGCTCATCCTCCGCCCGGAAGACGGCGCGCAGCGGCAGGACGCGCAGGATCAGGTAAACCGTCAGGCCGATGCAGAGCCCGAGGAGTGCGGTTACACCGGTGGTCATCAGAAGCGGAAAGAGCGAACGACTGATTTCTATCCTGCCGACCGTCACTCCGGCGGCCTTCAGGTCGTGCGTTGTTGTGATCAAGGGCGGACGAAGCGGTGTGAAACTTTCCGCAACCTTCTGCCCATCGAGATCGAAGATCCGGCGGATCTCTTCTTCGCCCCCTGGAGGTCGATGAGCCAGGAGCTCATCGAGGCGGAGCTGTTCGAAACGCCACAGGTCCGGATTGGCGTTGATGAGCGTGGAGACGATGCGGCTGTTGATTTCCGCCTCGGCCTTGAGACTCCCCGCAATATGCACATACGAAGTTACGAAGTAACCGAGCGGCATGATGAACGTAACGGCAACGGCCACTACCAGCGCGATCGCTGTAGTAATCCGGACAATTTTCGATCGTTTGTTCACGGCGATGCATCCTTTCTGGCTTCAACCACCATATTGCCGTATTCAGTAAGGATTTTTCTCCCGGCTTGCGAACCGATAAAGTCGATAAACTGCCGGGCCGCTGCCGGGGTCTTCGTCGAGGTCACAATGTAGAGCGACCTTGCCAGGGGATAGGAGCCATCACTGATTCCCTCGACACTTGGTCTGACACCGTTGAACGAAAGGATTTTCATCTTCCGTTTTTCGCTGAGTATCTGGGTGAGCGTGCTCATCCCCAGGGCGCCGCTGATTTTTTCTACCGCCTCGGCGGTGTCCTGGTCGGTCGGGGTCACGATCATTCCCTCGCGGGACTGGGCGAATTTCACAGCCTGTTCCATACCTGGCGAGAGTCCCTTGGCGATCTTCGTGTCCGAATCCGCCTCCGGTCGCAGCACCAGACGAATAGGGGAGCCGTCGGGCCAGGAATCCATCCGGCCGCCGTAGATCTTTTCCAGTTCCGGTGTGGAAATCGCTTCTTTTTCGACCTTGCTGTTGACGACGAACACGACCGGCGACCGGGCAAGCTCCGTGGCGTCCACGCCCTGGTCTTTCTCTGCCTCTTTCAGCGGTTTGCTGCTGATGGCAAAATCCAAGGCGCCATGCAGGACCGCTTTGATCCCTCCGGAACTTCCAAGGCTCGGCACAATAGTGATGTGGATGCCCGGGTGGGATTTCTCGAACGCATCGGCCAGGATCTTCATGATTCCGAGCCCGAAGCCAGAACCCCCGGTTTTCATGACGGTTTCGGCTTTCTCATCCGAGGAATGCCCTCCCACCGGCAGGGTTACCGCCAGAAGGAGTGCCGCCAGAAGGATTGTCATCATTTTCATATCTCTCTCCTTTCGCGACGATATCCACCGAAAAAACATTCGGGATTTAATGAAATATTTTCATTAGTTAAATGTCCAGTACAAGACCTGCCCGTTAAGTCTTTCGCTTCTCACCTCTCAACGGAGAGCCGTAAGGTAAAGGTTGTCCCCGCACCAGGTTCGCTCTTCACCTCGATCCGCCCGCCATTGGCCTCCACTAGGTTTTTGCAGACCACCAGCCCCAGACCGATGCCCTTGGCCTTGGTGGTGAAAAGCGGTTGAAAGAGGTTTTTCATGTTCTTCGGGGAGATCCCTTCGCCGGTGTCAGTAACGGAAATTTCAATAAAATCCTGGAACATCGAATTCCTCTGATCTCCACCTTGTGCGTGTCCCCCTGCGGTTGCCCCGGCAAAACGTGCACTGACACGCAAGGTGCCGCCGTCGGGCATTGCCTGGATGGCGTTCATGATCAGGTTCTGCAGCACCTGCCCCATCTGCAGCGGGTCGAGATTGAGCAGTGGAAAGTTGTCCGGAATTTCAGTCTGCAGCGCGACGTTTTCCGGAATGGTATACTTGCCGAGACTTTCATCTATCAAGCGACGGACCGTCACTGCCTCAATCTGCAGCGCCCTGGTCCGGGCGAAATCAAGAAGATCGGTGATAATGCGCAGGGAGGTGTCGATCTCCTTTTTAATGATATCCAGATATTCCTTCACCGTGTCATCCGCATCCGTCAGCACCATCTTCAGGAAGTAAACGGCGTTGCTCATCACCCCGAGGGGGTTTCTCAGCTCGTGTCCCACGCTGCCGGAGAGCTGACCGAGGATGGAGAGTTTTTCCTTGCGTACCAGCTCCTCCTGGGCATCGAGGAGTTCTCTCGACCTTTCCTCGATCTTAATTTCCAAGTCTGCGTTCAATAGGCTGTACTTTTCTTCGCTTTTCCGCAGCGTCTCTTGCTGGATGAGAATCTGGCGACGGGACTGCGTCAAAACGATTATCGAGATCAACAATCCCAGCAGCATCAGCGCCAGACCTATGGGCAGGGCGACTTTGCCGGCCACTTGCCAATGCCATGAACGGGCGTCGATATCCATACCCAGCAGGGCGACCATTTTACCGTTTTTCGGATCGGTCAGCGGGACCAGGACCGAAACCCACTTGCCCCAGCTGTCACTGATCGGTCCCTCAACAATTTCAGTTTGGCTATCGAAAGCCCGGAGTAAATCAGCGGAAGCCTCATTAAAGATCTGTCCGGCGGGGGATTCGTCTTCCGATCCGACAGGTTCGCTATCCAGGAAGAAGAACACTGCTCCATCAGTCCTGCGGCCCATGAGGTAGACGAACCTGCTATGCGGGTTGGCAGAGTTGACAGCGGTGAACCGCTCCTTGAGCCGCAGGTAGTTTGGTGATATAAGGTCGGCTTCGGTCCCGGTAAGGGTTTTGACTTGCTCGATGTCCACGGCCTGGGTCACCATGCGCGTCTGCTCGAGCAGATTGGCGCGCAGGTCGCGGTCGGTTCGGACGGACATCCACCAGGAGAACAGCGCACCGATAGCAAGCATGCACAGCGTCAGAGAGAAGATGTAGAACCGTGCGAGTCCGGTACCGGAGGAAGGTTTCTTATGGGCTTTCATGACGCCTCGGCTTCAACTGGGAATACGGCCGGTTTTAACAGGACCTTTGAAAATAGTATTTTGATAGCCATGCACACCCCCCAGTCCTTCAAACTCTCAGGACCTGGTCGTTATGCCAATGTTCGAGCGGACTTTTTCCGGTCCCATTGGCGATTCTTCATTGCCGCGATCAATGCGGCATTGTCCGTGGTATCCATCCCTCGCACGCTCTCCGGTCAGACAGGGGTTATTGATAAACCCTGTCTGAAAAGAAGGTGACTATGCGGATCTCCCCGCAACCGGCAGCGTCACAGTAAAGCTTGTCCCCTCCCCCTGCTTACTCACCACCTCGATCCGCCCGCCGTTGGCCTCCACCAGATTTTTGCAGACCACCAGCCCCAAGCCGATGCCCTTGGCCTTAGTGGTGAAGAGCGGTTGGAAGAGTTTTTTCATGTTCTCAGGAGAAATCCCCTCACCTGTGTCGGCAACCTCCAGACGGATCATCCCTTCATTGTCCCACCCTCCCCGGATGGTAAGGGATCCGCCTGTCGGCATGGCCTGTATTCCGTTGGTGATCAGGTTCTGCATTACCTGGCCAGTCTGCAGCGGGTCGACCTTGAGTAGAGGGAGGTTGTCCGCAAGATCGACCTTAACAGCAACATCTTCTGGAATCGCACACCTTTCGAAACTTTCATCTATCAGTTTACGGGCCGTCACCACCTGAATCTGCGGCGCCCTGGTCCGGGCGAAATCAAGGAGATCGGTGATGATGCGCAGGGAGGTGTTGATCTCCTTATTGATTATATTCAGATATTCTAAGACGTTTTCATCAGCATCCGCAAGCACCATCTTCAGGAAGTAGACAGCGTTGCTCATCACCCCGAGAGGGTTTCTCAGCTCGTGCCCGACGCTCCCCGAGAGCTGGCCGAGGATGGCGAGCTTCTGGTTCCTGAGCTGGTCTTCCTCCGCCAGCTTTCGCGGGGTAATATCTTCGTATGTTCCCAGCACCCCGATTATTTGGTCGTTTGCGTCGCGAATCGGTACTTTGGAGGTCGACAACCAGTTCCTTTTACCGCCAGGGGTGTCCTGGATCTCCTCATAATTCAATCTGGGTTTGCCCGAGGCAATGACTTCAAAATCATCCCGGCGATACAGGTCGGCCTGCGCACTCCAGACCTGACTGTAATCGTCGGTCCCGACCAGCTCCTCAGGATTCCGGTAGCCCGCATCCTGCGCAAATAACCGGTTGCAACCCAGGAAGACGAGATTCAGGTCCTTCCAGAACAAGCGGATTGGAATAGTGTCGACGACCAACTGCAGCAGCTTCTGGGTATTCCTGCTGTTCCGCTCGCTTCGCTCACGCTCCGCCTCCGCATGCCTGCGCTCGGTGATGTCGCCCAGGACAATGCGGTATATGGGCTCACTGCCGAGATCCTCGTTTCGGGTTGAGGAGGCCACGATCCGCACCCAGAATTCCGTTCCGTCCTTTTTGACCATCCTGAGCTCGTGCGCCCGATGTTCGCCGGATCGCCCCGAATCTGCCGGCGTTACCCCGAAGAGCGGACGATAGGAGTCCTGGTCCTGTTCAGCGATAAACCTGCTGATTGGTTGCATGACCAGTTCCCCCCGGCCCACACCGAGCAGGGTCTCGGCCGTGTGATTGGCCTCGAGGATCAGCTCTTCCTCGGAGACGGTGCAATAGCCGACCGGTGCCAGGTCATAGAGGCTGAAATAGCGTGCTCGCGCAGCGTCAAGTTCAGTCTGGACCTCCAGGAGCTGACTGGTCCTCTCCTCGACCTTGTGCTCCAGCTCCGCATTCAACCGGTTGATCTCCTCTTCCGCCAGCTCGCGCCTGCCGATATCCGCCTGCAATGCCTCAGCTGCACGTTTCTGCGCCGTCACCAGCGAATCCAACATGTAGCCGATCGCCGCCAGACCGCCCAACATCATCTGGAGTGCGAAGATGGAGTAAAAAGCTGCATCGGGGGGGATGTGGCGGAGCCGCAATACGGCCCCTCCGACCGCGGCGATGGTGAGCAAGAACACGGCAAGGGTCATTGCGGCAGGCGGGAAGCGGAAAGCGATCCACAAGAGCACCAGGATGACAACAAGTATGACCGGCTCGTCTGTATTGCGGCTAAACGCCGGCCCCTGCCACAGGAAGGCAGCGATCGCCAGGGCAGCCAGAGCTGCCGCATACTCGAGGTAGCGTTGGCGGCTGCCTGGAAAGGGCCAGTCGCGAGTGGAGGAGATGAGGAAAGGTGTGATCAGCACGATGCCGATTACCATCGAACCGAACCAGGTCAGCCAGGTCGACCAATAGATGGCTGCTGGAACGATATCGACGATCACGTAGGTGCTCACCCCGACGAATGCCGAGACCGTGGAGCCGAGGCTCGCCGCAATCACAAATCGCAGGATGTTTCCGCTACTCAAGAGGGAAAAAAGACGTCCGCTGCGACCGACGATCAGGGAGTAGCAGAGGAGTTCGCTGCCTGCATTGGCTAACCCCACTACCAGGCCGGCCGCCCAGGGTGTGCCGTTCTTCAACTCGAGCACCAGGGAACCGATGAATGCCCCGATGGCAGCGACGGGACCGAAGAGGATGAGGGCGGCGACGCTTATCCCGGAAGGCAGCCATACGGTCGTCACGGCACCGTTCGGCGGCGCCCCCAGCACCAGAAGGAGACGTCCTGTGACGAAATAGCCGGCGGCCACGCCGATGATGATCAAGGCGACGCGCAGCCAATGCCGGGTCATGAGATTGGTCATTTGCCCCTCCTTCCACCAGAACGACCTGCCTGCGGGTGGGAATCCCTGCTGCCGGGCGGCTGGCCGATCCGCTCATGAACCCGCCTACATCTTCCGCGCACCGAGTCATTCCGCACATATCCCGGCGTTTCCTTCATATTCACCGCACTCCACGGGTGACGGCCTGACCAGGTCATTGTTCTCCTGGTGTCGACTCGAAGTCCCTGAATGCCTTTTTGAGGATATGGCGCAGCATCTTGTTATCAACCGGTTTGGTGAGAAACTTATAGATGGAGCCCTTATTGATGGCGTCGGCCACCATCGCCATATCCGCATAGCCGGACATGGCGATGCGGATGGTCTTGGGATGCAGGCGTCTGACCCTGTTGAAAAATTCGATACCGCTCATCCCGGGCATTCGTATGTCGCAGAGCACTACGCCTACCCGGTTTGTGGCCAGCAGTTCAAAACCCAGGCTGGCCCTGGTGGTGGAGAGTATCTGATAGCCTTCGTCATTCAGGATCCGCTCCATGGCTGTGATGACGAGTGCTTCGTCGTCCACCAACAGGAGCGTCCTTTCCGGATGGGTGCTTCCCTCCCTGGGAAAGGTGAGACGCCGCTCCTCCCGCAGCATCTGTTCGATCTCGTCTGGAGGCAGGGGGCGACTGAAGTAGAAGCCCTGCATCTCATCGCAGCCTTGGGCCCGGAGACTGCTGAGCTGCCCTTCGGTTTCCACCCCTTCTGCGATCACCCTGAGATTCAGGTTGTGGGCCATGGCGATGATGGTCTTGGCGATCGCCGCGCTGCCTGGGTCAAATGTCATCTCGCGGACAAAGGAGATGTCCATTTTCAGTTTATCGAAGGGAAAGCGTTTCAGGTGACTCAGGCTGGAGTAGCCGGTGCCGAAATCGTCCATGGAGATCTGCACCCCCAGCCTCTTCAATTCTTTCATCATGTCTATGGCATTTTCCACATCCCGCATGATCATGCTCTCGGTGATCTCGATTTCCAGTTGATGCGGGTCGAGGCCGCTGTCGTGCAAGACCTCGGTAATGGTACGGCTGATGCCCGGATACCAGAACTGGCGCGGCGAAAGATTGACCGCCATGGTCAGCGGAGGAAGTCCGGCGTCCTGCCATTTCCTGCTTTGCCGGGCGGCGGTTCTCAATACCCATTCACCGATGGTGATGATCAGACCGGTCTCTTCCGCCAAGGGGATGAACCGGGAGGGGGGAATCATACCCAGTTCTGGGCTTTGCCAGCGCAGCAGAGCCTCGACCCCGGTGATCCGGCCGGAAAGCAGATCCAGCTGCGGCTGGTAATGCACTGACAACTCGTCATTCTCCAAAGCCCGGCGCAGGCATCTTTCCATGGTTATGCAGGTTGCGCCTCTGTTATCCAGTTCATCGGTAAAAACCTGCAGAGTTTTGGGCCCTTGTTCCTTGGCGATGGCCACGGCCAACTCGGCCTTTTTCAATAAGGTCTGGACATCCTTGCCGTCCTTCGGATAGAGGCAGATGCCGATGCAGCAGGAAATCTCAATGAGTTGTGCGTCGATTTCGACGGGCTGGCTGACGGCGGCCTGGATTTTCCGGGTCACCTGGACTGCATCGTCTTTCTCCGCCAGGTCCGAGAGGACAATGACGAATTTATCACTCCTCTGGCGGGCAACCGTATCGCTGGCCCGGATACAGGCCGTCAGGCGTGCGGCGATCAGTTTCAACAGCCGGTCGCCCATATCATGGCCGAGACTGTTGTTGATGTATTTGAATTTATCCAGATCGAGGAACAGGACCGCCCCCTGCAGCCTGTGACGGTCGGCATTGAGCAATGCCCGGCCGAGCCGGTCTCCGAGGAGGATGCGGTTGGGCAGGTCGGTCAGTCTGTCGTGGTTATCCAGGTAATCGAGCCGCGCCTCGTAGCCTTTGCGTTCGCTGACATCACGAATTGCGGCGCTCACGATAAGCCCATCGAGGGTCTCCAGCGGAGAGAGATTGATTTCCATCGGGAATTCGCTGCCATCCTTGCGGAGCGCGTAGAATTCTCCGTCCTGTCCCATCAGTTTTTTCCCCGGGCTCAGGAAATATTCCCTGTCATAATTCTGGTGATGGTTGAGACGGGGGGGAATGAGGATTCCCAGATTCCGGCCGATAACCTCGGAGCGGTCATAGCCGAACATCTCCTCGAACTGCCTGTTGACCATGAGGATTTCCTGTTCGTCGTTGGCGATCACCATGCCGTCGGGGGCCGCTTCCAGCAGTCCGCGGAACATTGCCTCGCTCTCCCGCAGTGCCGAGTCCGCCCGCTGTTTTTCGACCGCCCGCCTGATCTGGACCATCATCTGATCGATCTCATACGGTTTTTTCAGATACGAGTAGGCTCCCCGGCTGGTCGCCTCTATAGCCGATTCGAGTGAAGCATTGCCGGTGAGGATGATGACCGCCGTGGCCGGATGATCGGTCCTGATCCTGGAGAGCAGGTCGAGTCCGGAGATGTCCGGCAGTCCGAGATCGATGAGTGCCAGGTCAACGGCATTTTTCTGCAAAACAGAGAGACCCTCCGCCCCGTCCCCGGCTGCAAGGGTTTCATAACCCTTGACCTGCAGGATATCGACGAGGGTCTTCCTCAGGTTCGGATCATCATCAATGATCAGAATGACCGTCTTTTTCATTTCGATTGCCCCTCAGATTTTCCCGAACGGCCGGCTGATTTCCCGGTTGGGGCCACAATGGCTGGAACCCCTATCGGCGTTGACTGCAATTATGGAATTGGCCGGAAAATTCAGATGGCCCGATGACCCGATGGCAGCGGCTGGAAATGGTCTCAGGCCGACAAGATCGATGAACCGGGCGACTTCGGAATTCTCGACCGGGAATACGATTCAGAAGCAACAGGGTTCGGCAACTGCAAGGCAGCACCTCGGCGAAGGCCTTTAACCTCATGCCTCTAACTATAATTATCATTCAATTCCTGTGCCATTTTGCCGGCACTGCCATCACCTCGCTCATCACAATGTTTTTATGGACAATAGACTGAATATTATGGTTATACCGGTCATAACGGTCAAAGAAACATTGGTCATATCCGACCGACGGTCATATATGACCATTTTCCGGTCTTCCTGCTCTTCGGCAACTGCATCCGCCAGGGCTCGCAGGATATCGATATTTCAGCAATCATGCCCGGTTGCCCGAAAAACCGGCGGCCTCTGCTCTCTTCACCCGGGGAGGCGCAATTTTCCTGGCCTGCCTTTTCCTGCTTGACAAGAACCGGTCTGAACGGTATCGAATAATAGAGAACAATACAGGTACGTGCCTTGTCCCTCTGCCGGGCGGGCGCGTTTAATAGGGAACTTCGTGCAATTCGAAGACGGGCCCGCCGCTGTAACCGGGGACTGCCCCTGAACGACAGCCACTGTCATGATCATGATGGGAAGGCTCAGGGAAGGATCGATCCGGAAGTCAGAAGACCTACCTGGATTGGCGTGTCATGCCTCGTGGACAGACGGCATGATTATGATACGGATAACCAGGGAATCCCGGATCAATGAGTTGATTGGTCCGGGATTTCTTTTTCCGGACCGGAGATGGGGAGGTCGCACGTATGCCCGGTTTCAACCGATCCGCAGGTCTTTTTTTCTGTCTCATCCTCTGTTTCGTCCTGCCTACCGGGGCAGGGGCGCAGGCCGACGCCGGCAGACAGGCGATCGTATTCGCCTCCTTCGGCACCACCGTCCCCGGCGCCCTGCCGGCAATCCTCCATATCCGCGACCGGATCCAGCGGCAATATCCCGCCACCCCGGTGAAAATCGCCTTCACCTCGAACATCATCCGCAAGATCTGGCGCCAACGCCGCGATGACCCGCAATTCAAAAAGGCATATCCCGGGCTGCCGGCCGATATCTTCACCGTCCAGGGCCCTCTCGCCACCATTGCCAACCTGCAGGATGAGGGCTACCGGACCATCATCGTCCAGCCCGGCCATCTCAGCCCCGGTGAGGAATACCAGGATCTCGTCTCCTGTATCGATGGCCTGAACTCCATCGAGACCGTCAAGGCCAGGTACCGCCCCTTCGAGAAGCTGGCGATCAGCCGGCCGGCGATGGGCACGGCCGGCGAAAAGCATCCCTATACCGCCGATCTCATGCTGATCGCCCGAGCCCTGGCGGGGGATGCCCTGCTGGCCGAAAAAAATGGCGCGGCCTTGGTCTACATGGCGCACGGCAACACCTATATGCCGTCCGGCAGCATCTACCTTGAATTCGCCGCGATCATGAACCAGCTCTACCCGCAGGTGAAGACCTTCATCGCCCTGGTTGAAGGCTATCCGTCCCTCGACCAGACCCTGCCGCAGATTGCCGGGGCGGGAATAAAAAAGCTGCTGCTCAAGCCCTTCATGACCGTCGCCGGCGACCATACCGTCAACGACCTGGCCGGCGATGAACCGGAATCCTGGCGATCGATCCTCGTCGGCAAGGGCTACGAGGTGATCACGGTTGCCCGGGGACTTGGCGAAATAGACGGCTTTGCCGATGTCTATGTCCATCACCTCAAGGAAACCGCCCAGGATCACGGCATCGTTTTGCAATGATATGACCAGAAACCTCGCCATCCTGCTGCTCCTCTTCGCCTGTCTGCTGGCGCTGATAATCGTCACGACCGGTCTCGGCTATATCCGCATCCCGGTCGGACAGGTGGTCGAGATCGTCTTCGCCCAGCTCATCGGGAACCCGGTACCGGCCGGCCTGGATGACAGGTTTGCCGTGGTCATCACCGATATCCGTCTGCCGAGGATCCTCACCGCCGCCCTGGTCGGCGGCGGTCTGGCCGTGGCGGGCGGGGTCTTTCAGGCCCTGCTCCTCAACCCGCTGGCCGACCCTTACACCCTCGGGGTCTCTTCAGGCGCCGCCTTCGGGGCCTCGCTGGCGATCATCCTGTCGCTCGTCGGCATCGCCCTGCCGGTAGTATGGACCGTGCCGATCTTCGCCTTTGCCGGAGCCATGGCCACCCTGGTCGCCGTCTTCGGCCTTTCCTCGCCCGATTCGCGGTTCTCGTCGAACACTCTGATCCTCGCCGGGGTCATCGTCGCCGCCATCCTCTCGGCCGGCATCGGTTTTATCAAGTACATGGCAGACGAAGAGGTCGGCATCATCATCTTCTGGCTGATGGGCAGCCTGGTCGGCAAGTCCTGGGAAGAGGTCCTGCTGGTCCTCCTGATCTCCCTGCCCTGCCTGCTGACGATTTTCTATTTCGCCAGGGACCTGAACATCATGGCCCTCGGCGAAAAGACCGCCGATTCCCTCGGGGTGGACAGCCTCCGCACCAGAAAGCTCCTGCTGACGGCGGCCACCCTGATCACCGCCGGCTGTGTGGCGGTGTCGGGGATCATCGGCTTCATCGGCCTGATCGTGCCGCACCTGCTCCGCCTGCTCGTCGGCGCCGACAACCGGCTGCTGCTGCCCGCCTGCTTCCTGGCCGGGGCCATCCTGCTGCTCGTCGCCGACTCGGTCACCAGGGCCTTTCTACCCCACGAGATCCCGATAGGCATTCTCACCGCTCTGATCGGCGGCCCGTTCTTCTGCTATATCTTCCGCAAGCGGCAACTGGGGAGGGGCAGGTGATGGACGAACAAGCCTTCCTCTTTGCCGTTGAGCAATGCAGCTTCGGCTATACCGGCACACCGGTTCTCGAAGACATTGACCTCCGTCTCGGCCAGGGCTGCTTCTATGGACTTCTCGGCCCCAACGGCAGCGGCAAGACCAGCCTCCTCGACCTGATGTCCGGCGCCGCCGCCCCACAAAAGGGCCAAGTCCGATTCGAGGGCAGGGAGATCCGGTCCTACAGCAAGGCAGCCCTCGCCAGACGCATGGCCATCGTGCCGCAGGATCTCCATATCGGCTTCGACTACTCGGTCTTCGATGTCGTGCTGATGGGCCGCCATCCCTTTATCCCGCGCTTTGCCCGGCCCGCCCAGACGGACCTCGATCTGGTCGAGTCGGCCCTTGCTGAAATGGATGTCGGCCGGCTGCGGGAGCGATCGGTGATGCAGCTCTCCGGCGGAGAGAGACAGCGGGTTCTGGTCGCCAGGGCCCTGGCCCAGAATACCGGGGTGCTGCTGCTCGACGAACCGACGGCGAGCCTCGACATCCGGCATACCCTCGATATAATGCGAGCCCTCAGGCAGCGAGTGAGCGCCACCGGCATCACCGTCATCGCCACCATTCACGACCTCGACCTTGCCTCGGTCTTCTGCGATGAACTGATCGTCCTGAGCCGGGGCAGGGTCTACCGGCAGGGGCCGGTCGCCTCGGTGATGACCGAGGGGTTGATCCGCGAGGTCTTCAGCGCCGAGGCGGAGGTCTCCCCGGATCTCCTGCTCGGCAAACCACGGGTGCAATACAGATATGCACACGCCTAGACCGGCGGGGAAAATCCCCCGCCTCCCCTACCCCGTCGCCAGGCCGACCAGAGGCCGCAGCTCCGCGCTGCTGCTGGCCCTGATCGCCATCGTTCTCCTGCTGCCGGCCCTGGCCGTGCAGGCCGTCGAGATAACCGATCAAGATGGCACGAAAGTCACCTTCGAGCGGCCCTTCAGCCGGATCATCTCCCTCTATCCGGCCCACACCGAAAACCTCGTGGAACTGGGCCTGACGGCCGAGATCATCGGCGTCAGCAAGGGCGACAACCCGCCGGCGGTTGCGGACAGGCCACGGTTCAGCGACACAGACAACGCCGAGAAATTCATCGCCGCGGCCCCGGATCTACTCCTCGTCCGGCCGATGATCAGCCGGGCCCACCCGCAGCTGTTGGCCAGGCTCCGGCAGAGCGGCATCACCGTCGTCTCCCTGCAGCCGACCGGTATCGAGGAGATGTTCGCCTACTGGCAGACGCTCGGCCGGCTCACCGGCAGATGCGAGGCCGCCGAGGATATGCAAAAACGCTTTCTGGCCGGGGTGGCCGCCATCCAGAAGAACATTCCGGATATCGCAATGGCCGACCGGCCCGGCGTCTATGTCGAATCTATCCACAGCAAGATGAAGACCTTCTCGCCCGCCTCGATGACGATCTATGCCGTCGAGGCCGCCGGCGGCAGGAATATCGCCACCGACGCCAGGCCGAGAAACAACAGCAATATCGCCGAATACGGCAAGGAACAGATCATCGCCAGGGCCGGGGAGATTGACATCTTCCTCAGCCAGACCGGGAGGATGAACCCAGTTGACAGCCTTACCCTGAAGAACGAGACGGGGTTTCAGCTGATCAAGGCATTCAGGGAGAACAGGGTCCATCTCATAGCCGAAGAGCTGGTTTCGCGGCCGACCCTGCGGCTGCTGACCGGCATCGAACAGCTGCACCGTCTTTTTTATCCGCAGCAGGGAGCAGACAACCGATGACAATTGCGATCAACCGATTTTCCACACCAACCCCAGCCAAAATCAATCCTACCATGCATGCAACCCTCCATATCATCGGCACCGGACCGGGCGATCCCGAACTCCTGACCATCAAGGCGGTCAATACCCTGAGGGCATGTCCGGCCATCGCCGCGCCCAAGGCCTCGCACGGCGGCAGCTCGACGGCCCTGGCCATTGTCAGCCGGGCGGTCGAACTCACCGGCAAACAGGTCTTCGAACTCTATTTTCCGATGAAAAAGATCGAGGCCGGTAAGGAACCGGGGGAAGAGGTGCGTCAGGCCTGGCGGGCCGCCGCCACGACCATCCTCTCGCTGCTCGATCAGGGGCTGGATGTGGCCTTCCCAACCCTCGGCGACCCGGCGATCTACTCCACCGGTTATTATCTCTATGACACCCTGCTCGGTATGCGGCCCGATATCCGGGTGAAGTTTCATGCGGGCATACCGGCGATGAGCAGCTGCTCGGCCGAGACCGCCCTGCCGATCTGCCTGGGCAACGAGATGCTGGCCGTGGTGCCGGCGACATTCAGCGACGAGCGTCTGCGCCACACACTGGAACACTTCGACACTATCGTCCTGATGAAGGTGCACCGGGTCCTGCCGAGGATCTGCAAATTGCTTGCCGAGGTACATCTGCTCGACCGGGCGGTACTCATCGAACGAGCCGGCATGGAAGGGGAGCGGATTATCGGAGACCTCTCGCAGATCCCGGAAAATCCGCACTACTTTTCAACGATGATCGTACGCCGCAACGGCAATTTCACGCTGCGCGATAAGGGGGAAAAAGAAGGAGAAAAAGAAATGCGGCAGGGAGCCGCTTCACACTGCGACAAGGTGAGCGCCTGATTCCGGATCTACGTTCAATCTCAACGCCGTTTTCCTTCCCTGTTATCCGGCGGCCCGACAGGGAGATGCGGTTTTATCGTTGACTTCCATATATTTACAATTATATACTGCATTTACACTGAAATTGACGAGTTTGTCCGTAAACACGTTTCGAGAAACCGCACCGGAATCTCCAGGTTTCACCATCGGCATTCACATGGAAAAAAAAATACTCCTGGCAGTGGATGGTTCCATCTGCAGCATCCAATCCCTCGAATATATCGCCGCCTTGTTCGCCGATCGGCCCGATGTCATGATCCATATCCTGCACTGCACCAGCAGCGGCTGCACCGCCCTGCCGGAGGCCGAGGATCCGGACAACAGCCTGATGCCAACCGGCCATGTCTTTGATAAACAGCATGCCGCCGCCCAGCGTCACCTGCGAAAGGCCGAGGAACGGCTGACAGGTCTGGGGGTCGCCGCCGAGCGCATCACCTCCGTAACCTCCCCCAGCAGTGCGAATGTGGCTACGGCGCTCAGGACCTATGCCGAGAGACATTATTTCGACTGCATCGTCGTGGGCCGGCGCGGCATCGGCGTCGTCGGCGAGATGATCCTCGGCTCTGTATCGGCCGAACTCTTCAGGAAAAGCCGCAAGATCCCCTTGTGGATCGTGGACGGCAAGATTGAATCGAAACGTATCCTGGTCCCCGTCGACGGCTCGGTCCCCTCGCTCATGGCCGTCGATCACCTGGCCCATATCTTTGACGGGAGAGACGATGTCGCCTTCCATTTCTTCCACAGCCGGAGCCTGCTCTCCTCGAAGATCCAATGCGTCCCGGAGGATTTCTACGGCAAGTGGGGCAAAGAATGGTGTGACACCCATCTCAGCGGCAAAAACTGCCTGTTCAACGGACCGATTCAGGTGCTCATCGACGCCGGCATCACCAAGGAGATGATCTATACCCTGCCGGAGCCCACAGCCATCGAGGAGAGCATGAGCATCGTCAGCCATGCAAAAAAACACCATTGCGGCACCATAGTCATCGGCCGACGCCGGGAGGGAATGGCCAAGGGCCTGCTCGGCAGCGTCACGAGCAGAACGATCATGCAGACCCAGGACATAGCCCTGTGGATCGTCGGCTGAGCCATTCCTTAAGAGTCAGGATTGGGATTGCTGAGCGTGAAGCGTGATCGCAGTTACTGCTATTTCCCTTCTCCGGCAGGCACGACCCAGGCTGACGCCAGCCGATCGTTCACCAGGTACTTCCCGGCCAGGGTATGCAGTTCCTTCGCCGTCACCGCTTCGAAATCACTGAGGATGGATTTGGGCCAGTCGAGTTGCTGGGGATATTCGCTCGATTGGACCAGGACTGAGGACAGCCAGTAGTGGTTGGAGCGTACGGAATCTCTCAGGGAGGTCATCATCGGGGCCTTGGCCCGCGCCAGTTCCTCCTCCGTCACCCCGTTCAGCCGCAGATCTTCGGCGATCTTCCGCACCTCATCGCCGATCTGCTTCTCCTTGCCCGGTTCCACGACCATCTGGACAGCCAGCATGCCGTAATTCGGATAGACCCGACTGCTGGAACTGTAGACCTCGGGGGAATAGGTGGCGCCGAGCTTCTCTCGGACAACCTTGCGCAGACGGTCGTCAAAGACCGCGGCCAGCATGTGCAGTCTGCGGGTTCTGTGGATATCCCAGAAATCGTCGGTCGGCCAGGCCAGCAGGACAATGGCCTTGTCAGTCGACGAGTTGACATCGACCTTCAGCATCCCGCCGGCCGGAAAGCTCACCTTTTCCGCTTTATGTTTCTGCGTCTCACGCGGATTGAGGCTGCCGAAATAACGGCCGGCCAGTTGAACAACCTCATCCCGGTTGAAATCGCCTACCACCGACACCTCAAGCCTGCCTTTCTCGAACTCCGGCAGCAGCCACTGGCGGATCTCCGTCAGGCTGAGCTTCTCAACGGCGGACCATGGCGGCATGCCGAATCTCGGGTCGTTGCCGGCCAGAAAGGGTTCGACCTTGATCTGCATGGCGCCTCTCACATCACGCTCCAGCCCCTGATAGGCCTGGCCGGTGTCCCGCTTCACCCGCTCGAAGACATCCGGCCGCAGGCCGGGATCGACAATCAGGGTCTGGAGTACCTGAAAAAGCCGCTCGGTATCCGTGCTGACTGCCTTGCCAGACCAGACAAAGCTCGACTCCGCAACTTTGAACTGGGTTTCGACGGTGCTGCCGGCCAGGACCTCATCGAGCTCCGAGCGCGGCAGCGTGCCGCTGCCGGAGCCGTTCACCATCCCGTTTGCGAGCAGGGCCAGACCCGGCAGCGGTTCCGTCAGTTTACCGCTGCCGAAATGGACCTCGGCCAGGACTTCATTCTTCTGGAACTCGGTTTTTTTCAGATTCACCGTCACCCCATTGGCGAAAACCAGCCGCTCGACCCCGATTTCCTTGAAGGGGATGGTTGTCTCGACTTTGCCTGCCGCTGGAAGCTGCAGATAGGGAAAGACCGCCCTGGGTTTTTCGGCCACTACGACGGGTTTCTCCCGAGCTGCCGCCTTATAGACCTTAAGAATCTCCGCGCGGGCCGTCTCCGTCGACAGTTTTGTGTCGCCGACGAGCGAAAGCAGCCTACTGTTATGATCCCAGGTTGAGCGCAGGGAGTCATTGACCTTGGCGAGATTCATCGATTTCAGCAGCGGTACGTAGAGATCCCGCTCCTGTTCAGGCGACATATAAACCCGGTTTTTATTGAGATGGTTGACGATCTCGTTGGCGATATCCTTGGAATCCCTGGTGGCCGAGGTCAGTGCAGCCTGTTCAAACTTGGCGACAAGTTCCTTTCTCACCCGCCCCAGTTCATCTTCGCTGAATCCTTGGGTCAGGGCCTGGCGCAGGCTGTGCTCAAGCAGCCGCATGGCCTCCGGCCATTTTTCCGGTCGGGCATGGGCAGAAATCCCGGCGTATTCAACCCGATCGTACATATCGCCCGAGGTGTACTCGGCACGGGTAAAAGGCATATCCGGCTGTTCCTGCAGGCGCTGCAGACGATTCTGGAGGAGCAGGTTCACCGCATATTCATACAGTTTCCGGGTCTGCAGTTCCAGGGAGTCCTCCATCTTTTCGGTGTGCCACAGAGTTTCGATAGAGACTTCCGTCCGCCCCAGTTCTTCCTCGTGGTGATAGAAGACTTCCGTGCCCCTATGACGAATGTGGCCGAAGTCCGGACAGGCAGGTTTTGCGGCGCCGGCCTTGAGATCCTTGAAGGTGCTGACGATCAGAGGCTCGATCTCCGCCTTCTTGAAATCGCCGACGACGACCAGAAACATGTTCTCCGGCCGGTACCAGGCGTCATAAAACTTTTTCAACGATCGTTGGTTGGCCTTCTTCAGGGTCTCTTCAACGCCGATCGGCATCCTCTCGGGCAGCAGGGTGCCCCGCAGGGCAAATTCGCTGCCGGCCACATAGGTTCTGTATTCGACCGAATCCCTGGCCCGTTTTTCCGAAAGGATAACGCCCCGTTCCCGTTCAATCTCGGATTCGAGGAGCAGCCCGCCTCTGGCATAGTCGGCCATGACCAGTAGGCCTTTTTCCAGCTGTTTGCGATCGCCGCCGGGGAGGATGATATTGTAGGCCGTCGAGTCAAAGGCGGTTTTGGCATTGGTGTCGCCGCCAAAACTCATGCCGATCGACTGGAAATACTCTACCAGTTCACCGGGTTTGAAGTGGGTCGACCCGTTGAACAGCATATGCTCGAGAAAATGGGCATAGCCCCGCTGCGACTCGGATTCGTGGAAAGAGCCGGCCTGGACGTCAAGATAAATCGCCACCCGGTTTTTCGGTTCAGGGTTTTCCTTCAGGACATACCTTAGGCCATTCGGCAGAGTCCCCGTTACCAGGCTCGGGTCGGGAGGGAGATCGCTGCAAGACTCCGGGAATTCGACGGAGATGCAGGCTTCAATTAATTTCGCACCCTGCGGCGTACAGGCTGCGGACGGCAGCACCCCCTGCAGAGCAAAAAACAGCGACAACACAGTGAGATACAGGTATCTTGGAAATTTCATGGGGATGTTCCTCTTCAAAGGATAAAAGACCAGGACTACCATTTTCCAACAGAGAACACGGTACAAAAAAAGTAGGACACCTTTGCGGATTTACAAGATTGCGGCTCTTTTAAAATCCCGCCCGATGCGGGGTTGGGATTTGCCGCACGGTACCCGCCGTCTTGCAATCTCCATGGCTTTTGCCTTCAACGAAGCGGCGAACACCAGCATGTCCGCCCTGCCAACATGAGAAGGTACTGCTTCCCCTACGGAAAGAGGAAACAGCACCTTTTCAAGTCCTGCCCCACGAAATCAGTAAAACGGATTGGCGGCAAAATGCTTGCCATCGAAACTGGTAAAAAATACCTGGGGCGGTTTGGGTAAACCGGCTATCTTCCATGCCTTCATCGGGTCCACAAACTCATCCGTGATGCAGCTGCGCGAGGCGGCATGGATTTTCTTGCAGACATAGCCGAGAATCGGGAAAGAGGAAAATTTTCGATAATATTCCCGCAGGAAAACCAGAATATCCATTTTTTCCCGGTTCAATTCACGGATTCCTTCTTTTTCAGCGAGGACGGCTGCAACCTCTTCATCCCAGTCTTCCGGTTTGCTGAGAAAACCGTCCTGATCAACTTCTATTGTTTTCTTTCCGCACTCTATTTTCGACATGACATACCTCCTTGGGTGATGATGAAAACCTGGCCGAATACCTGCCGGCAACCCGATCAGCGCACTCACCTCCGGCTGGTTGCCGGTCCCGGCGGTACTAGATAGTCCACCCCGGCACAGGCGGAGACTAGCCCGCCTGTCATCTTCTCTAAGACTTTAATGACAGGGAGAGAATTGTCAATTTCCAGGCTGATTGCACCAGGAAACTGGCGGGTCGGGAACAGTCGAGGAATCCCCAGGCCTTCCAGGCCGATCAGCCCCGGAATCGAACGCCAAGACAGGATTTGCGGAAAACCCGATGCATCAGGGGCCGCTGGTATGGTAAAGTAGCCGACACTTTTTCCCCGATTACCGAGAAACGGAGGTATGAAAAATGGACATCCTTGCGGTCATTGCCGAGCAGAAGATCCTCCAGGCCATGCAGGAAAGGGATCTCAGCGACTCGAAATACAAGTACAAGCCCCTGCCGCTGGAAGACGACAGTTTTGTCCCGGACGATCTGAAAATGGCCTATAAGATCCTCAAAAACAGCGGTTTTCTGCCTCCGGAAATAGAGGAGCGCAAGGAGATCAAGCGGCTCGAGGACCTGATCACCTCGACGTCGGATGAGGCTGAACGGCTTCGACAGATGAAAAAGCTCGATGTCCTGCTGATGAAGGTCAACGCCAAACGCCCGTTTTCCTCATCCATCTCCAGCCAGAACGACTACTACCGCAATATCGTCGAACGCATCACCGTCAGGTCCAAGCAACAGAAGGAAAAAAAATAGCCCTGGCAACTCCTGCAGCGCCAATCGAGACACTCACCTGATTTGGCATCGGCATCAGTGATCCTGCTGGCAGATAGCGGCAAAAATCCCGTTGGTCAGGTTTCTGAGGTCGGTCGGCCTCAGCTCCATCTGCAGCCCTCTGCGGCCCGCGCTGACGTAAATCGTCGAAAAGGTTTCGGCCGAGGCATCGATGATGGTCTTCAGCCGCTTTTTCTGGCCCAGGGGGCTGACGCCTCCCAGGACATAACCGGTGGTCCGCTCCACATCGGCAGCCGCCGCCATACTCGCTTTTTTCGCACCGGCGGCCTTGGCGATGAGTTTCATGTTCAGCATCGATGACACCGGGACCACACCGACAGCCAGGTCGCTGTTGTCAAGGCTGACGACCAGTGTCTTGAACACCCTGTCCTCTGGCACCCCCATTTTTTCGGCCGCTTCGGATCCGTATGACTCGATCGCGGGATCGTGCGTGTATTCGTGGATCTTGTAGGAAATCTTGGCCTTCTTGGCGATGTTGATACCTGGAGTCATCTTGATCGTGGCTTGTCTGCTGTTTGTAAAAGTGATGCTGCTGCCCCGGTTTCCCGAATGTAATACTCCGTTCGAGTATGGTCAGAAAATTGTGAGAGCAACATTCCTGTGAGTCTCTAACCAATTGCAGAAAAACCCTCGTGGAATCCCACAAGACCCCGGGAATGATTTTCGGCGAACGGCAAGGCCAGCACATACTCCTGGGGAATCCCCTCATAGACCAGATCCGGAATGTTTCTGAAGCCGAACCGCTGATAATACTGCGGGTCGCCGACCAGGACACAACCTCTGGCACCCAGGGCCTTCAGCCGGGAAAGTCCCATCTCAATAAGGGCCTTGCCGATACCTTGCCGCTGATGTTCCGGTAGCACCGAAATCGGGCCGAGAGCATACCAGGCCTCATCCCCACTGGATATGGTCGCCGCCGAAAAGGCTATATGGCCCACCACCTTGCCGTCAATCTCCGCGACCAGGGAAATGACCAGAGCATCGGCGGCGCGCAGCGCATCGACGATGAAGTGCTCCGTCTGGTGGCTGTAGGGATGATGTGCGAATGCCGCTTTGGTGACTTCGGATATCGCCATAACATCCGAATCTTTCTCATCTCTGATAATCATATTCAATTCCAATAATTGAGTATTCACAGCGACAGGTGCGCATCACCATGATGAGCATCGTATCGTCGAAGAAAGCTGGAAAACAATTTGCCTAATCCCATCTTCCTGTACTTCGCCGCTCCACCGACAACTATGGCAAGGCCGACAACACCGAGAAATATGTACAGAGGATTTTCCATTCGTTGCTCATCCCCTCCTATTCATGCTGTTTTCCTCAGCCTGACCTGCATCCAGGGCTGCCAGGTCGAGCCGTCGACGGAACGGATTTCCCAGAGGCCCGCAAAGACTATGCCGTTGTCACGAAAACCGCCGGAGAAACGCATGCATTCCCCACTGAAGGTCCATCTATCCCCGTCGATACGCGCGTGCAGCACGCTGACATTGCCCAGGCTGTCGACGCTATGCATGGGGTAATCGCCGCTCTCCGGGCTGTAGCCGATTATCTCGGTGCCCTGTACCTTGCCATTGGGCATATTCGCGTCGAATCGATGCAGCAGGAAGTGGCCGCCGGGCATCCACTCATAGGTGTCGGTCGCCGTGAACTTTACCTGCGGCCCTGACGGACCGGTTATCATTTCACCCTCTGTGTCCCAAACTCCCACGAATACGTCCAGGCGGCCAAGTTCTTCGGTCGCAGGATTCTGCTTCTCCATGGCCTCCTCCTCACAGCTCTCAACGCCAAAGCGCCCGGTCGATCCAGTGCATTTTCCTGTGGCATCGGCACGAGCGTTCGCCGTTATCCTTAAGATGGTCATTTGGCCGGAAAAATAAAGCCTCCGATGAGGTGGACCAGGCAACGTGCCGAGAAGGGAGGATGCATGGGGGGCTGACGCTGGACGATTGCCTGCCGGGTCACACCCTGTCCTGACGAGCGCTGAGGACCGACCGCACCGCCGCGGCAAAGTCCGGGATCTGCTTGCCATTGCGAAACGAAAGCGAGAGCTCGATCTGCACCCCTGCCTTCAACCTCCCGCGGTTGCAGATGTTCCTGGGATCTGTCCCGGGGTATCTGTGCCCGGATGTCTCGGCGACGATGCCGACCTCTTTGAACCGGGTCGAGAGGCCGGCAATCAGCGCTGTGTCCCTCCCGCCCAGAAACATGCGCTCGCCCGCCTCGTCACAGCCGTGGATTGCCACGATCCAGGTATGGCCGGCAAGCATTTTCATACACTCAGGTTCATCGAAGCAATGGCTCGTGATATGCAACTCATGATTTCCTTTCGCCTTGTAGCCGAAAAAGCAGTACAGGCTGAAGTCCGCACCGGCAATCTGCCTGGCTATGGTGCAGGTTCCCGGCTCAATGCCGCCGGCGTGCGGGGCGATGATTGCAACCAGCGCGCCGGACCGCGGTCTGACAATCCGTTCGTAGTCGGTCCCCTCCTTCTCCGACTGCGCCAGTTCCGCATAACTCGAATATTTGTCGACGGTCATGGCTATTCTATTGTGTCCGCAGAGTACAGCGGATATACATCCCAGTTCGCCGAAGCCGGGAAGTTTCGGCTTCAGCTTGAAACCATGTGTTGGAAAACAGTACACCCGGCAACTCTTTACCACAAACCATCCGATATATATGCCCATCAATGGGCTTTATTGGTAGCATATTTTCCAACTCGCCCAGCTCAACGCCGTCCTGACGCCGGGGCAGACGACGACCGTGCTGCTCGAAACCATGGCCGGCAAGGGCAGCGAGGCTGGCCGCAGCTTTCAGGAATTGCGCCGCATTCTCGATGGCGTCGTCCTGCAGGAAAAGGTGGGCATCTGCCTCGACACTTGCCATGTGCATGACGCCGGTTATGACATCATCAACGACCTCGACGGCGTGCTGACCGAATTCGACGCGGTCATCGGCCTCGACCGGCTGCATGCCATCCACCTCAACGACAGCATGAACCCGTGCGGCAGCCGCAAGGATCGCCACGCCCGGATCGGCCACGGCCATATCGGCCTGGAGGCGATCACCCGGATCATCAACGAGCCGCGATTGCGCCATCTGCCGTTTCTGCTGGAAACGCCCAACGAACTGCCGGGCTATGCCGAACAGATCGCCCTGCTGCGCGGCGTCTACCGGGGATGATCCCATTGCCAACCATGACACAACCCGCTTCGCCCGGGGAAGAAAAGACTGAGATGGATCAAGATACAAGACCGGTGCTGGTATTGGGTGCCACGGGCTATGTGGGCGGACGGCTGCTGCCCCTGCTTCTCGAACGCGGTTGGAATGTGCGCGCGGCCGGACGCTCCGACCGAACTGCGCATGACCCCGAGCTTCGAACCACGCGGGGTCTGGGGCAGGATCTACTGGTGGATCATCGCTCCATCCCACTCCCTGATGTTCAAACCCATGCTCCGGCAGATGGTCAAGGCCGCCGGCGTTCGGGTCCTGAGCGGCCCGTCTTGCGTCGCGGAAGGCTGACTCGCAAGGTTCCGCCACGACCATGCCAGGGCAACGCCGGCCGGCCTCCCTCCGGGGCCGGTCGAAATGCCGGCAGGACTGCTGAGAGGCCACAACCCATCTCTTCGTCCTCACCGGAGCATTTTCGCCTTCAGGTCACCCTGCCCTGCGGGTCGGCAGGGTTATGCAGGCGGTAGTGGTCGATCTTCCGCCTGAGGGTATCCTTGGAATTACTTACCCCGGACGCAGGTAGCCCCCCCCGTCGGAAACTATGAATAGAACAGCACTTATTGAGAGGGCCAAGAAGTTACTGAGTAGGAGGGTTGCAAGGCAAAAGTCCATATGTATCAACCTTTTCAAATGAGGCAAACCCATGAGCGTTCTTTTTTCGCCTATTAACCTGCGGTCCATCACCTTCCGCAATCGAATTTTCGTTTCCCCGATGTGCCAGTATTCGAGCCAGGATGGATTGCCTACCGACTGGCATCTCGTTCACCTCGGCAGTCGTGCCGTAGGCGGCGCGGGACTGGTAATGGTCGAGGCCACCTCGGTGAGTCCCGAGGGGCGAATCAGCCCGGGCGACAGCGGCATCTGGAGCGACGCCCATGCAGAGGCATTTCTGCCGATAGCCCGTTTTATCAAAGAACAAGGTGCCGTGCCGGGAATTCAGCTCGCCCATGCAGGCCGCAAGGCTTCCTGCGCACCGCCGTGGCTTGGCGGCGGACCTCTGACAATCGATGAGCATGGGTGGCAGCCGCTCGCGCCAAGTGCCATCCCTTTCGACGAGGGTCATCCTGTACCGCGAGCCATGACCCCGGCCGAGATGGATCAGGTCGAAAACCAGTTCCGAGCTGCGACACGGAGGGCGTCTGTCGCCGGATTCCAGGTGGTTGAGCTGCACATGGCGCACGGATACCTCCTCCATGAATTTCTCTCCCCCCTGGTCAACCGGCGAGAGGACGACTACGGAGGAAGTCTGGCCAATCGGCTGCGGTTCCCCTTGCGGGTGGCTCGTGCGGTGCGTGAGGAGTGGCCGGAGGACCTGCCGTTTTTTGTGCGGATCTCAGCGACTGATTGGCTCGCGGGGGGATGGGATATCGACCAGTCAGTGGTTCTGTCCCGGCAGTTGCAAGAGATCGGCGTAGATCTGATTGATTGTTCTTCGGGATTTGCGGTGCCGAATGAACCCGTTCCCTTCGGCCCCGGTTTTCAGGTCCCCTTTGCGGCCAGGGTTCGTGCCGAAGTCGGGATCGCCAGCGGGGCGGTCGGCTTCATTACCGAGCCGGCCCAGGCCGAACAGATAGTGGCTACCGGCCAGGCCGATGCAGTGTTCCTGGCGAGGCAGATGCTCCGCGATCCCTACTGGCCGCACCATGCCGCCAAGGCCCTTCATTTCGAGGCAGCCTGGCCTAACCAGTATCTGCGCGCCAGATAGCGGCGCCTCCATTCGAACAACGAGGGGCCATGTGGGCCCCTCAGCCCATATCGAGGATGCCAGGAAATAAAGGTATTATCGCGGAAGATAATCTGCACGGCAGGGGGAGAAAACCTCCACGACCACCGAATCCTCCAAGACAACGACTGAGTGCTCGCTGCCCCCGGGTATGCACCAGCTGTCGCCTGCCTCAACTTCATTTTCTTTATTGTCGATGGTGAACAACATTTTCCCTGAAATCATGATTCCGGTCTGCTCATGGGGGTGCCTGTGAGGTGGAATTTTAGCATCTTTCGCCAGCGTGAATCGACCCATCAAAGTCTTTTCCCCATGAACAAGGGTTTGCAACTGGACTCCCCCCAACAGCTCTCGATACTCAACTGTATTGTTTTTACAAAACATTTTTGAACATACCCCTTATCATCTTTATTCATTTATGCCTCGATGGCCATACCCTTGACCACCTCCCTCTTCTTTTCTTCGCCCATAACAATGCCAAGCAATTCCAGGGCGAATTCAATCGAAGTTCCCGCTCCTTTCGAGGTTACGCAGTTTTTGTCAACCACTACCCTTTCATTTACATGTGTGCGGGAGCTGAGTTTTTCAACGAATCCGGGATGGCAGGTTGCATTCTTGCCCTGCAGCAGGCCGTGGTGCTCGAGGACCAGGGCCGGCGCGGCGCAGATTGCTCCATACAGTTTGTTTTCGCGATTCTGCTTTTTCAGCAGCCCAGCGAGAATTGACGATTTCTGTAAGTTCTGGGCTCCGGGAATACCTCCTGGCAGGACAATAAGGTCGTAATTTTTGTCTATGCAATCGGAAAGAAGGACATCAGCTGTGACTTTCACCTGGTGAGATGAGGTTACCTGCAGGTTGTCGGTAACCGCAGCCAAATCGACATGCACTCCAGCCCGACGAAACACATCGACGATACTGAGCGCTTCGATCATCTCAAATCCTTCGGCAAGCGGTACGAGAATTTTCTTGTCCATACGAGTTTCCATAGTAAAAATGGTGAATCTGTTAAATTCGGATATAGAATAGTACATTTTGTGCATAATATTCAAATTTATTTATCGACTGGTGATTTAAATTTCCTTTGTCATGGATGCATCCATTTATTTAACAAAGTTCTACCAATAATGAAGGTCGTCTGCTTTTTGCATGCTGCTTTTTCAACCATCGGTAGAAAATCATGGCTTGGACCTCACCAGAGGTTTCTATAGAGAGCGGATTCCGATTAACGGTTTGTTGTTGGTTTCGACACCATTTCTCTTCAATGAATTTATATAAAACATTTCATGATTGATGATAATTTCTTGACACTGTTTAAATTCAATGGAATTATGAATCTGTTTCGATGTTATGAGAAACTCATTTTATCGGATATTGTTTGATCTTGGAATATCAGATTAAAGCCAAGCAGCATCACACTAAGAATCTCTTATACTTGAGGTGAACACTGTAATGAATGACAATCCAAAGTTGAAAAGACAACGACTTGCTAATGACAAGGTATTTTTAAAGAAGTTGATATCAGTTCTTGAAAAAGAAATTATGACGAAGGAACATTTGGCCGAAAAATTAGGACTTGATAATGTCAAAAAAATTTCCGACTCGGTGCTTCTTGCTGCGATAAAACTATCGGGAAATAGTATTTTTTTGGATAACTTAATTGAAAAAACCACTAAAGGCAGAGTTAAAAAAGGACCTCAATTTTCTCAGAAGAAAGGACTTGTTGTGCCTTCATGGATGTTTGAAGGGTTGGATGTGATTGATGGGCAGAAATTCACAATGTCCTATGGAAAACGTAAAGGCATTATTACCCTGAAGCCAATAGATGATAAAAATGTTGATCGTGGAAGTGATGAGTAGATTGTTTCATGATCTGAGATAATCTGTAATATCCCCTGTCAATCCTCTCCCTTTAGTGAGATGTGTGGAAGTAAATGCCAGGGGATATTATTTTTATATACTCCATGCAATTGAGCCTTTTGCAAAATGACAAAATCACACAGAACGTCCCACTCACATCTCGGATGGCCGAAATAATTTATGTTGTCATTTCGAGCGATAGCGAGAAATCTCGGTTTTCAAGACGATGAGATTTCTCCCTCCGGTCGAAATGACAAGGGTGGGTCGAAATGACAGAATCTGCAACTGGTCATTTTGCAAGAGGCTCAATTGTCATTCAAATGACTGAATGACCCTGCGATACAGGGATTCAACAGCACCGACCTCGGCGACTACAATCAGGGCTGAATTACCCCTGAATCGCCCATCAGGCGGCTATCTGCAACATTTTCAGCCGAAAATTGTATGGCAACATTTTCTTTTTTTTCGAATTATTACTCTTTTTTGGGGACACGCAATTCTTTGAAGCACCGCAACACAGCCGTTTCTTCAGCTACTGATCTTCCCGGAATACCTCAAGACCCTCAATAGCGATTTTCTCTGGTGCGACTGTCTCAACAAGGATATGATGCCTGATTAATTGTTTGCAGTTCGCTGAGTACTGAGTACTCAGTATCGATATTTTACAACAGATATTTTCCTCTTTAACAGGGACGGCAAGATGAGCTATCAAAAGATCCAGCAAATCCTGAAAAAGATCACCTACCTCGAAGCAGAGATAGAAATCCAGAAACAGATCCTCTTTTCTATCCCCTCAGCCAACAAAGGGGAAATCGAGAGCACTATACGGGTTATTGCCGCTCGCAAAAGCGACATCGAAAACCTTCGCCGGCAGATCAACGATTTGAATCCGGAGGAGTTTGCCCGTATTGTCTCCTTTGAGGAAGCTTCAGCCAGGTTCATGGCCATCGGCGCTGAAAATAAGTTTACCGACCTGTTTCATAAACAGGTCGGCCAGGAATGTGACCTTAAACTTGCCGATGGTACGATCGTCGACTGTCTTGCAAAGGCTCGCGACGAAAAAGGGGGTTGGACCTTACTGACAGCCGATGGCGAAGTCCTTCAGTTTACTCGTGAACAGGTTCTCGAGCAGACCGATGAAGTCGCCAGCCTGAAGCAACCGTTGCGTCATTAGAGATCGGCAAACCGTCCTTTTCATGTCGGTCGTTATCACCCGCATCCGAAGTCTTAATTCGTTCTCTTTCTGCCCTTAGTTTCGCTCTTTGCATCAATTATTTTTAAGTTTAAGAATACCTCTGCTGATTATAAATCAGCGTTAAACGAAAACTATCTAAGGTAATTGCGGGAGTGGTATAAAATTGTTGATATGGAGCGAATTTCCAGCTAGCATCAGTCTCTGATACAGAGTAGCAATGGTCGGGTAGACCTTATCAGGACTGCCTGAAACACCAATTTATTATCACCCCATTGTAATTGCAGAAAATTTGTAATTCAGGAAGGAGGTTTCCCCTCTGCAGGATATCGATCAGCGAAAATCGGTGATGTTTCGCGATAGTTGCTGCAGCTGAAAACAACATGTAAGAGGTATACGAAAAGACTTAACCACCAACACTCAAGGAGTCATCATGGGATTTGGCACGAATAAGCAAAGTGGATCGGTTATGGTTGTTGGAGCTGGTATCGCAGGCATGCAGGCATCGCTTGACCTGGCAGAGTCCGGCTATTACGTTTACCTGGTTGAAAAATCAGCCGCCATCGGCGGAGTCATGTCGCAGCTTGACAAGACCTTTCCGACCAACGATTGTGCAATGTGAGTAATCTCACCTAAACTGGTCGAGGTCGGCCGTCACCTGAATATTGAACTTCTCACGAACACCGAGCTTCTGGGTCTTGAAGGCGAGCCCGGAAACTTTACCGCAAAAATTCATCAGACACCCCGATTTGTAGACCTTACAAAATGCACGAGCTGCGGCGAGTGCGTCAAGGTCTGTCCTGTTTCCCGCCCCAACGAGTACAACGAACTACTCGATTTCCGTAAGGCAATTTTCAAGCAATATCCGCAGGCTATCCCGGGAGCATTCGGTATAACCAAAAAGGGGACCGCCCCCTGCAAGGCCACCTGTCCTGCCCATGTCAGCATCCAGGGCTTTGTCGCTCTGGTGGGCGACGGCAGGTACGACGAGGCCTTGAAGCTCTTCAAGGAAGAGCACCCTTTCCCCGGCATCTGCGGCCGGGTCTGTCACCACCCCTGTGAGGGAGAGTGCACACGCGCCCAGGTCGACCAACCCCTGGCCGTCCGCGAACTGCATCGCTTCCTGGGCGATTATGAACTGGAAAAAGGCGAGTTTTACATTCCCGAGATCAAGGCCGCCAAGCGCAGCGAGAAGGTGGCGATCATCGGCTCCGGCCCGGCGGGCATCACTGCCGCCTACAACCTCCTCAGGGAAGGCTATCAGGTCACCATCTTCGAAAAACAGGATGAGCCCGGCGGCATGATGCGCTACGGCATCCCCGCCTATCGTCTGCCGCGGGACATCCTGGCCGGCGAGATCAAGGTGGTCCAGGATATGGGCGCCGAGCTCAAATGCGGGGTCACTTTCGGAAAGGACATCACCTTGGACAGCCTGAAAAAGGACGGTTATTCCGCCCTGTTCATGGCAATAGGCCTGCATAACGGCCGGAAACTCGGCATCGAGAACGAAGATATCAAAGGCGTTTTGCAAGGCGTCGACTTCCTGCGCGATGCCGCCATGGGCAAAAAGGTCGAGATCGGCCGCGAGGTCGTCGTTGTCGGCGGCGGCAACGTGGCCATCGACGTCGCTCAGACCGCCAAACGTCTCGGGGCAGAAAATGTGACGCTTATCTGCCTGGAGCGCCGCGAAGAGATGCCCGCCTGGGAATATGAGATCGTCGAGGCGGTGGAAGACGAGATCAAGATCGTCAACAGTTTCGGGCCCAGGAATTTCCACATCGGCAAGGATCGGGTTGCCGGCATCGAGTTCAAGAACTGCAAAAGAGTCTTCGATGAAAACGGCCGTTTCAATCCCCAGTTCGACGAGAACGTCTGCCAGACCTTCCATTGCGATACGGTGATCGTGGCCATCGGCCAGAGCGCCAACCTCGACGGCATCAGGGACCAGGGAATCGCCATCTCCCGACCGGGCGGTCTCGAAGCCGATTCCGTCACCCTGCAGACCCCCATCGACTGGGTTTTTGCCGGCGGCGACGCCTTTTACGGACCGAAATCGGTGGTCGACGCGGTTTCCTGCGGCAAAGAAGCGGCTATCAGCATCCATCGCTATATCAACGGCATGGATCTTCGGGAGAACCGCGAGAAAACCTGGGAGTTTGTCCGACCCGAGATTGAAGGCGAGGAGATTAAGGACCGGATGATAGTCGGCTGCCTCCACCCCACGGCCCGCGCCGGCAATTTCCTCGAGGTTGCCCAGGGGTATGACGAAGAGAAAGCGCGTGAGGAGGCGATCCGCTGTCTTTCCTGCGGTGTCTGTTCGGAATGCTACCAGTGTGTCGACGCCTGTCTTGCCAAGGCCATCGATCACAGCCAGGTTGCGGAAGACAAGGATATCACGGTGGGGTCCGTCGTTCTCGCCACCGGCGCCAAACCCTACGATCCGACCCCGCTTTCCGAGCTCTATCTGTATAAGAAGAATCCCAACGTCCTGACCAGCCTGGAATTCGAACGGATGCTCAGTTCCGGCGGTCCCACCATGGGCCATCTGGTCCGGCCTTCGGATCATCAGGAACCGAAAAAGGTCGCCTGGCTCCAGTGCATCGGCTCACGTGACAACAATAAGTGCGGCAACAGCTATTGCTCCTCGGTCTGCTGCATGTACGCGATCAAGGATGCGATGATCGCCAAGGAACATGCCGGCGGCGATCTCGATGCGGCCATCTTCTACATGGATATCCGCTCTTTCGGCAAGGACTATGAATTGTACTACGACCGGGCCAGGAACCGAGAAGGGATCCGCTTCGTCAAGGCCAGGATCCATTCGGTGATCGAAAACCGGGAGAACCGCAACCTTATTCTCCGCTTTGCCGATGAAAACGGCGAGATCCTGGAAGAAGAATTCGACATGCTCGTGCTCTCCGTGGGCCTCGAGGTTCCCGCTGCCTCCCTCGAACTGGCAGACCGGCTCGGCGTCCATCTCAACAAGCACAATTTCATCGATAGCCACCCCTTCTCGCCCCTGGCCACCTCACGGCCGGGCATCTTCACCTGCGGTACCTTCCAGGGACCGAAGGATATCCCTGCCTCGGTAACCGAAGCCAGCGCCGCGGCGGGTCTTGCCGGCTGCCAGATAGCCTCGGCCCGGGGAACGGACACCAAAGAAAGGGTGATTCCGGAGGAGATCGACATCTCCGGCCTGGAACCGCGGGTCGGTGTCTTCATCTGCAACTGCGGCACCAATATTGCCGGCGTCGTCGATGTCCCCGGCGTCCAGGAGTATTCGGCAACGCTTCCGGGCGTGGTCTTTGTCGACAACAACCTGTTCACCTGCAGCCAGGACACCCAGGCCAAGATCAAGGACAAGATTCTCGAACACCAACTGAACCGGGTGGTCGTCGCCTCCTGCAGTCCGAAAACCCATGCCCCGATGTTCATGGAAACCCTTGAGGCATGCGGTCTGAACAGATACCTCTTTGAGATGGCCAACATCAGAAACCAGGACTCCTGGGTTCATGCCTACAATCCTGAACTCGCCACTGAGAAGGCCAGGGATCTGGTCCGCATGGCCGTTGCCCGTGCCGTCCGGTTGAAGCCGCTTCACGGCAAGGTCATCCCGGTCAACAAACGGGCTTTGGTGGTAGGAGGAGGAATCGCCGGCATGAACGCCGCCCTCGATCTCTCCAAACAGGGATTTGAATCAACCCTGATCGAAAAGCAGACTCAGCTCGGCGGCATGGGACGAAAACTGCATCACACCATCGAAGGCGCCGACATCAGGGCCTACGTGGAGCAGCTTGCGGTCCAGGTGACCTCGGATGAGAAGATCACCGTTCTCGCCGATTCGGAGATTGTCGGCTTCGAAGGATTCCAGGGCAACTTCAAGACCGCGGTACGCGTGAACGGCTATGAACTGCCGCAGGAAATCCAGCACGGGGTCATCATCGTCGCCACCGGCGCAGGTGAATACACTCCGAAGGAATTCCTCTACGGGGAAGACGACCGGGTTCTCACCCAGACCCAGCTGAGTGACCGGCTGGCGGAAAAAGGCGCCGCTGGTCTGGGTTCCGTCGTGATGATCCAATGCGTCGGCTCCCGCAACGACGAGCGGCCCAACTGTTCGCGGATCTGTTGCCAGTCGGCGGTGAAGAACGCGCTGGCCATCAAGAAAAGCAGTCCGGACACCCAGGTGTATATCCTCTATCGCGATATGCGCATGTACGGCCTGCTCGAAGACTATTACACCGAGGCCAGGAAACAGGGGGTCATCTTTGTCCGCTATCAGAAAGACAATCCGCCGACGGTCAAGGCCGCAGGCGAAGGCATCCTGGTGACGGTCAAGGATCATGTCCTGCAACGGGATATCGAAATATGTTCCGATATCCTGGCGCTTTCCGCAGGCGTGTTGCCGAGCGGTTCCGAAGAAGTGGGCAGGAAGTTGAAACTGAACACCAATTCCGAGGGTTATTTCCTTGAGGCGCATGTCAAGCTGCGACCGGTGGATATGGGCAGCGACGGTGTCTTTCTGTGCGGTACCGCCCATGGCCCGAAGCTGGTCTCCGAGGCCATCGTCCAGGCGAGCGCCGCGGCATCGCGGGCCGTCACCTTCCTCTCCAAGGACCAGATCAAACTGTCGGCCATCAAGGCTGAAGTGAACCCGGATCAATGCGTCAAGTGTCTGACCTGTGTCCGCTCCTGCCCGTTTGAGGTTCCGAGATTCAATGTTGAGGAAGGAGAGATCCAGATCGATCCGGCACTCTGTCAGGGATGCGGGGTATGCGCCTGCGTCTGCCCGAGACAGACCATCAAACTCAACAACTACGAAGACAACCAGATAACCTGTGAGATCGAAACACTGCTGGCGGGAGGAATGAGATGACTGAATTCACACCGACTATTGTAGCCTTTTGTTGCGACTACTGAGGGTACTCCGCCGCGGACCTGGCAGGTTCGATGAGACTGACGTACCCTACGAATATAAAGATACTCCGCGTCCCCTGCACCGGCAAAGTGGATGTGATGTACCTGCTCAGATGCTTCCAGGAAGGTGCCGACGGGGTGTACTGCGTCGGCTGTATGGAAGGCAACTGTCATTACAACCAGGGAAATCTCCGCTGCCGGGAACGTGTCGATCACATCCATCAGCTTCTGGAGGAGATCGGCATCGAAGGCGACCGGGTCAGGATGTATAACCTGTCGTCGGGCGAAGGCCCGACGTTTGCAAAATACGCCCAGGAGATGACCGAACACATCATATCCCTCGGACCCAATCCCTTGAAGGCAAAACCCAGGAAGGCCGCTGTCCCTGCATAGGGGCGATCCCACCTGGACCAAACCCTTTGAAGGATATGTTGAAGAAGGCGATACAAGCCTAACAAAAGGAGTCAACTATGTCTGCTGGAGTAATAAAAATAGGCGGGAATAAGAAAAGCAGGTTCATGGACACGGTCAAAGGTCTTCTGCCTGAAGGCGGCAACCTTGACATGTGTCTGACCTGCGGAGCCTGCACTTCCGGTTGCCCGGCAACCGGACTGGAAGGACTGGACCCACGAAAAGTGTTGCGTATGGCTTCTCTCGGCATGGACGAGGAACTGCTGGCCTCCAACTGGCCGTGGATGTGTACCATGTGCGAGCGTTGTATCTATGTCTGCCCGATGAAAATCAATATCCCCCAGCTGGTCTTTAACCTGAGGAACAGCAGACCTCGTGATCAGCGCCCCAAAGGAATCCTCGGTTCATGCGACATGGCCCTGCGTAACGATACCTGCAGCGCCATGGGGGCCACCGAAGAAGACTGGCGATTCGTGGTTGAAGACGTTGCCGAGGAGGTGCGCCAGACCCAGGCGGGTTTTGAAGAGCTGCAGGCCCCCATGGACAAGGAGGGGGCTTATTTCTTCCTCAATCAGAATTCTAGGGAGCCGGTGACCGAGCCCGACGAGATGATCCCGCTCTGGAAAATCCTCAAAACGGTGGGAGCCGACTGGACCTATGCTTCCAAAGGATGGGCGGCGGAAAACTACTGCCTGTTCCTGGCCGACACCAAGAGCTGGGAACACATCATTCGGGTCAAGGCCAAGGCGGTGGACGACCTTGGCTGCAAGGTCTGGCTCAACACGGAATGAGGCCACGAACTCTTCGCAGTCCGGGCCGGACTGAAAAAATTCAACATCTCTCACAAATTCGAGATTGCCAGCATCATCCAGTATTACGCAAAATGGATCCGGGAAGGAAGACTGCCGGTCAGCTCCGACTGGAACAAGGACCTGAAGGTCACCTTCACCGTCCAGGACCCCTGCCAGCTGGTCAGGAAGTCCTTCGGCGACCCGGTGGCCGATGATCTCCGCTACGTGGTGAAGAAGGTGGTCGGCGAGGAAAATTTCATCGACATGGCCCCCAACAAATCGAACAACTACTGCTGCGGCGGCGGCGGCGGTTTCCTGCAGTCGGGATTCCCCGATGCCCGCCGTGAATACGGCCGGCTGAAGGCCGAGCAGATCATGGCTACGGGCGCCGACTACGCCATCACGCCGTGCCACAACTGCCATGCCCAGATCCATGACATTCGCGAGCATTACAACGGCAAATGGCACACCCTGCATCTCTGGACACTCATCTGTCTATCCATGGGCATGCTTGGGGAGAACGAAAGAGTATACCTCGGACCGGATCTCGCAAACGTCGGTCTTTAGTTAGTATTTGACTGGACCGGGACAGAATCCGTCCCGGTCCTATTGGAGGATATTATGATTGTTGCCCAAAGAAAACCCTTTGCCGAGATCAAGGACATGCTGCAAGGGTATAACAAGGTCTTGAACGTCGGCTGCGGCACCTGCGTCTCGGTGTGTCTCGCCGGCGGAGAAAAAGAGGTTGCCGTACTGAATACCGAACTCGAGATGGCCAGACGGCTCGATGATGCCCCCATCGACATTCAGGGACACACCATCGAACGGCAATGCGACCGCGAGTACCTGGCCGAACTCGACGACATCATCGAAGAGGGGAAATTCGATGCGTTGATGTCCATGGCCTGCGGGGTCGGCATTCAGTTTCTCGCTGAACGTTATCCGAAAATTCCCACCTTTCCGGCGGTCGACACCAGCGGGCTCGCCGTAAATCAGGCCGTGGGCTGGTATGAAGAACGATGCCGTTCCTGCAGCCAGTGCATTCTCGGCTCCACCGGTGGGATCTGCCCGATCACCATGTGTGCGAAAGGTCTTTTGAACGGCCCTTGCGGAGGAACCAACAAAGGGAGCTGTGAGATCAGCAGCGAGCAGCCTTGCGCCTGGTTCAGGATCTGGGAACGTCTCTCCGGTCAAGGCCGTTTGGATGCCATCAAGAAGATAAACACCACCCGTGGCTGGAAAAATCAAACTCCAAGGAACCTGATTCAACCCGGATACAGGAAACCTGAAAAGATGGCGAAATAACAAGATAAAACGATTTATTCATCTTTTCCTCTTACCCTTATCGAGAAGCAGAGGATTACATATGAGCACAGAAACACATTTCAATTCCGGAAGTAACTTGGAAAAGGTCCTTAAATCCGGTCAGTTTGCCTTCACCGGCGAGCTGGGGCCACCCAGAGGGACCGACGTCGAAGAGGTGCGGGAAAAGGCAAAGTTCCTGAAAGGAAACGTCGATTCCGTCAATATTACGGACAATCAAACCGCGGTCGTGCGAATGGCCAGTTGGGCGGCATCGCTGATTGCCATCCAGGAAGGGCTCGAACCCAATTATCAGATGGTATGCAGGGATAGAAATCGGCTGGCCATGCAGTCCGATATTCTCGGGAGTTCCGCACTGGGCATCCGCAATATGCTCTGCCTTTCAGGAGATCACCAGCAATTCGGCGATCATCCCGATGCCATGGGTGTCTTTGATATCGACTCCATTCAATTGATCGCCATGGTCAAACAGATGCGGGATGAGGGATTATTTTTAAGCGGTAACGAAATCCATAAACCGCCGAAAATGTTTATCGGCGCAGCCGCAAATCCTTTTGCCGACCCCTTTGAGTGGCGCGTCCATCGCCTGGCCAAGAAGATCGAGGCCGGTGCCGACTTCATCCAGACGCAATGCATCTATAACATGGCAAAATTCCGCGAATTCATTCGCATCGCCAATGAAGAAGGCCTCACCGAAAAAGTCTATATCCTGGGCGGTGTCACCCCGATGAAGAGCGTCGGTATGGCAAGGTATATGAAATCCAAGGTGCCGGGGATGGACGTCCCGGATGCTATCATTGATCGTTTGAAAGGTGTCGAGAAGGACAAAGTCGCCCAGGAAGGCATCAATATGGCCTGCGAGCAGATCGAAGAATTCAAAGAATTGAAAGGTGTACACGGCGTGCACATGATGGCCATCGAATGGGAGCATATGGTACCCCAAATCGCTGAGCAGGCCAAGGTTCTGCCTCGCCCCGTCTTCAGCTGACCGCTACTCAAAACACTACCCGCAGGACCCGGTCAGCTGGAGCGCCGGGTCCTGTTTTGAGACCACCAATAATGAGGGGGCACAAAGTGAGATAGGTCGAAAATATTGGAAACCAATCCTCGCTTCCATGCTTTTCGGAAAGTTGCTTTTGATCCGGACCGGCTCCAGTTTCAGTTGCGTGGTTAATGTTGCTATATCGAAGATGTTTTTTCCATACCAATTCCCAAGTTGAAGGTGCTTACTGTATCTTTGGGTTTGAAAGTCAATAGTTTTCCTGTATCGAGCGCTATGCCAATCACCGGGTGTTTGCCAGGATAATCCTGCTGGAGGTCAGAAATTCGGAGGAATATTTTCAGAGCGAGGCCTATGACCTGGTCCGGCAGTTCAACCGTCTTATCATCGATATCATCAACCAGGGCATAGCGGGCGGTGAAATTCGTGAGACCCTTCCCTCGGCCTATATCCGCAATGCCATCTTCGGCACGATTGAACATTCATGTCTGAACCGGAAAGTCGAGGAGGCAGTCTACAAGCACCCGGCCGCATTGTCCGGGATGCGTGCAGAGGAATGAGAACGGCTGAAAAAATATGCAACGGCGGCGAGTATCTGCTGCGGGAAATTGAGTGTCTGGAGGTGTTTACGCCAGAGGATTTCAGCGACGAACACAAACAGATTGCCGAGACTACCGAACAGTTTGTGGCAGGCGATATCATGCCGATCAACGAGGGGATCGAGGCCGGGAATTTCACTCTGGTGGTTGAGAAACTGAAGAAATGTGCCGAGCTCGGACTGATGATGATCGATGCGCCGGAGGAGTACGGCGGCCTGGAGCTCGACAAGGCGACCAGCATGCTGGTTATGAAGAAAATGGCCTTTGCCCTCAATTTCGGCCTGAGCTATATGTGCCATACCGGCATCGGTATGCTGCCACTGATCTATTACGGCACCGCCGAACAGAAAGAGCGGTACTTGGGCAGACTGATCCGTGCTGAGATGATCGGGGCCTATTGCCTGACCGAGCCGGGCTCCGGGTCGGATGCCCTGGGCGCGAAAACCACGGCGATTCTCTCCGAGGATGGCAGGCACTATATCCTGAACGGCACCAAGCAGTTCAGTACCAATTCCGGCTTTGCCGGCCTGTTTACGGTCTTCGCCAAGGTGCCGATGCGACCAGCCAGGCGGAAAAGTACATCTTTTAAAAGGCCCTCTTTGTATATATTAAAAAATGGACAATCAGTAATATGCCCCTGGATTGATTGCAATTATGCTTCGAAGTCGCTGCAACTATTGGTTGCCGAGAATCGCCAGCCAATTTCTTCAAGCCCCAATGAGTGGATCACCTCATGTAAGCGCTCGGTCGGGCGGCGGCACGGCAGATTCTTGTAGGCTGCGATGATCAGTTCGTTTTTCAGCGAGTGTTCCCACCCCACAAGTTCGGTCACGTTGACCTGATAGCCATGGGCCTCCAGTTGCAGGCAGCGCAGCACATTCGTGATCAGGCTGCCGAATTCACGGGTGTGCAGCGGATGCCGCCAGATCTCGGTCAGACTGCTCTGGGCCAGCGCCTTGCCCTTGTTTTTCCTGAGTATCGCAGCCACCTCGGCCTGGCAGCAGGGCACCAGCACGATGAATTTGGCATGCTTCTTCAGGGCAAAATGAATGGCGTCGTCCGTCGCGGTATTGCAGGCATGAAGGGCGGTGACAATATCCACTGTTGCCGGTAGAGATTCGGACTCGCTGGCCTCGGCCACGGACTGTTTCAAAAAGGTCATGCCGGGGAATGCGAGCCGTTCTGCCAGGGCACGGGATTTTTCCACCAGTTCATCCCGTGTCTCTATGCCGAAGATCCGGGAGCCGCTGTCCTGCTGCTTGAAAAACAGATCGTAGAGGATGAAACCAAGATACGACTTGCCCGCTCCATGATCGACAAGGCAGATATCGTGGTGATCCTGTTGAACTTCCTGCAGGAGCGGCTCGATGAACTGATAGAGGTGATATACCTGTTTGAGTTTTCGTCTGCTATCCTGATTCATGCGCCCGTCGCGGGTAAGGATGTGCAACTCTTTCAGCAGCTCAAGGGACTGGCCTGGTTTTATGTCATGTTTTTCAGGCATTGAAGTCATTCCATTCGTGATGGGGAGTATCTCTAAAATTCAGTAACTCTTCAGTTCTTTGGCATTGGATTGATCGGTAACGATAATTCCTGAAAATCGCAGAGTATTGCTGGTCAGGAATACTCTCGTATCTGTGAAAAAGTGGATTCACAAATCGAATGATTCAAAACCTCTGCCAACCTCAATGGTCATTATGACTCAAATGACTGGAAAAGAGTGAAGTGACTTGAAGGGGGAATATAAAACAGGATACACGGGATCGTTTCGCTCTAAGCTGGAAAACAACCTGAATGGTCAGGGAAATTTATCTATCAAATAGGATTATGTCTCTTAGAGACAGACGCGTTTCCCTTATTCTCTTGACACGATCTCTTCATGAAGAGCGTATTGTCATGAGTCCAAATCCGGGTTTTTCTCGTCCTGGACCTGGTCAGCATTTTCCTCTGGCAGGTTTTTGCTTTTTTCCTGCTTGCGTTGTTGTTTTTCTTCTTTCTTTTTCTTTTTTTCTAATTCTTTCTGGCGTTTTTCAAACGAAAAATTGCTTCTTGCCAAGGAGACACCTCTAATTTGAATTTGTTTGATAGGATGACGTTGACAGACGATTGCGACGTGGAAATTCTGAAACAAATTGCACAACACAGCCCTCTAATATTCCTATTTTGTTTGCTTGAAAGCAAGACAAAATGATTGCCCAGGGGCAGGTGGAGTAAATTTTGATTGATTTTGGTTCTTTTCGGGGCAGGTCCGCCTTTCACTGTTTCCTTCATGCCAGGCGGTCAAACAAAAAACCCCCGCATTTTGCGGGGGTTTTTTGTGTAATGGTCAATTACAAGGCTTACAGCTGTACAACATTCGCTGCAGCCGGGCCTTTTGGGCCATCGACGATATCAAATTTTACACGGGCGCCTTCCGTGAGGGATTTGAATCCTTGGGTCTGGATTGCCGAATGATGGACAAAGAGATCCTTGCCTCCATCATGCTCAATAAAACCGAAACCCTTAGCATCATTAAACCATTTAACTGTACCTTCTGACATTTTTACTACTCCTTGAAAACAGGGTTTCACTTGGAAACCACTTGATTAATTCCCGATCTACCAACAACTGGTTAGCCGGCTCGCAGTGTGTTGGTCCAAACAAAAAAACCGCACTTCCTCTCTGCAAGGATTGTGCGGTAAATTTTCCAGTGTTTTTACTTCCAACATGTCCTGCACACTTATTCATCTACTGTACATTCACTGACAGTAAAAAGCTCTTTATTTATTTGGCTGGCACAATTGAGGCTGTCGTTCATGGTCGAAACCAGGCCTCATACCACCTCAGTGAATAACGAGGGTGGTGTACCGGTGTCACTTCGTGATGATGTGATGCTTTTTGCCATCATCAATGACCAGATCTTTAAAAAGCACTGCAGAGTCGGCCTTAGTCCAAAGTCCGACATGACCTCGAATAGGTCTTTCCGCCTGATACGCAAAAGCTGACGTATTATTAACCAGACACGCTGCAAGGTTGTCTGTCACGGTCACCCGAAGAAGATGCCAGATTTCCTTGGCAACGGGTATTTTGATCCGGGCACGTTCGAACCGCTTAGTGTCGACGAACTCAAAGAGGATCGCGTTATCTTCAAGGGCGTTGATTCTCAAGACAAAATAATTGCCGATGTCCCGCAAGCCAAAGACCAGCCCACCTGCCTGGTCTATATTTCCCCGTAACGGTTTGACCAGAAGGGAAATATCGGCATTGGCCGCTGCGTCGCGCTTGGCAATAGCCAGGGGGAAGTAGTAATAGGCCCCGAGGGTATCCAGGAGCTCTTGATATGAATGGCCGAAGGTTTTTGCGATCAGACCGGATACGCCGGCTGAGAGTGAATTGATCCGCGCAGAGCCATCCGACAGACAACAAGGTGACCCGTCTTCCTCGGTGAGCCGCCAATTTCCGAGATGGGTGTAAAACGACGGGAGACCGGCCCGCACTTTGAAATTGAGCAGATCGTAATTACCGCTCATAAATTCCGCCGCCAACGTGTCGACGTCCTGCTGACTGGCGATCGCCATATCGAGCAGTCTGCTGCTGGCCAGCAATCGACCGATATGCTCAAGTCGCTCGAGCGTCTCGGTGCGGGAAAAACGGTTGAGCGAGGCTTCCAAGACATCATTCTGCAGGGTGACAGCACAGCCCAGCTCACTCAGGACTTTACCCAGGAACTGAACCCGCAGGGTCTTGCCATAGAACGTGCCGACACCTCCCGAGAATTGCAGTGAGAGATAGTTATGATCCGGCTCGTCACCGCAGAACGTGTCGAGCGTTGCAAAGTGGTAGCCAAATTTTGCCGAGAAATTGAGATAGCCGGTTCCGATAAGGGCATAGCTGTCGCCTCCGGGTTCAGGTCCGAATTCAGAGGTCGCCGCAGCCGCCAGGCGTGCCAGGAAACTATTGTCGGCAAATTGCACGGTACCGCTCCAGTTGATACCGGGATGGCTGAATCCCCGCCAGAGTGCTTTAATCGGTTTGGAGGCAAACTCCTCCGCCGTGACCTTGTCACAGGTGCTGAGTCCCGGTTTCAGGCCGCCACCCAGATCGATGAGGTGGAGCGTCAGGGGGATATGGGTCGAGAGCTTCACCGTGACGGATTGTCCTTGGGCCAGGGCTGAAAGGTTGAACATTTCACGTATCGCCTGTTCATGGGCAAAACGGATGATATCATGGAGTGAGGAACAACTCTCGGGCCGAAATGCCGGATCGTCGGGGTTCGTTAAATGCAGTGGCGAGAGACAATCAAGTACTGAGCGCATTTTCAGGTGGACCGAGCTGCCCAGAATACGCCTTTTCGTCGACATGCCCGATGGCTTGCCATTCGCCAAAATGCCAGGATATATCGCGGATTCTTCCTGGGCAAACAGGGTGATCAGATCTCCCGAGGCGAGGGTTCTGGTGGCATCGGTGACGTTCACCGCCATCGGCACCCCGAATTCCCTGGCAACCGAGGCAAGATGACACATGGTACTGCCGACTTCCGTGATAAGCCCACTGATCCGGCCCATTACTTCCGCGTAGCGAGGAGAAGCGGTCTTCGCCACCAGTACAGTATGATCCGGGATGGAGGAAAGAGCAGCCTTTTGCGCTTCCTGCCAAGGAACCCGGTGTTCCGCCGTACCCTCAATGCCGGCGTCAAGGGGCAGCGTTTTGGCCGCAATTTTGTAACCTTTGAAAGCCCCCGTTGCTTTGTCGACAATAAACGTATCCGCGGCAGAGATACCACTGACAAGTTGTTCTCCCAGGCCCAATACGGCATTTATCCGCATCGTTTCCGGGTCGTTGCCGGACGGATCGGCGGTGTAGAGGACACCGCCGGCGGCGGCCTCAATCATCGCCAGGCCCAGGACGCACATGGGCGTCTCGGTAATATCGATACCGGCCATCTGTCGATAGGCGATGGCCCGTGGGGAAAAGGAACTTGCCACCACCTCTTTGTAGGCTGCAACAAGGTGTTTTCCGGGTACATTCAATACCGAGCGATATTGACCGGCAAAGGAGGCCTCGGAGTCTTCGCGCACCGCACTGCTTCGCATGGCGACACGGATACCCGGCTGAGTCTGCTCTTCGAGGGCATCGTAGTGGGCCAAGAGCTGGGCTACAAGTTCCTCGGGGACGTTTGCGGCGAGAATGAGCTGGGTTAAACGGGCGCTTACCTCTTCGAGCCTGGCGTCGCCGGGCGAGAGGCCGGCTAATTCGTCCAAAACCATCTGGTCGATTCTATTCGCCTGCAAAAACTGGTCGTAGGCGGTAGCTGTCACCACAAAGCCGGCGGGAATCCTCGCCTCGGTTTGCCGGCCGATCACGGCAAGATGAGCGGCTTTGCCGCCAACACTGCTGGCAGCGGCTGGAAATACATCTTGCAAGGAGACCACGGGGGCCATGGTCTGCCTGGTGATTGCCGGTTTTAAAAACGAGGTGACAGAGGAATTGATCTCCTTGGCTTTTACATAGAGTACGCTAAACCGATCGTCAGTCAAGGCATTGAGAGAACGTACGAGATCGCCCACATGGCCAAAGAGGTTTTCATACTGATAGCTGATATCGGCAGTGGTAAACGACCTGCCGCTGTAGTAGAGCATTTCCATTTCAGCGAGCAGGCGCAGAGCATCCCGGTTGCTGAGCAGAAATTCTCTGAAATGACGATATTTTTCCACATGTTTGCCAGTCGTTTCCGAAAGCGGCACACAACTGTCGCCCTGCGAAAAAAAATCTGAGAAATCCTTTCATAATTGATTACCTCATTTCATCTAACCGGAACTTCCATTACGTACTTCTGGCGCTTGAGATTTTTACACCTTTGGTCCGATGAAGTTTTGCCCGTGCGCAAAGGCATACTGCACTTTGTGGCCCGCGCAGTCTCTTTTGCCGACCAGGTGCACTGGCATGGGGGGAAGAATCTGTCAGCGCTTCCTTGATCCGGGTTTCTGCAAAAATTTCCTGAATCTTGCTGACATTGAGCGGGAGAGCGAAGGAGGTTTTTTCTCTCTGAGATGCTTGAAAATTTCATCAACACCATCAGAGAGATAAATCTGTCTTTTCTTCGTAATCATTGCTATCGCCTGCCTTTTGGAAAGCCCCTGGTGGCGGATGAAATATGCCGCAACAACACAGACTGAACGACTTCGCCCTGCACGACAATGTACCAACACCTTGAGACCCCTCTCAACCTGCTCTGCAATAAAATCGATGGCGGCAAGAACATGTTCTCTGTTATTTCCTGAGCCATCATGCAAGGGGATGCAACAGCCATTAATGTCAGATCGTTCTTCGCAGCAATTCGATATCAGGCATAATACCGTATCGACTTCGGTTGCCCGGTTGACAGCATCAAGACAATCGCCGATGGCAATCTGTTTGGTTATCCAATCCATGATTTTATGAATGTGTCGTTATTGAATTCCTCGAAGGCGACTCGCAGCTCTTCCTGGGTGTTCATCACGATCGGCCCGTACCAGGCGACCGGTTCATTGAGCGGTTTTCCTGAAACGAACAGGAAGCGGACAGGCTTGTCAGTTGTCGTCACCTGCACGGTATCTCCGGCATGCTCAAACAGCACCACCGTCTCATGTTGGCAAATACACCGGCGCTCCAGATCGGTCCAGCCATGGCCTACTATTTCATAGGCGTAGGCATCGCGACAGTCATCGAAATAGCCCTCGCCGTCGAGTACATACGCAAAGGCGGTGTGTTGGGCGGGCAACGCATGCCTGAACACTGTCCCCGCCGGTACGGTGATATCGAGCATCTCCGGTTCGATGGCGATATCCCGTACCGGACCTTTCACCCCGGCGATTTCGCCTGCGACCACCTTGACGTGTACGCCGCTTGCCATGGCAACCTCCGGGATGTCGGCTGCCTTGACCTCCCGGTAACGAGGAGCGATCATCTTATGACTGGCCGGCAGGTTGGCCCAGAATTGGAAGCCCCACATGGTCCCGGTGGGGCTCTCCTTGGGCATCTCCTGGTGGATTATACCGCTGCCGGCAGTCATCCACTGTACGTCTCCGGCGCCGATCATGCCTGCGTTGCCCATGCTGTCGCCATGTTCGACGCGGCCTTCAAGGATATAGGTGATGGTCTCTATTCCCCGGTGCGGATGCCAGGGGAAGCCGGGCAGGTATTCATCGGGATCGCTGGTATGAAAATCATCCAACATTAAAAAAGGATCGAACTGGGGTACCTGGGAATAGCCGAAGGCACGTTTGAGATGCACACCGGCACCCTCGATGGTGGGCCGGCTCTTGAAGATCTTGGCGATACGGCGAAGGGTCATGTTTTTCCTCCATTATCAGATGTATTTTAACGGATTTAAAGCAGTCAACTGGATCTATGATCTTTGTGGCGGCTTTTTACGAGTTTTTCAACGTATATTTGCTCTTTTTCTCATTGAACCGCTTCGACGGGGGTAACATCCAGGGCTATGCGTTCTTGTCTGCGGAGTATGACGAGGTCGATCGGATTTCCCACGGCATGCTCGGACAGGGTGCGGTGAAGGTCGTCTACGGTTTCCGTCTTTTTCCCGGCAATGGAGACGATCATATCGCCTTTTCGTAGACCGGCCCGCTCCGAGGGACCATCCGGATTCAGGCCGACCACCTCGACGCCGAAGGTATTCTCGAGATTGTGCAAACGGACCAAACGGCGATTCAGTTGCCGTTGCTGGGCCGCCAGGCCGAGAAATGACCGGCGCACTCGGCCGTGGACAAGTATCTCCGATATAACCCATATAGCCGTGTCGGTCGGAACGGAAAAGCCGATGCCCTGCGCTATGGCGATTATGGCTGTATTTATGCCGACAACCTGGCCCCTGGAGTCGACAAGCGGGCCACCGGAATTGCCCGGATTGAGGGGAGCCGTATGCTGGATGATATTCTCGATGAGTCGTCCCTCCGTGCTTCGCAGGGCGCGACCGAGAGCGCTCACCACACCGGTGGAGACGGTGGAGTTGAAGCCGAAGGGGTTGCCGATGGCGATCACCAGCTGGCCGGCTTTCAGCTTGCTCGATTCCCCGAGTACCGCATAATGCAGATCGGAACCACTGGCCCTGATAACCGCCAGATCGGTTGCCGGATCGGTCCCGATCAGCACCGCATCGAGGGTGGCGCCATCCTGCTTGGTCACCGAGAGCGCATCCGCTCCTTGAACAACGTGATTGTTGGTGAGGATATAGCCGTCCGGTGCGATAATCACCCCGGAGCCCGCTCCTTCCTGGGCAGAAGAGTTGCCTCCGCCCGATTTTCTCCTCGAAACCATCAGGACCGCCGGTCCCACCGTATCCACCACCTTAATAACCGCCCGGGAATACGAGTCGAGCAATTCCACTTCCGTGGCGTCTCCATTCTTAATCCTGCAACTGCCGTTCGTGGAAGTTCCGGCGGCGTTTCCGGCCAGATACTGTAAGGCGTTGCGGCAATGTTCATCCATAATATACCCCTGATTCTCCGTTGAATCCAACTCCACCAACAAATTCCTGCAGTCTGGGCTCCAGCCATAAACCCAATCAAGCCCTGTTTGCTCTTGCGAACAACTCCAGGCTGATCAGGTTATGCACCAGCCAGCATCTGTGTGCTGGCCGATGAAAGATGACGGCACAGCCCTGCGGATTTAAAATAAGGAATGTTTCTCAACTTGCTACTGGATATTTTCCGTTGGCTGCGGAATATGGGGACTGAGTGGCAACGGAACGGAAGATCGACAAAGCGTAGTGCCGGAAGTTCTTTTGGATAGTTGTCGTGAGCCATTTTTCCGCTCCTTTCTCATGTCGTCAGCCGGTTGTCCGCACGAATGTCGCGATATGTTCCGCGCAGGCTTGCGGATGCTCGTGATGCGGTCCGTGGCCGGCCAGCGGAAAGGTAAGCAATTGAACTGTCGGCAGTTGCTGATTCAACGCGTACCAGTTCTCGACCGGGAAGATGATATCGTGGTCGCCGCCGATATGCAGAATCGGGATGCTGGTGTTCTTCAGGGCTTCAAGCACGGCGTCGGCCGGGAACAGCGGACCTTTGGGCTTGTCGCCGAGGATGGCTGCGGCCCATGTGGCGGAAACCGGAACAGAGCGTTCCGTCCTGCGCTGGACGATGCGGTCGATGGAGCGCTGCGCGGCCTCACGGCTTGCCCGTGAGCGCGGCGAAAGCCCGCATTGGGCCAGACCGAGAAGATCTGGTCCAGGAGTCTTCGCGACGGGCATGGTCACGCCCGTGACTAGGTCCGGATGAACGCCAGCAGATCCTCATTGATCCGATCCTTGTGGGTCGAACACATGCCGTGCGGCAGACCAGGGTAGACTTTCAGCGTGGAACCCTTGATCAACTTCGACGACAACATCGCCGAGTCACCGATCGGCACAAGCTGGTCGTCATCGCCATGCAGGATCAGAGTCGGCACGTCAAACTTCTTAAGATCTTCAGTGAGGTCCGTCTCGGAGAAGGCCTTGATGCAAAAGTACGAGGCGGGAAAACCGGCCATCATTCCCTGGAGCCAGAATGACTCGCGCACGCCTTCCGAGACCTTGGCACCCGGCCTGTTGTAGCCGTAAAACGGCATGGTGAGATCCTTGAAGAACTGGGATCGGTCGGCGAGAACACCGGCGCGGATACCATCGAAGACCTCGAGAGACAGGCCACCGGGGTTGGCGGCAGTCTTCAGCATTAGTGGCGGTACCGCCCCGATCAGCACGGCCTTGGCCACTCGTTTCGTGCCGTGGCGGCCGATATAACGGGCAACTTCGCCGCCACCCGTGGAGTGGCCGACATGGATCGCCGACTTCAGGTCGAGCGCTTCGACAAGCGCTGCCAGGTCGTCGGCATAGGTGTCCATGTCGTTGCCGTTCCAGGGTTGGCTTGATCGCCCATGGCCGCGGCGGTCATGGGCGATGCAACGATAGCCGCGAGAGGCCAGATAGAACATCTGGTCCTCCCAGGCGTCCGCGGTGAGCGGCCAGCCGTGACTGAAAACTACGGGCTGTCCACTGCCCCAGTCTTTATAATAGATCTGTGTATTGTCTCCGGTCGTTATCGTAGGCATGGTATATTCTCCTTTTTGTAACTATTCAGTTCGTTGACATTGGATTCATCGGGATCGAAATCGCTATCGGTATCGAATCCCGCTCTCCTGTACGGCATTATCATATCCAAATGCCATAGTATTTCGATTTCGATTTCGATTTCGATAGCGATCCCGATAGCGATTATTCATCGCAATCAGAGGCTGAAAGGTTACCTCCTTTTTTGTTAGATAAAACAGAAGCGTCTGTCTGTTTGGACGTTGCCGCTGCCTAGTTTTTGGCAATACAACGAAGAGTCATAGCTCCTCGTCCATTGGCTGAGATGTATTGAGAATGTCGGAATCACTGCGGTTCATGCAATAACCATCCGTGCATGCGACAATCCCGATGGCTCTTTATTCGCGCTGACGAACAACTCCAGACTGATCAGGTCATGCACCAGATGCATGCCGAGACGCTCGAACAGCCTGGCCGATCCGTAGCAGACGTTCCAGCGGGTGCGGTCGATGTCGAATGCCGCATGGATCTTGATGCCGCCTTCCTGCTGGGGGGCGACGATGGCCGGGAAACTGATCGAGCGGGTGACGTCCTTGATGGTCAGCTCACCCATGGCAATCCCGTTGGGTGCCTCAGGAGGTGCCCCGCTCTGCTCTTGCCAGCCGGTCAGCGTCAGCGATGCGGTCGGAAAACGCTCCACCGCAAAGAAATCATCCGATTTCAAGTGCCTCATCAGCATATCGCGGTAGCCCTGGTCCTGTAAGTCGAGATTGGTTATCGAGGCCATA